>DDVW01000024.1:25706-65614 GCA_002345545.1 Stenotrophomonas sp. UBA2302 | reverse complement strand
CTGGATTTCCGCCCGGACGTGGAGCTGAAGCTGCTCAAGAAGTTCCGCAAGACCCACGACTGGGTGCTGGCACCGGGCGACATGCTGTACCTGCCGCCGAACGTGCCGCACAACGGCGTGGCCGAAGACCCGTGCCTGACCTACTCCTTCGGCATGCGCGCCCCCTCCTCGGCCGAGCTGATCAGCGACTGGCTGGACGATCTGGTGGCCAATGCCGACGAGTCCATCCGCTTCCAGGACCCGGACCTGAAGCTGCCGGAAGACCCCAACGAGATCGACGCGGCGGCGATGAAGCGGGTGGTCACCGCACTGAATGCGCTGCGGATGAACGATCCGGACCGCCTCGGCGACTGGTTCGGCCGCTTCATCACCACCTACCGCTCGGCCGGCGACATCCTGCCCTCGCAGGCCCCGCGCTCGCCCGAAGAGGTGGAAGCCGAACTGGCCCGTGGCGGTGAGCTGGAACGCCACCCGTGGGCCCGTCTGGCCTGGCGCCGCGCCACCCGCGGCGGCACGCTGTACTGCTCCGGCCGCGAGTTCGCGCTGTCGGTCAAGGATGCGCAGACCCTGGCCGCGGCCGAATACATCGACGCCGCCGCCTTCCGCAAACTCTCGGCCAAGGGCCGCAACGCCGTGCTGGAACTACTGGCCGGCGGTTGCTTCCAGCTGCTGGATGTGGAGGCGCTGGCGGCAATGCAGGCGATGGAAGATGATTTCGACTCTGCCGACGACGCCGACCTGGACGCGCCGGAAGTGGAAATCGAGGTATTTGAATACGCGCAGGCCGCCCCCGGCGAGCCGGCCCAAGGCACCATCGAGACGGTCAGCAGCAACGATGAAGGCGTCGAGGTGGTGGTGATCTGCGACAACGATACCGACCCGGAATCTTCGCCCGCATGAACCCGACTCCCGGCTTCCATATTGAACGTGCCGATTACGCCACCCAGCAGGCACTGCTGTATGGCGTGCGCCATGCCGTGTTCGTGGTCGAACAGCAGGTGCCGGTGGAGCTGGAAATCGATGCCCTGGATCCGCTCAGCCATCACATGCTGGCGCGCGCGGATGACGGCCAGGTGATCGGCACCGCCCGGCTCACGCCCGAGCAGCGCATCGGCCGCATGGCAGTAGTGGCGGCGGCCCGCGGCCAGGGCGTTGGCCAGGCGCTGCTTGAGGCGCTGGTCGCCGAAGCCCGGCAGCGTGGCTGGGGCGAAGTGAGCCTGCATGCGCAGCTGACCGCCCGCGACTTCTACGCCCGCAACGGCTTCCTGCCCGAAGGCGAGATCTTCGAAGAGGCCGGCATCGCGCACCAGCAGATGCGCTGCCGGCTTGACGGTGCCATGCGGGTGGACAACCTGGACAGCGCCACCGCTGCGGCCAGCAGCGTGATCCATCGCGCCCGCCGCCAGTTGTTCATCCAGCTCCGCGGCGACGATTCCACCCTGCTGGGCCAGCCGCAGGTGCTGGCCGCGCTACGCCGGTTTGCCACCGCGCGCCATGCCAAGCAGGCCCAGCTGCTGGTGCACGAAGCCGACGTGGCCCACCTGCCCGCGCCGCTGGTCGCCCTGCTCCAGCGCCTGCCCAGCGTGTTCCAGCTGCGTGAGCCGGTCGACCCGGCCGACTGCCTTGTCACCTCGGGCGGGTTCTGCAATGACGCCCGTGATTGCTACTTTCGTCCAATGGGCGAACGGCTTGAAGGCGAGCTGTCGCTGGCCAGCGCCAGCCGTGCCCGCCAGCAGGAAGCATTGTTCCAGCGTATCTGGGAGCGTTCCCGCAACTGCGACGCGGTCCGCGTACTGGGTGTCTGACGGCAGACAGGGCAAGACAACCGGTGGTCATGTATTAATCCACGGGACAGTGTGAATGCCCCTTCCTGTCCCGGCGCAGGTATAATTCAAACGTTAAACACGCCCGCGCGTGCCTTTAATTTTTTTTGGGCGCGCCGGTTTCCCGAGCCTTACCCCACAAGCGAATCCGACTCTCCATCGTGGACAATCTCCTGAAGCAGTTTGCGCAATCATCGCAACTCGCCGGCGGCAACGCCTCCTACATCGAGGATCTGTACGAGCAGTACCTCGTTTCTCCGGACAGTGTGGACCCCAAGTGGAAAACCTACTTCGATGGCTTCAAGGGCCGTGAAGCAGGCGATGTCCCGCATTCGGCCGCAATCGCCCACATCACCGAGGCGGCGAAAAATGCACACAACTCCGGCAGCGGTGCGGGTGGGGGCGACGAGCGCGAGCGCAATGTCGGCCGTCTGATCACCGCCTACCGTTCCCGCGGCCATCTGGGCGCCCGCCTTGATCCGCTGGGCCTGACCCCGCCGGTCAATCCGCCGGACCTGGGCCTGCCGTTCCACCACCTCAGCGACGCCGACCTCAACGACGAGTTCAGCACCGGCGGTGTCGGCGGCCAGCCGCGCATGAAGTTGCGCGACCTTCTGGCCCGCCTGAAGGCGACCTACACCGGTTCGATCGGTGCGGAGTTCATGCACATCTCCGAGGTCGATCAGCGCCAGTGGCTGTACCAGCGCCTGGAAAACACCGGCGGCAACTACAACCTCGACGCCGACACCAAGCGCCGCACGCTGGAGCGCCTGACGGCTGCCGAAGGCCTGGAGCGCTACCTGCACACCAAGTACGTCGGCCAGAAGCGCTTCTCGCTGGAAGGCGGCGACTCGCTGATCCCGATGATGGACACGGTGGTCCGCAACGCCGGCGTCGACGGCGTCAAGGACGTGGTGATCGGCATGGCCCACCGCGGCCGCCTCAACGTGCTGGTCAACACCCTGGGCAAGAACCCGCGCAAGCTGTTTGACGAGTTCGAAGGCAAGTTCGAGCACGACGAGCGTGCCGTTGCCGGTGACGTGAAGTACCACATGGGCTTCTCGGCCGACGTCGCCACCGCCGGCGGCCCGGTGCACCTTGCCCTAGCATTCAACCCGTCGCACCTGGAAATCGTCGACCCGGTGGTCGCCGGCTCGGTGCGTTCGCGCCAGGAGCGCCGCAACGACACCGCGCGCAAGCAGGTGATGCCGATCCTGATCCACGGCGACGCCGCATTCGCCGGCCAGGGCGTGGTGATGGAGCTGTTCCAGATGTCGCAGGCCCGCGGTTTCACCGTCGGCGGCACCCTGCACATCGTGGTCAACAACCAGGTGGGGTTCACCACCTCCAACCGCGACGACTCGCGCTCGACCCTGTACTGCACCGACATCGCCAAGATGGTTGGCGCACCGGTCCTGCACGTCAATGGCGACGATCCGGAAGCGGTGGTGTACGCCGCCAAACTGGCCTACGACTTCCGCCAGCAGTTCCACAAGGACGTCGTGATCGACCTGATCTGCTACCGCCGCTGGGGCCACAACGAGGCCGATGAACCGGCCATCACCCAGCCGCTGATGTACCAGGTGATCCGCAAGCACAAGACCACCCGCGAGCTGTATGCCGAGCAGCTGGAAGCCGCGGGCGTGATCCCCGCCGGTGCCGGCAAGGAGCTGGTCGACAGCTACCGCAACAAGCTCGACGCCGGCGAAGTGACCACCGAGCTGGCCGACGTGGGCAAGACCCCGGCCACCAGCAAGCTGTTCGTGGACTGGCCGAAGTACCTGGCCGGCAAGCTGTCGGACACGGTCAGCACCGCCGTCGATATGGACAAGCTGACCCGGCTGGCGACGCTGATCAACACCATTCCCGAAGGCGTGGAAATCCACTCGCGCGTGGCCAAGGTCTATGACGACCGCCGCAAGATGGCCGCCGGTGAAGTCCCGGGCGACTGGGGCTTTGCCGAGAACCTGGCCTACGCCACCCTGCTGGACGAGGGCAGCAACCTGCGCCTGGTCGGCCAGGACGTCGGCCGTGGCACCTTCACCCACCGCCACGCGATCCTGCACGACCAGAAGACCGACAGCTATTACCTGCCGCTGCGCCAGCTGGTCGAATCACCGGAGAAGGCCACCATCATCGACTCGCTGCTCAGCGAGGAAGCGGTGATGGCCTACGAGTACGGCTTCTCCACCACCGACCCCAACACCCTGTGCATCTGGGAAGGCCAGTTCGGCGACTTCGCCAATGGCGCGCAGGTGGTGATCGACCAGTTCATCGCCTCCGGTGAAGCCAAGTGGGGCCGCATCTCCGGCCTGACCCTGCTGCTGCCGCACGGCTACGAAGGCCAGGGCCCGGAACACAGTTCCGCGCGCCTGGAGCGCTTCCTGCAACTGTGCGCGCTGGAGAACATGCTGGTCTGCGTGCCGTCGACCCCGGCGCAGGCGTTCCACATGCTGCGTCGCCAGATGCGCATGACCACCCGCAAGCCGCTGGTGGTGATGTCACCCAAGTCGCTGCTGCGCCACAAGCTGGCCGTGTCGACCCTGGACGAACTGGCCAACGGCGAGTTCCAGCTGCTGATCGGCGATGCCGCGGCCGACGCCAAGAAGGTCAAGCGCGTGGTGCTGTGCTCGGGCAAGGTCTATTACGACCTGCTGGAAGAGCAGACCAAGCTCGGCCGTGACGACGTCGCCCTGCTCCGCGTGGAACAGCTGTACCCGTTCCCGCGCCCGGCGCTGGCTGCCGAGTTGAATAAGTACGGCAAGGCCGCCGACGTGGTGTGGTGCCAGGAAGAGCCGATGAACCAAGGCGCGTGGTACCAGATCCGCCACCATCTGCAGGCCTGCCTGTCCGATGGCCAGGCGCTGCATTACGCCGGTCGCCCGCGTTCGCCGTCGCCTGCCGTGGGCCACATGTCCGATCACCTGCGCGAACTGCAGCAGCTGCTCGCCGACGCGCTGGTCAACAAGATCGACGACAACTACGCCGAATAAGCCCCTCCTTTCCCAAGAATCTGCAACCAGGAAATCCGCCAAATGGCCACCGAAGTCAAAGTACCGGTACTGCCCGAATCCGTCTCCGACGCCACCATCGCCAGCTGGCACAAGAAGGTCGGCGACGCTGTCTCGCGTGACGAGAACCTGCTCGACCTGGAAACCGACAAGGTCGTGCTGGAAGTGCCGGCACCGGTTGATGGCGTGCTGAAGGAAATCAAGTTCCAGGAAGGCGACACCGTCACCTCGAGCCAGATCCTGGCGATCATCGAGGAAGGCGCGGTTGCCGCTGCCGCCCCGGCCGCCGCTGCTGAAGCACCGAAGGCTGCTGCTCCGGCCGCCGCCGCTCCGGCTGCTGCCGCTGCGCCGGCACCGGCTGCCAAGTCCGCTGCCGACACCCTGCCCCCGGGTGCCCGCTTCTCGGCCATCACCGAAGGCGTGAATCCGGCTGACGTGGCCGGCACCGGCCGCCACGGCGCGGTGACCAAGGAAGACATCGTCAACTTCGCCCGCACCGGTGGTGTCGGCAAGGCCGGCGGTGCGCGTCCGGAAGAACGCGTGCCGATGACCCGCATGCGCAAGCGCATCGCCGAGCGTCTGATGCAGTCCAAGGAATCCATCGCCATGCTGACTTCGTTCAACGAAGTCAATCTGGCCAAGGTGGCCGCCGCACGCAAGGAACTGCAGGAAGAGTTCCAGAAGGCGCACGGCATCAAGCTGGGCTTCATGAGCTTCTTCGTGAAGGCCGCGGCCAACGCGCTGCAGCGCTTCCCGCTGGTCAACGCCTCGGTCGATGGTGACGACATCATCTATCACGGCTATTCGGACATCTCCATCGCCGTGTCCACCGAGAAGGGTCTGGTGACCCCGGTGCTGCGCAACGTCGAGCGCATGTCGTTTGCCGACATCGAAAAGGGCATCGCCGACTACGCCAAGAAGGCGCGTGACGGCAAGCTGGCACTGGACGACCTGCAGGGCGGCACCTTCACCGTCACCAATGGCGGCACCTTCGGCTCGCTGATGTCGACCCCGATCGTCAATCCGCCGCAGAGCGCCATCCTCGGCATGCACACCATCAAGGAACGCCCGATTGCCGAGAACGGCCAGGTCGTGATCGCACCGATGATGTACATCGCCCTGTCCTACGACCATCGCATCATCGACGGCAAGGACGCGGTGCAGTTCCTGGTGGACATCAAGAACCAGCTGGAAAACCCCGGCCGCATGCTGTTCGGCCTGTAAGGCCCGAAAGCCCCTCTCCCACCGGGAGAGGGGTTGGAGTGAGGGTCCGGCCCTCCCCGCACCCTCATCCGGCGCTTAGCGTCACCTTCTCCCGCAGGGAGAAGAGACTGGTATCAAGGAACCTCAAATGGCTGAACAATTCGACGTCGTCGTCATCGGTGCCGGCCCGGCCGGCTACCACGCCGCCATCCGCGCCGCCCAGCTGGGCCTGAAGACCGCCTGCATCGATGCAGCGCTGGGCAAGGACGGCAAGCCGGCACTGGGCGGCACCTGCCTGCGCGTGGGCTGCATCCCGTCCAAGGCGCTGCTGGACTCCTCGCGCCAGTACTGGAACATGGGCCACATCTTTGGCGACCACGGCATCAGCTTCAACGACGCCAAGATGGACGTGACCAAGATGGTCGGCCGCAAGGACGCCATCGTGAAGCAGTTCACCGGTGGCATCGCCCAGCTGTTCAAGGCCAACAAGGTCACGCCGTATTACGGCTTCGGCCAGCTCAAGGCCGGCAACATCGTCACCGTCAAGCAGCATGACGGCAGCGAGGTCGAGCTCAAGGGCACCAACGTCATCATCGCCGCCGGTTCGGATTCGATCGAACTGCCGTTCGCCAAGTTCAACGGTGACACCATCGTCGACAACGTCGGCGCGCTGGACTTCACCGAAGTACCCAAGCGCCTAGCCGTGATCGGCGCCGGCGTGATCGGCCTGGAACTTGGCAGCGTGTGGAAGCGCCTGGGTTCGGAAGTGGTCATCCTCGAAGCGATGCCGGACTTCCTGGCCGCCGCCGACGCCGAGGTGGCCAAGGTCGCCGCCCGCGAATTCAAGAAGCAGGGCCTGGACATCCAGCTCGGCGCCAAGGTCTCCAAGACCGAGGTCAAGGGCAAGGAAGTACTGGTCACCTACACCGACGCTGCCGGCGAGAAGACCATCACCGTCGACAAGCTGCTGGTGGCCGTGGGCCGTCGCGCCGCGACCAAGGGCCTGCTGGCGGACGATTGCGCGGTCAAGCTCAACGAGCGCGGCCAGATCGAAGTAGACGCGCATTGCCACACCGGCGTGGACGGCGTGTGGGCGGTCGGCGACTGCGTACGCGGCCCGATGCTGGCGCACAAGGGCTTCGAGGAAGGCATCGCGGTGGCCGAACTGATCGCCGGCCTGCCGGGCCACGTCAACTTCGACACCATCCCGTGGGTGATCTACACCGAGCCGGAACTGGCCTGGGTCGGCAAGACCGAAGCCCAGCTCAAGGCCGAGGGCATCCCGTACAAGGCTGGCAGCTTCCCGTTCGCCGCCAACGGCCGCGCCGTCGCCATGATCGAGCCGGCCGGCTTCGTCAAGGTGCTGGCCCATGCCGAAACCGACCGCGTGCTGGGCATGCACCTGGTCGGCGCCAACGTCTCCGAGCTGGTACACGAAGGTGTGCTGACCATGGAGTTCAGCGGCTCGGCCGATGACCTGGCCCGCATCTGCCACGCCCATCCGTCGCTGTCGGAAGTGATCCACGACGCGGCGATGGCGGTCAGCAAGCGCGCCATCCACAAGGCCAACTAAGCGTCCCGGCCTGTGACCTGAAGGCTCCGCCCCGGCGGAGCCTTCTTGCTTTTGTGTTCCGCCTGGCCGCGCCTGTTCAGCCGTCGAGTCCGGGCAACCTCCCCTCCATCAGGAACCCCCATGAAGTCCATCTGCGTCTATTGCGGCTCCAATCCCGGCGCCAAACCCGTCTACGTCGAGCGCGCCACCGAGCTGGGCAGGCGCATCGCCAACGAGGGGTTGCGCCTGATCTACGGCGGCGGCAGGACCGGCCTGATGGGCGCGGTGGCGGATGGTGTGCTGTCTGCCGGCGGCGAAGTCACCGGCGTGATCCCGCAGCACCTGGTGGATCTGGAAGTCGCGCACCAGGGCGTGACCACACTGGAGGTCGTCGGCTCGATGCACGAACGCAAGTCGCGCATGTTCGACCTGTCCGACGCCTTCGTCGCCCTGCCCGGCGGCTTCGGTACCGCCGAGGAGATTTTCGAGATGCTCACCTGGCGCCAGCTCGGCATCGGCAAGAAGCCCTGCGCCTTCCTCGATATCGACGGCTTCTACGCGCAACTGATCGGCATGATCGACACCATGGTCAGCGAGCGCTTCCTGCATCCGGAACAGCGCGATGATCTGTGGTACGGCGAGGATGACGTGCAGATGCTGGCATGGATGCGCGCGTACTCGCCGGCGCAGGCGGACAAGTGGTTCAACGAAAAGTTGCGCGCCGCACTGCGCTGAGCCGCAGCCACGGACAGAACCGCACCGGTCATGGCATCTGGAGCCGCTGCGCCATCGTCTCGAATGGTGCCGGATGGCCCAGCAGATACCCCTGCGCATAGTTGCAGCCCAGTTGCCGCAGGGTCTGCCGTTGCTGTCCGGTCTCGACGCCTTCGCCGATGGTCTCGATGCCCAGCGTGCGCGCCAGCGACAGCACGCCCTCGACCAGCGCCAGCGTATCCCTGCTCCCCTCCGCATGCAGCCCTCCGACAAAGCTGCGGTCGATCTTCAGCACACTGATCGGGAAACGGTGCAGGTAGGACAGCGCGGAATAGCCGGTGCCGAAATCATCCAGCTGCACGACGATGCCGCGCTCGCGCAGCTGGCGCAGGGTGCGCAATGTCCGCGGCGCATCTTCCAGCAGCGCCATCTCGGTGATCTCGATCCGCAACCGCTGCGGGTCGGCACCGGCTGAGGCGAGCAGTTGCAGCAGGCGCTGTGCGAAGCCGGGGGAGCGGAAGTGTCGCGGTGAGACGTTGACCGACACATAGCCCTGTGTGGTCCGGGCCAGGTCCGTGGCCACCTGTGTGTAGATCAGCCAGTCCACCTGCTCGATCAACCCGCTTTCCTCGCCCAGCGCCAGGAACTCTCCCGGCGCCAGCACGCCACGCTGTTCGTGTTTCCAGCGCAGCAGGGCTTCGTGCCCGACCACCCGCCCTTCGGCCAGCGACACGATGGGCTGGTAGTACGGTACGAAATCATCATTCTTGATCGCCCGGCGCAGGTCCGCCTCCAGCTCCAGCCGGTACACCGCTTCGGCATGCATGGCCGCATCGAACACCACGCAGCGGTCCTGCCCTTTCAGCTTCGCGCGATACATCGCCGCATCGGCGTCACGCAGCAGGTCGGCGCCGGAACCATAGCGCGGATGCCACAGCGCAATGCCGACACTGCCGGAAGGAAACAGCTCGCGCCCTTCCACCCACATCGGCATCTCCAGCACGCGCAGCATGCGCCGCCCCAGTTCCAGCATCGCCTCGACACCGCCCTTGCCGTGCACCAGCAGCGCGAATTCATCGCCTCCCAGACGCGCAACCATGTCCCCGGCACGGACCATCCGCACCAGCCGCTGCGCGACCTCGACCAGCATCTGGTCGCCCGCCGCATGGCCGATGCTGTCGTTGACCCATTTGAAGCGGTCCAGGTCCAGGAACAGCAGCGCGAACTCGGTGCCGATCCCCAGCCGCGCATGTTCGATGGTCTGTTCCAGCGTTTCCTGCAGCTGCAGGCGGTTGGGCAGACCGGTCAGCACATCGTGCAGGGCCAGATGGGTCAGCCGCTGCTCGGCATCCATGCGTTCGCTGATCTGCGCCAGCAGCTTCTGGTTGACTTCGCCCAGCTCATGGGTGCGCTCGCTGACCCGGCGCTCCAGCCCTGCATGCGCCTCCAGCAACCGCTCGCGGTCACGCTGCCGCTCCAGGCTGGCACCGATATTGCGCGCCACAAACGCCAGCAGCCGCTGGTCGTCGACAGTGAACCTGCTCCCCGGCGTATAGCTCTGCACCGCGATCACGCCGATGACCTCGCCATCGTTCATCAGCGGAACGCCCAGCCAGCAATGCGACTTGAAGCCGAACTCGCGCACCTCACCGGCAGCGATCAGGCTGTCGATGTCCTCGCGCATGAGCAGCATCGGCCGCTGCTGGCGGATGGTGTATTCGGTCAGCCCGCCGCTGAAGGGGCGTGAGGACAGCCGCGGCTTCTTCTCGTCCACCGAATAGACGAACTCCAGCCCGTCACCCGGCTCGTTGACCATGGCGATGTAGAAGTTGCGTGCATCCAGCAAGGTGCCGAGCACCGCGTGCAATTGCGCGTGGAAGTCACCTTGGCTGGGGCAGGAGACCGCCAGTTCGGAAATCCGGAACAACGCCGCCTGCACCATCTCCGCCCGCCGCCGC
Organism: Stenotrophomonas sp. UBA2302; assembly: GCA_002345545.1. Taxonomy (GTDB): domain Bacteria; phylum Pseudomonadota; class Gammaproteobacteria; order Xanthomonadales; family Xanthomonadaceae; genus Stenotrophomonas. The sequence goes on along the minus strand of DDVW01000024.1, from coordinate 55,353 downwards.
TCCACGACCTCCGCCTGCAGGCTGCTGTTGGAGCGCTCCAGCTCGACGGTACGCCGTTGCACGTGCCGTTCCAGTTGCACATGCGCCGCGCGCCGGTCCATGGCGGTGAGGATGTGCTTGGCGACGAAATTCAGGATCGCGCGGTCCTCATCCGAGTAGCGCGCGTCAATTTCATAGCTCTGCACCACGATCGCGCCACACACGCTGCCGTTGCGCCACATCGGTACGCCTAGCCAGTCGGCGCTTTCCAGACCCTGCGTGCGTGCCTGCGGGGAGTCGAGCGCCTTCAGCAGTTCGCGCGCCGGGCCGCTCATCACCCTGCCCTGTCGCAGCACCGCGAAGGTCAGGCTGGCCGGCATTTCCTCATGCCGGTAGCTGCGCTCGCGCTCAGGCACGAAATCGTCCCGGGTATCGGCGAAATACAGGAATCGCAGGCTGCTCTGCTGCTCGTCACACTCGACGATGTAGCAGTTTTCCGCATACATCAGCGATCCGAGGATCTGATGGAAATGCGCCAGCATTTCCTCCAGCTCAAGCTCCGCACCGGCCAGATCGGCAATTTCGAACAGCGCCTTCTGCAGACGCTTGGAACGCTCGAGCCCGGCGATTCTCAGCTGCTGCCGCATCGACAGCATCACCGCATCCAGCAGCAGCCGTGCCGCCGCAAGCCACGCCTGCCGCTGCGGCATCGGCCAGCTTTCCTCCACCTCGGCGATCAGGGCGACACGGCCGCCACTGTCGGCATCGGTCCAGACTTCGCCCGCTCTTCCCTCGGCCAATCCGGACTGCGCGCCCTGCTCCAGCAGCCTGCCGGCATCCTCCTGCAGCGCCAGGCTGCCCACCGGATGACTGATACAACCGGTTGCCAGCAGCGCATCCTCCCAGGCCAGCGCGACCGCGCCACCTTGCGGGAGCAGGCCCTGCAACCGTGCAACCACCTGGGCAAGGCAGACATCACCGCTGGCAAGCGAATAGACGTGAAGCGGATAGGTCTGGTTATGAAGCATGCATCCGGTCTCTCTGGCCACCCGTACGTAGGCGACCCCGCGCGGCAGCATAACGTCCCCGCTGCCGGGATACAGGCTCCCGTGCAAATCGCGGGCTGAATCCCCCTCTTCCACTGGCTGGGCAGCGGGCGCTGCAACCAGTAGGCTTCCGCGCGTGGATACGTTTGTCCAGGCTCCTGCCGATGAAACCCTGATGCTGGCCTATGCCGGCGGCGACAGTGTGGCGTTCTCCGAACTGTACGGACGCCATCGTGCGCGGCTGTTCCATTACCTGCTGGGCCAGTTGCGCGACCGGCCGCTGGCGGAGGAGCTGTTCCAGGACATCTGGCAGAAAGTCATCCATGCGCGCTCCGGCTGGACCCCCGAGGCGGCCTTCTCCACCTGGCTGTTCCGCATCGCCCACAACCGGCTCAACGATCACTGGCGGGCAGCACGTCATCGCCCGCCCGCTCCGGCGGATGCCGACGAACGCACGGCACGGCTGGCCGACAACTGCACACCGGAGCTGCTGGCCGAGGAGCAGGCCCAGCGCCGGCAACTGCGCCAGGCACTGGCCGAACTGCCGGTGGAGCAGCAGGAGGTGGTGCTGCTGCGGCTGGAGCAGGAGCTGAGTCTGGAGGAGATCGCGCAGATCACCGGCGTCGGCCGGGAAACGGTCAAATCGCGGCTGCGTTATGCGATGGACAAACTGCGCGCGAGGTTGAACGAATGAACACGCCTGAGCCACTGAGCCCCGAAGAACGCGAGCTGGCCCGTCTGCTCGGCCGCTCTGGCGCGCGCGCGCCGGGTCCGGGTGCACAGGTCGATACCGCCATCCTGGCGATGGCGCGAGCTCCCGCCGATGCCATCGGCAGCGCACCGCCCGGTCCACAGCAGAAACCGTTGTCGCATGCACCAAGCGGACGGCGCCGGCGCCGGCTGGGTGCTTCGCTGGCAGTAGCCGCCTCGCTGGTGCTGGTCATCGGCCTGGCCTGGCAACTGCAGCCCACCGCCCCGCCGTTGCCGTCCCCGGTCGAGGGCGCTGTGGATATGGCAGCGCCGGCGGCCGCCGAAGTGGCTGCCGAGGCTCCCCCATCTCCGGCTGCGTCTCCGGCCACCGTTGCAGCGCCCTCCCCGGCGTCACCCGAAGCTCTGCCACGCTCCCGGACACGGATCACCCACACGCCCGCACAACCGGCCGCCAAAACCGCTCCGGCCCGTACATCGCCGCATACGACGGCCGCCATTCACGATGAAGCGCAAGTGATGCCGCCTCCCGCCGCCCCTGCGCCACCGGCCCCGCCGGCCTCCCCCATGCCCGCATCGGACGCATCCGCACGCCGCACCGCCGCTGAAGACATGCCGCCACGCCCGCAATTCGACGGCCCGCGCATCATTCCGCATCATGCCGGCCAGAAGGCTACCGAAAAGGCGGCCGCGGCCCGCCGCGAGCGCACCACCGTCGCTGCCGCACCGGCGACGGCGGCCGATAGGGCCACCGCCACGGCCGGGCGCGTGGTCGACATCGAGGCCGATGCCACGCTGTCGCGACGGCAGTGGCTCAAGCGCATCCGTGCACGCCGGGATACCGGCGATATGGAAGGTGCCCGCGCCAGTCTGCGCCGTTTCGCCATCGACCATCCCAAGGCCCGGATCCCGGCTGATCTGCAGCCACTGCTCGCCGACTGAGCCAGCCGCCCCACCTCGCTGGTGCCAGCCACTAGAATGGCGGGCAATGCTCGATACCCTTGCCACACGTGCCAGCCATGAGCTGGAAATCAAACACAGCCGCTTCATTGCGCATGCCGCGCCGATCACCGGCGCCAATGAGGCGCTGGCGTTCTTCGACGCGGTCTCGGTGCCCGATGCCACGCACAATTGCTGGGCCTACCGCCATGGCAACGAATACCGTTCCAGCGACGATGGCGAACCGGCGGGCACGGCCGGGCGCCCGATCCTGGCCGCCATCGATGGCCAGGGCTATGACCGTGTCGCCGTGCTGGTGACCCGCTGGTATGGCGGCATCAAGCTCGGTGCCGGCGGTCTGGTCCGCGCCTATGGCGGTACCGCCGCCGAATGCCTGCGCCTGGCTGAGCGCAGCCCGCTGATCCCGATGGCCGAGCGCATCCTGCACTGCGGCTTCGAGGACATGGGCATCGTCCACACCCTGCTGGGCACGGCCGGTGCCGAGAAACTTGCAGAAGATTTCCTGCCCGAAGGCCTGCGCCTGCATGTACGGTTGCCAGCCGACCGCATCGACGCGCTGGCGATACGTCTGCGCGATGCCACCCGCGACCGCCTGCGCATGAGCGAGCCCGATACCGATGAATGACACCTCCCCCCCCGCCGCACCGCGCCGCCTGCAGAAACTGGGCAGCCTGAAAACGCTGTGGCCGTTCGTCCGCCGCCATGGTGGCCTGTTCAGCGCCTGGCTGATCGCTCTGGCGGTGTCGTCCACGGCCACCCTGAGCCTGCCGATGGCGGTCAAGCAGATGATCGACCACGGCTTTTCCGGTGGCGGCGAAATCAATCGCGCGTTCTCACTGCTGTTCGTGGTGGCGGTGGTACTGGCCCTGGCGACGGCTGCCCGCTTCTTCTTCGTGTCCCTGCTGGGCGAAAAGGTGGTCGCCGACCTGCGCGGACAGCTGTACGCGCACCTGATCGGCCTGGATGCCGGCTTCCATGACCGCAACCGCAGCGGCGAGCTGGTGTCGCGGCTGACGGCCGACAGCGAACTGCTGCGCAGCGTGATCGGCTCCACCATGTCGGTGGCGTTGCGCAGCATCGTCACTGTTGTGGGCAGCATGGTCATGCTGTTTGTGACCAGCCCGCGCCTAGCCGTGTATTCGCTGATCGGCATCCCGCTGGCAGTACTGCCCATCGTGCTGGGCGCGCGCCGGCTGCAGAAAATCTCCCGCGCCAGCCAGGACCGCGTTGCCGATGCCAATGCGCTGGCGGCCGAAACCCTGGGCGCGGTGCACACGGTGCAGGCGCATGCGCGTGAACCCTACGAGCGTGGCCGCTTCGAAGCGGCGTTGAAGGTGTCCGTCGCCACCGCACGACACCGCATCCGTACCCAGTCCTTCGTCACCGCCATCGCCATCGTGCTGGTGTTCGGTGCGATCGTCGCGGTGCTGTGGTCCGGCGCACACGATGTGGTCAACGGCAGCATGAGTGCCGGCACACTGGGCCAGTTCGTGCTGTATGCGCTGATCGGCGGCGGCTCGGTCGGCGCCCTGGCGGAAGTCTGGAACGAATTGCAGCGCGCTTCCGGCGGCATGGGCCGCATCGCCGAGCTGCTGGATGAATCGCCGCGCATCACCGCTCCCGCACAGCCCCGGCCGCTGCCGATGCCGCTGCGTGGCGGTATCCGTTTCGAGCACGTGTCCTTCCATTACCCGCAACGTCCCGACCAGCCGGCACTGGACGACTTCAGCCTGAGCGTGGCCCCCGGCGAAACCGTCGCCCTGGTCGGTCCGTCCGGTGCCGGCAAGAGCACGGTGCTGTCGCTGCTGCTGCGTTTCCACGACCCCGATGCCGGCAGCCTGCAACTGGATGGCATAGACCTGCGCCAGTTCGATCCGGCACAACTGCGGCAGAGCATCGCGCTGGTCCCGCAGCAGCCGGCGCTGTTCGCCAGCAGTGCCGCCGACAACATCCGCTATGGCCGCCTCGAGGCCAGTGACGAGGAAGTACGCGCGGCGGCACGCGCGGCCGAGGCCGACGACTTCCTGCAACAGTTGCCCGACGGCTACGACAGCGACCTGGGCGAACGCGGCGCGCGCCTGTCCGGTGGCCAGCAGCAGCGCATCGCCATCGCCCGTGCGCTGCTCAAGGATGCGCCGGTGCTGCTGCTGGACGAGGCCACCAGCGCGCTGGACGCACAGAGCGAGCGTGCGGTGCAGCAGGCACTGGAACGGCTGATGCAGGGCCGTACCACTCTGGTGATCGCGCACCGTCTGGCCACCGTGCTGAAGGCCGACCGGATCGTGGTGATGGACCAGGGCCGTATCGTCGCCCAGGGCACCCATGCCGAGCTGCTTGCGCAGGACGGGCTGTATGCCGAGCTGGCCCGCCTGCAGTTCATCGAATGACCGCGGCCACATAACGGGCGGGTAACGCCCGCGGTGGCAGGCTGCATCCACTGGCAGCAGGCCGAAGACCCGGCCTGCGACAGGTTCCAACCGGAGATCGGCGATGACGTTCCGACAGTTCCCCGCGACCGGCGACGATGGCCGCAGCCGGGTGGTGATCGAATTCAGGGATCCGGACAGTTCCAAGCCGCCACGTTACACGCTGGAGGATGGCCGCCCGCTGGTCCGCCAAGGACAACAGCTGTGTACGCCCGATGGCGAAGTCCGGCTGGCGCTGGGTTCCGCGCGCCGCGCCTGACACCGGCCGCACCGGCCAGCGGCGCCGCTTTGCCGAACCGGCCCGATGCTGGTCAATTATTCGGCAAGCATCTTGACAGCCATATGCCGCAAGGCGCGCCGCCGCTTATCCACATGTTTGTCGACATTCCATCCACACCCCCTGTGGATTAACCCGGCCACCGCGCTCACTATCCCGTCAGTACCCGGCCGATGCCGCTGCTGTCGATTTCACGCGCCGCCGCGGCCAGCACTTCCGGCCGGTAGCTCTGCTCGAAGCCGATGCGGAAATGCAGCTCGCCCGCCGGCGTCCGCGAGGAGTGGATCGAGGCCAGACTGACACCGTGGCGCTCGAACACATGCAGCAGTTCGCGCAACGAACCGGCGCGGTCCTGCGGCAGGTGCACGCTCATCGAGCGCTGCTCGGTCAAGTCGGCCAGCAGGTAGCCGATCCGCTCGAAACTGTAGTTGCCGTCGCGCAGGGTCGCCGCATCGATGGCCTGGCGGTTGTCATGCAGGAACTGCTGGCGGAACGCGGCACGCGCCTGTTCGCCACCCTCGCCCACCAGATCGCGCAGGCGCTGCAGCTGCTCCAGCAACCGCCCGAGCATTTCGGCGGTATGCGGGTTGTCGAACTGGATGTCCTCGTAGATCAGCGGATTGAGCGACAGGATGCGCGCGATCACCGCCGCATCCAGCTCGAAGGCGGCCGAGCGGTACGGCATCAGTGCCTGCAGATCGCCCAGCAGCGGCGCGTAGCTGCGCAGCACGCTGGCCTGGGCAAGATGGGTGGCATGCACCATCGCCTGTACCAGTGCCATCACCCGGTCATGGTGCTCGGGCGTGGCGCGCACGCATTCGGCCTGCAGCGCGGCGCACAGCGCATCCAGCCAGGTTTGCCAGCGCGACTCCAACCGCGCCTCGCACACCACCATCACCCGGCCCTTCAGGGTCGGCGCCTTCGGCGGTGCGGTCATCGGGTGCAACCCGGCCACGGATGCCTGCGACTCCAGCATCGCCGCGACAGGCGCACCCTTGATCGAAGTGACATCCAGCCACAGCCGTCCCCGCTCGCGGCCACCGGACTGGCGGACGTATTCGCCAATCAGGCCGGGGGTGAGCCGGATCGGCGCCGAGAACAGCAGCACGTCAGCGTCTTGCAGCAGCTGCTCGGGCGTGTGCGAATCCGGATCGACCGGATCATGGCCGATCACCTGCAGCCCCATCCGCGTCTGGAAAAACCCGCGCAACCAGCGCCCGTAGGCGCCGCCACTGCCGACAATGCCGATGACCGGGGCGTTCATTGCAGACGCTCGGCACGGAAGCGGTACGGCGTACCGGTCGCTGCCGGCGCCGCGGCCAGCACTTCGAACTCTTCCAGGCCTTCGGCCAGCGTCGCTTCCAGAGCCGCGTGTACGCCGGCAATCGCCCGTCCCACCGCATCGGCGAAGCTTTGGCCTTTCAACAGGAAGGCGACGATCAGCGCCATCAGCACATCGCCGGTGCCGGCCACATCCACCGGCAGGTGCGGCGAGGTCCAGCGCCAGACTTCAGTGCGGCTGATGGCCAGCGTCACCAGGTCGCCCGGATCGCCGGAAACCGAGTGGGCGATCACCCATTCCGGCCCGCGTTCCAGCAGCTTGCGTGAAGCGGCGATCGCATCGGCCTGCTCCAGTGCCGGCATGCCGCTGAGCCGGCCCAGTTCAAATGCATTCGGTGTCACCAGCCAGGCATGCGGCAGCAGGCGCTCGGCGAAAACCGCCTCCAGCCCCGGCTCGACATAGGGACCGGTATGGGTGTCGCCGATCACCGGATCCAGGCAGTAGCGCAACTGCGGCGCGTGCGGCAGCACCTCCTCCAGCCAGTCGGCGAAGGCGACACCGTTTTCGACACTACCGAAATAGCCGGAAACCAGCATCTTCGCCCGCTGCGGCAGACCGCGCTCGCTGCTGCCCTGCAGCAGCTCGGCAAACCAGTCGGCGGGCAGCACGCGCCCGCGCAGGGTCGGATAGAACGGCGCATTGCTCAGCAACGTGGTCGGAATCTCCGCCACACGTATGCCAAGGGCGCGCAGCGGCGGCACCGCGGCGCTGTTGCCGGCGTGGCCGTACACCAGCTGTGACTGCACCGAAATCACGTCCACCGGCGAGGGCCCCTCCGGGCGTTGCCGGCGACCGTGCACGAGATGGCTGTGGTCGACTTCTTTCATCTGCGCATTCTACGACCGCCCTCCGTCCGCACCGGCATAGATTGCGCACGCAACCAATCGACCGCCAGAAACGACAAAGCCGCAGCAGGCTGCGGCTTTGTCACTGTGGAATCGATATCGATCAGGTCGACGTCATACGGTCCCAGAAGCCCTTGACCCCATCGATGAAGGTGGCCGACTTGGGCGAGTGCTTGCGCGCGTCCTCCCCACTGAAGCTCGCTTCGAACTGCTCCAGCAGCTTGCGCTGCTCGGCGGTGAGGTTCACCGGAGTCTCCACCACGATGCGGCAGTACAGGTCGCCCTCGGTACGGCTGCGCACCGACTTGACGCCCTTGCCACGCAGGCGGAACAGTTTGCCGGTCTGGGTTTCAGCCGGGATGCGGATTTCGGCCACACCACCGAGCGTGCCCACGCGGACGGTGTCGCCCAGCGCGGCCTGCGAGATACGCACCGGCACCTCGCAATGCAGGTCGTCGCCATCGCGGGTGAAGATGGCGTGGTCACGCACCCGCACCTCCACGTACAGGTCGCCTGGCGGGGTTCCCGGCGGACCGGCCTCGCCTTCACCCTGCAGGCGGATGCGATCGCCACTGTCCACACCGGCCGGCACCTTGACCGAGAGCACCTTCTCTTCCTCGACCCGGCCATTGCCGTGGCAGGTCTTGCACGGCTTGGCGATGATCTGGCCACGGCCATCGCAGTTGTGGCAGGCCTGCTGCATGGCGAAGATGCCGCGCTGCACGCGCACCTGGCCACGACCGCCGCAGACGTTGCAGGTCTCGACCTTGCGATCCTCCGAGCCACTGCCATCGCAATCGCCGCAGTCGACTAGGGTCGGGATCTCGATGCGCCGTTCGACACCGGCCACCGCTTCTTCCAGGTCCAGCTCCATCACGTAGCCGATATCGGCACCGCGCCGTGGCTGGCGTGCACCACCACCGCCGAAGATGTTGCCGAAGATGTCGCCGAAGATGTCGTTCATGTCCGGCCCGCCATGGCCGCCACCACCGCCCATGCCGTGTTCGAACGCGGCATGGCCATGGGCGTCGTACATGCGCCGCTTGTTGCCGTCGGACAGGACCTCGTAGGCCTCCTTGCACTCCTTGAACGCGGCTTCAGCGGCGGCATCACCCGGATTGCGATCCGGATGGTGTTTCATCGCACTGCGGCGATAGGCCTTCTTCAGATCTTCATCGGTGGCGCTGCGGGAGACGCCCAGGACTTCGTAGTAATCGCGCTTGCTCATGCTTTATCTCTCCCTCCCCCTCCGGGGAGGGCTGGGTGGGGGTTGGTCGACAAGACAAGGGTCCGGAGCCACATCGCAGCCCCGAACCCTCACCCCAACCCCTCTCCCGCCGGGAGAGGGGCAACGGACATCAGGACTTCTTGTCGTCGTCCTTGACCTCGGTGAACTCGGCATCGACCACGTCATCGGCCGCCTGCCCGGCAGCGCCGGCGTCGCCACCGGCAGCACCCTGCTCACCGGCCGAAGCGGCGGCAAACAGCGCCTGGCCGGCTTCTTCCAGCGCCTTGGACTTGGCTTCGATCTGCGCCTTGTCGTCGCCCTTCATCGCCGTTTCCAGATCCGACAGCGCCGCCTCGACCTTGCCGATCACATCGCCACCGACCTTGCTGCCATGCTCGGTGATGGCGGTGCGGGTGGCGTGGATCAGGCCGTCAGCCTGGTTGCGGGTCTGCACCAGCTCGTGGAACTTCTTGTCTTCCTCGCGGTTGGCTTCCGCGTCGGCGACCATGCGTGCGATCTCCTCCTCGGACAGACCCGAACCGGCCTTGATCTCGACCTTCTGTTCCTTGTTGGTCTTCTTGTCCTTGGCCGACACGTGCAGGATGCCGTTGGCGTCGATGTCGAAGGACACCTCCACCTGCGGCATGCCGCGCGGCGCCGGCTCGATGCCGGACAGGTCGAACTTGGCCAGCGACTTGTTGTAGCGGGCCTGCTCGCGCTCACCCTGCAGCACGTGCACGGTCACGGCCGACTGGTTGTCCTCGGCGGTCGAGAAGGTCTGCGAGGCCTTGGTCGGAATCGTGGTGTTCTTCTCGATGATCTTGGTGAACACGCCGCCCATGGTCTCGATGCCCAGCGACAGCGGGGTCACGTCCAGCAGCAGCACGTCCTTGACGTCACCGCCCAGCACGCCGCCCTGGATCGCCGCACCCAATGCCACGGCTTCGTCCGGGTTGACATCCTTGCGCGGCTCCTTGCCGAAGAACTCGCTCACCGCCTGCTGCACCTTCGGCATGCGGGTCTGGCCACCGACCAGGATCACCTCGTCGATATCGCTGGAACGCAGACCAGCGTCGTTCAGGGCGACACGGCACGGCTCGATCGACTTCTTGATCAGCTCTTCCACCAGCGCTTCCAGCTTGGCGCGGGTCAGCTTGATGTTCAGGTGCTTCGGACCGGAAGCGTCGGCGGTGACGTACGGCAGGTTCACTTCGGTCTGCTGCGCGGTCGACAGCTCGATCTTGGCGCGCTCGGCCGCATCCTTCAGGCGCTGCAGCGCCAGCGGATCCTTGCGCAGGTCGATGCCCTGGTCCTTGTTGAACTCGTCGACCAGGTACTCGATGACGCGGTTGTCGAAGTCTTCGCCGCCCAGGAAGGTGTCGCCGTTGGTGGCCAGCACCTCGAACTGCTTCTCACCGTCGACGTTGGCGATCTCGATGATCGACACGTCGAAAGTACCGCCGCCCAGGTCGTAGACCACGATCTTGCGGTCCTTGCCGTCGCCCTTGTCCAAGCCATAGGCCAGCGCCGCGGCGGTCGGCTCGTTGATGATGCGCTTGACGTCCAGACCGGCGATTCGGCCGGCGTCCTTGGTCGCCTGGCGCTGGCTGTCGTTGAAGTAGGCCGGCACGGTGATGACCGCTTCGGTGACCTTCTCACCGAGGAAGTCCTCGGCGGTCTTCTTCATCTTTTCCAGCACGCGGGCGGAGATTTCCTGCGGCGCCATCTTCTTGCCGTCGCTGGTCTCCACCCAGGCATCGCCGTTGTCGTGGGCGAGGATGCCGTACGGCACGTGGGCGATGTCCTTCTGCACTTCGCCGTCGGTGAACTTGCGGCCGATCAGGCGCTTGACGGCGTAGAAGGTGTTCTTCGGATTGGTGACGGCCTGGCGCTTGGCCGAGGCACCCACCAGCACTTCGCCGTCCTTGGTGTAGGCGACGATGGAGGGGGTGGTGCGGTCACCTTCCGCATTCTCGATGACGCGGCCCTTGCCGCCGTCCATGATCGCCACGCACGAGTTGGTGGTGCCGAGGTCGATACCAATGATCTTGCCCATGGGGGACTCCTGAGATTCGTATGCCGGCAGCCGCCGGGGATGAATGGGATGTGGGGGAGGACCTGATGACATTCAAGCCACCCCCGGAACAGTGTTTATTGCTGGCCGCACCCGTTCAGCAGTCGGCCAGCCAGCGGATCAGTCGACCCGGGCCACCACCACCAGCGCCGGCCGCAGCAGGCGCTCGTTGAGCAGGTAGCCCTTCTGGAACACGGTGACCACCGCGCCCGGGGCCACGCCGGCGGGGGCGTCGACCTGGCTGATGGCCTGGTGGTGTTCCGGATTGAAGGCTTCCCCGACCGGATCCAGCAGGCTCAGGCCGTTGTCGCCGGCCACCTTCAGCAGCTGCTTCAGGGTCAGCTCCAGCCCTTCGCGCAGCGGATTGGGCTCGCTGCCGGCGGCATTGAGCCCGGCATCGAGGCTGTCGAATACCGGCAGCAGTTCGCCCAGCAGCTTCTCATTGGCGAATTTGCGCGCCTGCTCGATGTCGCGGGCCACGCGCTTGCGCTGGTTGTCCAGATCGGCGCGCTCGCGCAGCGCCTCGGCCTTGACCTGCTCCACCTCCGCGCGCAGGGCCTGGATCTGCTCCTGCTGGGGATCGGTGGCCGCATCGGCACTGGGGGTGGGGTCGAGTTCGGGGTGCTCTTGGTTCATTTCCGGTTCCCTGGCGGAAGTTCTGCCGCCTACTCCGCCCCGTATATGGGCAGTACCAGCGGTTTCAAGACCGCGACGCAGCCGGTGAGACGCCAACGACCTACGCTGACCCCGAAATTCCACTCCGGACGTTTGCCCGGTCCTGCGCACATGCTAGTTTTGCGCGGCCCCATAGCCTGCCAACCATGCTCAGACATCTCTCGATCAAGGATTTCGCCGTCGTCCGCGCCACCGAACTGGAGTTCGGCCCGGGCATGACCGTGGTTTCCGGCGAAACCGGCGCCGGCAAATCGCTGATGGTCGATGCGCTGGGCTTCCTGTCCGGCCTGCGCGCCGATTCCGGCGTGGTCCGCCACGGTGCCAGCCGCGCCGAGCTGTCGGCCGAATTCAGCCTGGCCGACGACGCCCCGGCGCGACAGTGGCTGCACGACAACGAGCTCGATGACGATGGCCAATGCCAGCTGCGCCGGGTGATCCGTGCCGACGGTGGCTCACGCGCCTTCATCAACGGCCGCCCGGTGCCGGTTTCGCAGCTGGCCGAGCTGGCTGCATTCCTGGTCGAGATCCATGGCCAGCACGACCAGCAGGCCCTGCTCTCACGCCCCAGCCAGCTGGCACTGCTGGACGCCTATGCCCGCAACGAGGCCGAGCGTGCCGCCGTGCGTGCCGCCAGTACCGCCTGGCAGGCGCTGTTGGACGAACACGATGCGCTGTCGCAACAGGGCGATGTCTCCGACCGGATCGGTTACCTGGAACACCAGCATCTCGAACTCCAGCGCGAGGATCTGGAGCCGGAAGCGATCACCGCACTGGCCGCCAGCCACCGCCGCCAGGCCCATTCCACGGCACTGATCGAAGCCTGCCTGCAGGCGGGCAATCTGCTCAATGGCGATGACGCCCCGTCCCTGCTCAGCCAGCTGCAGCAGGTACGCAGCGAGCTGGCGCGGGTCAGCCAGCACGATCCGCGGCTGGGCGACATCGACGCCCTGCTCGACGCTGCCGGCATCCAGCTGCAGGAAGCACTGGTGCAGCTGGACCGCGTGCAGGACGATCTGGACAGCGATCCGCAGGCGTTCGAGGACATCGAGCGCCGTCTGGGCCGGCTGCACGACCTGGCCCGCAAGCACCGCGTGCCGATGGAGGAGCTTGCCGCCACCCGCGAGCGGATCGACAGCGAGCTGGAGCAGCTGCGCGGTGCCGACGAACGCCTGGCCAAGCTGGCCGGTGAAATCGACAAGGCCCGCGTCCACTGGCAGGCACAGGCGCAGAAACTGACCCACAGCCGCAGCACGGCCGCGCAGACGCTGTCGGCCACCACCACCGCGCTGATCGACGAGCTGGGCATGGGCGGTGGCCAGTTCCTGATTGAACTGGAACCCCAGCCCCAGCTGCGCCCGGACCCCAACGGTGCCGAGCGCATCGAGTTCCTGGTCGCCGCCAATGCCGGGCAGCCGGCACGTGCGCTGCGCAAGGTCGCCTCCGGCGGCGAGCTGTCGCGTATCTCGCTGGCCATCGAAGTGGCCGCGCTGGGGCTGGATGCGGTGCCGACCATGGTGTTCGACGAAGTGGATTCGGGCATCGGCGGCGCCATCGCCGACATCGTCGGCAAGAAGCTGCGGGCACTGGGCGAACACCGCCAGGTGCTGTGCGTCACCCACCTGCCACAGGTCGCCTCCAAGGGCCACAGCCATTACCGCGTCAGCAAGGCGCCGGTGGAGGGCATGACCCAGAGCGCGGTGGAACTGCTCGACGGCAAGGGCCGCGAAGAGGAGCTGGCGCGCATGCTCGGCGGTGCCGAAGTCAGCAAGGAGGCCCGCGCCGCCGCCCGCCGGCTGCTGCAGCAGGCCTGAATACGAAAACACCGGCGCAGGCGCCGGTGTTTCAAGATTGCTGTACGGGGCCGCTCAGCGGCGCTTCTTGCGCACGTACAGCACCAGCGAGTGTTCTTCCAGATCGTAGCCGTGCGCCTCGGCGATACGGTGCTGCAGCGCTTCGATTTCCGGGCTTTCGAATTCGATGATCTTGCCGGTATCCACATCCACCATGTGGTCGTGGTGACCGCCACGATCCCATTCATAGACGGCCTGCCCGCCTTCGAAATTGTGCTTGAGCACCAGACCGGCCGCCTCGAACTGGGTCAACACCCGGTAGACCGTCGCCAGGCCGATTTCATCGCCCCCATCCAGCAACTCTCGATAGATGTCTTCAGCCGTGAGATGACGCTGCGGGCTGCTCTGCTCAAGCAACGCGAGAATGCGCATACGCGGGTGGGTGACCTTCAGGCCAACTTTACGCAGCTCATTGGATTCCATAGCCATCCTTTCATTGGGCAGTTTAGCGCCGGTTGTCTCCTGTCAGATCGCACCAGGTGCCGGGGAGTGTATCATCGGCCTGATTTCCTCAACCGTCCTACCCAATGCGCAACCTCCTGTTGATCGCCGTTGTCGCCCTGTCCACCACCGGCTGCGGCATCATCTACAAGCAGCCCATCTACCAGGGCAACCTGATCCGCGAGCAGTCCGTGGCACAGCTGCAGGTCGGCCAGAGCAAGCAGCAGGTCAACGCACTGCTGGGGACGCCCTCGATCGCCGACCCGTTCCATGCCCAGCGCTGGGATTACACCGCCAGCCAGCGCGTGAACCGTATCGGCAAGACCGAAGTGAAGAACTTCACCGTGTTCTTCGAGAACGATGCGGTGACCCGCTGGGAAGGCGATTATTTCGCCACCCAGGATGCGGAGCTGGCCCGGAAGAGTGTCCGCCAGTTCGGCCGCAACCTGGCCAAGGACAAGAAAAGAGGCCGCTGATTGCAGCTGCCGTGATTCAGTCGCCGCCGCGCGCCCGCCGGCGGCGATTTTCTTTGGGGTCGGCCAGCAGCGGACGCAACAGCTCGATCCGGTCGCCATCGCGCAGCAGGTGCTGCGGACGCACCAGCACGCCATGGATGGCGCAGGCAACGGCCTCTTCCGCGGTATCCAGCGCCGCCTCGTCGATGGCATCGGCCACCGTGCAGCCTTCGGGCAGTTGCAACTCGCACCGCAGGTAACGTTCCGGCCAGGCCAGCACCACTTCCACGCGCATGCTCAGGCGTCCTGGTCGGCCACGCGCACGAAGTCGTTGACCATGCGATCGGCCAATCCCTGGAAACCCAGCGCCAGCGCCGGACCCAGCAGGCGCGAGGTCGGCTCGAACTCCAGCACCAGCGTCACCTTGCAGGCATCCTCGGCCAGGGAATGGAATTCCCAGCGACCGTGCAGGCGCTTGAACGGGCCATCGCGCAACTGCATATCGATACTGTGTGGACGCTGCAGGGTGTTCTCGGTCATGAACCAGGTGCGGAATGAGCCCAGCCCCAGATCCAGCCTGGCCACCACACGCTCGTCGCCCTGTTCGAGGATCTCGGCCCGGTCACACCAGCGGAAACGACGCGGGTAGGCGGAAACATCATTGACCAGATCGAACATGCGCTGTGCGGAGTGTTCGACCAGAGCGCTGCGGCGGATGGTAGGCATGGGATTGCTGAAGAATGTCCGGAACGCCTCCGGATCGGAGACAATACGTAAATGAGCAAGAAACCCGGCAAGGATAAAGCAAAGAGCGCGACGGTTAACAAAACCATCTCGCTGAACAAACGCGCACGCCACGAATACCACCTTGAAGATCGCGTCGAGGCCGGACTGGTGTTGCAGGGCTGGGAGGTCAAGGCGATCCGCGCCGGACGCGGCAACATGACCGATGCCTACGCCTATGTGAAGGATGGCGAGATCTACCTGATCGGCGCGCAGATCACCCCACTGATCCAGGCCTCCACCCACGTGGTGCCCGAGGATCGCCGCCAGCGCAAGCTGCTGCTGCATCGTCGTGAGATCGACAAGCTGATCGGCCGTGTCGAGCGCGAGGGCTACACCCTCGTGCCCACCGCGATGTACTGGAGCAAGAACAAGATCAAGCTTGAGATCGCGCTGGCCAAGGGCAAGCAGAACCACGACAAGCGCGATGCCGCCAAGGAGCGCGACTGGGATCGCGAGAAGCAGCGCGCGATGCGGGCACACAACCGCAACGCCTGATCACGGGGGCGCCTGCGGCAATCTCAGCCGCGCCCACACTCAACAGGCCCCTCACAGGCACCCGCTCCGGCAACATGGCTCACTTGGCAGCTTTGCTGCGGTAATCCAGCGGCGGCGTGTCCCGCTGCAACAGCGGCCGGTAGCGGAATTCCGCACCGCGCCGCGTGTTGAACTCCTGCCTGGCCTTGCGCACCGTTTCCGGCGACTGCAGCAGTTGCACGGCGGCCAACGCCATAGTCTTGGCCGCGTTCAACGCACCCTTGTCACCGATCGACATGCCCGATGCGGCAACCGCCTGCCAGCTGTGCGCCGGCGTACCGGGTACCCAGGTGGCAGTACTGAGGCCGGCAGTCGGGGCATTCCAGCTGACATCCCCCACATCGGTGGATGCACTGCCGGCCATATCGGCACGGTACGGTTGCAGCTGCATTGCCGCCTCCAGCGACGGGCGCTCCTCCAGCGTCTGCTGCATGCGCTGTGCAAATGTCTGCTCGGCCGCGTCGTAACGCACGCCCCCCACCTGCTGCAACGCGGCCTGCATCACCTGCCCCAGCGTATCGTTGGGCAACATCGAGAACCCCCCGCCGGTCTGTTCGAATTCGACCGTGGTGCCGGTGCCCATCGCCGCACCTTCTGCGGCCTTGTGCAGACGCTCGAATACGTCGCGCACCACGGCTGGATCGGTGTGACGCACGTAGTAGTAGACCTCGGCGAAATCCGGTACCACGTTGGGCGCCGCGCCTCCATTGCTGATCACGTAGTGGACGCGGGTGCCCTCGGGCACGTGTTCGCGCATCAGGTTGGCCATGTGGTTGAGCGCCTCCACCCCATCCAGCGCCGAGCGTCCATGATCCGGGGCAATGGCTGCATGCGCGGCACGGCCGTGGAAGCGGAACTTGCCGCTGGTATTGGCCAGACTTGTCCCCTGCGCAGCCGAATTCTCTGCCGACGGATGCCAGTGCAGCACCACATCCACGCCATCGAACAGACCGGCCTTGGCCATGTAGACCTTGCCCGAACCGCCCTCCTCCGCCGGCGTGCCATACACCCGCACTTGGCCGGCGCTGCCGCTGTCCTTCAACCATTGCGCGATGGCACGCGCGGCACCGACCGAGGCCGCCCCGAACAGGTTGTGGCCACAGGCCTGCCCTGCATCCTGCCCGGGAAGCGCCATGCGCACCGGCTCGGCTGCTTGCGCCATGCCCGGCAGCGCGTCCATCTCCGCCAGCAGGCCGATGACCGGGCCGTTACCGTGCGTACCGTAGCTGGCCACGAATGCGGTGGGCATGCCGGCAACACCGGCTTCGATGCGGAAGCCGGCTTCACGCAACTCGCGTTGCAACAGTGCCGAGGAATCGGCCTCCAGATAGCCCAGCTCCGGCTGTTGCCACAGCGCCCGACCAACTTCGGCCTGGCGTATTGCATAGCCATCCAGTATCGCCACGACATCGGCCGGTGCCGACCACGCGACGGGAGCGGAAAACGGGCAGGTCAGCAGCGCGGCGCGCAGCAGTATCGGCTTCATCGGCTGGCTCCAGCAACTCAGTAAAAGGTGACGTTGTCGATTTCGAACCAGACCTTGCTGCCGGGTTCGCCGCCGGCCGAGAAGACCAGTTGCTGCAGGTCATCGCCCTTCCACTCGGCAAGGGGAGCCTTGGCCCGATACGGTGGCTGGCCCTGCAGCGCGGTGAACGGCACCTCCACCGTCTGCCATTGCGCCTGCGCCTCCAACGGCGCGTGGAAGCGGCGATTACCCAATGCCCGCACTTCCAGCCGCAAGTCCGGTGTAGCCCCACGCAGATCGAAGCGGACGCCCCGATGCGCACGCGCGTCCACCGGCGCCACCGAGCCCCGACTCAGGGGCAGGATCGCTGCGGCAAAGGCGCTGTCCTTGGTCGACAGCTTGGCCTGCGTGGACAATGCATGCCCGCCGCTCTCGCGTGCGACCACCCCGGTCACCTGCACGGTACGGTCGTTGCCGCCATCGGCTTCGTCGATGCGCAAGGTGTCCAGCGCGGTACGGCCATCGCCCCGCTCGAAGTCATCCACCAGCGCCGGCACCGGCCGCGCCGGTAGTGCGAGCGCACTATTTCCCGCCGGCAATGCCGCCCCGTTGCCATGCACCTGGCGGCCGGCCACATATACCTGCCGGGTATTGCGGATATCACCGATCCGCTGCCACGGCTGGCCATGCACCAGCAGCAGGTCGGCGCGCTTGCCGACCTCGATGGTGCCGCGATCCTCCACTCCCAGCACTTTGGCGCCATGCGCGGTACCGGCCAGCAGTGCATCGGCCGGGGTCAGCCCGGCTTCCACCAGCAACTCCAGCTCGCGCAGTGCGGAACTGCCGTGCGGTGTACCGGTCATCCCGGCATCGGTACCGACCACCACCGGAACACCGGCAGCATGCAGCGCCTTGACGTTGGCCAGTGCGTTGGCGAAGTTGCGTTCGCGCTGGTGCAGCACCTCCGGCTTGACGCTGGTGCGGCCACTGCCATCGACACGCTCGGGCAGATAGACCGCCAACGAGGGCGCATAGGCGGTGCCGTGAGTGCGCATCAGTTCGATCAGTTCCGCATCGACCGGGCCGTCCAGCAGGCTGTGGGCGATCATGTCCACCCCGGCCCGTGCCGCGGATTTGCCACGCTTGACCATCACCGTGTGGGTGAACACCTTCAGGCCGTGCCTATGGGCCTCATCGACCAGCGCGGTGAGGGTTTCCTCGTCCATGCTGCTGTTGTCGGCGGCATTGGAATAACGCCAGCCATCGGTGAAGGCCTTGATGAAGTCCGGCCGATAGGCCGCCACCGCGCGCACACCGGCACGGGCGGATTCGGGCGAGTTGACCCAGCGCGTGGTGTTTTCATCCCCCCAATCGGCACCATGGCCCAGCGGCGTGCTCATGCGCGCGGCGAACTTCACTTCCGGCGCAACAATGGAGGCCAGCCACTGCCGGCGCGGCGCATAAGCCTCCGGTGGCTGATGGTAATCGGTCACGGTGGTGATACCAGCGGCCATGTAGCGGTTGGCCACCTGCGGCAGCTCGGACGGCACCGCGTTGGGTGTCCAGTGCGTGTGCAGATCGAGCAGGCCCGGCAACAGCGCCTGCCCGCGCGCATTGATAACGCGTGCGCCTCTGGGCGCGGCCAGCTTTTCATCGATGGCGGCGATCCTGCCGTCCTGTACCAGCACGCTGGCCGGATAGGCGGCGCGGCCGGTACCGTCGAACACCATCGCATCACGGATCAGCAGCGCCTGGCTATCAGTGGCCATCGCCACCATGCCGATCTGCCCGGCACCCAGCAGCAGCGCGGTGATCAGCGCCAGCCTGCGGCGGCGTTTATTGTTGTGCATGTTCACTTCCGGTTTCATTGCATGGACCGCACCACCTGCGGTGCGGTTTGTGGGGAGCTCAGGCGGACCTCGCTGCCGTGCTGCTCCACCACCAGTCCCAGGCTCAACGCGACACTGCGCGCAAAACCTAGCGGGTCGCTGGCCGAATACAGCCCGACGATGCGGCGACTACCCACCAGCGGGTCATTGATGACGATGCGGGTATCGCTGTAACGCAGGAACTGTGCCGCGGCCACTGAAAGGGTGT
This sequence comes from Stenotrophomonas sp. UBA2302, assembly GCA_002345545.1. GTDB lineage: Bacteria > Pseudomonadota > Gammaproteobacteria > Xanthomonadales > Xanthomonadaceae > Stenotrophomonas. The sequence continues at coordinate 36,165 of DDVW01000024.1, read as the reverse complement.
CACCATTGAACGACAACATGCCTTCGCGCCACGCCAACTGCTGCTGCAGGTCCTCGCGGGGTACAGGTTCGATGCGGATACCGTGGCTGCGATTGGCCAGCGCCCGGTAATTGGCCACCAGTCGTGTCGGCGCCACCGCGTTCTGCACATCGGCCACATCCACCACCCCCTCACGCACCAGCACTTCCACGCCACCACTTCGGCGCTCGGTGAGGCTCACCGCAAAGCTGGTACCTACCGCGGTCACGTCGGTTTCTTCGGCGCGCACCACGAACGGGCGTGCCGCATCCCTGGCCACGTCAAACAACGCCTCGCCTTGCAGCAGGCGGATATCGCGGCGGGCATTGCTGTAACTCACCCGTACCTGCGAATCGGAATCCAGGGTAATCGCCGAACCGTCCTGCAACGGCACGCGCAGGATTTCACCCTTACGCGTAGCGAAGTACTGCACGCCGTCCTCCTGCTGCTGCACGCCGATGACCAGCAGGCTGACCATCGCCGCCGCACCCATCGCCCACTTGAGCAGCCGCCGCGCACGTGGCACCGGCCTGCGCGCACTGTTCGAAGGCTGCACGCCGCCAGTCGAAAGCGCACGTGCACGGTCGGTTCGTGCCAGCACTGCATGCGCCCGTGCATACGCGCCGAAGTGGCGTCGGTCGGCCTGCAGCCACGCATCACGCTCGGCCTCGGCTTCCACGCCCAGCACCCCGCGATCCTCACGTGCCACCCATGCCGCAGCGATGTCGTCAATCCCGTTTTCAGCGTCTGCGTGCATGCCGTGTACCTCCTGCATCAGGCCGTTCCCTGCCTTGTTCCGCCCCGTTGCCATGCCGCTTCATCGACTCCATCAAAATCCGGATGCCCTTGCAGATGTGTTTCTCGACCGTGTTCTCGCTGATCTGCATGCGCTCGGCGATCTCGCGCTGCGAATAGCCCTCCACCCGCCGCAATATGAATGCCTGCCGGCACTTGGCCGGCAGGCTGTTGATCAGCACGCCGATCCGGGCCAGCTCCTGCCGCGACGACGTCGTGCGTTCGGGGCAGGCATGATCCCCTTCGTGGGCCAACTGCTCGATCTCCGCCACCGCTTCGATCGACACTACCTGCGCGCGCCGCAACTGCTGCAGCACCACCGATTGCGCCACCGAATACACGTAGGCACGCGGCTGGCGGACGTGCGAGACGTCCGCCATCGCTGCCAGGATCGCGTAGGTTTCCTGGATTACGTCATCAGCATCCTGGCGGGCCGGCAAACGCCGCTTGAGCCAGTCCCGCAGCTCCGGCTCGCACGGCAGCACATGCTCGGCCAGCCATTGGCTGCGCTCCTTCGCCAGCGCCGCCTTCATCGCTTCACCTGCACACCACCCGACAACCGCCTGGTGGTGCTGGTCGCATCAACCGCTTTCATCAAAACGCCTTACCCACATTGATGTACCAGTAGCGCGGATTGGCCTGGTATACACCGGACGGGAAGCCGAACACGTCGTCAGCCACCGGCGGGCGCTTGTTGGCCAGATTGTTGGCACCGAATTTCAGCGATACACCGTCGAGCCAGCCCTCCCGCTCGAAGTCGTACTTCACAAAGGCGTTGGCCAGGGTCTGCGACTGCACCGTCCACGGCGTGCCATCGGACAGCGTCAGGAAGTTGTCGACATAGGAACTGGCATAACGCGCGGTGGCCCCTACCGACAGCTGCCGGTAGCGCCAGGTCAACGTGCCGGACCACTTCCATTCCGGGTTGCCGCCATTGCCGATCAGGTCGCCACCGCCAGTGATGCGGATCGACGGATCGACCAGACCGGTGCCCTTGGCATCTTCCAGCGCCTGCAGTGCCGGCGAACGCTGACGGTAGAACTCGATCAGATGGGTGCCGGTGACCGACACGTCGAAACGGCCGATGCGGGTTTCCGGCGAATTCCAGCTGACGTTGTAATCCACGCCACGCAGCGTCTGCGGCTCCAGGTTGACATACTGATCCGTGACGTAGAGCACCTTGCCGGCCGGATCCAGGCCGGTACCGGCGAAACGCGCGATCTCATCGACGGTGGCATCGGCACGGACCACGGCAGCATTGCTGCCACCCTGCTGGCGCAGGATGTAATCTAGGATCAGCGCGTTGCCTTCGCCAAACAGGCCGATGATGCCCTCCTGCTCGTACTTGTAGTAATCCACCGCGAAGGTGAAACGGCCATAGTCCTCGGGGATGAAGCGCGGCTGGAACACCAGACCGGCACTGGTATTGGTCGAGGTTTCCGGCTTCAGGTCCGGATTGCCGGAGCGGCGCGCGGTGGTCGAATAGGTGTAACCGCCGCAACCGGCGATGGAGCCCTGTGCGCCGGTGCGCACATCGGCCTCGCACTGGATGTAGTCGGTGCGGTTGTTGGAGCGGCTGACCACCGTGGCGTTGACCTGTTCCAGGTTGGGCGCACGGAAGCCCTTGGCCCAGGATGAACGCAAGGTCAGGCCATCGAAAATCTGCCAGCCCAGCGCCAGCTTCGGCTTGGCGACATTGCCGAAATCGTTGTAGCGCTCGGCGCGACCGGCCACCTGCAGATCCAGCGAGCGCACCAGCGGTACACCCATCTCCGGCGACACCAGCGGCACCGAGAGCTCGGCGAACAGCCCGGCCACAGTGCGCGAACCGTAGGTATCGGGGGTCGGGCTGACGCCATACATGTCACTGGGATACGCCACGCCGGTGATCGCATCGGTGAAGGTCACCGAGCCGTCCACGCGCGCATCACGGTCATCACGCTGGGTTTCATGCCGCGCTTCCACACCGGCGGCCATGCCGACATCACCGGCCCAGGTGCGGAACAGGTCCGGACGCGAGACCTTGAAGTCCCACAGGAACAGCTCGGTCTGCGCCTGGCGCTTGGCCTTGTAGAAGAACTGGTCGAGAGAATCCCAGTCGTTGCAGCCGCCGCAGAACGGGTTGTAGGCAGAGGCGGTCGGATTGGCCAGCGCCTGCTGGAACAGCGACATGCTCACCGCGTCCTGGGTGTCCTTGACCTTGGCCTGCGAGTACAGCGCCGCGCTTTCCCAGTCGAAACCGTAATGGAAGCCACGCAGGCCGATCAGGGCACGCACCTGGGTATTGTCGACCTCAATACGGGTCGGCCGCTCGAAACGGTAGCTGGTCAACGTGACCGGCACACCATCCGGACCGATGTTCAGGCCCTGCAGACGGTTCGGGTTGAGCGTGCCATCGGGCAGGTACATCGCCCCGAACGGGTTCCAGTAATTGCTCGCGGCCACCGTCATCGGCAGTGCGGTGATGCTGTTGACGCCGTTCTGCAGGCTGTAGGCACGCGAGTTGTAGATGCCGGCCTCGCTGAAGAACGAAATGCCGTTGTCGAAATCGTGCTTGCCGGTGACAAACAGGTTCAGACGGCGCACGTCCGGATTGATCGAGATCGGATATTGCGACTGCTGGTTGTCACGCAGGTTGGCATCGGCGCCGGAGGTCGCCTTGCTGCCGGACTGCACGCAGATGCCGTCGGCAATGGTCGCGCCACAGCCACTGTTGCCGATCGGCTGCACGTGGAAGGCGCCAGCGGCGGTAGTCAACCAGGTGCCGTTCTGCGACACACGCGGACCGACCGCGGTGAAGTTGCCCCACGGACTGTTGGTGTTGCGGTTGTCCACACCAGCCAGCCCTGCGAACGGCGTACCGGCGAAATCGGCGGCGCGGTTGCCATTGCGGGTCCAGTCCTGGTCCAGTGAATTCAGTCCGGTGGTGTTGTAGTAGTTGAAGGCGACGGTGATGTTGGAGCGCAGGTCTTCGGAGTTCTTGCCCCACATGCCATTGATGCCGATATCGCTGAGATTGGTGCCCTCGCCGATGCCCTTCTGCACGCTGATGGTGCCGCCGTCCATATCGTCGCGCAGCACATTGTTGACCACGCCGGCCACCGCATCGGTACCGTAGATTGCGGCGGCGCCATCCAGCAGCACCTCCACACGCTGCAGGTTGGACACCGGCACCGCGTTGGCGTTGTAGGTCAGCACCGGCACCAGGTTGCCGTCGGCCTGACTCATCGGATGGACAACAGTACGGCGGCCATTGATCAGCAGCAGCGTATTGCCGACGCCCAGCCCGCGCAGATTCACCGATGCGATGTCACCCCGGGCGTAGTTGGAGCTGTTGCCACCGTTGGTGCCCCTGAACGACACGTCGCCCATCTGCGGGATGGAACGGTACAGCTCGTCGCCGGAAACCGCGCCGGTGGCCTCGATCTGCTCGGTCTGCAGCGTCGCCACGGGCAGGATCGCCGCCGATTTGCTGCCCTTGATCTGGCTGCCAACCACGGTCACCTGGTCCAGTGTGCTCACGTTCTGATTGATGGCGGGCGCTGGTGTGGGCGCCACCGGCTCGGCTGCCTGCGCCGCCTGCACCAGACCCAGCCCACCGAGGCCGTTCAGCGACGCCAGCATCGGCGAAGCCGCACGCAGGGTGATGGTGTGACCATCGTCGGAGGCAACGGTTAGGCCGGTGCCATCCAGCAACCGGTTCAGTGCCTGACGTACATCCATCTGCCCCTTGAGCCGCCCGACCTCGATACGCACCCCACCGGCCTCATTGGCCGGGGCGATGATCTGGATGCCGGCCTGACGTGCAAATTCAGGCAGCACATCCTCGATATGTCCCCCATCCACATCGAACTGCGGTGGGGCCGCGAATACCGGGGCTGCCACGCACAGGGCCGCAATCGCCAGACCGCTGCGGATAGCACTTGCAAGCGGCAACAACTTGAATGAACGCATGTGATGTATCCCCCGGAAATTAGGTGCGAAAACGATGGCCATTGCCGGCCTCTCACCTGTTTGATGCACAACCGCTGAAGTTCCGCCATGCCAGACGCCGTTGCTCCGTTCTTGCAGACCAACGGCCCGCCCTTCCTGCCATACGCCGTAGTATCCTTCCGGGTGATCCGTTTCTGCATGAGGACACCGCCATATGCGTTTGCGCACCCGTTACGCCCTGGTCGCACTGATCGCCCTTGCCATGACCGCCTGCGGCAGTGGCAAGGTCAAGCGTGTTTCCGAGCCCGCGGCCAGCATCCAGCAGCTTACCGTCGACAGCGAGGGCAACTGGGCTGTGCAGTTGCGCCTGCGCAACTACAGTTCGATGCCGATGCGGTTTGATTCGGTCGCGCTTGCGGTGAAGGTCGGCGAAGAGAGCGCCGGCACCCTGAACGCCAGCCCGGCCGTGTCGATCGGCCCGGAATCGGCGGATGTTGTCAGCGTGCGCATGCAGCCGAGCTCCTCGGCCCGGATCGTCGTCGCCGATGCGCTGGCTGGCGGCCGCACGCTGTTCTACGAGCTGGAAGGCACTGTCAGTGCCACTCCAGAAGAAAGGAAGCAGCGCAGCTTCGAAGTGAAGTCCCGCAACAGCCTCAACCAGGCGCCCGGTCTGCCCGGCGTGCTGCGCTGAACCCCCCGTCCCCGTTTTCCGCATCGTTCGAGAATCGTCTGATGAGCAACTACAAAGCCCCTGTTACCGACCTCCGCTTCGCCCTGCATGACGTGCTCAAGGCCGAGTCCTTGTTTGCCGCGATGGGCTTTGAAGAAGCCAGTGCCGACGTCATCGACGCGGTGCTGGAAGAAGCCGGCCGTTTCAGCAGCACGGTACTGGCCCCGCTGAACGCCGTCGGCGACCAGAGTGGCTGCACGCTGGACAAGGCCACCGGCGAGGTCACCACCGCTCCGGGCTTCAAGGAGGCCTATGCGCAATTCGTCGAAGGCGGCTGGACCGGCCTGACCGCGTCCCCGGACTTCGGCGGCCAGGGCATGCCCGGCACGCTGGGCATGGCGCTGAGCGAGATGGTGTCTTCGGCCAACCTGGCCTGGAGCCTGTTCCCGATGCTGTCGCACGGCGCGGTCGAGGCGCTCAAGCACTATGGCGAGGACTGGCAGAAGGAAGCCTTCCTCAAGCCGCTGGTGGCCGGCCACTGGACCGGCACCATGTGTCTGACCGAGCCGCACGCCGGCACCGACCTGGGCCTGATCAAGACCCGTGCCGAACCCAATGCCGACGGCAGCTACGCGATCAGCGGTACCAAGATCTTCATCACCGCCGGCGAGCACGACCTGAGCGAGAACATCGCGCACCTGGTGCTGGCCAAGCTGCCCGACGCCCCGCCGGGGCCGAAGGGCATCTCGCTGTTCGTCACTCCCAAGTTCAAGGTCGACCGCGACGGCAACAAGGGCGAGCGCAACACGCTGCGCTGCGGCTCGCTGGAGCACAAGATGGGCATCCATGGCTCCTCGACCTGCGTGATGAATTTCGACGGCGCGCAAGGCTACCTGGTCGGCCAGCCGCACAAGGGCCTGCAGGCGATGTTCGTGATGATGAACTCCGCCCGCCTCGGTGTCGGCGTGCAGGGCCTGGCGCAGTCCGAGCGCGCCTACCAGGGTGCGCTGGCCTATGCCCGCGAACGCCTGCAGTCGCGTGCGCCCAAGGGTGCCCAGTTGGCGGACAAGCCGGCCGATCCGATCATCGCCCAGCCCGACGTGCGTCGCATGCTGCTGACCACCAAGGCACTGACCGAAGGTGGTCGCCTGCTGGCCGCGCACGCCTACACCCAGCTCGATGCCGCCCAGCACGCCAAGGACGACAAGGCCCGCGCCGACGCCGAGACGCTGGTCAGCTTCCTCACTCCGATCGTCAAGGCGTGCCTCACCGAATGGAGCATCGAGGCCACCTACAACGGCCAGCAGGTGTTCGGCGGCCACGGCTACATCGCCGAGCACGGCATGGAGCAGTACGCACGCGACGCCCGCATCACCACGCTGTATGAAGGCACCACCGGCATCCAGGCGCTGGACCTGATCGGCCGCAAGACCGCCGTCTCGCAGGGCGCCGGGCTGAAGCTGTTCCTGGCCGAAATCGAGCAGTTCATCGCCGCCAACGCCAGCAACCCGGCCGTCGCCGAATTCCTGCCGGTACTCGGTGCCAAGGCCAGGGAATGGGGCACGCTGACCATCGACGTGCTGCAGCGCGCCGCCGCCAACCCGGAAGAGCTGGGCGCGGCCAGCTGGGATTACCTGTTCTACAGCGGCTACGTGGCACTGGCCTACTGGTGGGCACGCTCGGTGGCTGCGGCGCAGGCATCGACCCAGACCGACAGCTTCAAACAGGCCAAGCTGGAAACTGCGCGTTTCTACTACGCCCGCATCCTGCCGCGCACCCTCAGCCACGCCGCCGGCATCGCTGCCGGTGCCGATTCGCTGATGGCCATGGATCCGCTGCACTTCGGCGACTGATCGCCACGTGGGCATACCAGGCCCGGCAGCCGCCGGGCCTGAACAGCGTAGTGTGCCAGCGGCCACGCCGCGTCGACGGACGGCCTATGCTGTAGGGGTTTCAGCATGCGCGACCACACCGCGCCGGTTCCCCCTCTCAACGGAGTTCCACCATGTCCCTTTCGATGTACAGCGCCTCGGTTCCCGTCCTCAAGCAGATGCTCACTGCCCTGTCCGAGGTGTTGGCCAAGGCCGAAGCCCACGCCACCGAGAAGAAGATCGACCCGGCCGCGCTGCTGGGTGCACGCCTGTTCCCGGACATGTTCCCGCTGGTGCGCCAGGTGCAGATCGCGACCGATTTCGCCAAGGGCATCAGCTCGCGCCTGAGCAATACCGAAGTGCCGTCGTGGCCGGACAACGCCGAAGCCGGCTTCGCCGAACTGCAGGCACTGATCGCCAAGACACTGGCGCATATCGACAGCCTCAGCGCCGAACAGTTCGACGGCAGCGAGTCGCGCGAGATCGTGCTGCGTCCGGGCACGCCGAAGGAAAAGAAGCTGCAAGGCAATGTGTACCTGCTGCAGTACGGCCTGCCGCAGTTCTTCTTCCACATGACCACCAGCTACGCGATCCTGCGCCACAACGGCGTGGAGATCGGCAAGCGCGATTACATGGGCAGCTACTGAGTCTACCGGCCCGCCAGGCTTTGCCACATTGAGGAACCCCCGGGTGCGCTTCGCTTTCCCGGGCTACCCACTGCGGCCGCCCGCTGTCTGAAAGCCTCCGTCAGCATTGCTGGCGGAGGCTTTTTCTTTCATGCGCCTGTGGCGTGCCCGTGGCGGCAGCAGCGCCTGCTCAGTCCTCGACCGCGACAAAGCCGCCGGTCTGCCGCGCCCACAGCCGCGCGTACAGGCCGCCGGCGGCGATCAGCTGCGCATGGCTGCCGGTCTCGACGATGCGGCCCTGGTCCATCACCACCAGCCGGTCCATGCGCGCGATGGTGGACAGCCGGTGGGCGATGGCGATCACAGTCTTGTTGCCCATCAGCTCGTCCAGGCTCTCCTGGATGGCCGCCTCCACTTCCGAATCCAGCGCCGAGGTGGCCTCGTCGAGGACCAGGATCGGGGCGTCCTTGAGCAGCACGCGGGCGATGGCGATGCGCTGGCGCTGGCCGCCGGAGAGCTTCACGCCACGCTCGCCGACATGGGCGTCGTAACCGCTACGACCCTCGCTGTCACGCAGCTCGGCGATGAAGCCATCAGCACGCGCCTTGACCACGGCCGCGCGCATCTGCTCCTCGGTCGCATCGGGGCGGCCATAGAGCAGGTTCTCGCGGATGGAACGGTGCAGCAGCGAGGTGTCCTGGGTGACCACGCCGATGTGTGCGCGCAGCGAGTCCTGCTGCACCGAGGCGATATCGACGCCATCGACAAGGATTCGCCCACGCTCGACGTCGTGGAAGCGCAGCAGCAGATTGACCAGGGTGGATTTGCCGGCGCCCGAGCGCCCGACCACGCCGATCTTCTCGCCCGAGCGCACGTGCAGATCCAGCCCTTCGATCACGCCGTGGTTCTTGCCGTAATGGAAGGACACCCCCTCGAAGCGGATGTCACCGGCCAGCCGCGACAATTCCGGGGCGCCGGGTGCATCGTCCACCGTTGGCGGCAGCGAGATCGAGTTGATGCCGTCATGCACGGTGCCGATGTTCTCGAACAGGGACGACAGCTCCCACATGATCCACTGCGACATGCCCAGCATGCGCAGCACCAGTGCCACGCTCACGGCGATCGCGCCGGCACTCACCAGGCCGCCTTGCCACAGCCACAGGCCCAGCACCACCGCCGAGAACAGCAGCAACATGTTCAGCGCATACAGCAGCGAGTAGATGCGTGTGGCCAGCCGCATCTGCGGATGCACCTTGTCCAGGAAACCGGCCATCGCCTCGCGTGCATAGATCTGCTCACGCCGCGAATGCGAGAACAGCTTGACCGTGGCGATATTGGTGTAGCTGTCGACGATGCGCCCGGTCATCTCCGAACGGGCATCGGCCTGCTCGCGCGAGATGCGCTCCATGCGCGGCACGAAATGCCACATCAACAGCGCATAGCCGATCAGCCAGGCTGCGAACGGCAGCATCATCCGCCAGTCCGCGGCGCCGGCCACCACCAGGGTGCCGATGAAGAACACCAGCACGTAATTGCCGATGTCGAACAGTTTGACCACCGTCTCGCGCACCGCCAGCGAGGTCTGCATCAGCTTGGTGGCGATGCGCCCGGCGAACTCGTCCTGGAAATAGCCCATCGACTGCCGCAGCAGGTAGCGATGCACGCTCCAGCGGATCCGCATCGGGAAATTGCCGAGCAGGGTCTGGTGCTGCACCAGTGAATTGACCAGCACCAGCAGCGGCAAGCCGACCAGCACCAGCAGCCCCATCCACAGCAGGCGCGGACCTTCGGCATCGAAGAAGGCGGCAGGTGTGGTAGAGCCAAGGCGGTCCACCAGCGCACCGACATAGGCATACAGCACCAGCTCGGCCACCGCGATGCCGGCGGTGGTCAGCGCCATCAGCAGCAGCCACTTCTCCGCACCGCGCGTGTAATGGCGGCAGAACGCATACAGGCCACGCGGCGGTTGCGCCGGCGGGTCCGACGGGAACGGGTCGAGGCGGGATTCGAACCAACGGAACATGGAAGCAGACCAGCGGACGGAGGATACCGGGCATTGTCGCGTATCCCCGCGACACTGAGGTCAGGCGACGGGTGGACTTCACATGCCCATCTGCGGCACAACCGCAGCGGAGCCTGCCCCGGTGCGGGGCAAACCCGAAATGGTAGCAAGGTAAGAGGCATGCCCTTGATGGCATGCCTCTTCTGGTACCGGGGCAACTGGCCTGTCTATCTGCGTCGCATGGCGCTTCGCGGCAAAGGCCGCGTTGTGCGGCAGTCCCTCCGCTTGCCGACCATCGGCGTTGCCGATGGCGCTGTGGCACTCACTTCTTTTCGGGCACCGGCACCAACAGCAGGTCCTGGAAGTCGAAGCTGAAGTCGGTCAGCGAGGACACCGCCTGCATGCGGACTTCGCGCACCTTGCCATCCGGATCGAGACTGAAATTGACGAAGGCGTCGGCGTTGAGCGAGCGGTTGTCCCAGCGCACGATGAAGGTGTCGTGCTGCCAGTGCTCCATCGTGCCGACCAGATCGGCGGTGGCACC
>DDVW01000024.1:0-25668 GCA_002345545.1 Stenotrophomonas sp. UBA2302 | reverse complement strand
CCTTCGTCGGCCTTGTCCTGCGATTTGGCCACGGCCGCGGCATAGGCAGCGACCCAGTCATGCGCCGGCGCCTCGAGCATGGCGTCGAGCACGCTCATGGTGATGGCGTTGAACGCGGCGCCGGATTCGGCGTTGGTCAGCACCACCACACCCAGCTCCTGCCCCGGCACCAGCGTCAGCCGCGAGACCTGCCCCGGCCAGCCGCCGGTGTGCCAGACCAGCTTCTGTCCACGGTAGTCGCTCAGGCTCCAGCCCTCGGCGTAACCGGCGAAATTCGGCTTGGCCGCTTCCAGCTCCGGCACCGACGGCTTGGGAACCACCTGCGGAATCTGCATCTGCCACATCTGCTGCTGGGTCTTCTCGCTGAACAGCGGCGTGCCATCGGCGAGCCGGCCTTCGGCCAGTTGCACGTTCATCCATTTGGCCATGTCGTGCACGCTGGAATACAGGCCACCGGCACCGGCGGCGTTGGACCAGGTCAGCGGCGGGACCGGGCGCAGATCGGTGAAGTCGAACTTGGCATGGCCGATGGCGGCCAGGTCGCCGGGCTTGAGGTGATCGGCGTTGTAGCGGGTGCCGGCCATGCCGACCTTGTCGAAGATGCGCCACTGCAGGAACGTATCGAACGACTGCCCGGACACGGTTTCGATCACCTGCTGGGCCACCGCGTAGAGGATGTTGTCGTAGGCGTAGCGGTCACGGAAACCGCCCTTGAGCGGCACCTTGGCCAGCCGCGCCACGACTTCAGCATTGCTGTAGGTGGTGGTCGGCCAGAACAGCAGGTCGCCCGCGCCCAGGCTCAGGCCACTGCGGTGCGAGAGCAGATCGCGGATGCGCATCTCGCCGGTGACATACGGATCGGACATGCGGAAAGACGGCAGGTGGTCGATCACCTTGTCGTCCATTTTCAGCTTGCCGTCCTCGGCCAGCAGGTTCAGTGCGGTGGCGGTGAAGGCCTTGGTGTTGGAGGCGATGGCGAACAGCGTGTCGGCCTGCACCGGCTCGGGCTTGCCCAGCTCGCGCACACCCCAGCCGCGCTCCAGGATCACCTTGCCGTCCTTGACCACGGCCACCGCCACGCCCGGCACGTCGAACTGCTCACGGACCCGCTCCACGGTGGCATCGAGCTGCTGCAATTGCGCCGGCGTCACGCTGTCCTGCGCTGCCGCTGCCTGTGCGGCCATCCCCATCGCGAGCACCAGCCCGCCGCCCAACCAGTTGTTCAATGTGTGTTCCTTCTGGATCGATACCGGCCCCGCACGGGCCAGCCTTGCCGCGATGGTAACGCGTGCGCGCGCAGGCTCGCCTTCCACGTCCCGCACGAATGCCGCCATGGAACTTGCCGCCCCCACCACCGCCACCATCATTCCCTGTCTGCGCTACCGCGATGCACCAGCGGCGATCGAGTGGTTGTGCACGGCTTTCGGCTTCCAGCGCCATGCGGTGTACCAGGACGGCGACATCGTCCACCACACACAGCTGGTATTCGGCAACGGCATGGTCATGCTGGGCTCGGTGCAACCCGGGCAATGGGGCGCGAACATGATCCAGCCCGACGAGGTGGGCGGACTGGAAACCCAGAGCGCCTGCGTGATCGTGACCGACGCCGATGCCCACTACACCCGCGCCAAGGCCGCCGGCGCGCAGATCGTCATCGAGATCGCCGATCAGGAGTACGGCGGCCGCGGCTATGGCTGCCGTGATATCGAAGGGCATGTGTGGTGGTTCGGCAGCTACGACCCATGGCAGGCGCCGGCCGCGCCCTGAGCCGGCACAATGGCGCTTTGCGTGGACCCGCTCTGCATGGATGACCTGTTTTCCAGCACTGACCGCTCATCGTCCGGCTTCCACGTCGGCATCGGCGGCTGGACCTATGCACCGTGGCGCGGCGGCGCGTTCTATCCGCCCGGACTGGTGCAGCGGCGCGAGCTGGAGTTCGCCAGCCGCCAGCTGACCAGCATCGAGATCAACGGCACGTACTACGGCACCCAGAAGCCGGCGATCTATGCCGGCTGGCGCGATGCCACGCCGGAGGGCTTCGTGTTCTCGGCCAAGGCGCCCAAGCGTATTGTCACTGCGCGCAAACTGGCCGCCACCGGCGCGCAGGTGGAGGATTTCATCGACGGCATCAGCCACCTCGGTGACCGGCTGGGGCCGCTGCTGTGGCAGTTCGAGGCCGGCCGTGCGCTGGAGCCGGACGACTTCGCCGCCTTCCTCGCGCTGCTGCCGAGGGAGGTCAACGGCCGCCGCCAGCGGCACGCGCTGGAGGTGCGTGATCGCGCCTTTTTCAATACCGGACTGGTCGCACTGGCCCGCCAGCACGGCATGGCGCTGGTCTATACCGATTCGGCCGAGCATCCCAATGCCGCCGACCTGTGCGGCGACTTCGTCTATGCGCGGCTGATGCGCAGCCGCGATGCGCATGCCAGCGGCTACCCGCTGCCGGAACTGGCACAGTGGGCCGAACGTGCGCAGCGCTGGCGACAAGGCGCCGCACGTTCGGATCTGCCCTACCTGCTGCCGGCCGATACCGCCCCGCACGCGCCGCGCGAGGTGTTCATCTACTTCATCAGCGCCGCCAAACACCGCAACCCGGCCGCGGCGCAGGCACTGTTGCGGCTTCTGGAGAAAAAGTGACGGAACCAGCACAGCGACCGGGCGATGCATCGGCGACAATTCGCCCATGCCGATGACCGACACCCGCAAAGCCCTGCTGCAAATCCATTTCTGCGTGCTGCTGTGGGGCGTGACGGCCATCCTCGGCAAGCTGATCACCCTGCCCGCGCTGCCGCTGGTGTGGTGGCGGATGCTGCTGGTGGTGGCGATGCTGGCCGTGCTGCCGCGGGTATGGCGCGGGCTGTCGGCGTTGAACACGCGCCTGGTGCTGGGCTATGCCGGTATCGGCGCGCTGGTGGCGCTGCACTGGCTGACCTTCTACGGCGCGGTGAAGCTGGCCAACGCCTCGGTGGCGGCGACCTGCATCGCGCTGGCGCCGGTGTTCACCGCGATCATCGAGCCGTGGATCGCGCGTCGCCCGTTCCAGCTGCGCGAACTGGCGCTGGGCGTGGTGGTGCTGCCGGGCGTGGCGCTGGTGGTCGGCGGCGTGCCCGATGGCATGCGCCTGGGCGTGGCGGTGGGCGCGCTTTCGGCGCTGCTTGTGGCGGTCTTCGGCTCGTTCAACAAACGCATGGTCGGCCATGCCGATCCACTGACCGTGACCGCACTGGAGCTGGGTGCCGGCACCCTGACCCTGACCCTGCTGGCGCCACTGCTGCCGTTCCTGCTACCGGCGCTGGCCAGCGACCTGCTGGTGATGCCGGACCTGCATGACGGCGTACTGCTGCTGGCCCTGTCCGGGCTGTGCACGCTGCTGCCGTTCGCGCTGGCGCTGGTCGCACTGCGCCACCTGAGCGCCTACACGGTGCAGCTGGTGACCAATCTGGAACCGGTCTACGCGATCGTGCTGGCAATGCTGTTCCTGGGCGAGCAGCACGAGCTGTCGGGCCAGTTCTATCTGGGTGTTGCGATCATCCTCGGCGGCGTGTTCCTGCACCCGCTGCTCAACCGCTGGCGACCGGCAGCCGCGACCCGCTGAGTCCGGGGCGACTGGCGCGGTCTCAATCGGCGACCACCACCCGGTCGCGGCCCTGCGCCTTGGCCTGGTACAGCGCGACATCGGCGCGGCGCAGAGTGTCGCTTGGAGTTTCCCCGTCACGGTGCACGGCCAGCCCGATGCTCACCGACACCGGCAAGCCGATCGGCAGCAAGCGCACCGCTTCGCGCAGGTACTCGCACTGCAGCTGGGCCTGTTGCAGCGGTGTGTCCGGCATCAGGATCACGAACTCCTCGCCACCGAACCGCGCCGCCATGCCGCGTCCGGCAAACTGCGCGCGCAGCACATCCGCCAGCTCGGTCAGCACGCGGTCACCCTCACCGTGGCCGTGGATATCGTTGACCATCTTGAAATGGTCGATATCGACGATGGCCACCGCCGGCGCGCCCTCGCCGGGAGACTCGATCGAGGCCGACATGGCCGCGGCCAGTGCGCGGCGGTTCGGCAGACCGGTCAGCGGATCGGTGCGGGTCTGTTCGGACAGCTCCAGGTTGGTCTGTTCCAGCTGCCGGTAGTACTCGGCCAGCCGCGCTTCGTACCAGTCCTGCTCCTGCTGGTGATGATCGATCTGCAGCCGCAGCAGGCGCATTTCCATCATCCGGCTGACCTGCCGCGCCAGCGCACGCAGGGCCTCGGCCTGCGGCGTGCCCAGTTGCGCGGGCAGCGCATCGAACACGCACAGAGTGCCCAGCGGATGGCCTTCACTGCTCAGCAACGGCGCGCCGGCGTAGAAACGGATATTGGGATCCCCGACCACCGCCGGGTTGCCGCAGAAGCGCGCATCAAGGCGCGCATCCGGAACCACGGTCAACTGCCCGGGCTGCAGGATGGCATGGGCGCAGAAGGCGTCATCACGCGCGGTCTGCTCGCCCTCCAGCCCCTGCAGCGACTTGAACCACTGGCGGTCGCGATCGATCAATGTCACCGCTCCCATCGACGTGCCGCACAGCGTGCGGGCGATGCTGACCAGGTCTTCGAATTCCTGCTCGCGGGCGGTGTCCAGAATCCGGTAGCGCTGCAACGCCGCCAGACGCTCGGCTTCGTTGGCGGGAAGTGGCGGTTTGATCATGCGGGTTTTCCAGTCCTGCGCAGGCCAAGGCAACGCGCAAGAGTCTAGCTTTACCGTGCGAAGGCCGCGGCAAGCCGGTCACACTTCACCAGTCGGTCTGCTGCGGCAGCAGGCCGTGCAGTTCCTGCTCGGTGAGGTTGCGCCACTGGCCGGGCTTGAGCACGCCGAGCTTGATGTTGTCGATGCGCACGCGGCGCAGCTGGGTGACGCGGTAGCCGAACTCGGCGGCCATCAGTCGGATCTGCCGGTTCAGGCCCTGCTCCAGGATGATGCGGAAACCGAACTTGGCAATGCGCGAGGTGCGGCACGGCAAGGTCATCTGGTTGTGGATGCGCACGCCCCGCGCCATGCCGCGCAGGAATTCATCGGTGACCGGCTTGTTGACGGCGACCAGGTATTCCTTCTGGTGGCCGTTCTCGGCACGCAGGATCCTGTTGACGATATCGCCGTTGCTGGTCATCAGGATCAGGCCTTCGGAATCCTTGTCCAGACGGCCGATCGGAAAGATGCGCTGTTCGTGGCCAACATGGTCGACGATGTTGCCGTTGACCTCGGTATCGGTGGTGCAGGTGATGCCGACCGGCTTGTTCAGCGCGATATAGACATGGCGGCGGCCGGTACTCTTGTGCACGGTACGGGCACGCAGCGGCTGGCCATCGACCAGTACCTGGTCACCCTCGCCTACCACCGCGCCGGTGCCGGCAACGACGCCGTTGACGGTCACGCGACGCGCAGCCAGCAGGCGGTCGGCCTCGCGGCGCGAACAGAAGCCGGTTTCGGCGATGTGCTTGTTGATTCGGATTGTCATCGGCGGATTATCCGCCATTGCCACACCACCGAACAGCGCGGCTCAGGCCACATCCAGCTCGGTGCGCGCATCGACCACCCGGTTACGGCCGCCGCGCTTGGCCCGGTACATCGCGATATCGGCGCGGCGCAGCAGGGCGGCCACGCCATCGTCGCTGTCCTGCAGTTCCGCCAGACCGATACTGGCGGTGACCTGCAGCCCCTCATGGCGCAGCTCCTGCGCCTTGAAGGTGATCTTCTCGCGCAGATTTTCCATCCGCGGCAAGGCAATGTCGGTGCCGCAGCCCGGAAGCAGCAGCAGGAATTCTTCGCCGCCCATGCGGATCACATCGAACTTGCCGCGTACGCCACTGGCCAGCACCCTGGCCACCAGCACCAGCACCTCGTCGCCGACATCGTGTCCGTAACGGTCATTGATCTGCTTGAACAGGTCGATATCGATGAAACCGATCGACAACGGTTGCCTCGTGGCCCTGGCGGCGGTGACGTAGCGCTCAAGCTGGCGCAGGCCGGCGCGCCGGTTCGGCAATCCGGTCAAGGTGTCGGTATCGGCGAGGTAGCGCATCTCGTCGCGCTGCTGCCGCAGCTGGCCGAGGCTGCGGTTGACGCCGTAGGCATACATCATCAGGAACCAGGTCACCGACAGCTGCACCGCCTCAACCCGGAACCGCATCAGCTCGCTGCTTCCAAACAGGCTCATCAACGCCATCAGCAACAGCGGCACCACCGCGGCGATGCCCTCCACCGCCCGGCGGTCACCACGGCGCAGCGACACCACGCCGGCGACCAGCACCAGCACGCAGACCAGCGCGAATAGCGGATCCAGCGTCCCCGCCAACCAGGTCAACACCGCCCAGGGCAACAATGGCGTGAGCAGCACCAGCACCAGCGTCAGCTGCGCCAGTCCCCGTACCCACAGCCGTGAGCCCGGCCAGATCCGCAATCCCCCACACATGCGCCACAGCACCCAGCCCATCACCACGATGCTCAGCATCGATGTGGACACCAGCCACCAGTGGGCAAAGCCGGTTACCGGCAACCATGGGCGCGGATAGCCACTCAATCCGCTGAGCACCGCCTGCCAGATCACCAGCAATGCGGTAGCCACGGTGTAGACGAGGAAATCACGGTCGCGGGTGGTGATGAAACCCATCAGCGCCGACAGCGCCAACGCCAGCGCAATGGCGATACAAGCGGTACGGAGCAGCAGCCGCTGGGTATCGATCTGCTGCACCGGGCTGGGTGCGCCCAGCCGCACGGTCGGTATCCAGTGCGCCTTGAGCTGCCGCTCCCAGGCCACGCGGATGGGCTCGACATCGCCTTTGACCGGCACCATCACCATGCCCACGCCCGCCCTGAACCGTGAATCACGGGTGCGCGCATCCTGCATGTGGCCGCAAACCTGACGGTTGCGATGCGAGATCATCACCTCGCCGGCAAACACGTTGAATACTTCCACCGCCTGCGGTGTACCGGGCCAGCCGCCCGCCGGCGGCGGAATCTCGATGCTGTTGCTGAATCGCGCGCGTGCTTCCGGGGAGCAGGCCCGCTCCGGAGCAGGATCACTGCCGGCCGCGCCAACCAGCAGGTAATCACGGTCCAGATGCACCGGCGACTGCTTGGCCAGAACGCTTGCGGTCGTGCACAGAAGCGCCAGCAGCAGCATGGCTGTCCACGCCATCCCCTGTCGCCAGCCAGCTGCATTCCGGGCACCTGCCATCATCTTCCTCTCGCACAACTCCGCATGCGCGGGCCGATTATCGCAGGAACCGGTCGATCTGACGCATGCGCGGACACGGCCATCGTGCAGGCCTGCCTGCCACTATCCTGTCAACGTAAACGCAACAGCCCCGGAAGACCGGGGCTGCGGGGTGTCTGCGGATCGATCAGCCGTTGCGCGGACCACGTGGCTTGAAGCCTTCACGACGCGGACCACCGGGACGCCCGGCCGGCCGCGGGCCCTTGTTGAAGCGTGGCCGGGAAGCCGGGGCCGCGCTGTCACCCAGCTCTTCGCCCGCTTCGACCCTGCGCATCTGCAGCTGCTGGCCGGACACCCACACCTTCTTCAGGTGCTGCAGCACGTCGTTGGGCATGTCAGCCGGCAGATCCAGTACCGAGTGGCCGTCGTGGATATCGATGCGGCCGATGTAACGGCTTTCCAGCCCGGCCTCGTTGGCGATGGCACCGACGATGTTGGCCGGCTTCACCCCATGCATGTGCCCCACCTCGATGCGGTAGGTCTCCATGCCGAACTCCGGCGCGCTGCGCGGCGGCATCTCGCGACGCGGGCGCGGCTCGAAATCGCCTTCGCCACGCGGAGCACGCTCGAAACGGGCCGGACGCTCGCCACGCTCGTCACGACGCGGGAAGCCGCCGTCGCGGGCGGGACGCTCGTTGCGGCCGGCAACCGGCTCACGGCGCTCACGCACCGGCGGCGCCAGCAGGAACGGGGCATCGCCCTGCAGCAGCTTGGCCAGCGCGGCGGCGATGTCGATCGCCGGCACGTTGTTCTCGCTCTCGTAGCGCTGCACCAGATCACGGTAGAAATCGGTGTCGCCCGACGCCATCGCCTGGCTGATGCGCTCCAAGAACTTGCTGACGCGGTGGTCGTTGACCGCATCCACGCTCGGCAGCTGCATCTCTTCGATCGGCTGGCGGGTGGCGCGCTCGATCGAACGCAGCATGCCCTTCTCGCGCGGGGTGACGAACAGGATCGCCTCGCCGCTGCGACCGGCACGGCCGGTGCGACCGATGCGGTGCACGTAGCTTTCGGTGTCGTACGGGATGTCGTAGTTCAGCACGTGGCTGATGCGCTCCACGTCCAGTCCACGCGCGGCCACGTCGGTGGCGACGAGGATGTCGAGCTTGCTTTCCTTCAGCTGCTGGATGGTGCGCTCGCGCTGGGCCTGCTGCATGTCGCCGTTGATCGCGGCCGCGGCCATGCCACGCGCCTGCAGCTTCTCGGCCAGTTCCTCGGTGCCGGCTTTGGTGCGCGCGAAAATGATCATCGCGTCGAACTCTTCCACCTCCAGGATGCGGGTCAGTGCATCCAGCTTGTGCATGCCCGCCACCCACCAGTAACGCTGGCGGATATTGGCCGAGGTGGTGGTCTTGGAGGCGATGGTCACTTCCACCGGGTCGTGCAGGTAGGTCTGCGCGATGCGGCGGATGGCCGACGGCATGGTGGCCGAGAACAGGGCCACCTGGCGCTGCTCGGGCAGCTTCTTGAGCACGGCTTCGACATCGTCGATGAAGCCCATGCGCAGCATCTCGTCGGCTTCGTCGAGCACCAGCGTCTTCAGCTCGGACAGATCCAGCGTGCCGCGGTCCAGATGGTCGATCACGCGGCCGGGGGTACCGACCACCACATGCACGCCGCGGCGCAGCGCCGACAGCTGCTGGCCGTAGGGCTGGCCGCCGTACACCGGCAGCACGCGGAAGCCAGGCATGGCCACCGAATAGCTCTGGAACGCCTCGGCCACCTGAATGGCCAGTTCGCGGGTCGGTGCCAGCACCAGCACTTGCGGCTTGGTGGCGGACAGGTCGATATTGGACAGCACCGGCAGCGCGAAAGCACCGGTCTTGCCGGTGCCGGTCTGCGCCTGGCCAAGCACGTCACGGCCTTCCAGCATCGCCGGAATGGTGGCGGCCTGGATCGGGGACGGCGTCTCGTAGCCGACGTCGGCTACCGCCTTCATCACAGGCTCGGAAAGACCGAGATCTGCGAACAGCAGCGGTGCGGGGGATTCTTGGGACATGGGTAACTCCGGGGGCACCGCCGCGAACGGGCGGGCGAAAAGACGCATATTGTGCGCCCAAACCCCCCGTGCTGTCGCGGGTTCGCCCATCCCCGTTCAGCTGGCGCAGGCACTCGGCCCCCACCACGCCCCGCAGGTAGCGCACAATATGCCCCGCTTTTTATCGTGAACGCCATGCAGACCATCGATTTCGAACTTGACCGCGACTACGTCGAGCTCAAGCAACTGCTGAAACTGACCGACCTGGTCGCCAGCGGTGGCGAGGCCAAGATGATCATCGGCGAGGGCCATGTACAGGTCGATGGCGTGGTGGAGCTGCGCAAGGCCTGCAAGATCCGCGCAGGCCAGCAGGTACAGCTGGGCGAGGTTCTGATCCGGGTGCTTTGAAGCGGGAGGCTGAAAGCACGGAGCGAGAGCGGCCGATGCCGGCCCAGCCGCAATGGCGGGACCACTGCTGAAGCTGAACCTGTGGCTGTGGTTCTTGCCCGTTGCCCGCGCGTCCCAACCCGTTTTTAACCCCCCCGCTGGGTCAGGTGGGCGGCGATCAACTTCCTGAACGGAACCATCCCGTGCGCGGCACGCAACGCCGCACCGCGCAACAGTCGCGCCGGCCGCCGGCTGTCGTTGTAGAGCGTGACGATGGCATTGGTCGCCTCGTACAGCGGCCGCGATGCCAGCCTATGAGCGCGCTCATAGGCCTCCAGCAGCCGCGCTGCGCCAATGTCGCCACCACTGGCCAGCGCCCGCTGCAGCTGCTGCGCCAGGCGGTGCGCGCTGTGCAGGCCGAGGTTGAAGCCATGCGCGGTGACGGGGTGCATGCCGACCGCCGCATCACCGACCAGCGCATAGCGCGGGCCGACGAAGCGCCTGGCATAGACGCCGACCAGCGGATACACATGGCGCGTACTGCACAGCTGCATCTGCCCCAGCCGCTGTTCGAAGAAACCGGTCACCGCCTGCCCGAACTGCGCCTCGTCCATCGCCATCAACGCCTGGATCTTCGCCGGTGGCAGGGTGATGACCGCCGACGCCTGGTTTTCAGGCAGCGGCAGCATCGCCAGCGTGCGCTCGTAGCCGAACCACTCCCATGCCTCGTGGTGGTGCGGCCGCTCGCACTGCAGCCGGCACACCAGCATCGACTTGCCGAAATCCCGCATCTGCGCGCCGATGCCCATCATCCGCCGGGTCGCCGAGAAGCGGCTGTCGGCGGCGACCACCAGCCGCGCGGCCAGTTGCCGGCCATCGGCCAAGGTCACCGTGTTGGCGTCGCTGCCGGGCACGATGGCGGTGACCGAGGTGCCGTCGATCAGCTCCACCCCGGGCTGGCCCTGTATCGCCTCCCATGCCGCCCGCCGGATCAGATGGTTGGGCAGCAGCCAGCCCAGCTCCTCCACCTGCTCGCGCTCGGCGGAAAAGCCCAGAGCAAACGGCGAGGTTCCGTTCATCACCCGCGCACTGCGCAGTGGCGACACCGCGGCAGGGTCGATCCGCTGCCAGATACCCAGGGACTGCAGGATCCGCCGTGACGAATGGGTCAGCGCGATTTCACGGCCATCGAAGCCCGGTGCCGCCAACGCGCTGGCGGGCTGCTGCTCCACCAGCGCCACGGACAGCCCGCTGTCGGCCAGGCCACGGGTCAGGCACAGCCCCGCCGGGCCGGCGCCCACCACCAGTACATCCACGTTCTGCATTGCACTTTCCCGCCAACGGACAGAGCACGCAGCGTAGGTGCGCAGCCTGCGACAGGCCTTGATCTGGATCAGCCAGCGTGGATTCCGCTGGCAATCTTCCACCTGCCACACACGCCCGTCGGGCGCTGCCGGCACATGCCCCGACTCGGCAAGATCAGTTGCCGGTGGTCCGGATGCTGTAGCCGGAAACCCGCCAGACCTGGTCCTCATCCAGCCGGAACGACACCAGTTCGCGCACCGGCTGGGCGCTGTTGCTGAAGCGGGTGGGCAGGCTGACGTTGATGTAGAGCCCTTCCGGCACCTGTGCGCCGGCGGGGTACTGCACGCGGGTGATCGAGGGCTGTCCGCGTGACAGCAGCGGTCCCAGCCGGTCGCGTTCCGCCTGCACCGTTTCAATGAACAGCGCGCGACCGGCCGCCTTGTGCGCCACCACCGAGGCACCGTCCCACACCTGTCCGGCATCGCCGCGATCCAGCAACTGCACCACCTGCTGCGCGGCGCGGGACATATCCGCGTCCTGCCGGTCCTTCCGCACCTGTTGCGCGGACGTCGGCGCGGGTGGCAGCTGCGCCGTGCCCGGGGGTGCGGTCTGCGCGGCCACAAGGCCGGCCTGCAGACCCAGGAAAAAAACCATCAACCGGCTGCTGCGCCGCATGCCCCGCTCCCTATCGTGTGCCGCAAGTGGCAGGCTCAGCGGATCGTCGCCGCCACCGGAGCGGGCCGATCACCCGTCGTCGCGGTCTCGGCCGGCAGCGGTGGCAAGGCCAGCAGCGCGGTGTCGATCTCCGACAGCGGGCTCTCGTCCGGGCAGGTCTCGTCCGGAAACCCGAAACGCTCCTTCAGCGCCTGGCCGCAGGCGTTCACCGCTTCCAGATCGGCGCCCTCGGCCTTGCAGTCGCGGTCGAAGGCGAGCAGGAAGGCATCCTTGCGGCGGACGAAATCATCGCCGCACTTGCGCATCTGCTTGATCCGCTCCAGATCATCCTGCACCGCATTGGTGCCATCCAGGCCGAACTGTTTGAGCTCCCCGGTGCTGAGCAGGCGTACGCTGCGGTTGGGCACGGTCATCATCAGGTCGGCCACGCCCACCGCCACGCCATTGCGCTGCAGGTAGTCCTTCACGTTGTCGTAGACCTCCTGCAGCTCCTTGTTCAACTCCGCGCGCGATGTAGCGGTGGAACTGATGCGCATCATCCGGTGGATGCCGACCTGCCCGGAAATCAGGCGGTTGTCGCCGGCGGCCAGCACGAACACGCAGGCGCTGTGGCAGATCGAGCCCTCCCGCACCCAGACCGTCCAGCCAGACTCACCGATGCTGTCACCGGCGACGATCGCCGCTTCCACCTGGCCGCCACTGGAATCCAGATCCAGGATGCGCCGGTCGATATCCATCGCATCGGCCACGATCGCCAGTCGCGTCATCAGTGCGGCGAAGGACGGATTGATCTTGCCGGCATAGCGCAACCGCAGCAGGCCGCGCTCGGTGCACGGTGCCAATGCGGCCTCGATGGTGCTGCGGTCCAGTGCCTCCAGCGCGATACCGTCGCCGGCCTCGCCGCCATAGTCGGTGTCGCAGCTGATCCACGCCTGACCGCTCTCCAGCACCACCTCCGGCCAGTCACGGTCCTTGGCCGGTACCGCCACCGGCGCGGGCCGCGGCACATCGGTGACATTGATCGACACCATGTGGTCCCCGTCTGCGGCCTGTGCCACGGTCGGTTCGGTCACGGTTTTCCTGTCCTGTTCCTGTGGATTGCAGGCCAGCAGCCCGATACACAACAACGGCGACCACCAGAATCTGGGCAACATGGAGAGCAATCGAATCCGTGTTACGGCGCAACAGGCGCCGGAAAGTGTGAATAGTCTAGAACGCAATGACGGCGCCACTGCAATCGGGCCTAAACAACAATCCCTCATGAACATTGCTGTCCGGAAATGACCAGTGCCGACCCCGGTGCCGTTCTAGACTGGCGCCATGCACAGCCCCGCCCTGCCCAGCCATGATCAATGTGAACAGGCGCGCCTGTCCCGTGACGCGCGCTTTGACGGGCTGTTCTTCACCGCCGTACGCAGCACCGGCATCTACTGCCGGCCGGTATGCCCGGCGCCGGTTCCGCGCAAGGACAATGTGAGCTATTACCCCAGTGCCGCCGCAGCGGCCGCGGACGGCTACCGGCCCTGCCTGCGCTGCCGGCCCGAGCTCTCGCCCGATGACGCCTGCCTGCTGCAGGACCGCACCCTGAACCACGCCCTTGCCCTGCTCGGCGAAGGCATCCTGCAGGAGCATCCGGTCAGCGCGCTGGCCCAGGCGCTGCACCTGAGCCCGCGCCAGCTGCAGCGGCTGTTCGTCGCCCGCCTCGGCGCCACGCCCGCGCAGCTGCACGCCACCCGGCGCATCCTGCTGGCCAAGCAGCTGCTGACCGAAACCACGCTGCCGGTCACCCAGGTCGCACTGGCGGCCGGTTTCAACAGCCTGCGCCGCTTCAACAGCGCCTTCCGCAGCGGCTGCGGCATGCCGCCCAGTGCCCTGCGGCGGCAGCAGGCAGGCGTCGCCGCAGGTGAACCGGTACTGCGGCTGGCGTACCGGCCACCGCTGGATTTCGCGGCGATGCTGGCCTTCCTGCGCAAACGTGCGATCCCCGGCATCGAGCAGATCGATGCGGACAGCTACCGCCGGGTGATCGTCCACGACGGCCACGCCAGCCTGATCCGGATCAGCGCCGCTCCCGGACGCCACGAGCTGCGACTGCAGCTGGGTGCCAGCGATCCGCGCGCGATTCCCGCCATCGTCGCGCGGGTACGGCGGATCTTCGACCTGGACGCCAATCTGGACGCGGTGCACGCCTGCCTGATGCGCGACCCGTTGCTGGCGCGCGGTATCGCCGAACGCCCCGGCCTGCGCGTGCCCGGCGGCTGGGACGGATTCGAGGTCGCGGTGCGCGCGGTGCTTGGCCAGCAGGTGAGCGTGGCGGCGGCCACGACGCTGGCGCGGCGGCTGGTGGAGCGGTTCGGCGGCCATCTCGACGGCCTGCCCGAGGGCTTGGACCGCCAGTTCCCGTTACCCGCCGATCTGGTCGATGCACCGCTGGAGTCCATCGGCCTGCCGCGTACCCGCGCCGCGACCGTACGCGCCCTGGCCCGTGCCTGTGTCGAGGGCCGGCTGCAGTTCAGCCGCGCGCAGACGCTGGAGCGCTTCGTCCAGCAGGCCACCGCCCTGCCCGGCATCGGCGCGTGGACCGCGCATTACATGGCGTTGCGTGCGCTGGGCCTGCCCGATGCGTTCCCTGCCGGCGACCTCGTCCTGCAACAGGTACTCGGCGAAGGCCAGCGTCTGGGCGAACGCGCCACCGAAGCCCGCTCGCAACCGTGGCGCCCCTGGCGCGCCTATGCCGTGCTGCACCTGTGGCATCTGGCCGCCACCGCCGAAAGCCTCCCATCTTCCACATCCGTCGACACGCCGGAGAACCCGTCATGAGCACCGTGTACTACGACCGTTTCGACAGCCCGATCGGCCTGCTCACCGTGGCCGCCGACGACCAGGGCGTGCGCCACATCCTGTTTGCCAGCAACCGCCACGACGCCCGCGGCCGCGAGCACTGGCAGCACGATGCCGACGCGGTGGCCGAACCACGGCGGCAGCTGCTGGAATATCTGCACGGGCAGCGCCGCCAGTTCGAGCTGACGCTGGCACCGGTCGGCACCGACTTCCAGCTGCTGGTCTGGCACACGCTGGCACAGATTCCATTCGGCATGACCTGGAGCTACCGGCAACTGGCCGAGCGCATCGGCCGCCCCACTGCAACCCGCGCAGTCGGCGCCGCCAATGGCCGCAACCCGCTGCCACTAGTGCTGCCCTGCCACCGGGTGATCGGCCACAACGGCACGCTGACCGGTTTCGGCGGCGGCCTGCCGACCAAGGCCGCATTGCTGCGGCTGGAAGGCATCGACGCGGCCGGAAACCGGGGAGGCGATCTGTTTGCCTGAGTCTCCGGCCAAAGATGTATTTGTCCGGTCATCGCGCGTCCGTATCATGTAGCGATGATTCCGATCCGTCTTGCCGCTGCCGCGCTGGCGTGTGCCCTGCTGGCCGCCTGCGCCTCCGCCCCCCGTTCCGCCTCCGCTCCGGAAATTCCGTCGACCGTGTTGCTGCTGTCCATCGACGGACTGCGCGCCGACAAACTCGACCGCGACACCACGCCCACGCTGTTCCGCCTGGCGAGCGAAGGCGTGCATTCGATCGGCATGCGCCCGTCCTATCCGTCGCTGACCTTCCCCAACCACTACACGCTGGTCACCGGCCTGCGCCCGGACCGTCACGGGCTGGTGCACAACGCGATGAGTTCCGATGAGCTGGGGAACTTCCGCCTGAACGATCCCGCTGCCGTGCAGAATCCGGCCTGGTGGGAGGGTGGCGAACCGCTGTGGATCAGCGTGCGCAAGGCCGGACTGAAGAGCGCCTCGTGGTCCTGGCCGGGCAGCGAAGCGCCGATCCACGGGCTGTACGCCAATCAATGGCGGCCGTATGACGAAAGCGTGTCCCTGCCCGAACGCATGCAGCAGGTACTGGCGTGGCTGCAGGGTGCACCGGACGGCATCATCCCGCGCTTCGTCGCCGGCTACATGGAACAGGTCGACCAGGCCGGTCACAACCATGGCCCCGACTCACCGCAATACGCGGCCGCACTGCGCGAGGTCGATGCCGCCATCGGCCAGCTGGTCGACAACATGGCGCGCGATGGCCTGCTCGAGCGCACCAACATCGTCATCGTCTCCGACCATGGCATGGCAACGGTCAGTGACGGCCACGTCGTCGCCACCGAGGACATGGTGGCACCGGATATCGCCACGCTGGTCACCATCGGGCAGTCGGTGGGTTTCCGCCCGCTTGCGGGCAAGGTCGCCGAAGCCGAACAGGCGCTGCTCGGCGAGCATGAGCATTACCAGTGCTGGAACAAGGCACAGCTGCCAGCGCAGTGGCATTACGGCAGCCATCCACGCATCCCGCCCATCGTCTGCCAGATGCGCGAAGGCTGGGATGCGATGCCGCGCCAGCTGATCGCCCAGCGCACTCCCGGTGACCGGGGCTCGCACGGCTACGATCCCGCCCTGCCCTCGATGCAGGCCATCTTCATTGGCCGCGGCCCGGCCTTCGCCCGTGGCCGGCAGCTGGGCAGCTTCGACAATGTCGATGTGTATCCGCTGCTTACCCGGCTGATCGGCATCCCCGCCCGCCCCAACGACGGCGACCCGCAGGCATTGCAGGAAGCGCTGCGCACGCGCTGAGAAAAACGGTCACGGGGCGGCTACATGCCGCGGAAGCGATGAGCGAAGGTGGCACTGACCGGCAGCGTCTCCGGACGCTGTTTCAGGAGGATCGACAGCCGCCCCAGCTCGTCACGCCGCACCCGCGCGACCGCCGACACCCGCACCGCCACCCCGCGATGCACCTGCCAGAACTGCTCCGGGTCCAGCCCGGCCAACAGCTCTTTGAGCGGGGTGCGGATCAGCGCTTCGGTGGTGGCGGTAACCACCCGCAGGTATTTGTCCTGCGCCTGGAAATAGAGCACCTCGTCGATACCGATCATGCTGACACTGTCGCCGATGCTGGCGCTGATCCAGCGCACCCGGTACTCGGTCGCCGGCCGCAGGCGGATCTCCAGTTCATCGATCAGCGACTGCACGTCCGGCTGCCGTGCCAGTGCCAGCCGCTGTTGCAGACGTGCCACGGCCCGCTCCAGCCGTAGCGGTTGCAGCGGTTTGAGCAGGTAATCGATGGCGCCGGTCTCGAACGCGGAAACGGCATGGTCGTCATGCGCGGTGATGAACACCACCAGCCCACCCTGCGCGACCACCGCGCGGGCCACGTCCAATCCGCCGACACCCGGCATGCGGATATCCAGAAAGGCGATATCCGGGCGACAACGCTCCGCCGCCTCCAGTGCCGCCACCCCGTCCTCGCATACCGCCACCAGCTGCAGATCCGGCCACAGCTGGCGCAACAGTTCATGCAGCGCACGCCGCTGCGGTGCCTCGTCCTCGGC
This sequence comes from Stenotrophomonas sp. UBA2302, assembly GCA_002345545.1. Taxonomy (GTDB): domain Bacteria; phylum Pseudomonadota; class Gammaproteobacteria; order Xanthomonadales; family Xanthomonadaceae; genus Stenotrophomonas. The sequence goes on along the minus strand of DDVW01000024.1, from coordinate 8,689 downwards.
GATCAGTCCGGTGGTCGGCCGCGTCACTTCCTGGTTCATGCTTCCGGCTCCCATGGCACCTCGACTTCGGCAATCACCCCGCTCCCGGGGCGGGAACGCAGGCGCAGGCAGGCGCGCTCACCGTAGCGCTGCGCCAGCTGTGCGCGCACATTGTGCAGCCCCAGTCCTGCAACCGGGCCGGGCTTCAGCCCCGCACCGTCGTCGCTCACCTGCACCTGCAGGCGTCCATCGAGCCGCGCCACCGTGATCTCCACGCGCCCGTCCCCGGGCCGGGGCTCGATGCCATGCTTGATCGCGTTTTCCACCAGTGTGATCAGCAGCGCCGGCGGGAAGGACCGCTCCCGCAGTCGTTGGTCGCACTGCACGCCGTAGTGCAGGCGCCCGCCCATGCGCACCTGCATCAGCGCCAGATAGGCGGTGCAGATGTCCAGTTGCTGGCCAAGGGTCGAGTGCAGCGCCGCTTCACTTTCACGCAGGCGCGGAATGGTGGCGCGGAGAAAATCGCTCAGCGCATCCAGTGTGGCCTCCGCCTGCGCCGGCTCCTGGCGTACCAGCGCACGCACCGAGGCCAGCGTGTTGAACAGGAAGTGCGGCTCCACCTGGGCCTGCAGCACGCCCAGCCGCAGGTCGGCATCACGCGCCTGCATGCGCGCCGCGTCCAGCTCCAGCCGTTGCCGGTGCGCGACCCAACGGCTGCGCTCGCTGAAATAGGCGCGCAACGCCATGCCGCCACCGAACAGGCCATAGACCAGCAGCAGAAGGCCGAGATTGGCCGCCAGCGCCACCCGTTGCGCCAGCGGCCCGACCTCCAGACTGCGTGACGGCTTGGCGATACCCGCCTGCAGCTCCACCAGCTCGACAACCTTCGCCGAGGCCGTGTAATCCACGACAAAGCTCACCATGATTCCCAGCAGCACCGCGACCACCACCCCGCGCCGCTCATGCGTCTCCTGCCAGCGGCGGTGCCGCACCCAGGTGGCAAGCGCCGGGCCGGTGGTGGCCATCAGCGTGAAGGCGGCGAACTGCAGCGCGAACATCAGCAGGCCGGCGCCGTAATCGCGCAGATTGACGGTGGCAACCACGCCCGCCAGCAGTGCCAAGGGCGCAATCACACCGATGAACAGCAGGCTGCGGCCCTTGAGCCAGGGCCAACTGAATACCGGATATTGGCGATAGCGGCTCCATGCCGCGTTGCCGCCGGCCAGCACATCGGCCGGCAAGGCCTGCTGCAGCGAATAGCCTGTATCCACCGTCACCGGGCAGCCTCTGTCCGCACGCTGCCGCGCTCGTCATCCACCTGCCGGCACGCGCCCGAAGTCTCCACCTCACACATCACTGCACTGTTCATTCCCGCTTGCCCCGCAGCACCTGTCCCCCCTGATGCAGTTCCAGTGATTGCACACGTCCGTCGCCATCACGCAGGAAGACGATCTCGATACCGTACGCCGGCGCTTCGAACCGGTCCGTCGCCACCGCATCCAGAGCGAACTCCCCCTGCCCGCTGGCCTGTGCATGCAGGCGCCCCTCATGCTCGCGTACCGTCAGCGCAAACGCGGGCATCAGCGGATAGCTGCCGGCGTACGCTCCCAGTGCTTCAGACGAAAGCTGTGGCGCCGGTGCGCGCTGCATATCGATCCGCGCTGCCGGTATCTGCGCGCCCATCTGTGACCAGATGAAGCCATAGCTGCCATCACTCCTGCGCTGCGGCCGCAACACCGCATCCAGCGCCAGCGGATAGAAATCGCCGGCATCGTCGTAGCCCATCGCCTGCTCGACCTGCCCTTCGGGCTGGACGTACAGGCGGCCATCGCGTGGGCGCAGCGTCATCTTCATCGCCCCCTGCAACTGGTACTCGCCGGCCAGCGCATCGAGCAGCGCCGGTTCGGGCGCCGTTTCCCGCCGCGGCTTGCCCAGCGGGAAGCCGGTATCGACCAGATGCAATCCCAGGCTGCCAAGGCTGCCGATCGAGTTCCAGGTGGTATCGGACAGGATCACCACGCCCCGCTGCTGCTCGATATCCACCGCGACGAAGGAAGAGAAGCCGCCCGTACCGCCTTCGTGCATCAACACGGTGCGGCCCTTCACCGGTACGCGCATCCAGTTCATGCCCATCGCCGGCTGCTCCGATACCTGCACATGCGTCATCGCCAGCGCCGGGCTGATCGCCGCATCGATCTGCCCCAGATTGCCCTGCACATAGCGGACCATGTCATCCAGCGTCGCACACACACCGCCGACACCGGCCAGATCGGTGGCGAAGTGCCAGGCCGGCACCGCACGCCGGTTCGGCGCATGCCCCTGCCCCGCACGCACGCCCTCCGGCACCCGGTGGATATGGGCCCGTGTCATGCCCAGCGGCTGGAACAGGCGCTGCTGCAGCAGGCTTTCCAGATCGCTGCCGGCCCGCGCCGCAACCGCGTAGGACAGCAGCATGGAGGCGTAGTTGGAATATTCGAACTGGCTGCCCGGCGCCGCCGCCAGCTCCACATCCGCCAGCGACGCCAGCAACGTCGCGGCATCCAGCCCGGCATACGGATCCTCCATGTTCACCGGGGCCATCCGCGAGGGCAGCGCCGGCAGTCCGGAGGTATGGGTCACCACATGCCGCAGCAGGATCGGCTGGCCGCGATAGTCCGGCACCGGGGTGCCGGCCGGCAGCCAGGCCGCAAGCGGATCGTCCAGCGTGCCTTTGCCCTGCCGGATCAAGTCGGCCAGCAGCGTGGCGGTCATGGTCTTGCTGACCGAACCGATCTCGAAGGTGGTATCCGCGCCGACACGCGCCAGCTCGCGTTCGTCCGCGCACTGGAACGTGCGCGCAACCGCATCCCGCTCCACCACCGCCACCGCCATGCACGCGCCGGTGCGGTCGCCCTGCAGGCGCTGGGCCACCACCGCCGCCAGTGCGGTATCCGCTGCCGCGTGCGCAGGCGCGAGTGGCAGGCCCAGTGCGGAAAGTGAAGCAAACAGTGCAAGCGCCGTACGCATGGTGATCTCCTTGTGGGTGTGCCGGGAAGCATGCCGGCTGCGGCAAGGTTCCGGGAAAAATGCGACAGACGCCCGCAGATGGCGATGGAAGCGGCAATAGCCGGATAAGCCGCCTGCAGCCCGCCGCCGTTCTGACAGATCACCCGAAACACCGGGTCCACGTTGCAGGCATGACGGGCACAAAAAAGCGGCGCAAGCGCCGCTTTCTGTTTGCCGCATCGGCCAGGATCAGGCCGTCTTGGCCACCGCCTTCTTGGCGACACTCTTCTTGGCCGGCGCCTTGACGACGGCCTTCTTGGCAACCGGCGCGGCGGCACCCACGGCCACCCTGCTCAACGCGTGCTTGCGCGTATTGCCGTAGCTGGCGTTGAAACGCTTGCCCTTGGCGGTCTTGCGGTCACCTTTACCCATGTCGTCATCTCCTTGGTCAGCCTTCGGATTCCCCGTGCCTGCACGGGTTTCACGGGGCCGGAACAGATGCCCCGCGCATGAGTCCAGAGCCTAGCACGCGCCTTTCAATGTACGCAGCTGGCGTCGTGCACGTGCCCCTGGTTGAGGCGCAGGTTCACCAGATGCGCAAAACCCACGAGCATGCCGCCCAGCGTCATCACGATGGTGTGCGGGATCAGCGAATGATGCAGCTCCGCATGCAACAGCCCGGCCCACAGCAGCAGCAGCCCCGGCACCAGCAGCGCCAGCGCCTGCATGGCGCGGTGCCGGCGATAGCCGAAGATCAGGCTGAACAGGCCAAGCAGGGTCACAAAGACCACGATCACGGCTTCGACCTCACCACTCAGCCAGAACGACAGTCCCAGTGCCGGCGCGGCCGCCAGCAGCATCGGCAGAACCGCGCAATGCACTGCACACAGCAGCGAGCCCAGCGCACCGAAGCGGTCAAGGAAGTGGCGGAAATTGGATCGCAGCGGCATGACTTCCAGCAGGGCGTCGAATCGTTATGGAATAATATAACATGATCGTCCGCCCCATCTGCTGTGCCGATTTCATGGCCATGAGGCGTCTTCGCGCCCTACGAGTGATACAAAGTAACAACATGAACCACCCAACCCGCTCCCTGCCCCGCCTCAGCCGTCACCCACTGTTTCTGTCATTGGCACTGGCCCTGCCACTCGCCCACGCAACAGACGGTGGCGATACACCGCACCCTCATGCGACCGAGCTTTCCGGCATCAAGGTCACCGCTTCCCCGTTGCAGGGCGATGCCGAATCACTGGCGCGGCCGGTTGCCGTATTGGCCGGTGAGGAGCTGGATGCACGCAAGGGCGCCACCTTGGGTGACACCCTCTCACGCACCCCCGGCGTGCAGACCACCTATTTCGGCCCCGGCGTCGGCCGGCCGGTCATCCGCGGGCAGGAAGGCCCGCGCGTGGCGGTCGTCGCCAACGGCATCGGCAACATGGATGCCTCCACCGTCAGTGCCGACCACGCCACCAGCATCGAGCCGTTCCTCGCCGACCAGATCGAGGTGCTCAAAGGCCCGGCGACCCTGCTGTTCGGCAGTGGCGCCATCGGCGGCGCGGTGAACGTGGTCGATGGCCGCATCGCCAGCACGCTGCCTGAGCGTCCGCTCAGCGGCCGCGCCGAGCTGCGCGGCAACAGCGTCAACAACGAGCGCAGCGGCATGTTCCGGCTCGATGGCGTCAGCGCTGACAATCTGGTGCTGCATGTCGATGGACTGGTGCGCAATGGCGACGACTACCGCATCCCCGGCCAGGCGATGAGCCCGACGGTACGGGCGGACGACCACGACGATCATGCCGACGAACCGGACGCACACGGCCGCTTGGGCAACAGCGCGACACGCACCCGCGCCGGTGGCGTGGGAGCCACCTGGCTGGGCGAATCCGGATTCCTCGGTGCCTCCCTGGGCACCTACCGCAGCAATTACGGCATTCCCGCCGGGGCGCACGAACATGCCGGGGACGACCATGACCATGATGATCATGGCCACGACCACGCCAGCAGCCATGATGACGAAGACGCGCACGATATCCGCATCGACATGGTGCAGAACCGGCTGGAGCTGAAAGGCGGCCTCCACTCCCCGCTGCCGTTCCTGCAGAGCCTGGGCGCCCGTGCCGCGTGGACCGACTACGAGCACACCGAGCTGGAAGCCGGCATGCCGTCCACCCGTTTCACCAACAAGGGCATGGAAGGCCGCATCGAGGCCGTGCAACAGCCGCTCGGTGGCTGGGGGGGCGCATTCGGACTGCAGTTCGGCCGCAGCGACTTCGGCGCACAGGGCGAGGAAGCCTTCGTCCCGGACACCAGCACCGACACCCTGGGGCTGTTCGTACTGCAGGAAAAACGCTTCGGCATGCTGAAACTGGAACTGGGCGGGCGCCATGACCGGGTCAGGCTGACGCCGGAGGATGGCCACGGCGAGTGCGATTTCGGCGTTACCAATCTGTCCTCGGCCGGCATCTGGACGCTCAACGACCATTTCGACCTGCGCTTTGGCATGAGCAGCTCCGAACGCGCCCCCACCAACGAGGAGCTGTACGCCGCCGGAGCCCACATCGCCACCCGTTCGCTGGAGATCGGCGATGCGACGCTGAAGACCGAGCGCAGCCGGCACCTGGAACTGGGCCTGCACGCGCATGGCGACCGCATCGATGTCTCCGCCTCGATCTACCGGACGCAGTTCAAGGACTTCATCTACCTGGCCGATACCGGCGTGATCGAGCAGGCGCTGCCGGTGCGCGTGTGGACGCAGCATGACGCCACGTTCATGGGCGCCGAGGCCGAAGCCACGTTGCACCTGACCCGCAATGACAGCGGCGACTGGGACCTGCGCGTATTCGGCGACTACGTCAGGGCCGAGCTGGACGGCAGCGGCAGCCGCCGCAGTGACATCCGCGTGCCGCATGGCGGTCACCACCATGACTACAGCGTCACCCTGGCCAATGCCGGCCACCTGCCAAGGATCAGTCCCGCACGCCTCGGTGCAGACCTGCGCTGGACGCGTGACGGCTGGCGCGCCTCGGTTGGCGCGATCCGCTACGGCAGCCAGAAGGACGTTGCGCAGAATGAAACCCCCAGCAACGGCTACACGCTGGTCGACGCGCATCTGGCCTACCGCTGGGAGCACTCGGCGGACAACAGCTACGAGCTGTTCCTGGACGGCAGCAACCTGACCAATCGCGAGGCCCGCCCGCACACCTCGCTGCTGCGCGACTACGCACCGCTGCCGGGCCGCGGCGTGGCCTTCGGCATCCGCGCCTGGTTCTGACCTCCGCCAGACACTGGACGTTGCCGAGGGGGCAGGCGCTGGCTGGGGAGAGCCCCGGCTGCCCTGCCCCTCTACCCCCGGCCACGCCGATCCGTGCGTCCGTGCCCTAGGGACGGAACCAATCCGCCGCTGCGATACCTGCAGCCATCGAATCGACCACCGCCGCCAAAAAGCATCGGGCATTTTCATCCAATAACTTGAGCGACAGCTCCACGCAAACAGGGAGCCCTGGATATGGTCAAGCTCTCGCCCGCCGACCGTTATCGGCCAGAAGCAATCATAGATACGACCAACAGGCAACTAGGTCGATCATGGCTTTCCCCGGCAGCACCTTGCCCGAGCTGATCACATGTCTAAGGACTCCGGCTGGTAGGTACCGCGAGTTCTTCAATGAGCACCAGCACGTACTAGTGCCTCTTGGAGACTGCGCCGAACAGGCTCCGGCAATGCGTCGAGTCGCGCCGCCACCTCAGTAAGGTACGCAAGTTCGTACCCCGCCACGCCGTCGGACAGGTAGATCAGCAGCTGTGCCGCGGCCTCTTGGAAGCGAGTGACCACATCGCTGGTGCGCAGCTCGAACAGGACATGGCTTTGCCCCGCGGGCAGCGCCGGCATGCGAGTCGCCAACTGCACACCTGCCGAAAAGTGCTTGCCCAGATGGGGAAGCCACTCGACCATTTCCCGGCATTCCCCTGAGGCAAGCGGCGCGAGTACGCCTTGAAGTCGATCCTGCCAGTAGCGAGAGAGCCAACCCTCCCAGACCTTGTCGATTCCCGAGGGGTCCAGTTGCCGCAGCATGTGCTCGATCTGCGATGCAAATGTGATTCGATCTTTCTCTGCGCCGTGCTGGAAGAGGTTGGGGAGCAGCTTCTGCAGTGGGTCGTCGATGTGGAAGACACACAAGGCGGCATAGAACTCGATCAGTCGCTTGCGATGTTCCGGCAGTTCCGCGGGAGCTCGTGCTATGGCTGCCAGGAAGGCTGGCAACAAAGCGTCAACCAGCGGTGGATACAGTCGTCCCCACGCGAGAAAGCCATGCCACGCTTGCGCGAAGATCCGCGAATCCGCGTCCTGGAATAGGGGTATCAAGTGTTCCCGGGCCCACGCCTCGTCTAGCCGAAACAGGAAGGCGGCTTGACTCGCCAACAGGGAACGCGCGTGCGCTCCTTTCGACGTCGGATCTTGGATCGCTTCGGTAAATCGCTCGCGGTAGTAGGCAGGCATCGCCCAATCCGAGCCCTCCTTGCCCTTCAGCGTGAGTGAAAGCGCAGCGAGCCAGTACTCGATCAGCACACCCCCCGACCGATTGATGGCCCGCGTCAGCCAGTTGTTGTCGAAGTCGGTATCGTCGTCGGGGTCCAGCGCGATCCACAGGTGCTCCGCGATCGGGTTCGCAATGGCCAGCAACTCAGACGCGAACGGCTTGCCACCATCCTTGACGAGCCGTAGCAGGACGTCCGCGATGTCCCGGGCATGCTCGGCATGCAAATCATTGCGGGCGACCGCTTCGAGCAGGCGACGCCATTGTGTGCTGTCCAGTTCTGCGTCCTGGAATCCTCGCAACGTCGCCGACCACAGGTCGGATGACCACAGCGCCCGCTGCTCCAGCTCGGTGACCAGTTGGAAGCCCCAGTCGGGGACCGACTTAGCCGCATCCCGCACAGCCGACAGCAGTCCCTCGCGACTAGGACCGTCGAAGTCGGTGCCCCTAAATTCCAGGAGAGCATCAAGCTGCTCACTTGGTGGCTGCGCGATCAGCTGTTCGGTCGACCAGGGGCTCTTTGATCCGACCCACCCCCCCGATCCCATCCAATGCGTGAGGTCCGGGTGCTCGGAGACGATCCACTGCGGAAAACGCGTACGAATGGGTGCCAGAACGGCCTCTGCGAGCGCACATTCAGGCTTCGCCGCCAACAACCACGACAACCAATCGAACTGGAAGCGCTGAGTGCGCGCTTCGGCCGACCGGTTGTCGGCGTCCTCAAAGGAGACGGCCACGATGGCGTCGATCAAGGCCTGACGCGCTGAGTCCGTGGCCCCCGGATAATTGAGCGCCGCCAAGCGATGCACCTCATGGTGCTCGGCGAGCGAATCAAGTCCAACATGCGACCGAACCCACGCGAGCCGTTCGTCCGCCGATTTGCCAGGGTGCGACGCCACGGCATGCACGGCCAATCGCCGAAGCAAGGGAAGCCTCGAGCTCGACAGGTACTCAATCTGTGCGTCAAGTTGCGCGAGGTGGTTTGCCCCGAGCCACTCCATGGCGTCACGCGCGGCATCAATGAGCACGTCCGACGCCTCGGTGTAGCGATCCTGCTCGTGAGGCTCGATCGCGGATCGTCGATAGCTCATCGAGTCCCACTCGTCTCGCGCACCCGACCACGCTGCCAAGTCCGCGTGCATGCGCTCGAATCGATAGATAAGCCCAGACAGGGGTTCTACCCCGACACCACG
>DDVW01000029.1:13233-13587 GCA_002345545.1 Stenotrophomonas sp. UBA2302 | reverse complement strand
CTTGCGGCCTGGTGTCCTTGCCGGGCGACAGCGGCCTCCAGCACGGCCACCCGCCGCTTGAGTGAGGACAGCGCCACCAGCGCCATGACCAGCACAACCGGCATGGCCAGCAGCGCGAGCAGCGCCAGCAAACCCAAGACCACCCACGTATCGTCCATATTCCGTCCTTGTCCCCGAAAGGGAAGCACACACCTTATCCGCAGACGATGGAAACACAAGGCGCGCGGCGGCATGTCCATTCCATGACGCGGGCCACCCCGGCATGCTGCAAACGTCAGCGCGCGATTCCATTCGCACCGCCCGGCACGCACCCTGCAGACATGCCGGAATCCACGGATTCAGCCCACGCCCAAG
>DDVW01000029.1:0-13180 GCA_002345545.1 Stenotrophomonas sp. UBA2302 | reverse complement strand
CCACTCGTTGTCGTACCAGGCCACCAGCTTGACGAAGGTGGAATCCAGCGCGATGCCGGCTTCGGCGTCGAACACCGAGGTGTGGGTCTCGCCACGGAAGTCGGTGGCCACCACCTTGTCTTCGGTGTAGCCGAGGATGCCCTTCAGCGCGCCTTCGCTCTGCGCCTTCACTTCGGCACAGATCTCGGCGTAGGTGGCTTCCTTCTCCAGCTCGACGGTCAGGTCGACCACCGACACGTCCGAGGTCGGCACGCGGAAGCTCATGCCGGTCAGCTTCTTGTTCAATTCCGGGATCACCACGCCCACGGCCTTGGCCGCACCGGTGGAGGACGGAATGATGTTCTCGAGGATGCCGCGGCCGCCGCGCCAGTCCTTGTTGGACGGGCCGTCGACGGTCTTCTGGGTGGCGGTGGCGGCGTGCACGGTGGTCATCAGGCCACGCTTGATGCCCCACTTGTCATTGATGACCTTGGCCAGCGGCGCCAGGCAGTTGGTGGTGCACGAGGCGTTGGAGATGATCGCCTGGCCGGCGTAGGTCTTGTCGTTGACGCCGAACACGAACATCGGCGTGTCGTCCTTGGACGGTGCCGACAGGATCACCTTCTTGGCACCGGCATCGAGGTGCTTCTGCGCGGTTTCCTTGGTCAGGAACAGGCCGGTGGCTTCCAGCACCACGTCCACGCCAGCCTCGTCCCACTTCAGGTTGGCCGGATCACGTTCCTGGGTCAGGCGGATCTTCTTGCCGTTGACCAGCAGGTGGTTGCCCTCGACCTTCACGTCGGCGGCAAAGCGGCCATGCACCGAGTCGTACTTGAGCATGTAGGCCAGGTAGTCCGGCTCCAGCAGATCGTTGATGGCCACGATCTCGATGTCGTTGCCGAAGTTCAGCACTGCCGAACGCAGCACGTTGCGCCCGATGCGCCCGAAACCGTTGATGCCGACCTTGATTGCCATGTTCACAAGCTCCTGCAGCCGCAAGCCCGTTGCGGCGGGGGTGGAAAGGGGTTGCCATTCTAGCAGCAGCACCGTCCCGCCCGGACCGGCACGCCACCATTTTCTCCGGCACCCGGGCGCATGCCTCCCCGGCAAAAGGATGACTGCCAGCTGAGTGCAAACGCCTGTTTGATCAAGATCAAAGCGGCAACGGCGACGAGCCCGGACACTTGCGCCACCTCTCCAAGCAATGGAACTCCACATGCGCAAGACCCCCGCCCTGCTGCTCTCCGGCCTCGCCGCCGCCATGGCCCTTGCCGCCGCTCCGGCCATGGCCCAGTCCAAGGGTGACTGGACCCTGGGCGTCGGCGTGCACGCCGTCGATCCGGCCTCCGATGCCGGCGACCTGAACGGCTCGGCCCTGGGCTTGGGTGCCCTGCCGACCAAGGTCGACAGCGACGTCAAGCCGACCGTCACCTTCGAATACTTCATCGCCGACAACATCGGTATCGAAGTGCTGGCGGCACTGCCGTTCAAGCACGAAGTCAGCATCGACGGCGTCGGCAAGGTCGGCGAAACCAAGCAGCTGCCGCCGGTGGTCTCGCTGCAGTACCACTTCGCCAACAGCAGCAAGGTCACTCCGTTCGTCGGCCTGGGCGTGAACTACACCAAGTTCTTCGACACCGACAGCAAGGGCGCGCTGGCTGGCACCAAACTGAAGCTGGAAGACTCCTGGGGCCTGGCCGCGCATGCCGGTCTGGATTACGCCATCAGCGACAAAGGCGCGCTGCGCGTGGACGTCCGCTGGGCCGACATCGACACCAAGGTGAAGGTCAACGGCGCCAAGCTGGGCACCGCCAAGGTCGATCCGCTGGTCTACGGCGTGGCCTACGTCTTCAAGTTCTGATCCACCCCGTTCCTCCGGTACCGCGGAGGAACGTGATTTCCGGGCCTGTTCATGACCCGTCGCGAGCCAAGCGCGACGGAATCGTGGGCAGGCCCGCCACTTTTGGCACAGGGTGCGCAACGACACCGTCGCTAGAATGTCGCCGATGAAAATCCGTAACCGCACCTTGCTTGCTGTTTCCGGCATCACGCTGGCCGTATCCACCCTGTTTTCCGCCCCCGCCTTCGCCTGGGGCGCGCAAGGTCACCGGCTGGTCGCCCGCGTCGCTGAAACCCGGCTGGAACCGGCCGCGAAAGCGGAAGTCGAACGCCTGCTCGCACTCGAGCCGGGCGAAACCCTGGCCAGTGTCGCGCCGTGGGCCGACCAGGTACGTGCCAACGATCCGGACCTGGGCCGGCGCTCGGCACGCTGGCATTACATCAACATGGGCGAGGACGGCTGCGTCTACGACCACGCCCGCCACTGCCACGACGGCAACTGTGTGATCGAAGCCCTGAAGGCGCAAAGCGCACTTCTGGGCGATCGCAACCTTGCCGATACCGAACGCCTGCAGGCGCTCAAGTTCGTGGTGCACCTGGCCGGTGACATCCACCAGCCGCTGCACGCCGGCTACGGCCACGACAAGGGCGGCAACACCCACCAGCTGCAGTTCAACGGGCGCGGCACCAACCTGCATTCGCTCTGGGACAGCGGCATGTTCTACCCGCTGCAGCTCAATGACGATCAGTTCCTGCAGCGTCTGCTGGCCCTGCCCGCGCCGAACGGCGTCAGCGCGCCGCAGCTGCAACGCGATGCCGGCCAGTGGGCCGAGCAGAGCTGCCACATCGCCACCCGCCCGGAGCTGTATCCGCGCGGCCGCAAGATCGGCGACAGCTATGCCGCCACCTGGCGCCCGGTGGCCGAGACCCAGGTGCGCTTGGCAGGTGAGCGACTGGCTGCGCTGTTGAATGCCTTGCTCGACGGGCATTGATGCGGGTTACCGCACAGCCCGCTGAAAGACTGTATTGAAGAAGCCGCGAGCAACCACCCGCGGCTTCTTCGGTTGTGGCATCCATCAATGCAAGTCGCTGCTGCTGCGCACCCGCGCCCGGCCCTGCTCCACCTCGAAAGTGAAGCCATACAGCAGCGTCACCGGCACCGCCTCCACCCCGGTTGCACCGCTGCAGTTGCCCGGTGCCGGCGCCCCTCTACCCGGCGCGAAGCGGCAGATCGCTGCCGGAAGGAAAGTCCACCTTGCCGTGGCCTCCAGTGCTGCCTGCAGCAAAGAGGCATGCTCCTGCTCCGCACCGGCACTGCAGCGAGCGTGTCCACGCAACGGCTCCACACGCTCGACACTCCCATCCGCCATCACAATCACCCGCACGCACAGCGTGGTGGGCAGCAAGGTCTGGCGTTCATAGCCCGGTGGCAAGGTGGGTGATGGCGCATGCTGCGGCTCCGGCATGCGGAAGGTTTCAGTCGCACCCAGCACGTACGGCTCAATCGCCCCGGCGCCGCCCTTCTGTTCGGGCGCCAACAGCTGCCGGCCGATGTTGTAACTGCCGGCGGGTGCTTCATCCGCCACCGGCCGCGTGGCACAACCTGCCAGCAGCAACACGAAGCCGCACCTCAGGAGCTGCACCATCAGCTCCCCGTGCCTTCTTCGGTATGCGTGACGTTTTCGTCCAGATCAAACCAGATCGGCACGCGGACTGCACCGGCAACCGCCTTGCCATCTTTCTGTGCCGGGTTGAATTTCCACTTCCGGGCAGCTTCCACCGCAGCCGCATCGAACACCCCCTGCGGCTGTGAAGTCTCGACCTTCACATCCGTAGCCCGCCCTTCCGCATTCACCTCGATCCGCAGCACCACTTTGCCACTAACGCTGTTCTCGACTGCAACCTTGGGATACGCCGGCGGCGTCATGAGATCGGTCGTCGGATCGTTCTCTCCGGCTTCCGGCTCAACCGAAATCTTTCCTGCCGATGCGGTTTGCGGGTTGTCACCCACCTCGGAAATCAGAAGTTGCAGCGCCAGCAACGAACTACCGCCGGGGGTGGTGACTTCGACAGCCGCCGGCTTGCCTGCCATCACCAGCAGATCCGGCGAAGACACCAGGGCGCCGTCGGCCTTCAGCGTACCCTGCAGGCGCAGCTTTCCCGCATCCGCAGGCACCAGGGTGAACTCGGCACTCCATGCCACCCCGTTGGCCGACTCCAGCGTAAAAGCGAACGGCGTGCCGGCAGACTGATGCAGCTCGAACTGCTGCTGCGTGTCATCTGCATTGGCCTGCACCCGCGTCATGTAGACAGTTCCCGCTTCGCTCACCGCTGTCACCGCCGCCCTGCCCGGCTGCGCAGCCCAGGCCGCGTAGCCCATTCCCGCTGACAATGCCGCCGACAACGCCAGCATCGCCACCCACTGCTTCTTTCCTGGAACCGGCCGCTTCAACATCGCAATTCGCTCCTTCAATGGATGATGGTTCTGCCAGTGGCACCCCACCGGCAATGCAGACTGCGCCAGCCCGGTCTTGAGCATGGCGTCGCCATAGCTGCGACGGACACCGGCCATCTGTGCAATGACACGTTCGTCGCAGGACAACTCCTGGTCCTCGCGGCAGCGGCGTTGTGCCAACAGCAGCAGCGGGTTGAACCAGTACAGACACTGCAGCAAGGCCAGCACGGCGTTGATGGCGATATCGCCACGCTGCAGGTGGATGCGCTCGTGCAGCAGCACCAGTTGCTGCTCCAGCGGCGAGTAGCGCTGTTCGAAACCCGTTGGCAGCACGATCATCGGCCGCAGCAGGCCCATCGCCGCCGGCAGCCCGGTACTGCTCTGTGCCTGCCACAGGCCATCACTGCGTTGCTGCAGCACGCCCAGCGCCTTGCGGAAGCGGCGCTGTTGAGCGAGCAGCCGCAGCGCCATCAGCAGCGCGCCAGCGAGCCACGCGCACAACAGCCATTGCGGCCAGGCAGTGACGAGGTTGGCGCCGGCCCCGTCCTGCGCCGCCACCTGCAGTGGCGTTCCGACAGCGAGCATCGGCACCGCCACCAGCTGCGGCCCCGGCAGCAATACCGCCAGCAATGCCGTTGGCAGCATCAGCCACAGCAGGTAGGACGCACTTGCACCCAGCCAGGCGCGCACCGGACCGCGCAGCAGCAGTACCAGCACGATGGCCGCACTGCTGGCCACGGTGGTTTCCAACAAAGTCGACAGCAGCTCAGTGCTGGTCATCGTCGAGCTCCTCCAGCAGCTTGCGCAGCTCGGCCACATCATCGCGGCTGAGCCGCTGGTGCAGGCTGAAATGCGCGACCAGCGGCGCGATCCGGCCATCGAACAGGCGCTCGATCAGGCTGCTGCTTTCTTCCAGCAGCCACGCATCGCGTTGCACCAGCGGCGAGTACAGGTAACGTCGCCCATCCTTGTCCGCACGGATCGCCCCTTTGTTGAGCAGACGGTTGAGCAGCGTCTTGACGGTCGCCTCGGCCCACTCGTTGCCGCCAGGCAGACGCGTGATCACCTCGTCGGCGGACAGCGGATGCCGCTCCCACAGCACCTCCATCACCACGGCTTCGGCCTCACTGATCCGGATCATCGTTTACGCCTGTAAATTTTTGTCGATTACATGGGTAAACGAAACGGCTGTCAAGCCCCCGACCGGAGATTCATCTTTGCGATGCTGTAATGCCCTGTCCTCGCAACAGCACACCTGTCATGCCCCATCACCTGACCGACCTCGATGCCGCCGTGGACTGGCTGCTGGCCCGTGTTCCCGGCGCACTGCGCATTGGCGCGCCGTTGGCGCTGGGCAAGCCGCACCGGCTGCTCAACGCGCTGTATACGCGCATCGAGCACGATCCCGCGCGACCGCTGCAGCTGTATACCGCGCTGTCGCTCGACCCGCCACGGGCCGGCGGCGACGGGCTGGAAGCACGCTTCATGCATCCGTTTGTCGCGCGCCACTACGGCGATTTCCCGCGCCTGGCCTATGCCGATGCAATCGCCCGCGATGCGCTGCCGGCCCATATCCAGGTGGAGGAGTTCTACATGCAGTCCGGCGCGCTGCTGGGTTCGTCGCAGGCGCAGCGCTGGTACACCAGCCTCAACTACACCCACGCCGCCGATGCGGTCGCGCAGCGCGCACCGCAGGTGATCGTGCAGAAGGTGGCCGCGCGCGAAGGCGACACGCAACTGTCGCTGTCGTGCAACAACGACATCACCCAGGACACGCTCGATGCGATCAAGGCCCGTGGCCTGCCGCGGCCGCTGCTGATTGCCGAAGTCGACCCGCAACTGCCCTGGCTGGGCGGTAGCGCGACGGTGGAGCCGGATTTCTTCGATCTGGTTGTCACCCCGCCGGGGCCGTATCCGGCGCTGTTCGGGCTGCCCCGCCAGCCGGTCAGTGATGCCGACTACGCCATCGGCCTGTATGCCAGCACGCTGGTACGCGATTGCGGCACCTTGCAGATCGGCATCGGCACGCTGGCCGATGCGCTCAGCCATGCACTGGTGCTGCGCCATACCGACAACGCCCGTTACCGGCAGATCCTGCACGCGCTGGATCCGGAACTTGCCGACCACCCGCTGGTGCGCGAAACCGGCGGGCTGGAACCGTTCGAGATCGGCCTGTACGGCTGCAGCGAAATGCTCAACGAAGGCTTCCGCAAGCTGGTGCAGACCGGCGTCATCTGGCGCAAGGTGCACGATGACCTTGGCCTGATGCAGCGGCTGGCCGATGGCAGCGCCAGCAACGGCGACCACGCACGGCTGGCGCGCGAGGGCGAATACCTGCACGGCGCGTTCTACCTGGGCTCGAGCGAGTTCTACGACTGGTTGCGGCACCTGCCCGAAGCCGAATGCCGTGCCATCGGCATGCGCCGCATCAGCGAGATCAACCAGCTGTACGGCGGCAATGAGGCACTGGAACGGCTGCAACGGCGCGATGCACGCTTCTTCAATTCCTGCATGCTCGCCACCGCGCTGGGGGCCGCCACTTCCGATGCGCTGGACGACGGCCGTGTGGTCTCCGGCGTCGGCGGCCAATACAACTTCGTGGCGATGGCCCATGCCTTGCCGGATGCGCGCAGCATCCTGATGTTCCGTGCCACCCGGCAGGCCGGTGCGACCTCGCAGTCCAACGTGCGCTGGAGCTACGGCCACACCACCATCGCACGCCACCTGCGCGATGTGTTCGTCAACGAGTACGGCATCGCCGACCTGCGTGGCCTGACCGATGAGGACTGCGTGATCGCCATGGCCGGCATCACCGATGCCGCCTTCCAGCCCCGGCTGCTGGAGCAGGCCAAGACTGCGAAGAAGCTGGCCGGCGACTTCACCGCCCCCTCCCGCTGGCAGCAGAACCGTGCCGCGACGCTGGCCGCCAGGCTGGCCCCGTTCCGCGCAGACGGCAGCCTGCCCGACTACCCGCTGGGCAGCGACTTCGATGCCGTCGAACAGGACCTGCTGCGTGCGCTGACGTGGCTGAAATCGGCCACTGCCACGCGCATGGACAAACTGCGCACGGTGCTGGCGGCATTGCGCCAGCCGGCCGCCGACAGCGATGCGCTGTACCTGCAACGGATGGGGCTGGAACAGCCGGCTGGTTTCGGCGAGCGGCTGGATGCCCGCCTGCTGCGGCTGGCGCTGGCACGCACCGCATGCGGCCACTGAACCCTGTCCGCCGGCCCGGGGCGATCGCAGCGTTCCGCTATTACTTGATCGCATCACCTCCACCCGCTTGCGCGAGCCAGAAACAACGAAGGCCGGGGATTCCCGGCCTTCGCGGTAACGCTCGGATTTTCGGCAGACTTACTTGCCGAGCACGGCCTTGGCCGCCGCCACCACCGCCTCGGTGGTGATGCCGAAGTGCTTGTACAGCTGGTCGGCCGGCGCCGAGGCACCGAACGTATCCAGACCGATCACCGCACCGTCCAGGCCCACGTACTGGCGCCAGAAACCGGTGACACCGGCTTCCACCGCCACGCGCGCGCGGATGGCATTGGGCAGCACCGATTCGCGATAGGCCGCGTCCTGGCGCTCGAACACGTCGGTGGACGGCATCGACACCACGCGGGTCTTGATGCCGGCCGCGTCCAGCTCGGCCTTGGCGGCCATCGCCAGACCGACTTCCGAACCGGTGCCGATCAGGATCACGTCCGGGGCACCGGCCGCGTCAGCCAGCACGTAGCCGCCGCGTTCGATTTGCTTGACCTGCTCGGCACTGCGCTGCTGCGGGGCCAGGTTCTGGCGGCTGAAGATCAGGCAGCTCGGGCCGTCCTTGCGGGTGATCGCCATCTTCCAGCTGACCGCCGATTCGGCCGCATCGCACGGGCGCCACACATCGTTGTTGGGGATGTAGCGCAGCGAGGACACGTGCTCGACCGGCTGGTGGGTCGGGCCATCTTCGCCCAGACCGATCGAGTCGTGGGTGAACACGTGGATGACCTGCGCCGGGATCAGCGCGCTCATGCGCAGCGCGTTGCGGGCGTAGTCGGAAAACACCAGGAAGGTGGCGTCGAACGGCAGGAAACCACCGTGCAGGGCCAGACCGTTGGCAATCGCGCTCATGCCGAACTCGCGCACGCCGTAGTGCACGTAGTTGGCATCGGGGTCTTCGCCGACCACGGTCTTGCTCGCCTTCCACATGGTCAGGTTGGAGCCGGCCAGGTCGGCCGAACCGCCGATGATTTCCGGCAGCAGCGGCGCGAACGCTTCAATGGCGTTCTGCGAGGCCTTGCGCGAGGCGATGTTCGGCGCCTCGGCCTGCACCTTGGCGATGTAGGCATCGGCTTGGGCGATGAAATCGTCCGGCAGCTCGCCGTGCGAACGGCGGGTCAGCTCTTCGGCCTGGGCCGGGAACTGCGCGGCGTACTTGTCGAACTGCTGTTCCCACTCGGCCTGGCGCAGGGTGCCGGTAGCGCCGGCACGCCAGCCGGCGTAGATGGCTTCCGGAATCTCGAACGGACCGTATTCCCAGCCCAGCGCCTTGCGGGTGGCGTCCAGCTCGTCCTTGCCCAGCGGTGCGCCGTGGCTGGATTCCTTGCCGGCCTTGCTCGGCGAACCAAAGCCAATTGTGGTCTTGCAGCAGATCAGGGTCGGCTTGTCCGACTGCGCCAGCGCCTGCTCGATGCCGGCCTTGATGCTTTCCGGATCGTGGCCATCCACACCGCGCACCACGTTCCAGCCGTAGGCCTCGAAACGCGCCGGGGTGTTGTCGGTGAACCAGCCGTCCACTTCACCGTCGATGGAGATGTTGTTGTCATCCCAGAAGCACACCAGCTTGCCCAGGCCCCAGGTGCCGGCCAGCGAGGCGGCTTCGTGGGAGACGCCTTCCATCAGGCAGCCATCGCCCAGGAACACCCAGGTGCGGTGGTCGACGATCTCGAATTCGGGGCGGTTGTAGCGCTGCGCCAGCAGCTTCTCGGCCAGCGCGAAGCCCACCGCGTTGGCCAGACCCTGGCCCAGCGGACCGGTGGTGGTTTCCACGCCCGGGGTTTCGTGGCGTTCCGGGTGGCCGGCGGTCTTGCTGCCCAGCTGGCGGAAAGCCTTGAGCTGCTCGATCGGCAGGTCGTAGCCGCTCAGGTGCAGCAGCGCGTACTGCAGCATCGAGCCGTGGCCGTTGGACAGCACGAAGCGGTCACGGTTGAACCACTGCGGGTTGTTCGGGTTGTGGCGGAGATAGTCGTTCCACAGCACTTCGGCGATATCGGCCATGCCCATCGGCATGCCGGGGTGACCGGAGTTGGCGGCCTGGACAGCATCGGCGGCGAGGAAACGGATGGCGTTGGCCAACTGGCGGCGGGTGGGCTGCGTCATGATTTCGTCGAGTCAAGGGAGGCTCCCGCGGAGCTGCGGGCGGCCTATTGTCCCACAGTGCACCGGGCCGGTCAGGCTGCGGAGCGGACCTGCCGGTGCCGGAATCGGCCTGCCTGCAACAGACAACGGCCACCTGCGCGCGGCCATGCATTCACGCCTACGCCGCGCCGGTCAGCTGCCCAGTGCGGGGGAGACCCCGGCTTCGTCCTTCTCGCCCTTGGCCACCAGCAGGGTCAGGGCCAGGTCGCCGGTGACGTTGAGCGCGGTGCGGCACATGTCCAGGAAGTGGTTGACGCCCAGGATCAGGCCGATACCGACCGGGTTGACGCCGACCATCGCGCAGATCAGCGCCACCACCGGCAGCGAGCCGGACGGCACACCGGCGGTACCAATGCCGCCAAGGATGCACACCACCATCACCATGAACTGCTGGCCAAGGCTCAGGTCCACGCCGAAGAACTGCGCCAGGAAGATCACCGTGACACCCTCGAACAGCGCGGTGCCGTTCTGGTTGGCGGTGGCGCCCACGGTCAGCACGAAGCGCGAGACCTTGTGCGGGAAGCCCATCTGGTCGGCCACCCGTAGCGCGGTCGGCAGCGTGGCGTTGGAGGAAGCGGTGGAGAACGCCATCAGCGTGGCTTCCTGGGTCTGGCGGAAGAACGCCAGCGGCGAGCGCCCGGCCAGCTTCACCGCGATGCCATAGGTGAGGAACATGTGCAGCGCCAGCGCCAGCACCACCACGCCCACGTAGGCGCCGAGCTTGACCAGCAGGTCGAAGCCGAAGATCGCCGCCAGGTTGAACATGAAGCACGCCACCGCATACGGCGCCAGGCGGATGACCAGGTTGATCAGGGTCATCGAGATCTCGAACAGACCCTCGATGGCGCTGCGCAGCGTGGCCACCTTCTCCGCCGGTGACAGCACCATGCCGATGCCCAGCATCAGCGCGAAGAACATCAGCGACAGGATCTTGCCGTTGTCCGAGGCCGCATCGAGCACGTTGTTGGGCACGATCGACAGCAGCATTTCCAGCCCCTTGGGCTGGCTGCCGACACCGGCCACGATCTCGCGGCTGCGCTCGGCATTCTCGGCCAGCAGCTGCGCGGCGACGGCCGGATCGACGCCGGCACCGGGCTTGAGCAGGTTCACCAGCAGCAGGCCGATCAGCACCGCGATGCCCGACAGCACAATGGTGTAGCCCAGCGACTTCCAGCCGATGCGCCCCAGCGCACGGATGTCGCCCATTTCCGACACGCCCATCACCAGCGCCGAGAAGATCAGCGGCACGATCAGCATGAAGATCAGGCTCAGGAACAGCCCCGAAACCGGCGTGGTCACATAAGTGGTGAGTGCCTGCACCCAGGCGGCGCCCGGGCTGAGCATGTAGACAGCCAGGCCCAGCAGCAGACCGATGCCGAAGCCGATCCCGATCTTCCAGTGAAACGGCATTGCAGCGCGGGTCTTTGCCATATGGACCATATGTATATGTTTCTACGGGAGGGGCAGCTTAGCAGACGGTTTACAGCGGTTTCCCGTCGTCCCGCCCGGGATACAGGGGATCGAGCAAGGGCTTTTCCACCCCTGCCGGGACACGCCAGTGCGGGCCTTTCCGGAACACCTCGCGCAACCGTGCCCGCGCGCCGGCCACATCGCCCTCACCCGCCCAGAGCGCCCGCTGCATGCGCTCCAGCGCCTGCCGCTGTTCTTCGTCCGCCAGCCGCGCCATCACCGCATCGAGGCTGTCCACACCGCCCATGCGGGCGAGAATGTGCACCACCTCTTCCAGCCCGCCACTGTCCAGGCTGCGGCGCAGGTCCGCCAGCGTGTGTACCGCACCGCTGTCTGCCGGTACCGCTGCGGCGACGGCCACCACCGGCAGTGCGGGACGCCGGCGCAGCAGCGCCCAGACCAGCGTCAGCAACCACAGCAGGGCGAAACCGGCTGCCAGCCCGCGCCACAACCAGCGGCTTTCATCGAGCGGGCGCTCCAGCGCCAGCGCAGTGCCCTCGCCCGCGCGCATCGCCGCTGCCGGCACCACCGGCGGTGCCGCCAACCGCGCACCGCCGGCGGCGACCTGCAACTCGAGGTCCGGCACTACGGCGGTACGCCGCTGTCCGGCCCGCACATCCCACCAGTCCAGCTTCACGCCTTCCAGCGTCAGCACGCCGGTCTGCTGCGGCACCAGCGAATAGCGGCGCCTGAGCGTCAACACCGGGCTGCCATCACTGAAGGTCTCGTCGTACTGCGGCGGTTCGGCGAATACCTGCGCCGCATCGCCGAGCGAGGGTACCGGCAGTTCCGGAAACTGCGCGCGGGTGCCGCCCCGTGCGCTGGCCTCGATCTCGAAGCTGACCGCTTCCCCGACCCGGGCCGATTGTGGCACCGCCGTGTAGCGCAGGCGCAGATCCTGCAACGGCAGCCACGGCTGCGGCGCCCCGGCGGGCATCGCCCGCACCTGCAGGGTCTGGTCCGGCGCACGCGCACCGAGCCGGCCAGCATCGCGGGCGAAAATATCGCTGAAGAAGCCGCCCACGCCCTTGCCGCTGAAGCGCGCACCGGCCAGTCGCAACGGCCCGCTGCGCTCGGGCACCAGCAGGAAGCGGCGCTCGACCACGGTGTAGCGGCGGTCGTCGATCTGCTCGCTGGAGATGCGGTCCTCGCCAATGCGTTGCAGCGACGTCGACGCCGGCGTATCGAGTACCAGCTCGCCCGAGGCCAGTGTGGTGGCGTAGTACAGCCGCACCACCACGCCCACGCTCTGCTGCACGTAGGGCTGCAGGTCATCCACCTCGGTTTCGACGAAGGCGACGGCACCACTGCCGCGCCCGGCCGGCGGCGCCGTGGCGACCTCCAGCGTCAATGGCGCGGTGTGCTCGGCCCCCACCCGCAGGGCCGGAACCGCCAGCACGCCGGTACGCAGCGGGGTCAGCGTGATTCCAAACAGCGAGCGCCTGACCCGGCTGCCGTTGACGATCGTCACCTGGCTGCTGACGGTCTGTCCGTCAAGACTGAAATCCGCGCGCAACGGCGTGTAGTCCGGCGTGCCGGCCTGGTCGGTCTGGATGGTCAGCGCGACGCTTCCGCCGTCGGTGACGCGGTCGCGATCCAGCCACGCGCGGGTATCGGCCAGCGCCGGTCCCGTGCAGGCCAGCAGTACCAGCAGCAGCTGCAGTCGCAGCCAATGTCCCACCTCACCACTGCTCATCGTCCTTCCCGCCTGCGCCGCTCGTACTCGAGCTGGAACTTGGTCTTCAACAGATTGCCCGGCTCGTCGGGCACACGCTGCAAGCGCGCTTCAATGGCCTGGCGCCGCTCGCGCTCCTCGGCCGTCACCGGCACAGGCGCAGCTCCCGGCGGCGGCTCCTCTGCACCCGCCGCCCCCTGCGCCATCGCCTGCTCCATGCGCTCGCGCTGGGCCTGGTCGGCCGCCTGCTGGCGGCCGGCATCCTCGTGCTCCGGCACCTGTTGCGGCGGCGATGGCGATGCTGGCGGCACCTCGGCGGCCCCGGATTCCCGGTCGGGCCGCTTGTCCGCCTCCGGAGCCGG
>DDVW01000057.1 GCA_002345545.1 Stenotrophomonas sp. UBA2302 | reverse complement strand
GGATCAGGCGGATCCACGGGATCAGGCGGATCCACGGGATCGGGCGGGTCCACGGGGTCGGGTGGGTCCACAGGATCAGGCGGATCTACAGGATCGGGCGGGTCCACGGGATCGGGCGGATCTACCGGGTCAGGCGGATCCACGGGATCGGGGGGATCCACGGGATCAGGCGGATCTACCGGATCGGGTGGATTCTCGGATCCAGAACCGGAGCCCGAATTGATCTGGGTCTGGGTATTGCCCAGCGTCAGCTCCTCGCTGCCAGGAGTCCCTCCGCCCCCCATATCGGCCGCGGTAAAACTCCGGTCCGACAGATCCATGCCCATCGGTGCACCGCTGAACCCGGCCAGGCCGCTCGGGTTGTCGTCCAGAGGACTCGTGCCAGGCAGTGGCCGGTTGGACGAATCCGTCACCTGGCCCGGGGACAGCGGCGGCAGGTTGTCGCCGTAGCTGACCGGACCGTCGGCACCAATCATCATCGACGTCCCTGCCTGGCTCAGATTGCCGGACTGCCCGTCATTGCCGGCCCATTCGATGCTGTCGCCATAGACCAGATCAAACCGCACAGGGTCGCCGAGCTGCACATCCACCACCGCGCCGCGGATGCCGGCGGTGCCCACGGGGGTGGTGATCGACACGCCATCGCGGGCCTTGGAAGCGGCGCCACCGACGAAGCGCAGGATGCCGCGACTGGCGCTGGCGGCCAGCTTCGCGGTGCCCTTGTCCGGGTCGTAGACGAAGCGGTCGATGACCAGCGACGAGCGCGGGCCCACGGTGAAGCTGCTGCCATCGGCCAGCAGGATCTGCACCGCGCCCCTGTCATCGGTTTCAAAGCGCTGGTCACGCAGCACGTGATCACCCAGCCTGACCTGGCGCATGGCGGCGGTGCCCAGCTGGCTGCGGGCTGCCGGCGATACCGCCGCGGTCACGCCCACCTGCGGTTGCTGGGCGAAGGCCGGGGTCAGCAGCACCGTTGCATGCAGCAGGACAATCACCGGAAGATGTTTGGCGGCCATATCGGCTCCTCAGAAATTCTGTGACACGGAAAAGCCGACGAACCGGTTGCTGTAGTTGCGGATCTGGTAATTCGAATCCACATCGCGGTAGCCCGCGAACAGCTGCAGCTCGGTGCTGTCACGCAATGGAATGGTCTGCACCAGCTGCAGCATCAGTTCATGGCCCTTCTGCCGCTCGTGGCGGTTGACCACGGCCATGGGGCCATCGCTGTGGCGGCGGGCGAGCTGTCCTGTCAGTGCCAGCGTCCAGGGCTGGCGGCCAGCGCCCAGCGGCGCGGCGAAGCGGTGGCTGACAGCCGCATTCAGACGCGGCTCCCAGTACGCGTTGTAATCGGCGCGCGCCTTGCGGCGTTCGATCCCCGATCCGAGCATCCACTGCCAGTCGGTGGCCTGCTGGCGGGTATAGCTCACGCCCGCGCGATAGCGCTGGCCGGAAAACTCCGCCGCGCTGGCCTGCGCCGCAGGCGGGGTGTAACGCTCAGCGCGGTAGTCCAGGCTCACAGCCAGCGAAGCCTCGCGCCCCATCGGTTGCCGGTAGGCCAGCGCCAGACCATCGGAGTGCATGTAGCGCGCGCCCTGCAGCCACATCTGCCCGGCCACCGCACTGAGCGACAGCCGCGCATCGCGCAGGCCGACGCGGCTGAGCGATAGATCCGGGCCCGCCCGCAACTCCAGCACCTGGCTGCCGAGCCGGCCCAGCTCACGGTAGCGGTTGCCCGAGCCGCCCAGCGACACCTCCAACCGATCACCGTGCCGCGACAGCAGGTGGCGGTAGCGCAGGTTCACACCGAGCTGGCCACTGAGATCGCTGGCCGCGCGCGATTCCGGCGCCAGCAGGAAATCCATGCCGTTGAGGGAAATCGAATTCACGTCGGGGGCCGCGTTGGCGTTGCTTTCCCAGCGGCTGCCCAGCATCAGTCGCCCGGAAAATCCGCTGCGCTGCCGCTTGCCGGCATCGATCACCTCCAGATAGCCCCTGACCTTCATGCGCACCGTGTCCGGCGTATCGGCCCGTGCCAGCACCGCCTCGAACAGCATCCGCGCCTGCGGATAGGCGCCGAGCCGGAAGTACAGCGCCGCCAGTTCAAGTTGCAGCCGCGGCGTACCCGGATGCTGCACCAGCAGGCGCTCGTAAGTACCGATGGCCGCTTCGTAATCGCCCACGCGGGTGGACAGCACCGCATAGGCGAAGCCGGCATCGACATCGGCCGGGTTGGCGAGGATCTTCTGGAACAGTTCGCGGCGCTGCGCCTCCAGCTGCTCCACTTCAGCCGCCGGCACCGCGGCCGGCAGGTTGTAGGAACGGTGCTGCGCCCCGGCATTGCCTGCGGCCGCCGCACACAGCGTCGCCGTCAGCAACGCCGCCCATGCCCGCCGGCTGCGCGCACCCAGTACCTGCGCTGCCTGATGACAGCACTGCCTACAACTGCCTGTATTGCCCACGTCCGCCTCCACGCCCTGCACGCCAACAGCTGTCGGCCGACAGCCGGGGCACGGCGGGCGGAGTGTATAGAGCCGGCGTAAGAGCGCCCCCGATATCCACGCACAGCGCAGCACGTAGAATCGCCGCTCCCATTGCCGCCCCCTTTCCGCCATGGAAACGACCGCCGTCATCGGCACTGGGTTCACACCCGGGAAGCGACGGCCAATAGGTGGATGCACCGGTACATCCGCGTCCATCAGCCCGAAGACCGGCCGGGGCCGGGAGACACCGTGTCTTCCGATTCGACCTGGAGCCTCCCGGGTGCGCTTCGACCATCCCAGCCAGATCGGCCCCGGTGTCTGCGACATCCGCTCGGCGCGCATCCCCGACCCCACCGTGATGGTGGCGCTGCTGCGCAAGGCGAGTGCGGTGCTGCCAGCGGAACCGCTCTGGGTGAGCCCGGATTGCGGCCTGAAAACCCGGTACTGGCCGGAAACCCATGGCGCAGGTGCTGCGGGCGGAGTTCGCCGCCTGATGACGGCTGTCGCGGAGGCCCGCTCTGGAGCTTCCGCGCTCAGCCCAGTGCCAACCCCGGCAGCTCCACCGACACCACCCCTTCAACGCCTCCCAGCTGCTGCGCCTTGGCCAGCAACTGCTCGCGCGGCAACGGGGGATCGCAATCGATATCGACGATGTCGTTGTCCTGCTCGCGTGGCCGCAGGGTGATCCGTTTCACCGGCAGGCCCGCGGCACTGGCCGCCGCTTCCACCCGCGCCAGCGGTGTGCCTGCCGCCACCCGCAAACGCAGCCGGCCACTGCGCGCACGGCGACGCAGATAGCGCTGCTCCAGCGGCTTGAGCAGGGCCAGAATCGCCCACAGCAACAGCGTGGTCATCACTGCCGCCACATACAGACCGGCGCCGGCCGCCAGTCCCACCGAGGCCACCGCCCACAACCCCGCCGCGGTGGTCAGGCCACGGATCACCTGCTCGCGTTGCAGGAACAGGATGGTGCCGGCACCCAGGAAGCCGACGCCGCTGACCACCTGCGCGGCGATGCGCGAAGGATCGAGCACCACGTTGGGCCGGCCCAGCACATCGAAGAAACCGAAGGCCGACACGATCATCGCCAGCGCCGAACCCACGCAGACCAGCATGTGCGTACGCAGTCCCGCCGCCCATTCCAGGCGTCCACGGTTGATGCCGATCACCGCGCCCAGCAGCGCCGCCAGCAGCAGCCGCATACCGATTTCCCACCACGCGATCATGTCCCTCTCCCGTCCCGGCCAGCGCAGGCGGTGAGCTGAATATCCTCCCGCCGGTGGCCCACGTAAACTGTCCATCTGCCCGTGTCAGGAATCAGTCGATGTACGCAAACGACGTTGCGCTGCTGGTGGTGGACCTGCAGCCGGACTTCATGCCCGGCGGCGCGCTGCCCTGCCCGCAGGGTGACGCCATCGTGCCCGGCATCGCCGCGCTGCTGGCCGGCGGACGCTATGCCACGGTGGTGGCCACCCAGGACTGGCATCCGGCCGACCATGCTTCCTTCGCCAGCCAGCACCCCGGCCGCACTCCATTCGACACGATCGACCTGCATGGCCAGCCGCAGACCCTGTGGCCGGACCATTGCGTGCAGGGAACGGTCGGGGCGGCGCTCGACCCGCGCGTGGACTGGCGCAGCACCGACCTGATCCTGCGCAAGGGCATGCGCCGGCAGGTGGATTCCTACAGCGCCTTCCGCGAGAACACCGGCCCCGACGGGGAACGCCCGGTCACCGGACTGGCCGGCTGGCTGCACGAACGTGGTATCGCCGAGGTGCACGTCTGCGGGCTGGCACGCGACTACTGCGTGCTGTGGAGCGCGCAGGACGCGGCGATCAGCGGCTTCCGCGTGCGCCTGCTGTGGGAGCTGAGCCGGCCGGTATCGACCGACAGCGACAGCGCCACCCGCATCGCGCTGGATGCGGCGGGAATCGATCTGCTCTGAAATGACCGGTGGCGGAGTGGCGGCATTGCCACCATCCCCGGTCCGGCCACTGCCTCAGCGGAACACCACCGTGCGATGACCGTTGAGCAGGATGCGATGCTCGACATGGCGGCGCACCGCGCGCGCCAGCACCAGCGATTCGGTATCGCTGCCCAGCTGCACCAGATCGCGCGGCGTCATCGCGTGATCCACCCGCGCCACGTCCTGCTCGATGATCGGACCTTCGTCCAGATCGCTGGTGACGTAATGCGCGGTGGCGCCGATGATCTTCACCCCGCGCGCGTGCGCCTGGTGATACGGCTGCGCGCCCTTGAAGCTGGGCAGGAAACTGTGGTGGATGTTGATCGCGCGACCGGCCAGCGCCTGGCACAGCCGTGGTGACAGGATCTGCATGTAACGCGCCAGCACCACCAGATCGATGCGCTCGCGCTCGACCAGATCGAGGATCTGCTGCTCCTGCTGCTCACGGTTCTCCGCGCTCACCGGCAGGTGATGGAACGGCACGCCGTAGGAGCCGGCCAGCGCAGTGAAGTCGGCATGGTTGGAAGCCACCGCGGCAATATCCACCTTCAGCTGGCGGCTGTGGGTGCGGAACAGCAGATCGTTCAGGCAGTGGCCCTGTTTGCTGACCAGCACCAGCAGCCGTGCGCGACGGCGCGCGTCATGCAGCTGCCAGTCCATCGCGAACGACTCACCCAGCGCCTGCAGTTGCGCGCGCACCTCCGGCTCATCACCGGCAGCACCCATGTCGAAATGCACGCGCAGAAAGAAACGACCACTTTCCTCGTCGCCGAACTGCTGCGCATCGAGGATGTTGCAACCGGCATCGAACAGCAGGCCGGAGACGCGGTAGACGATGCCGGGACGGTCCGGGCAGGACAGGGTGAGGATGTAGTCGGGGCGCATAGCCGGTGGAGTCTAAGTCAACGCTGTGCCGCCGCACGCAATGCTGACAACTGCAACCAAGCACCCCGGCGCTCAGCCACCGTCACACACGCTCAGCCGTACCAGCCGGCCAACCAGCGGCCGTACCAGCAGCACGCACGCGAACGCCACCGGCATCGCCAGCACATAGGCACGCAGGATGCGCAGGGGCAGGCCGCCATCGATGCCGGTGTTGCTGGCGATGATCACCGTGCACATCAGCAACGCCATGATCGCGGCCATGTAGAACGCGAACACCCAGGGCATCGCGCGAGGTGGCAACCGCCAGTCACGCCGCACCGGTACCATCAACCGAACACCCCGCGTGCGTCCTGCGGCTCACAGCGCAGGTATTGCGGCGCCGGCGTCACCTTGGCTCCCAATGCCGCGGCGGCATGCCACGGCCAGCGCGGGTCGTAGAGGATACCGCGCGCCAGCGCGATCGCATCGGCCTTCCCGTTGCTGACGATGGCCTCGGCCTGGCGGGGTTCGGTGATCAGTCCCACCGCGATCACCGGCATGTTCACCAGCGGCTTGATCGCCGCGGCGAACGGCACCTGGTAACCCGGTGCCACCGGAATCTTCTGCCGATGATCCAAGCCACCGCTGGAGACATGCAGGAACTGGCAGCCGCGGGCATCGAGCACCTGCGCCAGCGCCATGCTCTGCGGTAGATCCCAGCCGCCTTCGACCCAGTCGGTGGCCGAGATCCGCACGCCGACGCTGATCTTTTCCGAGACCGCTTCACGCACCGCATCGAACACCCGCACCAGCAGGCGCAGGCGGTTCTCCAGCGAGCCGCCGTATTCGTCATCGCGCTGGTTGCTCAGCGGCGACAGGAACTGGTGCAGCAGGTAGCCGTGTGCGGCGTGGATCTCGATCAGCTCCAGCCCGATCCGCTCGGCGCGACGCGCGGCTTCGACAAACGCGTCGACCACCGCGTCGATGCCGGCACTGTCCAGCGCCTGCGGTGTCGGATCGCTGTCCAGATAGCCGCAGGCCGACGGCGCCAGCGTCTGCCAGCCATCGGGATCGTCCGGCGGCAGCGCACCACCACCGTCCCACGGCCGCGCAGTGGAGGCCTTGCGCCCGGCATGCGCCAGCTGCACCCCGATCGGCATCGGCGACCACTGCCGCACCGAGGCCAGCACCGCGGCCAGTGCCGCTTCGGTGGCGTCATCCCACAGACCCAGATCGGCCCAGCTGATACGCCCTTCCGGCAGCACCGCGGTGGCTTCCAGGATCAGCAGCCCGGCGCCGGACTGCGCCAGCTGGCCCAGATGGATGCGGTGCCAGTCATTGGCCAGCCCGTCGGTGCTGGAGTACTGGCACATCGGGGCGATGACGATGCGGTTGGACAACGACAACGGGCCGAAGGTGATCGGCGAGAACAGCTGGCTCAAAACAGACTCACGGACAGGAAAAACCGGGCGCTATTGCACCCCTGTCCGTCCGCGCGCACAACCACGCCGATGGATCACTGTTTCGCATATCCAGCGATGCGCGCGATTCAGCCGTTTGCCGGCAGCAGGAATGCCAGTGCCTGTGCGCACGGCTGCTGGATCTTCAGCGCGAGCAGGTGGTCTGCGCGGGTACGGCCCAGGTTCACCGCCGCCACCGGCAGACCGTTGCTCGCCGCCGCCTGCACGAAACGGAATCCGGAATAGACCATCAGCGAAGAACCGACCACCAGCACCGCATCGGCCCGGCGCAGATGCGCATGCACCGCTTCCACCCGCACGCGCGGTACGTTCTCGCCGAAGAACACCACGTCCGGCTTGAGGATGCCGCCGCAATGCACGCAGGCCGGCACCCGGAAGCCGGAAAAATCCGCTTCCAGATCGGCATCACCGTCAGGCGCGGGCGTCGCCTCCCGCGCCTGCCAGCCGGGATTGGTATCGAGCAGGCGCTGCTGCAACACCGCACGCGCGGACCGCGCCTCGCAGCCCATGCAGCGCACCTGATCCAGCCGCCCGTGCAGGTCGATGACAGCGCGGCTGCCGGCACGCTGGTGCAGTCCGTCCACGTTCTGGGTCAGCAGCAGTTCGATGCGGCCGTCCGCTTCCAGTGCCGCCAGCGCATGGTGGCTGCCATTGGGCCGGGCCTGTTCGAAACCCGGCCAGCCCAGCAGGCTGCGCGCCCAGTAGCGCTGGCGCGTGGCCGGCTCGGCCATGAACGCGCGGTAGTCCACCGGCGGTGTGCGTTTCCACTGCCCGTCGGCATCACGGTAGTCGGGGATGCCCGAATCGGTGCTGCAGCCGGCACCGGTGATCACCAGCAACCGGCGGTGGCGGGCAATGAAGTCCGGCAGGCCGGTGAGCGGCAGCGCCGCCGGCGTTTCTGCAGGAACCGCGGATGCGCCGTCCACGACCGGGCGACTCAACGCGGCAATGCCGGCACCGCGGTCGGGTGGCCATCGGTGTCCAGCGCGATCATCACGAAGGTGCCCTTGGTGCACAGCTTGCGCTCGCCGCTGTGCAGGTCCTCGGTGACCAGCTCCACTTCCACGGTCATCGAGCTGCGCCCGACCCGCACCACGCGGCCGATGGTCTCCACCATCTGCCCGACGCGGATCGGCAGCTTGAAATCGACCTGGTCCGAACGTGCGGTCACCACGGTGTGACGCGAGTAGCGGGCCGCAGCCAGGAACGCGGCCTTGTCCATCCATGCCAGCGCCTGCCCGCCGAACAGCGTGCCCATGTGGTTGGTGTGGTTGGGGAACACGATTTCCGCCATGCGGATCTCGGTGGGCGGCGTGGTTTCGGCAATGGGGGTCATGACAGTCCTGCGACGTGCGGCCCACGGCGACAGCGCCGTGGACCTTGTGGGGAGGCCGCCATTTTAGAACAGCCGGCGTGACGGCTCAGAACGCCATGTCGAACGCCACCTCGCCCTGCACACCGACCTGGTAGGCCGAGGCACGGCGCTCGAAGAAATTGGTCAGTTCCTGCACATCCTGCAGCTCCATGAACGGCAGCGGGTTGCGCACGTTGTACTTCTTCTCCATGCCCAGCTTGAGGAAGTGGTTGTCGGCGCAATGCTGCAGGTACTGGCGCATGTCGCGGGTGGAGATGCCGGCCACGCCGCCGGACAGCACGTCTTCGGCGAATTGCACCTCGCATTCGATCGCCTCGGCCAGCATCTTGTAGACCTGCTGCTTCATCTCCTCGTCGAACAGCTCCGGCTCCTCCTCGCGCACGGTACTCACGCACTCGAAGGCGAACTCCATGTGGCAGCTTTCGTCGCGGAACACCCAGTTGGTGCCCGAGGCCAGCCCCGGCAGCAGCCCGCGCGAGCGGAAGTAGTACACGTAGGCGAAGGCGGCAAAGAAGAACAGGCCTTCGATGCAGGCGGCAAAGCAGATCTGGTTGAGCAGGAACTGGCGGCGCTGCGCACGGGTCTCGATGCGCCTGAGGTCCTGGATCGAGTCGATCCACCTGAAGCAGAAATCGGCCTTGGTCTTGATCGCCGGAATGTTCTCCACCGCAGCGAACGCCTTGGCGCGCTCGTCCGGATCGGGCAGGTAGTTGTCCAGCAGGGTCAGGTAGAACTGCACATGCAGCGCTTCCTCGTACAGCTGCCGCGACAGGTACATGCGCGCCTCGGGCGCGTTGAGGTGCTGGTACAGGTTCAGCACCAGGTTGTTGGCCACAATCGAATCACCGGTGGCGAAGAACGCGACCAGACGGTGGATCAGGTGGCGGTCGGCCGGCGACATCTTGCCGTGCAGGTCACTGATGTCGATCTGGAAATTGATCTCCTCCACCGTCCACGAGTTCTTGATCGCATTGCGGTACATCTCGTAGAAGTGCGGGTAGCGCATCGGGCGCAGGGTCAGTTCGAAACCGGGATCAAGCAGCATCTGGCGGGACTGGTCGGACATGGAAATTTTCTCTTTATTCGTTGCGGCCTCCCGAGGGACGCCATGGAAACCTGCATGCAGGTAGCGGACATGCCGCATGACCGCCGCCGCTGTCTCCGGCGGCGGTGTGATGGGACTTACTGGCAGGCCTCGCAGCTTTCCGGGTTCTCCAGCGAGCAGGCCACCGCTTCGGCCGGTGTGTAGCTGCTGACCGTGGTCTTGGCGATCTTCGTAGCCGGACGCGAACGCAGGTAGTAGGTGGTCTTGATGCCCTGCTTCCACGCGTACATGTACATCGACGACATCGCGCCGATGTTCGGGCTTTCCATGAACAGGTTGAGCGAGGCCGACTGGTCGATGAAGGCGCCGCGGTCGGCGGCCATGTCGATCAGCGCGCGCATCGGCAGCTCCCACGCGGTGCGGTACACCTGTCGCAGCGGCTCGGGAATCTGCGGCAGGTTCTGGATCGAGCCGTCGGCCAGCTTGATGGCATCGCGCATCTCCGCCGTCCACAGGCCGAGCTGCTTCAACTCGCCGACCAGATAGCGGTTGACCTGCAGGAAGTCGCCGGACAGCGTTTCGCGCTTGAACAGGTTGGACACCTGCGGCTCCACGCATTCGTAGCAGCCGGCGATCGATGCGATGGTCGCGGTCGGGGCGATGGCGATCAGCAGCGAGTTGCGCAAGCCGTGCTGCTGGATGCGCGCCCGCAAGGCATCCCATCGCGCCACATCCACCGGGGCGATATTCCACGCGTCGAACTGCAGCGCACCGCTGGCGGCACGGGTATCGTTGAACGACGGATGCGGACCGCGCTCGACGGCCAGCTCGCAGGAGGTCTCCAGCGCGTGGAAGTAGATCGTCTCGGCGATCTGCTTGGACAGCGCGCGCGCCGGCTCCGAATCGAACGGCAGCCGCTTGCGGAAGAACACGTCCTGCAGGCCCATGCAGCCCAAGCCGACCGGGCGCCAGCGCAGGTTGCCGCGACGGGCGGTCTCGATCGGATAGAAGTTCAGGTCGATGACGCGGTCGAGCTGGCGCACGGCCAGGCGTACGGTTTCGGCCAGTTTTTCGAAATCGAAATCGCCGTGCGCGTCGAAGTGGTTGCCCAGGTTGATCGAGCCCAGGTTGCACACCGCGGTCTCGTCGTTGGAGGTGATCTCCAGAATCTCGGTGCACAGGTTGGACAGGTGGATCACGTTGCCCGGACGCAGGGTCTGGTTGCTGGCCAGGTTGCACTTGTCCTTGAAGGTCATCCAGCCGTTGCCGGTCTCGGCCAGCGTGCGCATCATCCGCGCGTACAGCTTGCGCGCGGAAATGCTCCGGGTGGCCTTGCCCTGCATTTCCGCCTGCACATAGGCGCGCTCGAACGCGTCGCCGTACAGATCGGTCAGCTCCGGCACCACGCCCGGATCGAACAGCGACCATTGCTGGTCGGCCTCCACGCGGGCCATGAACAGGTCCGGCACCCAGTTGGCGAGGTTGAGGTTGTGGGTGCGGCGCGCCTCGTCACCGGCGTTGTCGCGCAGCTCGAGGAAATCCTCGATATCGGCGTGCCAGGTTTCCAGATACACGCACGCCGCACCCTTGCGCTTGCCGCCCTGGTTTACCGCGGCCACCGAGGAATCGAGCGTCTTCAGCCACGGCACAATGCCGTTGGAATGGCCGTTGGTGGAACGGATCAGCGCGCCGCGCGCACGTACCCGCGACCAGCTCACGCCGATGCCACCACTGAACTTGGACAGCTGCGCGATATCGCCGTATTTGGCGTAGATCGACTCCAGCGAATCCTGCGGCGAATCCAGCAGGAAGCACGAGGACAGCTGCTCGTGCACGGTGCCGGCATTGAACAGCGTCGGGCTGGACGGCAGGTAATCCAGCTGCCCCATGCGCTGGTACAACGCCAGCGCCTCGGGCACGTCCTCGCTCAGCGCGCTGGCAATGCGCAGGAAGAACTGCTGCGGGGTTTCAATGACCTTGCGGTTGTGCGGGTGGCGCAGCAGATAGCGGTCATACAGCGTGCGCAGGCCGAAGTAATCAAAGTTCAGGTCATACGCCGGGTCGATGGCGTCGTTGAGCTTGCGCGCATTGACCTGCACGAACTCCAGCAGGCGGTCGTTGATCAGGCCGACCTCATGGCCGTGGCTGACCGACTGCGAAAAGGCATGGATGCCCTGGCCGGACACTTCCTTGGCAATGAAGTTGGCCAGCAGGCGGGCGGCCAGGCGACCGTATTCGGGTTCCTCGCCGATCAGCAGGGCGGCGGTGCGGATGGACAGCTCGTCCAGCTCGGCGGTGGTGGCGCCGTTGTACAGGCCGGAGATGGTGCGCGTGGCCACCCGCATCGGGTCCACCGCGTGCAGGCCGTCGCAGCAGCGGCCGATCGCGCGCACGATCTTGTTCAAGTCCACCGCTTCGATGCTGCCGTTGCGCTTGGTCACGCTCATCGCGGTGGCCGTCGGCGGCGGGGTCAACAGGAATCCGTCTGCCGTGGCATCGGCAACGGCGGCGGGCGTTTCGGAAATGGTCACGGCGTTTCTCCATGCGTGATGCACGCGGCTCCCGTCCCTCGACAGGTGGCGGGGCCGGCGGATCCACAGCATGGGGACGCGGTGTCGCACGGGCCGCGACGCGCGGACCGGCAAGGCCCCCGCCACGACACGTGATTCACCGACCATCTCCCCCCGGAGATTCGCGCGGCCGGCACCGCGCGGTGTGCTTCGCGCGGCTGTCGGCAGGTCTTCGGACTCATGGGCGCGAAGGCGCGGGCCTTCTCCTTGTCCGCCGCTTCCCAAGGCCGCTGGCCCCAGTGCTGTGTGACGGATTCGTTCCCAATTACCGCTGCGGGGCAGTGCTGGAATGGCCCGGACAGGCGTCACCAGCTTCCCTCTTAGTCCACCTGGTTGCTGCTCGGTGGAACCGACGCGCACAAGATACTGGGCAAAAGTGACAGCCGCAACACTAGATATTGTGAACAAGCCTGTGCACAACCCGGCCGCAAGCTTGTCCCGCCACGGTTGCGGGGCATCGCCGGACGGCAGCATATTTTTCTCAAAGCTGGTTCAATCCCCGACCCTTCCTGCGGACCGTGGCCGTGAAACAGACGTTCAAATGGATCGCTGTGGCGGTGCTGGTGTTGCTGCTGGGCGCCTCGTTCCACTACAGCGCCGGCTGGTTGCAGCTGTGCGCCGGGCTGGCGCTGTTCCTGTTCGGCATGCAGTGCCTGGAGCAGGGCCTCAAAGAGCTGGCCGGTGGCCGTATGGAAAGGCTGCTGGCGCGCAGTACCGCCACCCCGTTCAAGGGCCTGCTGTTCGGCGGCGGCGCGACCCTGCTGCTGCAGTCCAGCACGCTGGTGTCGCTGCTGACCATCGCCTTCCTTGGCACCGGGCTGATCCAGCTGGGCGGCGCGATCGCGGTGCTGCTGGGCGCCAACCTCGGCGCCACCAGCGGCATCTGGCTGCTGGCGCTGGCCGGGCAAAACCTGAGCCTGTCGCCGCTGGCGCTGCCGCTGCTGGTGTTCGGCGTGCTGGCGCGCTACACCGGCCCCCAGGGCGCGGCGGCAGGACGACTGGTGGTCGGCATCGCCTTCATCTTCCTGGCCATCGACCAGATCAAGCACGGCTTCTCGGCGATGGCCACCATCGAGCTGGGCCGCTATGCCGCCGATGGCTGGGCCGGCACGTTGCTGTTCGTGGCGGTGGGACTGGGGCTGACGGTGATCGTGCAGTCCTCCCACGCCACCTTGATGCTGACCCTGGCCGCGCTGTCACAGGGGCAGCTGGAGCCGGCGCAGAGCCTGGCCATCGCCATCGGTTCGAACGTCGGCAGCAGCGTGACCACCGGCGTGATGGGCTACATCGGCGGCAACCGCGCCGGGCAGCGGCTGGCGCTGGCGCACGTGCTGTTCAACGTCACCACCGCATCGCTGGCATTGCTGGCGCTGCCGCTGCTGCAGGCGGCGGTGCTATGGCTCACCGCGGTGGCCGGCATGGGCGACAACGCGCTGATCCAGCTGGCCCTGTTCCACACCCTGATAAACGCATTGGGCGTCGCGCTGTTCTGGCCGTGGCAGCCGGCCTTCGCGGCACTGCTGGAACGCTGGCTGCCCGACCGCCCGCAAGCGGTCGGGCTGATCGCCGAGATCGCCAGCGGCCCGACACCAAACCGCTCGCCCTATCTGACCGACAGCGCACTGCTCAGCGCCGACAGCGCCACCGAGGCCTTCAGCCAGGAGCT
This sequence comes from Stenotrophomonas sp. UBA2302, assembly GCA_002345545.1. Lineage (GTDB taxonomy): Bacteria > Pseudomonadota > Gammaproteobacteria > Xanthomonadales > Xanthomonadaceae > Stenotrophomonas. The sequence goes on along the minus strand of DDVW01000057.1, from coordinate 55,829 downwards.
GCACCATCTGGGCCGGATCAGCCTGGAGGTCATCGGCCAGGCCCTGTACTGCCCGCCCGACGAACTGGATTCGCCGCAGCGCGACGCCGCCGTGCTGCGCCAGCGCCTGCAGCGCTCGCACGTGGACAGCGAGGCGCTGTACCGCCAGCACGTCAAGCCGCTGTATGGCGAACTGCTGCGCTTCATCGGCCGCTTCGAACAGCCGCTCGATGCAGTCCAGCAGCAGTGGTGGCGCAACGGCCAGGAAGCCGCCTCGCAGCTGGTCAAGGCGGTCAAGGACGCGCATCAGCTGCAGGCCAACCTCAAGCGCCATGCCGGTGCCGAAGCACAGGCCGGCAATGCCGCCGCCGAGGCCTACCGCGAGCTGCGCCTGCAGCTGCTCGATGCGCTGGCCTGGCTGGTGCGCTGCGGCCAGCAGCATGACGACCCGCAGCGCTGGCGGCACGAGCTGCAGGCACTGGAACCGCGCATGCAGGCCTTCAAGGAGGAATTCACCGCGCGCCTGTTCGCCGCCGTCCGGGATGGCCGCCTGGACGGCAGCCAGCTCGGTTCGCTGGTCAACGACCTGGGCTATGCCCAGCGCATCGTGCGCAACCTGCACCAGGTGCTGCTGCTGGGCGATGGCCACCGCCACGGCCTGTCCTGGAGCGGGCTGTTCCAGGACGAGGGCGAAGCATCCGCCCTGTCCTGAGCCACGCCGGCCGCCGGCTCAGCCGCCTGCCGGCAGCTGCGCCAGCTCCTCGCGCACCAGCCGCACCACCAGCTGGTCCAGGGTGTCCACCGAGTAGTTGGACACCTCGTGCACGGTTTCAGTACCCGGTCCGCTGCCCGGGTTTTCCGCATCCTTGTAGGTGAGGAAGATGAAGCGCCCGCCGGTGTACTGGGCGATCTGCCGCTGCACGATCTCGCCGGTGGTGTCCTGCCCGGAAGCGGCCACGCTCAGCACCTTGATGCCCTTGCCCAGCGCGGCAAGCATCGTGCTGTCGTAGTGCGGCTGCGGATAGTCCATGTGCGGCGGCGCATCGGCCAGCGACAGCAGCAACCGGGTGGTGCCCGTTCCACGCCAGGTCAGCGTCTGTACCGCATGGTCGAAGGCCTCGTTCATCGCCTCGGGAGTGTCGCCACCACCGTTGGCGCGCACGCCGTCGAGTACCTGCTGGAAAGCGGTGACATTGCCGCTCAGGTCCCAACTGCGCACGAAGTACTCGTCGCCACGGTCACGGTAGGTGACCAGCCCCAGACAGATGTCCGGATTGGACGGCAGCCGGCCGATCTCGCGCACGATGCCCTGCAGCGAGCCCCGCAGCTTGTCGATCTCGTCACCCATCGAGCCGGTGGCATCGACCATGAACACCAGATCCAGCTTTGCCCGCGCCGGCACCGGCGCTGCGACGAGCACAACGTCCAGGGTGTTTTTCTGGCCACGCCGCAGCTGCGCCTGCGCTGTCCGGCCCGCGTGGCGCACATCGATCCGGTAGCTGTCCGAATCGCGATCATCGAAGGCGTTGGGATGCAGCCACACCTTGCCACCGGCATCGGTGCGCGCCCACATGCGGGCGCCACTGGCCGCACTCACCGCCACCTCGGCATCGGCTACCGGCCGGCCCTGCGTGTCGACCACGCGCAGCTGCTGGCGCACACTGGTATCCCGCCCGAGCTGCTGCGCCTGCGGGTGGCGTTGCAGGAACTGGCGGAAGCCGCCGAAGTCGGCGTTGTCATCAACCACCCCGGCAGTCACCGGTCCCTGCTGCTGCGGTACCGGCGGCAGCGGCCGGCGCGGCGGTATGCGCATGCTGCCGGCCTTGGCCTCGGCCGTGACCGCAACTGCGACCGCATCAAGCGCGGCCGAGGCCACCGGCGCCGGAGGTGCAGGGGCCGCAGGCGCCGGCATGACGGCTTCATGCCGTGCCCCGACATGCTTGCGCGTCAGTGTCGATTCACCACGCCGCCGTTGCACCTGCGGCTGCGGATCGGGTACCTCGTGCATCCGCGGCACGTCGCTGCAGACGGTAGCGGTGGGCGCCCGGAAATTCGGGCTGGTCTGGCGCTGACGCGACTGCTGCGGGACCGCCTGCCCGGCGACGGCGCTGGCGGGCTCGGGCCACAGCGGCTCGCCAGCCAGTGCCGGCCAACCGGCGAGCACCGTCAGCGCGAAGGCCATCGAACAGGCCGGCAGGTGCCGGGAGGACGTGCGGGTACGCTTCATCTGCTTGCTCCGTTGCGTGCGTGGGACCGCCATGGCGGCATGCAGGGAGAGGAACGGATGAGCGCACGAAACGGGGTTGAACCGGGCGCCGCTAGTTGCGGTGCGCGGTTCCCAGGTACTCGGCACTCTGCATTTCGATCAGGCGGCTGGCGGTGCGCTCGAACGCACCGGCCAGGCGGGTGCCCGAGTACAGCAGCGGCGGCGGGTCCTGCGCGGTGCAGACCAGGTTGACCTGGCGGTCGTACAGCTCGTCGATCAGGTTGACGAAACGGCGCGCGGCATCCTCGTTCATGCGGTCGAAATGCGGAATGCCGCCGAGCAGCACGGTGGTGAACTCGCGCGCGATCTCGATGTAGTCCGACGGCCCGCGCGGGCCTTCGCACAGGGCGGAAAAATCGAACCAGACGATGCTCTTGCCACGGCCGCGCACCGGGATCTTGCGACCTTCGATCTGGATGTTGCCGGCCTGCGCCGCCCCACCGCCGCTCAGCTCCTTCCAGCGCCCGCCCAGCCATGCATCGCTGTCGTCCTCCAGCGGCGCACGGTAGACCGGCGAGCGGGTCAGCACGCGCATGCGGTAATCCTCGGTACCTTCGGCGTACAGCTCCACGCAGTACTTCTGCAGCAGGCCGATGGCCGGCAGGAAGCTGTCACGCTGCAGGCCGTTGAGGTACAGGTTCTCCACCGCGGTGTTGGAGGTGGTCACCAGCGTGACGCCTTCGGCGAACAGCCGCTCCAGCAACCGCGCCAGCAGCATCGCATCGCCGATATCGGTGACGAAGAATTCGTCCAGCACCAGCACCCGCAGGCTGCTGCGCCACTGCTGGGCGATCTTCGCCAGCGGATCGCTCTGCCCCTGGTGCTCGCGCAGCTGCTCGTGGATGCCGCGCATGAAACGGTGGAAGTGGGTACGGTATTTTTCCTTGACCGGCAGGCCGTCGTAGAACAGGTCCACCAGGAAGGTCTTGCCACGGCCCACCCCGCCCCAGAAGTACAGGCCGCGGACCGGCTCGGGCTTCTTCCAGAACGCGGACAGGCGATCCAGCCAGCCGTCCTGCGCACTGTCGACGATGGCCTCGTGGATGCGGTCCAGTTCGGCCAATGCGGCATGCTGGGCGACATCGTCGCGCCAGTCGCCACGGGCCACGCCGGCGGCGTAGCGCTGTGAAGGTGTCATCGTCGGCCTCTCAGCTGCTGCTGTCAGGCAGCCAGCGCCGCACTTCGTGCTGGATCACCCCACGCAGGTCGATCAGCTTGCGATGGAAGAAATGGCTGGTATCGGGCATGCGCACCAGCTGCGGCGGGCGCTCCAGCGCTTCCAGCCACTGGTACACGGCCTGCGCGTCCACCACTTCATCGGCATCGCCCTGGATCACCAGCCAGTTCAATGGCGGCTGCACCTGGCTGAAATCCCAGGTACGGCGGCCCATCGGTGGCGCGATCGAGATCAGCGCCTGCGGTCGCAAGGCGCCGGCCGCACGCAGCGAGACATAGGCGCCGAAGCTGAAACCGGCCAGCCACAGCGTGCTGTGCGGACACTGGCTGCGCACCCAGTTGAACACCGCGTGCAGATCATCGGTTTCTCCGATGCCGTTGTCGTAGGTGCCGGCCGAGGCGCCTACGCTGCGGAAGTTGAAGCGCACCGTGGTGATGCCCAGATCACGCAGCGCGCGCGCCGCCTGGGTCACCACCTTGTTGTGCATGCTGCCACCTTCGATGGACAGCGGGTGGCAGATGACCGCGATGACCGGACGCGACGCGGTGTCGCCGTCGGGCAGGTCGACGGCGACTTCCAGCGGCCCGACCGGCCCTGCCAGGGTCAGCGTCGTCGATTCGTGGGGAAAGGGGGGCGTTTGCATGGGCGTCATAATACCGGCCCCGCCCGGCGGCTTCATTGCTCCTTCCTTCACGTGGGTTGTCCCTGATGCTTTTCCTGATCCTGAGCGTGACCTGCAGCGTGCTGGTATCGGTCGTGCTGAAACTGGCGCCGCGCCGCGGCATCGATATCGCCCAGGCGGTGACCTGGAATTACCTGGCCGCCAGCGTGCTGGCACTGGTGCTGCTCAAGCCCTCGCTGCACGCGCTGGGCAACGGCCACACGCCCTGGCTGGCCCTGTTCGGGCTGGCGCTGCTGCTGCCCGGTATTTTCCTGGTGCTGGCGCGGGCCGTGCGCGAGACCGGCATCGTCCGCAGCGACGTGGCGCAACGACTGTCGCTGCTGCTGTCGCTGCTCGCCGCCTTCGTGCTGTTCGGCGAGCAGGCCAACGGCTGGAAGCTGGCCGGGCTGGGACTGGGACTGCTGGCCATCGTCGGGGTGAGCGCACGCGCGGGTGATGGCGCAGCCGCCGCCCCTTCCAGCTGGCGCTGGCTGCTGGCGGTGTGGGCCGGGTTCGCATTGATCGACATCCTGCTCAAGCAGGTGGCCGCCGCCGGCACGCCCGCCACCGCCGCGCTGCTGGTCAGTTTCGCCCTCGCCTTCGTGCTGATGCTGGGCTGGCAGCTGCAACGCCACGCCAGCGGCACGACGCGGCTCACCGCCCGCAACTTCGGCTGGGGGCTGCTGCTGGGGCTGCTCAACTTCGGCAACATCCTGTTCTATGTGCGCGCGCACCAGGCGCTGCCGCACAGTCCGGCGACAGTCTTCGCCGGCATGAATATCGGCGTGGTGTGCCTGGGCGCGCTGGTCGGCGTGCTCGCCTTCGGCGAGAAAACCAGCCGCTGGAACCGCGCCGGTCTGGCGCTGGCGGTGGTGGCAATCGCCCTGATCGCCCGCGGCACGCTGTAAAGCAGGAAGACAGGTGTTGCGCGCACAACGACCGGCCTTGCGTGTGTTGCAGATGCCGGGGGTTACGGCTCGAAGCCCAGCAGCAGCGGATCGTGGTCGGAGCTGCGCCACGGACCGGGCACGTTGCGACCCTGATAACCCACCTCATCGGCCTCGTCGGCATTGATATGCCATTCGGCCGCGTCCTTCAGCCGCGCGGCCATGCCCGGGCTCAGCAGCGCGTGGTCCAGGCGCCCGGCCAGGCCGTTGTAGACGTAGCTGTAGGGCTGCGCAACGCCGGCCAGCTTGAATGCGTCCTGCCAGCCGTTGGCCTGCAGGGTGCGGATCGGGTCTTCCATCGCATAGGCGTTGAAGTCGCCCAGCAGCACCGCGTCCTTGCTGCCGCTGCCGGTGGGATCGCCCTGCAGCCACTGGTGCAGCAAGCGCGCCGATTCGACCCGGGTGGCATTCCAGCAGCCTTGGCCATCCTTCTGGTCGGCATCGGCACCGCTCGCTTCCGAGCAGCCCTTGGACTTGAAGTGATTGGCTACGACCACAAACGGCGCCCCGCTACGGCCCATTCGGAACGCCTGCGCCAGCGGCACCCGGCTGCGTTCGCCGAACGGCCCTTCTTCCAGCACCGCCGGCCGCCCCACCGGCGCCACGCGCGCGGCGCGGTAGATGATGCCGACCCGGATCGGATTGTCACCCGGTCCGTTTCCGACATCGACGAACGCCCAGCGGCCCTTCCTGCCCTGTCCTTCATTGAGCGCCCGCACCAGCTGGTCGATGGCCGAATCCGGGCCGTAGCCGTCGTTCTCCAGCTCCATCAACGCCGCCACGTCGGCATCGAGGCCACGGATGCTGGCCACCAGCTTGGCCTGCTGCGCTTGCAGCTGCTCCGCAGTCCTGGCGCCGCGCGCGGTCGGGAAACCAGCGCCGCGACCATTGCCATTGAAATAGTTCTCGAGATTGAACGCGGCAATGCGCAAACCACCTGCCACCCGGGGTGGCTGCGGCCGCGCGGGTGCCGGCAGCTGCAATGGAGCAGTCAGCTGCAGGCGGTAATCGCCGTCGAAACGCTGGTCGACCACACCTTCGACACCTTCCAGCACCATGCCGGTGCGCAGCACCGCATCGGCCGGCAGATAGCCCACAGTGTCCGGGTCGCGCCGGCTGCTGCCGTCATCCAGCCGCAGCCGGCGGCGGGCATTGCCGGCCTCCAGCGCCGCATGTTCGTCGGTGCCGGCCGCCGCCAGTTCGCTGGGCTGCCACAGGCGGCCGTCGAAGGCGACGGTGAGTTCGCCATGACGTGCCAACTGGTGGTGCGCGGACAAGGTCAACGGCGCAGCGATGCGTACCTGCATGCCTTCCAGCGCCTCCCAGCTGGCCGGCACGCCATCAAGCACGGTGACGACCGGTGCCGGGCGCGCGGCAACCAGTGTCACCTTCTCGGCCTGCAGCGCGGTCAGCGATTGACCGCTCCTGCCCGTCGCCAGTTCCTGCACGGTACCGGTGATCCGCAGCCACTGGCCCGGTTGCAGCCCCTGTCCAGGTGCAAGCTGCACGAACAGGCCATCGGAGGTGGCCGCATCCCCATCACCGCCATCCTGCACGAACACACCGCCCAGCCCGTCACGCATATCGACGGTGATCATGCCTTCGACCATGACGCGCTCGCCGTCGTATGGGCTGCGCTCGCCACTGCCCTGCACCGCGCCGATGGGGAACAGTGGCGGCGGGACGTCGAATGCGGTCGAGTACGCCGGGAGGGCGACCATCATGGCAAGGGCGGGGAACAGGGCGGATCGGCGCATGGGCGGCAACTTTGCGGTGACGGAAACGAAAGCGCCGCCCGGAAGGCGGCGCCAGTGGCTTCGCTGGAGAAGCAGCTTACTTCAGGTTGGCCAGCATCCAGTCCACGGCCGCATGCATCTGCTCTTCACTCAGGCCGGCGTTGCCGCCCTTCGGTGGCATGACCCCGCCACCCGGACCGGAATAGCCTTCGATGGCGTGCTTGTAGAGGGTCTCGGTGCCCTGCGCGATGCGCGTATCCCAGTGCGCGTGATCCAGCGTCGGCGCATTGCCCACGCCACTGGTGTGGCAGGCGGTGCACAGGTTGTCGTAGATCACCTTGCCGTCCAGCGTGCCGCCATAGGCGCCACTGGCAGCGGCGGCAGCCGCGGCGGCAGCGGCAGCGGCGGCTTGGGCCGAGGCACCGGTACTGCCGGCATACACCGCACCGACCGGCGCGATGCGCTGCTCGGTACGCTGCGCCGCCTGCGGCGAGACTTCCGCCGGGATCAGCCGATGCAGGTATGAGGAGAAAAAGATCAAGCCAATCGAAATGATCACCAGAAAGGCGATCACAATGGAAAAGCGCTTCAGGAATTGAGAGTCATGATTCCGCACGTAACGACACCCCTGGCAAGTAGTCGGTGGACCACAGCGATTGGCGCAGTATAGACCAGCGCCCCCATCTGGTCGCAATGGGATACCCGTCCGGGCCTGCGGCCAAAAGTCGCAGTGCGGTTATGCAGCGGCCCCGGCCGCGCGCAGGCACAGGGCGCTGATCGCCTCCACCAGCGGCTCGCCATCGCGCAGACCCTCGCGGCTGGGCGCGGTCGGCCCGACCAGCGCTTCGGTGAACGCGCCGACGATGCAGGCCGCGCTCACGTCCAGATCCTGCGCCGGCAGCTCGCCGCAGCGCACGCCGTCGGCGAGGATGCGCTTGAACACATCGCCGAACAGCCGCCGGCAGCGGATGCGCTCGGCCTCCACCTCCGGATCGACCGGCTCGGCGATGAAGGCATAGGCCAGCCCGGGGCCAGCCATCGCGCGACGCACGAACGAGGCCACCGCGCGTTGCAGCCGCTGCGGTGCCGGCAACGCCTCGGCGGCGATGGCCGACAGGATCTCCAGCTCGTGATCGACCGCCGCGGTCAGCACCTCGACGAACAGCTCGGCCTTCGACGGGAAGTGCCGGTAGATCAGCCCGGTGGAGACGCCGGCCTCGGCCGCCACCGCGGTGATCGGCGCGTTGCGGTAGCCGCCGGCGGCGACCAGCCGGCGGGCGGCCGCCAGGATCGCCTCGCGGTTGCCGGCGAGGCGCTTTTCCATCAATTCCGAACGTTTGTAAGCCATGGGCTGATTCTAGGTTCAATTATTGAATTTGTATTCACTTTTTCATGAAGACCCGTTAGGCTGCGCGCAAACGCCCGTGCCGACGGCCCTGCCCGTCACCCCATCCCGGAGCGCCCCTCGCCAAGCCGTACTGGAGCCGCCCGCATGCACATCCCCTCCCTGTCCTTTGATCTGGGCGAAGAAATCGACCTGCTGCGCGAAAGCGTGGCCCAGTTCGCCAGCGCGCAGATCGCCCCGCTGGCTGCGGAAGCCGACACGGGCAACCACTTCCCCAATCAGCTATGGCGCCAGCTCGGCGAACAGGGGCTGCTCGGCATGACCGTGGAGGAACAGTACGGCGGCAGCGGCATGGGCTATCTGGCGCATGTGGTGGCGATGGAGGAGATCTCGCGCGCCTCCGGCGGCATCGGCCTGTCCTACGGCGCGCATTCGAACCTGTGCCTGAACCAGCTGCGCAAGAACGCCAGCGAGGCGCAGAAGCACAAATACCTGCCCAGGCTGTGCAGCGGCGAACATATCGGCGCATTGGCGATGAGCGAGCCCGGCGCCGGCTCGGACGTGGTGTCGATGAAACTGCGCGCCGAGCTGCGCGGCGACCACTACCTGCTCAACGGCAACAAGATGTGGATCACCAACGGCCCCGATGCCGATGTGCTGATCGTCTACGCCAAGACCGACCTCAACGCCGGTTCGCGCGGCATCACCGCCTTCATCATCGAAAAGGGCATGAAGGGTTTTTCCACCGCGCAGAAGCTGGACAAGCTGGGTATGCGTTCGTCCAACACCTGCGAGCTGGTGTTCCAGGACTGCGAGGTGCCGGTGGAAAACGTGCTCGGCGAGGTCGGCGGCGGCGTGAAAGTGCTGATGTCCGGGCTGGACTACGAGCGCGTGGTGCTGTCCGGTGGTCCGCTGGGGCTGATGGCCGCGGCGCTGGACGTGGTGCTGCCGTACGTGCACGAACGCAAACAATTCGGTGAGGCGATCGGCACGTTCCAGCTGATCCAAGCCAAGCTGGCCGACATGTACGTCGGCTTCAACGCCTGCCGCGCCTATGTGTATGCGGTGGCCAAGGCCTGCGACCAGGGCCGCACCACACGCCAGGATGCGGCCGGTGCGATTCTCTATTCGGCGGAAAAAGCGACGTGGGCGGCCGGTGAGGCGATCCAGATCCTCGGCGGCAACGGCTACATCAACGAGTATCCGGCCGGGCGCCTGTGGCGCGATGCCAAGCTGTACGAGATCGGCGCCGGCACCTCGGAGATCCGCCGCATGCTGATCGGACGCGAACTGTTCCAGCGCACCGCGTGAGTCGAAGCCCCTCTCACTGACGCGAGAGGGGCAACTTGCGAAGCACCGGTTTTCCGCCCCACGAACGTCCGTGTACTGGCACAAGGATCGGGGCGTGAAGCGGGGATTGGGGTGACCATGACCTTCATTGCCCCAGGCTTCGCCCGAATCCTCATCCGCCCCTTCGGGGCACCTTCTTCCAAGGGGAGAAGGAAGAGCAAAGGCCATCCGCCATGACCGTACTGAAAACCCAGCTGCAACCCGGCAGCGACATGTTTGAGGCCAACCGCGCCGCGATGCAGGCCCAGGTCGATGACCTGCGCGCCACGCTGGAAACCACCGCGCGCGGCGGCAGCGACGCAGCCCGGGCCAAACACACCGCGCGCGGCAAGCTGCTGGTGCGCGAGCGCATCGACGCACTGCTCGATCCGGGTAGCGCCTTCCTCGAGATCGCGCCGCTGGCCGCGCACGGCATGTACGCCGACCCGGTGCCCGGTGCCGGCATGGTCGCCGGTATCGGCCGCGTGTCCGGCGTGGAGTGCCTGATCGTCGCCAACGACGCCACCGTCAAGGGCGGCACCTATTACCCGGTGACGGTCAAGAAGCACCTGCGCGCGCAGGAAATCGCCCAGCAGAACCGCCTGCCCTGCATCTACCTGGTCGACTCCGGTGGTGCCTTCCTGCCGCTGCAGGACGAGGTGTTCCCCGACCGCGATCATTTCGGCCGGATCTTCTACAACCAGGCCAACCTGTCGGCGCAGGGCATCCCGCAGATAGCCTGCGTGATGGGCAGTTGCACCGCCGGCGGCGCCTATGTGCCGGCGATGAGCGATGAGACGGTCATCGTCAAGGAACAGGGCACCATCTTCCTCGGCGGCCCGCCGCTGGTGAAGGCAGCCACCGGCGAAGTGGTCAGCGCCGAGGAACTGGGTGGCGCCGACGTGCACACGCGCATCTCCGGCGTGGCCGATCACATGGCCGACAATGACCTGCAGGCGCTGGCGCGGGTGCGCGCGATCATCGCCAACCTCAACTGGCAGCGACCGGAACCGGTCGTGGCATTGCAGGCCAGCGAAGCACCGCTGTTCGATGCACGGGAACTGTACGGGGTGATCCCCGCCGACACGCGCAAGCCATATGACGTGCGTGAGGTGATCGCCCGCATCGTCGATGGTTCGCGTTTCGATGAATTCAAACCACGCTACGGCAACACCCTGGTCACCGGCTTTGCCCATGTGCACGGCCATCCGGTCGGCATCATCGCCAACAACGGCATCCTGTTCTCCGAGTCGGCGCTCAAGGGCGCGCACTTCATCGAACTGTGCTGCCAGCGCAACATCCCACTGCTGTTCCTGCAGAACATCACCGGCTTCATGGTCGGGAAGAAATACGAGCACGGTGGCATCGCCAAGGATGGCGCCAAGCTGGTGATGGCGGTGGCCAACGCACGCGTGCCCAAGTACACGGTGGTGATCGGCGGCTCGTTCGGCGCGGGCAACTACGGCATGTGTGGCCGTGCCTATTCGCCGCACTTCCTGTGGATGTGGCCGAACGCGCGCATCGGTGTGATGGGCGGCGAGCAGGCCGCCAGCGTGCTGGCGACGGTCAAGCGCGACGGTATCGAAGCCAAGGGCGCGCAGTGGTCGGCGGAAGAAGAGGATGCATTCAAGCAGCCGATCCGCGACCAGTTCGAGCAGCAGGGCCATCCGTATTACGCCAGTGCGCGGTTGTGGGATGACGGGGTGATTGATCCGGCCGATACCCGGCGGGTGCTCGGGCTGGCCTTGGCGGCAAGTCTCAATGCGCCGGTGCAGGACACGCGGTTTGGCGTGTTCCGGATGTGAGGCCGCCAGCATGACTGGTGCCCAGCTGGAAGGCCGCGCCTTGGCTTCGGCTCCTGCTTTTGCCTCCGCTTTTCAGGGTTCCCTTCCGCAGCGACGGAGCCGACGGACAAGACCCGAAGGGCGATGTGCATGGATGCACGTCGTTTTTCGACACGACAAGGATGTCGTGTCGAAAAATCCCGGCGGCGGAGTGGACCCGATGCGCGCCGCGCGTCGGGCGCGGAGGCAGGGCGTGCTTTCTTTTGGCTACCTTTTCTTTACACGAGAAAAGAAAAGTAGCTCGCTCCCCAACAAGGGAGCGAAAGCTTTTCAATCCTTCAAGCTGCCGCCGTGCAGCACGTCATGGATAACGCCATGTTCAACAAGATCCTGATCGCCAATCGCGGTGAAATCGCCTGCCGCGTCATCGCCACCTGCCGCCGCCTGGGCGTGGCCACCGTGGCGGTGTATTCCGATGCCGATCGCAATGCGCGGCACGTGCGGCTGGCCGACGAGGCCATCCATATCGGCCCGGCACCGGCGGCGGAAAGCTACCTGCGCGGCGATGCCATCCTCGATGCCGCACAACGCACCGGCGCGCAGGCCATCCATCCGGGCTATGGCTTCCTGTCCGAGAACGCGGGCTTTGCCCGGGCCTGCGAGGCAGCCGGCATCGTCTTCATCGGCCCGCCGGCCAGCGCCATCGATGCGATGGGCGACAAGAGTGCGGCCAAGGCGTTGATGCAGCAGGCCGGCGTACCGCTGACACCCGGTTATCACGGCGAGCAGCAGGAGCCGGCATTCCTGCGCGCACAGGCCGATGCCATCGGCTACCCGGTACTGATCAAGGCCAGTGCTGGCGGTGGCGGCAAGGGCATGCGCAAGGTCGAGGCCAGCGCCGACTTCGACGCGGCACTGCTCAGCTGCCAGCGCGAGGCGCAGGCGGCGTTTGGCAACGCGCAGGTGCTGGTGGAGAAATACATCGAGCGCCCGCGCCATATCGAGATCCAGGTGTTCGGCGACAGCCATGGCAACGTGGTGCATCTGTTCGAGCGTGACTGCTCGGTGCAGCGCCGCCACCAGAAAGTGCTGGAAGAAGCGCCCGCACCGGGCATGACCGCCGAACGCCGCGCCGCCATGGGCAAGGCCGCGACCGATGCCGCACACGCCGTTGGCTATGTCGGTGCCGGGACGGTGGAATTCATCGCCGCGCCTTCGGGCGAATTCTGGTTCATGGAAATGAACACCCGCCTGCAGGTCGAGCACCCGGTGACCGAGCTGATCACCGGCACCGATCTGGTCGAATGGCAGCTGCGAGTGGCTGCCGGGCAGCCGTTGCCGAAGACCCAGGAACAGCTGCAGATCCACGGCCACGCCATCGAGGCACGCCTGTATGCCGAGGACGCCGACCGCGGCTTCCTGCCGTCCACCGGCACCTTGCGTCATCTGCGTCTGCCGGCATCCAGCGCCAACGTGCGGGTGGATGCCGGCGTCGAACAGGGCGATGCGATCACCCCGTACTACGACCCGATGATCGCCAAGCTGATCGTCTGGGACGTGGATCGCGAGCGCGCCCTGCAACGCATGCAGCAGGCCCTGGCGCAATGCCAGGTGGTGGGCGTGACCACCAATGCCGCCTTCCTGCGCCGGCTGGTGATGACCGGATCGTTCCACCACGCCAACCTCGATACCACGCTGATCGAACGCGAAAGCGAGGCGCTGGACGTGCGGCATCTCGCCAGCAGCGACAACGACTGGGCGCTGGCCGCAGTCCTTGCAGCGCACGGGAATATGCACCCAGGCAACGATGCTTCCCCGTGGGATATCGCCGACAGCTGGCGCCTGACCGGCCCGGCCGCCCGTTGCGTCACGCTTGAACATCTGGGCCGGCACCGGCCGCTGCAGGTAAGACAGTGCGCCGACGGCTGGCAGGTGCAGTGTGACGACGCCTGCATCAACGTCATCGGCAGGCTCACCGGCGACCACTATTCCCTGCAACTGGGCGAGCAGCTTCTACGCGGCCAGTTCGTCCACGAAGGCGACATCCTGCATGTGTTCGGCAGCGGGAGCCCGCTGCGTTTCACCCTGCACGACCCGGTCGCCGAGGCCGACACCCACACCGATCACGGTGGCAGTCTGCTGGCACCGATGCCCGGGCGCGTGGTCACCCTGCTGGTCGAACCCGGCAGCAGCGTCACCCGCGGCACGCCGCTGCTGGTGATGGAGGCGATGAAGATGGAGCACACCCTGCAGGCACCGGCCGACGGCACCGTGCACGGCTTCCGCGCGAAGGCCGGCGACCAGGTCGGAGATGGTGCGGTGCTGGTGGACTTCGAAGCGGACTGAAGCCCCGGATCAATCCACTCCAGCGCGGCCACTGCCAGCCGCGTCCATATGGGCACGCACCGCTTGCCGTCACACCAGCCGGGATGGCAGAAGCGGGCAGACAGCTTTTCCGGCGGGATCGGGAAACGACCTGCGCCTGCGGCTGATGGCGGTCATGCTGCCGGACGCGCCCTGTGAACGCCGCCGTGGCGGTAGTCAGCTGGCTGCCGCCAGACCCGGTGGCCATTGCGGCCGATTGCCACCGAGCCGCTTGGCTTCATACAGCGCATTGTCGGCATGGGCGTACCAGTCGCTCCAGTCCTGATCCGGATCGAGCAGGCACAGGCCGATGCTGACTGGGCAGATACGCGGCACTGGCTGCGGCTGCTCCAGCAGCGCCTTCACCGACTGCAGGATGGCGCCGGCCGTGTGCTCCAGGGTGTGGCGGTCCGCCACGGGCAGCAGCAGACAGAACTCGTCGCCCCCCAGCCGGCAGGCAAGCCCATCGCACGGCACCACCGCGCGCAGGATCTCGGCGACCGCCTGCAGCACCTGGTCACCGGCCAGATGGCCGTGCTGATCGTTGACGCGCTTGAAACAGTCGCAATCGATCAGCAGCAATCCCTGTGGCAGCTCTGCCCCCAGGTGCCGGCATTCCTGCAGATACAGCGCCAGACCACGACGGTTGTGCAGGCCGGTCAGCTCATCGGTACGCACCAGCTCCTCGGTGTGACTCAGCAGATGGCTGGTGCAATAGAGGTTGTCCAGCGCCGCTTCCAGGTCGTGGTTGCGGCGGCGCAACTGCCGCATCAGCGCCTGCTCGCTGGATACCACGCGCATGATCGTGCGTCGCAGGAAGAGGGTCGCCTGGGCGGGAGCATGCTCCACCATCTGCTGGAAATCGCCCTGGCCCAGTTCCAGCAGCGCCAGGTCGGTCGAGGCGCGGGCATCGGCATTGCGGCGGTGGCCATCGATCAACAGGCCCATCTCACCGAAGAACTCTCCCGGCCCGAGATACTTGATCGTCAGGTCTTCCCCGAAATCCATATCGACGATGCCGGCGATGATGACGAACATGCTGCCGCCGGATTCACCACGGCGGAACAGCATCTCTCCCGCCGCCACCTGGCGCGGGCGGCCGAACCGTGCGAACAACGCCAGTTCGCCGGACGACAGGAGGGGGTGCTCGATTTCAGCCATCGCCGCCCGGGCGATGCTGGATTCAGGCTCCACGGCCACGCTTGCAGCACTGTTGCTGTTCATTCCTTCAGCCCCCGCTACTACCCCCGGCATCCATCGGGGGGAAAGTGCGGAGGATAGCACCGCTGCAAAGCGTGTGTGACATCACAAAATGAAATGCGCAAAACGCGGACGGGCGGCTCGCGGCCGCCCGTCCATAACCCGGTCAAACGGGCTTCATGCCGTTCAGGCCGCTTCTTCGGACTGGAACTGCTCCTCCTCGGTGGATCCGGTCAGCGCGGTGACGCTGGAAGCGCCGCCCTGAATCACCGTGGTCACGTCGTCGAAGTAGCCGGCGCCCACTTCCTGCTGGTGCGAGACGAAGGTGTAGCCCTGCTCGCGGGCGGCGAACTCCGGTTCCTGCACCTGCTCCACGTAGTGGCGCATGCCCTCGCCACGGGCGTAGTCGTGGGCGAACTTGAAGGTGTTGAACCAGTTGATGTGGATGCCGGCCAGGGTGATGAACTGGTACTTGTAGCCCAGCGCGGCCAGCTCGTCCTGGAACCTGGCGATGGTCTTGTCGTCCAGGTTCTTCTTCCAGTTGAACGACGGCGAGCAGTTGTAGGACAGCAGCTTGCCGGGGCTGGCGGCGTGCACGGCCTGGGCGAACTCGCGGGCAAAACCCAGGTCCGGGGTGCCGGTCTCGCACCACACCAGATCGGCGTGCGGGGCGTAGGCGACACCGCGGCTGATCGCCTGCTCCAGGCCATTCTTGACCCGGTAGAAGCCCTCGGCGGTGCGCTCGCCGGTGACGAACGGGGCGTCGTTCGGATCGAAATCGCTGGTCAGCAGGTTGGCGGCTTCGGCATCGGTGCGGGCCAAGACAATCGTCGGCACACCCAGCACGTCGGCGGCCAGGCGCGCGGCCGACAGCTTCTGGATCGCCTCCTGGGTCGGCACCAGCACCTTGCCGCCCATGTGGCCGCACTTCTTCACCGCGGCCAGCTGGTCCTCGAAGTGCACCGCGGCGGCGCCGGCAGTGATCATGTTCTTCATCAGCTCGTAGGCGTTCAGCACGCCGCCAAAACCAGCCTCACCGTCGGCAACGATCGGCAGGAAGAAGTCGATCGCATCCTCGGCCTTGACCTTGCCATCGATGATGTTCTTCCACTGGATCTCATCGGCGCGCTGGAAGGTGTTGTTGATGCGGCGGACCATGGTCGGCACCGAGTCGTAGGCGTACAGCGACTGGTCCGGATACATGGTTTCGGAGGTGTTGCCGTCGGCGGCCACCTGCCAGCCGGACAGGTACACCGCTTCCAGCCCGGCCTTGGCCTGCTGCATTGCCTGGCCGGCGCTGATCGCGCCGAAGGCATTCACATAGCCCTTCTTCGCTTCGCCATTGACCAGCTGCCACAGCTTCTCGGCACCCCGCCTGGCCAGTGTGTGTTCCGGCTGCACGCTGCCGCGCAGGCGCACCACGTCGGCGGCGCTGTAGGTGCGCGTGATGCTCTTCCAGCGCGGGTTGTTGTCCCAATCCTGCTGCAGGGCGTCGATCTGTTGCTGGTAGGTGCTCATCGTGTCGTCCTCGAATGATCGTGATGCGTAAGGGGAAGGTCAGTCGATCTGCCGGTAGGCCGGCAGGGTCAGGAAGTCAGCCAGTTCGTCGGCGCGGCTGAGCAGGTCGAGCAGGCCGATGGCCTGGGTGATGCGGCTGCCGCCGGGCAGCGCGGAGGTGTCGCCCAGGCGCGCCGGCAGCGCGCGCAGGGTGCTGTCGAGCAGCGCGGAATCGATCGCGGTGCCGTCGTCCAGGTGCTGGTTGCCGGCGTGCAGCCACTGCCAGATCTGGCTGCGGCTGATCTCGGCGGTGGCCGCGTCCTCCATCAGGTTGTGGATGGGTACGCAGCCGTTGCCGTCCAGCCAGGCGGCCATGTAACGCACGCAGACCTCGACGTTGTTCTCGAAGCCGGCGCGGGTGACGGTGCCGCTGCACGGGGCGATCAGTTCATCGCGGCTGGCCTGCACGTCACGGCGCAGCACGTGGTGCTGGTTCGGCGTGGGCATGTGCTCGTCGAAGATGGCGCGCGCCACCGGGATCAGCGCCGGATGCGCGACCCAGGTGCCGTCGTGGCCGGCCATGACTTCGCGCAGCTTGTCGGCACGTACCCGTGCCATCGCCTGCTCGTTGGCGGCGGCATCGTGGTTGATCGGGATCTGCGCGGCCATGCCACCCATCGCATGCGCGCCACGGCGGTGGCAGGTCTTGATCAGCAGCTCCGAATAGGACTTCAGGAACGGCTGCGTCATCGTCACCTGGCCACGCTCGGGCAGCACCTTGTCGGTATGCCGGCGGAAGGTCTTCAGGTAGGAAAAG
The DNA here is from genome assembly GCA_002345545.1 of Stenotrophomonas sp. UBA2302. Lineage (GTDB taxonomy): Bacteria > Pseudomonadota > Gammaproteobacteria > Xanthomonadales > Xanthomonadaceae > Stenotrophomonas. The sequence continues at coordinate 38,727 of DDVW01000057.1, read as the reverse complement.
ATGTAGTCCCAGCGGCCGCAGTTCAGGCCGACGATGCGCTCGCGCAGCGCGTGCAGGATCTCGTCCATCTCGAACACCGCCGGCAGCGTCTCGATCAGCACGGTGACCTTGATCTGCCCCTGCGGCAGGCCCAGCATGCCTTCGATGTGCGACAGCGCGGTTTCCCACAGCACCGCCTCTTCCATCGACTGCAGCTTGGGCAGGTACAGGTACGGGCCGCGGTCCTTGTCCATCAGCGTCTGCGCGTTGTGGAAGGCGAACAGCGCCGCATCGAACAGGCCGCCGGCGATCGGCTGGCCATCGACCAGCACGTGCTTCTCGTCCAGGTGCCAGCCACGCGGGCGCACGATCAGCACCGCCTGCTCCTCGAACGGGCGCAGCGTGTAGTGCTTGCCCGGCCCCTTGGCGGTGGCCGGTGCGGTGAACTCCAGGTCGCCACGCACCGCCGCCCGCATCGTCTGCTGCCCGGCCAGCACATTGCGCCAGGTCGGCGAGGTGGAATCCTCGAAGTCGGCCATGAACACCTTGGCGCCGGAGTTCAGCGCGTTGATGACCATCTTCGGATCGGTCGGGCCGGTGATCTCGACGCGGCGGTCGGCCAGCGCGGCCGGGATCGCCGCCACCGTCCAGTCGCCCTCGCGGATGGCGCGGGTGTCGGCGCGGAAATCCGGCAGCCCGCCCTGGTCGAAGAACGCCTGCCGCTGGCGACGGGCCGCCAGCTGCGCCTGCCGGCCCGGCTCCACCGCACGGTGCAGCGATACCAGCAGGCCCAGCACACCGGCCGGCAGCAGCGCCGACTGGCCGGCGAGCTGGGTGGTCAGGGTGATGCCCGGGGTCGGGCGTGGCGGGATGCGGGCGGGGGTGACTTGAGCGACGGCGGACATGGGAGGTTCCTGCGTTGTCGTGGGACCTCAACGTGCCGCTGCAGGCATGTATTTAACAAAACAGTTTTTGCAATATTTTTTATAAGTTGTGCTAATACTTGCTTCGCCATGCCCAAGAAGACGCCCGTAACCCCGCGTTTTTCCTATAAGTCGGACCGGCTCAAGCCGCTGCGCGCGTTCCTGCAGACGGTGCGGCTGGGCTCGGTTTCGCGCGCCTCGGAGGCGCTTTTTGTCAGCCAGCCGGCGGTGAGCCTGCAGCTGCAGGCGCTGGAACGGGAGCTGGGGGTGGTGCTGTTCGAGCGCAGCGGGCGGCGGCTGGTGCCCACCCGCGAGGGCCAGCTGCTGTACGACATGGCGCAACCGCTGGTGGAAAACCTGGACGGGCTGCTGCCCCGGTTCCGCGAGAAGGTCAGCGGGCTGGATGCGGGCGAGCTCCATATCGCCGCCAATTCCTCGACCATCCTCTATCTGCTGCCCAAGATCGTGGAAAACTTCCGCCGGCAGCACCCGGACGTGCGCCTGACCCTGCACAACGCGATCAGCGCCGACGGCACCGAGCTGCTGCGCAGCGATGCCGCCGACCTGGCGATCGGCTCGATGCTGGATGTACCGGCCGACCTCAGCTACGCGCCGGTGTACCGCTTCGAGCAGGTGCTGATCACCCCGCCCGACCATCCACTGGCGCAGAAGAAAAACCTCACCCTGGAAGACCTGTCACCGTGGCCGCTGATCCTGCCGCCGCGCCGGCAGATCACCTGGCGGCTGGTGGACCTGGTGTTCCAGCAGCACCGCGTGCCCTACACGGTGGCGCTGGAAGTGGGTGGCTGGGAAGTGATCAAGCAATACGTGGCGATGGGCATGGGCATCAGCATCGTCACCGCGCTGTCGCTGAACGAGGGCGACCGCGACAAGCTGGCCACCCGCGCGATGGGCGACTACTTCCCGGCACGCAGCTATGGCGTGGTGGTGCGGCGGGGCAAGGTGCTGTCACCGCAGGCACGGGCGTTCGTGGAGCTGATCCAGCCGGACCTGTTCGCCCCGCGCCAGTACGACGACACCGGCCATTCGGAACGCTAGCGGGAATCTCAGATCGTTCCATCGCGCCGCGTTGCGGCGTATTCCCGAACGGACCGGAGCGGGAAAACCCACGGCCGAAGCGGTGCCTGGCGCAGTGCCGGCCAGGTGCGCGCATTGCCGCTGCCGGGAAATGCCGGCAAACGCGGAACGGAACAGCACCTCTTCCGTTCCGCGTCGCGGCATGTGCCGATCAATCCTGCTTGAGGCCGCGGTTGCGCAGCAGCGGCTCCACGTCCGGATCCTTGCCGCGGAACTCGCGGTAGGCGGTGGCCAGGTCGCGGGTGTTGCCGATGGACAGGATCCTGTCACGGAACACCTGGCCGTTCTCGCGGGTCAGCCCGCCGTTCTCCTTGAACCACTCGAAGGCGTCATGGTCGATCATCTCCGCCCAGAAGTAGGCGTAGTAACCGGCCGAGTAACCGCCACCCCAGATGTGGTCGAAGTAGCTGCTGCGGTAACGCGGCGGCACCTGCGCCAGGTCCACCTTGTAGCGCTTGAGCGCATCGGCCTCGAACTTGTCCACGTCCTGCAGCGGGGCGTCGGCACCCTGCGTGTGCCAGGCCATGTCCAGCAGCGCCGCCGACAGGTACTCGGTGGTCGCATAGCCCTGGTTGAAGGTCCTGGCCTTGGCGATCTTGTCCACCAGCGCCTGCGGCATCGCCTCACCGCTCTGGTAGTGCCTGGCGTAGTTGGCGAACACCTTCGGATCAGAGGCCCAGTGCTCGTTGAACTGCGACGGGAACTCGACGAAATCGCGCGGCACCGCGGTGCCGGCCACGCTCGGATACTTCGTATTGGAGAACATGCCATGCAGCGCATGGCCGAACTCGTGGAACATCGTGGTCACATCATCCCAGCTCAGCAGCGCCGGCTGGCCGGCGGCAGGCTTGGTGAAGTTGCACACGTTGTAGACCACCGGCCGGGTGCCGGCCAGGCCGTCCTGTTCGACGAACACGTCCATCCACGCGCCGCCGGACTTGCTGTCGCGCTTGTAGAAGTCGGCGTAGAACAGCGCCAGCGGTTGGCCGTCGGCATCGGTGACCTCGAACACGCGCACGTCCGGGTGGTAGACCGGCAGGTCGCTGCGCTCCTTGAAGGTGATGCCGTACAGCTGCGTGGCGGCGAAGAACACGCCGTTGCGCAGCACGTTGTCCAGTTCGAAGTACGGCTTGATCTGCGCCTCGTCCAGGTCGTATTTGGCCTTGCGCACCTGCTCGGCATAGAAGTCCCAATCCGAGGCGGCGGCCTTGAAGCCGCCGGTCTTTGAATCAGCACGTTGCGCGTCGATCACCCGCTGGATCTCGGCCAGCTCGCCGCGCGCCTTGGCGGTGGCGGCCGGCACGGTGTCGGTCAGCAGCTTCAGCGCATTGGCCGGGGTCTGCGCCATCTGGTCGGTGAGGTTGTAGGCGGCGTAGTTCGGGAAGCCGAGCAGTTTGGCCTTGGCCGCACGCAGCTGCGCCAGACGCTGGATGATGGCGCGGGTGTCGTTGCCGTCGCCGCGCTCGGTGCGGGTTTCCGAGGCGTCCAGCACCTTGGCACGCACGGCGCGATCCTGCAGCGAGGCCAGCACCGGCTGCTGGGTGGTGTTCTGCAGGTCCAGCAGCCACTTGCCCTCGAGCTTGCGGCCCTTGGCTGCCTCGGCCGCGGCTGCGATGTCGCCCTCGGCCAGCCCGGCCAGCTGCGCCTTGTCGTCGATGACCACCGCAGCGGCGGCGGTGGCCGCGACCAGCTTGTTGTGGAAGTCGTTGGACAGCGTGGCTTCTTCGGCGTTGTACTGCTTCAGGATTTCCTTGTCGGCGTCACTGAGCTGCGCGCCGGCCTTGACGAAGCCCTTCCAGGTTTCCTCGACCACGCGCAGCTGCTCGGCATCCAGCCCGGCACTGGCGCGCGCGTCATACACCGCCTTCACCCGTTCGAACAGCTTGGGATCCAGGTGGATCGCATCGCTGTGCGCGGCCAGCTTCGGCACCACGGCTTCCTGGATCTTCTGCCGCTCGGGATTGGTGTCGGCCTGCACCACGCTGAAGAACACGCGGCTGACGCGGTCCAGCATCGCGCCGGACTTCTCCATCGGCAGCAGGGTGTTGTCGAAGGTCGCCGGCTGTCCGTTGGCGGTGATCTGCGCGATCTCGGCCAGCTGCTGGCGCATGCCCTCCTCGAACGCCGGCAGGTAGTCGGCATCGGTGATCGTGTCGAACGCCGGCGCCTGGAACGGCAGCGGGCTGACCATCATGAACGGGTTGGTCGAAGCGTCGGCCGGTTGGCCGGCCTGGGTGGGGGTATCGGTGGTATCGGTGGTCACGGGGGCAGTGGACTCCTTGCCGGAACAGGCGGCCAGCGCAAGGCTGATGGCGGTGGCCAGAAGGGCATGACGGGTCATGGGGCGGCTCCGGTTGACAGTGGATGCATGCAGCCGCCAACCCTACTCCGTCCGCCCCGCACCGGCATGTGCCGATGGTGGCACCGTCAGCGTGCAGCCGGCGTGGGCCTCAAGCCGCCGGTCCACGCGGCAACGTGGCGAAGGCGGCCAGCGCGGCGGCACGTCCGGCCGCCAGATCGACCTGCGGACGGCACGGATACGCCGGGGCCAGCCGGTGTGCCAGCTGCGGATGTTCCCACGGCGCGAACCGCGCCGGCAGCGGCAGCTCCGCCAGCTCCGGCACCCAGCGCGCGATATAGGCGCCTTGCGGATCGAAACGCCGCGCCTGGGTGACCGGGTTGAACACGCGGAAATACGGGGCCGCATCGGCGCCGGTGCCGGCGGTCCACTGCCAGCCCTGGGTGTTGTTGGCCAGGTCGGCATCCACCAGCGTGTCCCAGAACCAGCGCGCGCCCTGCAGCCAGTGCTGGCGCAGGTGCTTGGTCAGCCAGCTGGCCACCACCATGCGCACGCGGTTGTGCATCCAGCCGGTGTGCCACAGCTCGCGCATGCCGGCATCGACAATGGGCACGCCGGTGCGCCCGTGCCGCCATGCCTCCAGCAGCGCCTCATCCGGATCCGCCCACGGGAAATCATCGAAGCGTGGGGCGAGGTTGCGTTCGGGCGTGTGCGGGTAGTGGTGCAGCACGTGGTGGGCGAACTCGCGCCAGCCCAGCTCGGCGAGGAAACGGTCACGATCGGCTTCGGCGATCGCATCACCGGCGGCCAGCACCGCGGCAGCGGCACGGCGCACGGACAACTCGCCGAAATGCAGGTGTGGCGACAGCCGCGAGGTACCGGTTTCGGCGGCGAAATCGCGGCCCTGCGCATAGCCGTGCACGGCACCGTCGAGGAACCGCTGCAGTGCCGCCTGCGCGCCCTGCTCGCCAGGGGTGAAGCGCTGCCAGAAGCCGGTGTCCCATGCCGGGGACGGTGCCGGCAGCAGGTCATCCAGAGGCTCACCGGCGGGCAGGTCCAGCGTTTCCAGTGACGGCAGCTGCGGCGGCGCATCCCAGGTGCGTGGTTCGCGCCAATGCGCACGCGCCGATTTCCAGAACGGCGTGAACACCCGGTACGGATCACCCTGCCGGGTCGCCAGTTCCCACGGTTCGAACAACAGCGCGCCGTTGAAGCTTTCCGCATGCAGGCCCGCCTGCCGCAGGCTGCGCTTGATATGCGCGTCGCGCTGTTCGATGGCCGGCTCGTAGCGCCGCGTCCACAGCACCGCTTCGGCGCCGCTGCGCGCGGCCAGCGCCTGCAGGGTGTCCAGCGTGGGGCCACGCAACAGCAGCAGCCGCGAACCGCGCCGCTCCAGCTCGGCCGCCAGCGCCGCCAGCGAACGTCGCCGCCACGCCAGCGACGCCGCGCCCGGTGCCCATGCTCCTTCCTCTTCCGGCGCATGGATATAGACCGGCAGCGGCCGCAGGCCACGGTCCAGCGCCGCGCGCAGGGCCGGCTGGTCGTGCAGGCGCAGGTCATCACGCAGCCACAGCAGTGCCGTGCCCATGATTCAGAACGTACCGCGGTTGCGGCCGACCCACGGCCGGTACCACTGGCGGATCGCCGCCATGTCGGCAACATCATCGCCACTGGTGTGGAACGGTGCGCCGAAGCCGATGACTTTTTCCGGGTAATGGAAATAGGCCGGCACGATCGGCACCTGCGCCATCCGTGCGATACGGATGAAGCCGCTCTTCCATTCCTGCACCGGCTTGCGCGTGCCCTCCGGCGCCAGCGCGAACCAGATGCGCTCACTGTCCCGGATCATCGCCACCGCCTGCCCCACCGTGCCCTGCGGCGAACTGCGGTCCAGCGGCACCACCCCGAGGCGGCGCAGCACCGCGCCCAGCGGCCACCAGAACAGTTTGTCCTTGCCAAGGATGCGCGCTTCCACGCCCAGCGCCATTTTCGCCGCCAGGCCCCACAGGCCATCCCAGTTGGACGAGTGTGGAGCGGCGATCACCACCGCCTTGGCCAGATCCGGCAGCGGACCACGGATGCGCCAGCCCCCCAGGCGCAGGATCGTGCGCCCCAGCCAGCGGACGAACACATTGGGCTTTACCTGGGGCATGTTGGGCGGAATTGCGGGGACAACCGGCTCAGGCTTGCTCAAACATCACTCCCAGTTGCGTTGCGAGCGGCCGCGCTTGATCTGCGCGCGCTCTTTTTTCTGGTCCAGCCGGCGCAGCTTGGAACCATAGGTCGGCTTGGTCGCCACCCGCTTCTTGGGCACGCTCAGGCCCGCCTGGATGAAGCTGACCAGACGCTCGCGCGCGTCCTGGCGGTTGCGATCCTGGGTACGGAAGCGTTGCGCATCGATCACCAGCACGCCTTCGCCGGTCATGCGCCGGTCACGGCGGGCCAGCAGGCGCTGGCGCAGCGGCTCGGGCAGCGACGGCGAAGCGGCGATGTCGAAACGCAGCTCCACCGCGGTGGAAACCTTGTTGACGTTCTGTCCGCCGGCCCCGGAAGCGCGCACGAAACGCTCGACGATTTCCGCTTCCGGTATCGCCAGCTGCTCGGAGATTTCAATCCGGTCCGTCGCCATCGGCGCATTGTACGGGCTCGGATGCGCCGCGGCGGCTTGCGCGGCAGGGCATCATTCCGCCGCCGGCAGCGTCACTCCCAGTACTGCGCGGCCCAGCGCCGCCAGGCCCGGTAGTGGTGGATCGCGAAACCGTCGAAGGACGGCTCGTTGCGCAGCGCGCGCTCGACCTTGCGCACCTCCTGCTCGAACACCTTCGGCCCTTCCTCGTGGAAGGTGACCTTGTCGATGTCGTTGGATGACACCTCCAGTCCGATCACCACCTTCTTGCCGACCTCGTTGGCGTAGGCGATCTCGCTGGCGGCATGCGAGAGGATGCTGTCGCTGCCCTCGGCCTTGTCGCGGTAGTCCATCAAGGCCACGTAATCGTAGATGTTGATGGTGTGCTCGCTGACCGGGCGGGTGCGGCCGTTCCATTCCAGCTCGATGCCATCGAGCCAGAACGGAATCGCCGGGCCCACCGCCAGCGTGGCACCGTGCTCGCGCTTGATGCGCATCACCGCCGCGCTCATGTCGAGGAAGCCATGCAACAGGCGCAGGCGGGTGCTGTCATTCCATTCGTCGAGGATGTGCGGCTCGATGTCGAGGTTGGCACCGTCAAAGCGCGCCGCCGCCGGCACCGAGGCGTTGTATTCCACCACCCGCCGGAACATCGCCTCGGCCTGCTCGCGGTAGTCCGGCAACACATAGTTTTCGGTATTGAGATAGGCCGAGCCGAGCAGCGCGTACACCTTCATGCGCTTGCCGTGCAGCTTCTCGATGAAGGCCCGGTACAGCTGCGGCTGCTCGACGATCAGGTTGCGCCCGCGGTAGGCGTCGGCATACAGGTAGACCGTGTCCACCTTCTGCGATTTCAGGTAGGCGATGGCTTCATCGGCCACGGCCGGATCTTCGACCATCGCGTACGACTCGGCCTCCCAGGTCCACATCGCGCGGCTTGCCGCCAGCGCCGGCGCTTCGGGCAACAGGCACAGCAACGCAAGCAGTCCCACCGCAAAACCCTGGTTCATTACAGCTCCTCCACCGTGGTGCCGGCATCCACCAGCAAGTGATAACGACCCTGGCCGACGGCCTTGCCATTGTCCGGATCGGACGGGAACACCGAGACGTAGCAGCGGCCATCGCAATCGGCCGGCAGCTGCAATTGCAGTTGCACCTGCTGGCTGCCGCCCGGTGGCAGCTGCAAGGCCTTTCCGTAGACTTCCTGCACTTCCTTGCCGGCGGCGTTGAACATGATCGCCAGCGGCACGAACAGGCGGCTGGGGCGTGGATCGCCGCTGCTGAACACCGCCGTCAGCTGCACCCCGTCCGGCTTGGCCACCACCTCGGCCGATGCCATCGACAGCCCCGCCACCGTCGGCGCGGTGTCGGCGTGGGGAGCGGACGGCGCGGCGCTGTAGGCCACCAGCGCGGTCAAATCCTCCGGCATCAGCGCCATCCGCCGCATGAAGCCCGCATTGGCCTGCTGATAGCGCTGCAGGCGCTGCATTGCCCAGTCACGCACCTCGGCATCATCCTCCGGCGACAGATGCATGCCGTCCTGCAGTTCGTACAACTGCCCGTCATGCAGCCACCACGGCCCGGCCAGAAACTCCGGCGCGCTGGTCTTGGTCTGTTGCAGCGGCAGCTGGTGCAGGTTGCGGAAACTTTCGGACATGTCCAAGCCGGTTCCAAGCCAGGCGGTGTGCCCGGGGCGCTGCAGGCCATAGGTGTTGGACAGCAACGCCATCAGCGACGGCGTCACATCCAGTTGCGAGGACACCGCACGCACCCGTCGCGGCTGCTTGAGCAGCGGCGAGAACACGATCAGCGGCACGTGGTAACGGTCGATGTGCGCATCCATCGGGATTTCCGGCAGGCGGTGGTCGCCGGTCACGATGAAGATGGTGTCGGCGTACCAGGACGCCTTTTCCACCGATTCGAAATAGCGGCGCAGCTGGTCGTCGGTATAGAGGATGGTGCTGTAGATATCCGCATGGGTCCGATAGCCGGCCTGCCGCGCCTGCGGCACCTGCAGTTGCTGCAGGCGCTGTTCGAAGCGTTTGCGGTATGCATCCTGTCCGGGGAATTCGTAGCTGGTATGCATGGAGATGGTCTGCATCGCCAGCAGAAACGGGGGCTGCAGGCGGTCGCTGTCGGCAAGTACGCGCGAGACCAGCTCCTTGTCCGGATAGCCCCAGGCGCTGAACGGGTTGCGCTGGTAGCCGGGGCCGAAGTTCTTCATGTCCACCAGCGTCTGCACCTGCTGCAGGCGCATGTAGCCACGCTCATCGTCGAAGTCGGTATCGGTGCCGTTGTAGAAGGCGGTGTGGTAACCCTGCTGCCCGAGCACATTGAACAGGCCCGGATGCGCCGGCATGCGCTTGCCCAGCGCGGTGAAACCCTGATCGGCGAAGGGTGCCGAGCCGATCAGCGTGGGCAGCACGCCGAACGTGCGCCCCTGGTTGGCAAGGAAGTTGTCGAAATACAGGCTGCGCGCGGCCAGCTCATCCAGAAACGGGGTAAAGCTGCCCAATGCGGCCCGCGGTCCGGAGAACGAACGGCCCAATCCTTCGACGATGATCAGCACCACATTGGGCGGACGCCCGTCGCTGGTCGGCGAGAAGTACGGTCCCAGCGTGTCGGGCGTCTGCTCCTGGCGCAGGAACGGATAGTCCGGGTCCAGCGGCGCCTCGCTGGCGGTTTCGACCGGCAGCGGTGCCTTGGTCACAGCGGCCTCGCCGCCGCGCCTGGACCAGCGCCATACATCGGCACTGAACCATGCCAGCTTGTTGCCGGCCAGATCACGCGCGGCCGCATCGGGCACCACACCAACACCGGCGGGCAAGGGCAGCAGCCAGGCGACCACGGCCGCCGCCAGCAAGGCCGTGCTCCAGCGCCCCGACCCCCGTCGCTCGCGCCGTCCCCACCACAACAGTCCCGTCCACAGCACAAGCAGCGGCAGCGCCATTGCCACCAGATTGCCCGGCTTCACCGACGCACCATCGGCCAGCGTCACGCGGATCTCAGCCAGGCTGTAGCCGAACAGGTCCGCTCCCAACGGCACCTGCGCCACCTGGAAGTACAGATCGAGCATCACCTGCAGGGCGATGAACAGCGACCACAGCAGGCCCAGCGCAACCGCGCGCCACAGCGGCCGCTTCAGCAGCAGCAACGGCAGTGACAGCAACAGCAGCAACGGCACCATCCGCAGCAGCACCTGCAGCGACTGGACCGCCGCGATTGCCGCACCGCCGGCCCCGCCAGTACCTGCAGCCGGAGCGTTGGCGATGGCAACGGCCACCACGGCCAGCTGTGCAAGCAGCAGGGCTGGAAAGACCCCGGAAAAACGTGCCCATGCGCTACCGTTCTGCGCTACCGCCATTGCTTTGTACCCCCGCCCTTACCAGCGCTTGTAGATGGACGCCGACAGTCGCTGCTCGTCGTAGTCGCCGTCATCGGCGGCGTATCCGGCACCGATCTTGAAGCCCCACTCCGGTGTCAGCTGGCGCCGCCACGCCACACCGAATGCCGCGCTGTTGTCACGCACCAGGCTGCCGAAGCGATCCATGTCGGTGCTGCGGCCGCTGCTGGCACTCACTTCCAGATAGTTGTCGGCATCACCGCGGTAGTAGTTGCGCAGCAGAACACGGTGGCTCCAGCTGCCCGAGCCCACGCCCGGCACGTGCTGCAGTTTGTAGCGCCCGTACCAGTTGCCGACGTAGCGGCCGACGCCGACGCCATAGAATTCGGTGTCACCGGAAAAACGCAAGTGATCGACGCTGGCCGACAGCTCCCAGCCGCGGCCCACGCCCTGGAACACCTCCACGCGCCACGCCTGCCGGGGCAGTACGCCGCTGGACGGGCCATGCTGGTAACGAACGTTGGCATAGGCCCGTGACCACAACGGTGCGTAGGCATCCAGCGCCCAGGCGATATCGCTGTTGTTGAAGTGCTCGGCGCGCACCAGTTCCAGCCCCAGCGAGCCGCGCTCGAACCGGCGCCGCAGCGTCAGGTCGGCATCGTTCCAGCTCTGCCGGTTGCCGCTGAAACGGGTATGGCTCCAGCCGGCGCTGGCGCTCCAGCGGTAGCCATCGGTGGGGATCACATCGGGATTGGCCATGCGGGGCATCAGGCTGTCGCGCAGGCTGACGATTTCCGCAGGATCGGCACCCAGCGCCGCGGCTGCGTCGAAATCGGCCCGGGCGTCCGCCAGCTGGCCCATGTCACGCAACGCGCGTCCGCGTGCCATCCGTGCATCGGCATTCTGCGGTGCCAGCTCGACCCAGTGCGCATAGGCGTCGGCAGCCTGCCTGGGGCGGTCGTTCCAGCGGTACAGGTCGCCCAGTGCCGACCATGCATCCGCATAGCCCGGGCTTTTCCCCACCACCTGCAGCAGATCGGCTTCGGCCAAGGCGAACTGCCCGTCCCAGGCATAGGTGCGGCCACGCGCCAGCAGCAGATCGCTGTTGCCCGGATGCTCGGCCAGCAGGGCGTTGTACCGGGTGATCGCCTCGCTGCGCTGGCCGCCGGTGGCCAGCGTGCGGACCTGCAGCATCCGCGCCTCCAGCGTGTCGGCCGGCGCCGCTTCCGGTGTCTGCGCCAACAGCGTCGACGGGGCCAGCAGCGCCAGCAGCAACAGCGGGCGCATGCCCTGGACACGGAGTGCGATGGGAAACAGGCCGTCGGTCATGTAAGGGTTCCTGTGTTTCATTTCTGGGTCCTGGGACGCGAGGCTCCGGCCATCATCACCTCCGGCGGCGGCGCCGGCTCGGGAACCTGCTGCCAGGAGCCATCGCGCTTGATGCGCCCCCAGTTGTGGCGTTTCTGCTTGCCGAACAGCCAGCGCAGCGTGCCGACAAAGCGCCACCACGAGTTCATCTGGCGATAGCCGAAGTTCTCCAGCACCGCCAGCGCGAACAGCTTCATCTGCTGTGTCGGCCGCGAGTAGAGGCGGAAGGAGATTTCTTCCAGCAACATCGCATTGACCGACAGCAGGATGCCCATGCCGACCGCCGCGGCGAGGAAGATCAACGCGGTCTCCAGCGGCACCAGCCCCAGCACCGCCAGCACGATCATCGACACGTAGCCGGTCACTTCGATCACCGGGCCCAGGAATTCGAACAGCAGCATGAAGGGAAATGCGATCCAGCCGGCAATCCCGCCGCGGCGGCTGAACATCAGCCGCAGGTTGGACCACAGGCTCTCGGCAAGCCCGCGCTGCCAGCGGATGCGCTGGGCGCCAAGCGAGGCGAGGTCCGACGGTGCCTCGGTCCAGCAGACCGGGTCGGGAACGAAGACGATGCGGTAGTCCCGCTCCTCTTCGCGCAGGTTGCGGTGCAGGCGGATCACCAGATCCATGTCCTCACCCACCGTATCCAGGCGGTAGCCGCCGATGGCGATCACCCGTTCCTTGTAGAACACGCCGAACGCGCCGGAGATGATCAGCAGCGCATTGACCGGCGACCAGCCCATCCGCCCGAACAGGAACGCGCGCAGGTATTCCACCAGCTGGAACCCTGGCAGGAACCGGTCGGGAAGCCCGACTTTCGACAGCATGCCGTTCTTGACCGTGCAGCCGTTGAGCACCCGCACCACGCCGCCACTGGCCACCACCCGGCCATCTTCCAGGAACGGGCGGACCACGCGCGACAGGCTTTCCGGCTGCAGGATGCTGTCGGCGTCGATCACGCAGAACAGCGGATAGCGCACGCAATTCAGCCCGGCATTGATCGCATCGGCCTTGCCGCCGTTGTCCTTGTCCACCATGCGGATGTTGGGGTGGCTGGCCGAGGCGTAGACACCATGGACCGGGGCGCTCTGCAGCCGGCAACGGTAGGCCTCCGGCACCTGCACCAGCCCGAACGCATCAATCAGCGCCTGGCGGGTGTCATCGCTGGAGCCATCATTGACGATGACGATCTCGTATTCCGGATAGACCGTGTTGAGCAGCGAGCGCACCGACGACACCACCGAGGTCTCCTCGTTGTATGCGGGCAGGATGATGCTCACCGGCGGCTGGTATTCCCTCAGTCCGCGCGGCAGGTAGTTGGCCCGGTACTCGCGCATGTAGCGCGCGATCTGGAACGCGGAGATGTAGTTGAGGATCAGGTAGGCGATGTTGATCGCGGCGAAGTAGGCGATGAACACCCACTGCAGCGACACCATCAGCCGCACCCACGGCACCTGTTGCAGGTAGGTCACGATCACGTGCAGGTATCCGCTCATACCGCTGCCCTCATGTTCTGTTCGGCCAGCACGTGGTCGATGATGCCGCGCCCATAGGCATCGCTGGTCCGCTCGCGGATCGCCAGCAACTTGCCCGAATCCATGCCCGGCAGCATCAACAGGGCCTGAGCGGCGCGATAGCGCACCCACCAGACACTGTCGGACAGCAAGGGCTCCAGGTTCATGTGATCGCCGGCCTCGCCGATGCGGGCCAGCGCCGAAGCCGCGTGCATGCGCACGTGCCAGCGGGTGGCGTGCAGCAGCTTGCGTACCCGCCCCAGTTCGCGGCGGTCGTTGACCAGCTGCAGGCAGACCGAGAGCAGATGGTCATCCACATCGCCGCCCATCAACTCGTGGATGACCTCTGCCGCGCGCGCCGGGTCGATATCGGCCAGGAAGCGCACCAGCTTCACCGTGGTGTCGGCATTGGCCCGCAACAGCGACTTGGACAGCTCACGCCCGGCGCTGCCGTCGTCGTTCTCCGCCAGGATGCGCGCGACGCTGCCTGGCGCCCAGTCCTCGCGCTCGAGGATCTGCGGCACGAACATCGTCATCGCCCGCGAAGGGTCGATCTGCGCCAGCGCACGGCCGGCACAGAGCGAGACAATCGGGCTGCGGTCACGCAGATGGGGAGCGATGTCATCGAACACGCGCGGATCGCGCAGGTGTCCCATCGCGATGATCGCCATCGCGCGATCGTGGTAGCCGCCACGCAGCAACTTGCGGGCCGCATCCACCAGCCCGACACGGGTACCCACCGGAATCAGGCGGTGCGAGGCGGAATCGTCCAAGGATTCGTGAACCGCGTTCCAGGCCTCGAGGAAACCGGCCACTTCCCCCCGCTCCAGCCCGCGCACCGCTACGCCCGGCGTTTCCAGTTCCTGCCGCAGGATCTGCGTCCAGTACTGCATCGCCTGTGCATCGCGCTGTTCACGTCGTTGCGTACGGATACGCAGCAGCAGGATCGTCGCCAGCAGGATGACCGCCAGCAGCAACGTCGATACCGCAACCCAATACGCGACCCGTACCACTATCGGGTCAGAGAGAGTCCCTTCCATCACCCGCCCCCCATTACCCACCTGATTACGAAAGACCGCCGACGGTGATCACAACGCACTCGAGGTGATGCAGGTGTCAGGCTCGGCAAAAGTGTGACCCATATCACACGAATGAGTCAATCAAGTTACAGGAAGGCCTCGATAAGCCCCACGCAATATGCTAATGCAGCATCGGACTTCTCGGGCAAGCGCGGCAGCAAGCAGTGCCCGACCGGGGGAGCGTAGGCGCCGCGCAGGAAGTGGAGTCTGTGCCGGGAACGGGGCGTTCCGGTCCACTCCCCGGAAAAATTCCTGAAATTCCGTGACGAGAATCACATAAAAGGGCATATTCGACGCCGCACGCCAATCAATCAGGGGAAAGGAATGAACAAGTCCACACGGAACAAATGGCTGGCCCTCATCGCCATCCTCGCAGTGGCCGGCTTTGCCGCGGGTGTCTGGGTCCTGTTGAACCCGGCCAGCTTCGTGGTGCAGCCATGGCGGGCCCAGCAGTCGATCACATCGGCCCGTTTCGTCTTCGGGCCTTACCCCGTGCAGGCCGACATGGACCGTCTGAAGGACGAAGGCGTGACCACCATCATCAGCCTGCTCAATCCCAAGGTCCCCTACGAGGCGGTGCTGCTGGAGGAAGAGAAGAAGCGCGCGGCCAAGCTGGGCATCGAAGTACACAACTTCCCGATGGGCAGCATCCTCGGCCAGCGCTTCGGCGAGGATTACGAGCGCAACTCGCGTGCCGCCGCCGAGACCGCGATCAACACCCCCGGCACCGTGTATATCCATTGCTACCTGGGCCTGCACCGAGCCGCCAACGTCCGCGACTATCTGGAAAAGCACGGCACCGTCGATACCCGCCAGTTCGAAGGCTCGGTCCAGCATGACCGTACGCCGCGCCAGCTGGCCAACGAACGCGGGCGGCGCCTGTTCCGCCAGCAGGAATACGATGCGGCTCTGCGCGAGCTGCACAGCGTGCAGCCCCTGGACTATTCGGCCTATGTGGCACAGGGCTGGATCCGCCTGCGCCAGGAACACAACGAACTGGCCCGCGACAGTTTCCACACCGCCAGCCTGATGCCCAATCCACGCTCCGATGCCTCCAGCGGGCTGGGCTTCGCGCTGCTGCGGCTGGAAGACCTGGAGGGTGCACGCGTGGCGTTCGAGCAGGCGTTGAAACTGTCCCCGGGCGACAACGACGCCGGGCAAGGCATGGCGCAGGTGCTCTACCGGCAGGACAGGCTGGACGAGGCGCGGGCACTGCTGGAACAGCTGCATGAAGAGGTGCCGGAAAACCCTGAGGTCACCGCACTGCTGGAGCGGGTCCGGAACGCGCAACCGGTAGTGCAGTAGCTCCGGCGCGCCGCCGATGCCCGGGCAACGCAGGGCATCGATCGATGGCGGAAATGCAGCGGTTCGTACTGCTTCGCGGACACGGGCCGCGCAGTGTCAGGGGGCGGTCCAGCCCAGCAGCCGGACCGCCTTGTCGAAGGCCGCATCCAGCGGTGCGACCACCTCGATCCGCCGTCCATCCTGCGGATGCGGAAATGCCAGCCGCTCGGCATGCAGCAGCATGCGGTGCACGCCCTGCATGCGGAACGTGCGGTTGTGGCGGCCATCGCCGTGGCTGGTGTCGCCGATCAGGTGATGGAACACATGCTTCAGGTGCCGGCGGATCTGCCGGAACCGCCCGGTCTGCGGCTGGCAGCGCAGCAGTGCATAGCGCGAGGTCGGAAAGCCATTGGACGGGATCGGCAACTCGCCTTGCCGCAACGTCTGGAACCGGGTGATGGCCGGCTTCTTGAGCGGCTTGCCGGGGCCACCATCCAGGTCATGGTCGACGGTGAAAGCCGCTTCGGCCGGCCAGCCACGGCACACGGCCAGATAGTCCTTCTCCACCTCGCCGCCCATCAACGCCTTGCCCAGCGCGCTGGCACTATCGCGGTCGAAGGCCAGCAGCAGGCAGCCGCTGGTGGCACGGTCCAGCCGGTGGATCAGGAAGATCGGCTTGCCCAGCTGCTCGCGCAGGCGGTCGGCGAGGAAGTCGTCCTCGCCACGCGCCAGCTTGCTGTCGTGGACCATCAGCCCGGCCGGCTTGTCGACCACGGCCAGCCAGTCGTCGGCGTACAGCACCGGCAACGTCCGGTCGGGCAGCGATGTCGTCGTGTCGTGATCCATGGTTCGGCCTACCTGTTCGGGCCTGCCCTGCGCCGGCCCGTTTCGTGGAGGCCCCGCGCGGTGGAGCGGCAGGGCCTGTGGGCATCAGGACTTCAGCGGTTCGACCGTGATGCCCATGCGCAGCATCAGCTGCGCGACCTGCAGGGTGTCGAGACGGGCGCCTTCCAGGTCGACCGTGCGCAGGTCGAGGTCGCCCAGTTCCGAACCGGTCAGGTCGCAATGGGTGAAATCGGCCGCACGCCAGTCCAGCGACGAGAAATCCCCGCCGGACATGTCCGATCCGCTGAAGTTCGCGCCCGATACGTTGGCGCCGACCCAGCGGTTCTCCCACAGCTCGCATTTCTCCAGCGTCACGCCAGAGAAATCGGCGTAGCTCAGGTTGGACTGCTTGATGAAGGCGCTGCAGAACCAGGTGCGTGCGGTGATCTGGTTCATGAAGCTGGCGTTGGAGAAATCCGCGCCCTGCGCCCGGCACTCGGCGATCTCCAGCCCCAGCGCCTTGGCGAACGCGAAGCCGCACATGCTCAGGTCGCACTGGCGGAAGCTGGCTTCCTTGAGCTGCGCACCGTTGAAGCGGCAGCCGGTCTGGGTATCCGGATCGTAGAAGACGCAGTTCACGAACTCGGTACCGGTCAGGTCGGCGCCGGAGAAATCGCAGTTGTGGAAATGCGTGTTCACGACCCTGGCGCCGGTGAAGCGCTCCCTGTCGATGCGTTCGTTGCTGACAACCGTCGGCTCCGCGGTGGCTGTGGCGCTCATCGGCGCAGCCACGCCGAGGCCAGCGCCAGCACGCCCACACCGCCCGTGATCCACGACCACAGCGGCACCGCCGCCAGCAGCGGGCCACCGGCCTGCAGCCCGTACAGCAGCGCCGACACCACCACCAGGCCGACGCCGGTCACCGCGGTGACCACCCGCCGCTGCAGACGCTTCAAGGTCCTGTCGAGGTTGACGATGTCCTGTGAGCGCATCGCCAGCTCATGCCTGCCCTCGACCTGCTGGCGCAGCCAGCTGTGCAGCAGGGCCGGCATGTCCGGGGCCTGGGTCATGATTTCCGGCAGGCGCTTGCCCAGCTCCTTCAGCGCGCGCCGCGGGCTATAGCGTTCGCGCAGGATGCGTTCGAGTACCGGCTTGGCGACTTCCCAGATATCCAGCTGCGGGTCGAGCTGGCGGCCCACGCCTTCGATGTTCAGCAGCGTCTTCTGCAGCAGGATCAGCTGCGGCTGCAAGGTGAGCTGGTAGCGCTGGGCGGTGCGGAACAGCTTCATCAGCACTTCGGCCAGCGAGATCTGCGACAGCGGTCGGGTGAAATACGGCTCGCAGACCGCACGCACCGCCGCTTCCAATTCGTCGATGCGCACCGTGTTCGGCATCCACTGCGCCTGCAGGTGCAGCTCGGCGATGCGGCGGTAATCGCGGTTGAAGATCGCCATGAAGTTCTCGGCCAGATAGAACTGGTCCTCTTCCGAGAGCTGGCCCATGATGCCGAAATCCAGCGCGATGAAACGCGGGTTGTCGCGGCGCGCCGGATCGATATCGACCCAGATGTTGCCGGCGTGCGCATCGGCGTGGAAGAAATTGTCGCGGAACACCTGCGTGTAGAACACGCGCACGCCCTTGGCGGCCAGCGCCTTGCGGTCGATGCCGGCGCTGTCCAGCGCGGCGATGTCATCCGACGGAATACCCCACACCCGTTCCAGCGTCAGTGCGCGTTCGGCGGTGTGGCTCCAGATCACCTCGGGCACATAGAGGTCGTCCGAATCCTGCCAGAAGCGGCGCAGCACGCTGGCATTGGCGCCCTCGCGCTGCAGGTCCAGCTCGGCGGCCAGCGTGGTTTCGATCTCGGCCACCACTTCGCGCGGGCGGATCTTGTCGGCACGCGGATGGGTGCGCTCGACCAGTGCGGCCAGCGATTTGAGCAGGGCGATATCGCCGGCGATCTGCGTTTCGATATCCGGGCGCAGCACCTTGACCACCACCTGGCGGCCGCCGTCCAGCGTGGCCGCATGCACCTGCGCGATCGAGGCCGAGGCCAGCGGCGTGGTGTCGAAACTGGCGAAGGCCTCGGTGATCGGCAGGCCCAGCGCCTGCTCGACGATCTGCAGCGCGCGTTCGCCGTCGAACGGCTTGACCCGGTCCTGCAGCAGGGTCAGCTCAGCGGCGACGTCCGGCGGCACCAGGTCGCGACGGGTGGACAGGATCTGCCCGAACTTGACGAAGATCGGCCCCAGCTCCTGCAGTGCCAGCCGCAGTCGCGCACCGCGCGACAGCGACGCCACCTCGGCACTGGCGCGCGGCACGAACGGCTTGGCCAGCCGCAACCAGCGCTCGACGGGGGTGCCGTCGAGCAGCGCATCCAGGCGGTAGCGCAGGATCACCCGGCCAATGCGGCTGGCACGGAACATCGCGCGGGTCGCCTTCATGCGGCACCTCCGCTGCGCTGGCGCAGACGCGCCACGCGCACG
The DNA here is from genome assembly GCA_002345545.1 of Stenotrophomonas sp. UBA2302. Classification (GTDB taxonomy): domain Bacteria; phylum Pseudomonadota; class Gammaproteobacteria; order Xanthomonadales; family Xanthomonadaceae; genus Stenotrophomonas. The sequence continues at coordinate 19,903 of DDVW01000057.1, read as the reverse complement.
GCCATGCGTTCGACATCGTCGCGGATCACGTCCACATCGTCATGGAAGGCATCCAGTTCGGCCCGGGGCACCACATCCCGCGACTCCTCGGTGACGTATTCGGCGGCGGTCTCGGCCAGGTCCCTTGCGCTGCGACGCGCCTGCAACAGGGCCGCACGCAGGGTCTGGGCGATCTGCACGCCGAGGATTTCGCCGAAGGCGGTGACGAACGGCTGTTGCCAGTCCGGATCGAAGCGCGTGGCCAGCTGCTGCAGGCGCCGCGCCAGCTCGGCGTCGCCGGAGACCTTCACCCGTCCGGCCGGCGCGCTGTTGCCACGGCGCGCATTGGCCAGGAACGGCAGCTGCGCCAGCACCCCGCCCAGCGTGCTGCGCACGGCCAGATCGGCTTCCTGCGACGGATCGACCGGGCCCACGGTCAGGCGCGGGCCGCTGACCCCGATCTGCATCGCCAGCGCCGGCGATTCCAGGGTCAGGGCGATGCGCTGGCCATCGAGCGCGGCCAACGCGGTACGGGTATCCGGGTCCAGCGCCAGCGCGCGGTTGAGCGCCACTTCCAGCGCGCGGCCGGCCAGCGGTTTGATCATCTTGAAGGGGGATGCAGGCATGGCGGGCATTCTACCTGCCCGCGCCAGCGCATCGACGCACGGGGATCAACGGACAGACAACCGCCATGCATGCGCGCAGGCGGGCGCCGGAAGGTTCATGCTATGCATCCCCCAACAGGCAATCGGCAGGAGCACAGGCAATGGGCAAGACCCGCGTCGGCATCATCTTTGGCGGTCGTTCGGCCGAACACGAGGTCTCGCTGCAGTCGGCGAAGAACATCCTTGATGCGCTGGACAAGGAGCGCTTCAACGTCAGCCTGGTCGGCATCGACAAGCAGGGCCTGTGGCACCTGTGCGATGCGGCCGATTTCCTGCTCAACGCCGACGATCCCAAGACCATCGCGCTGAACACGGCCGGCCCGGTGCTGTCGGTGCTGCCCGGTGCCGAACGCGCGCAGCTGGTCGCCGCCGATGGCAGCGCCGTGCCGCAGATCGATGTGGTGTTCCCGATCGTGCACGGCACCCTGGGCGAGGACGGCACCCTGCAGGGCCTGCTGCGCACGCTGAACCTGCCGTTCGCCGGCCCCGGCGTACTCGGCGCGGCCGCGGCGATGGACAAGGACATGGCCAAGCGCCTGCTGCGTGATGCCGGTCTGGCGGTGGCACCGTTCGCCTGCTTCAACCATGTCACCGCGGCGGCGGCCGATTACGACGCACTGGTCGCTCAGCTGGGCACGCCGCTGTTCGTCAAGCCGGCCAACCAGGGCTCGTCGGTGGGCGTGAGCAAGGTGCGCAATTCCGCCGAGTTCGCCACCGCGATGGCGCTGGCGCTGTCGTTCGACCACAAGGTGCTGGTGGAGTCGGCGATCGACGGCCGCGAGATCGAATGCGCGGTGCTCGGCAACGACCGCCCCGAGGCCAGCGTCTGCGGCGAGGTGGTGGTACATGACGACTTCTACGCCTACGACACCAAGTACATCAGCGCCAGCGGTGCGGAGACGGTGATCCCGGCCGATATCCCGGCCGAGGCGCAGGAATGTATCCGCCAGATCGCCATCCGCGCCTACCAGGCACTGGACTGCATCGGCATGGCGCGCGTGGACGTGTTCCTCACCGCCACCGGCGAGGTGGTCATCAACGAACTGAACACCCTGCCCGGCTTCACCCGCATCAGCATGTATCCCAAGCTGTGGGGTGCCAGCGGCCTGGGTTACACCGCGCTGATCACCCGTCTGCTTGAACTGGCGTTGGAACGCCATGCCGCCGACAAGGCGCTGAACAGCTCGATCACTCCCGCGGCCTGATCCGGTTGCGGAAACCGCAGGGCCCGCAACTCTTCGGAGATTGCGGGCCCGTGTCCTGCGGCCTGCCGGGGTTATCCCTTCCTGCGGAACAGCGAGATCACTGCAAGGATCAGGAACACCACGAACAGGATCCAGGCGATATTGCTGGCCGCACCGGCAATGCCGGAAAAACCCAGCAACGCGGCGATGATGGCGATCACGAAGAAGATGATGGCGTAATGAAGCATGCGGGAGCTCCGTCGTTGGAATAGGGCTCCATGCTCACGGCTGCGCGGTCGGCACACGGTGATGGCAACGTGATTGCCGGATGATGACGCCCGCTCAACCGCCTGCGTGCGTCGCAGCCAGCCGGCGCAATCCCTCCTCGATCGACACCTTCGGCACATAGCCGAAATCGCGGCGCGCCGGCTCCATCGAATACCAGTGCGGCGTACACAGCTGCTCGGCGAGGAAGCGCGTCATCGGCGGCTCGCCACGCAGGCGCAGCAGTGGCCACAGCTTTTCGCAGACCGCGCCGATGCGGTAGGCGGCCTTGAACGAAATCGTCTTTTCCACGGCAGGCGCACCGACCGCGGCCAGCAGGCGGTTGAGTAGCTCGCGCATCTCCAGCGGCTCGCCATTGGAGATGAAATAGGCCTTGCCGGCACAGGCCGCGCCGACCACCAGATGGTCGAACGCATCGAAGTGCGCCTGCGCGGCGTTGTCGATATAGGTGGTATCGACCTTGTTGTGGCCATCACCGACGAAACGCAGGCGTCCGGCGTGTGCACGCTCGGCCAGCCGCGGCAGCAGCTGCTGGTCGCCCGGCCCCCAGATCAAGCGCGGACGCAGCGCGATGGTGGCCAGATCGGCACCGTTGGCGGCCAGCACTTCCTGCTCGGCGATCGTCTTGGTCGCCGCATAGGGCGCCTGGAAATCCTCACCGTAAGGCACTTCGTCCGCCCCCAGCCCTTCCACCGGATGGGTGGCGCGATGGGTCACGCTCGGCGTGGAGGTATAGACCAGCCGGCCGATGCCATGGGCGCGACAGGCGGCCAGCACGTTGCGGGTGCCCACCACATTGGCCTGGAAATAGCTGTCGTAGCTGCCCCACGCGCCGGCCTTGGCGGCATTGTGGAACACCACGTCCACCCCGGCGGTGGCGTGATGCACGGCATTGGCGTCGGCCAGGTCGCCGCGGATCTGACCCACCCCCAGCGCCTGCAGCGCCGGGTAGTGGCCGCGGTTGAAGCTCAGCACCTCGTGGCCACGCGCGACCAGCCCGCGGCACAGCGCCTGGCCGAGGAAACCGCCACCGCCGGTAACCAGGATCTTCATGCACGCTCCTTCAATTGCCCGGTGGCCCATAGCGCAAGTTTCTCGCGGCCGATCTTGGCGTTGTGGCGGATATCCACCGGAAACGCCGGGTGCTGCAGGAAATGGCCGATGCCGGCCAGCGACGGCTGTGTCGCCGCCAGCGCGCGCAGCTGCGGCTCGACCGTGGCCGCGGCGGCACCCGGCAGCAGTTCGTAACACAGCACCGGCAGCTGGCTGCCCGCTTCGCCCACGCCGACCAGCGCGGTGCGGCGTACCCCCGGCACGGTATTGAACACCGGCTCGATCTGTTCGGTATACAGCGGCCCGGCGGCGGTTTCCACGCGCTGGGTCTTGCGCCCGCAGAACCACAGCCGGCCCTGCGCATCGAACCAGCCCACATCGCCCATGCGGTGCACGATGCGCTCACCGCCGTCGGCCAACACCTCGCGGATCTTGGCCGCGGTGGTGGCCTGCGGGCGGTTGAAATAGCTGTCGGTGGTGGTCGGGCCGACCACGGTGATCTCGCCGACTTCGCCTGCCGGCAACTCGCGCACACCACTCCAGTCGGCGATGGGTTCATCGCTGATGGCGATGATGCGCACTTCATTCGGTTCCACCACACGGCCGACGCAGGTGCCGGCACCGCTTTCGGTCGCGGTGCGGGTCTGCACCAGTTCGCGGCCTTCGATCACCGCCACCGGCAGGCATTCAGTGGCGCCATACGGCGTCCAGAACTGGCCATCGGCGGGCATCAGCGCGCGGATCTTTTCCACGACCTGCGGCGGCACCGGCGCACCGGCCGAGGTGGCGCGGGTCACTGTCGGCAGCGGCTGGCCGTGCTCGGCCAGCACCCGCATCAGCGCCGGCGAGCCGAACAGCTGGGTCACGCCGAACCGGGCGATGGCGTCGTGCAGTTTGCGCGGATCGGCGCTGCCGGGCCGGGTCGGGTCCATGTCCGGGATCACCGAGGTCAGCCCCAGCGCCGGATCGAACAGCGCGAACGGCGGGAAGGTCGGCAGATCCACGCCGCCGGGCTGCATACCGAAGGCATTGCGCAGCAGCTCCACCTGGCCGACAAAGTGGCGGTGGCGATAGACCACGCCCTTGGGCACGCCGGTCGAGCCACTGGTGAACAGGATCGCGGCGGTGTCATCCGCCGCGGTCGCCGCCAGCTGGCTGCCCGCACCTGCCCCGGCCGCTTCGATCTGCGCCAGCGTGGTGCCGCCCCAGCCCCAGCGCGTACCGACCGTAACCAGCCGCGTGGCCGACTTCGACCAGCCCAGCAGCAGGCGCGCCAGATGCGCCAGCGGGATGCCGATGAAGGCCTGTGGCTGCGCCTCGTCCAGGCATTGCTTGAGCGCGCGCTTGTCGATGCCCGGATCGACCAGCACCGGCACCGCGCCGATCTTGAACAGCGCGAACATCAGCAGGAAGAATTCCGGGCCCGGCCGCACCATCACCACCGCGCGCACGCCACGGCCGATGCCGTAGGCGGCCAGCCCGGCAGCGATGGCATCGCTGCGCGCATCCAGCGTGCGGTAATCGAGGGTGACGTCGTAGTGCGCCATGCCATTGGCGGCAGGCTTGCCGGGGCAGCGGATGGCGATCTGGTCGGGCCGTTCACGCGCCAGTTCGGGCAGACGCGCGGCGATGTTGCAGGAATCGTTCATCGGCATATTGTCACCGCTGCAGAAATTTCTTGCGCGCGGATCGGCAGCATGGAAAATCCTCCAGCTTCCCCATCCGCATTGCCGCTCCAAGGCCGGCTCCCATGCCCCATCCCTGCCTCAGCTGCGGCGCCTGCTGCGCCCAGTACCGCGTCGCCTTCCACTGGATGGAGTCGGATGAAGCCGGCGAAGGCGGCGTGCCGCACGCCTTGACCCGGCGTCTGGATCCGCACCGGTTGTGCATGCAGGGCACCCATTCCGATCCGGTCCGCTGCGTGGCACTGGATGCGGACATCGGTGTGTATTCGCGCTGCACCATCCATCCCCAGCGCCCCAGCGTCTGCCGCGAAGTGGATGCCTCGTGGGAATACGGCCAGGCCAGCCCTCAGTGCGACCGTGCCCGCGCCGGCCATGGTCTGACGCCGCTGACACCAGCCGACTGGCGCTGGCGCGATGACGCCGACAACGACGGCCCGCAGCCGGACGACAGCGGCAACACGCCCTCCCCACCGTCTCCCATCGCGGCCTGAGCGGAACGGCGCAGGCGGTTGCGCGATCCTTCCCACGAAGGTGGGAATGGCCACAACAAGGCCAACAACCCATTCCCGGGACGGCAATCGCCACCGCTGCTCAGAACGCCTTGTAGCGCCCCCACAGCAGCTCGAACTGCTGCGCGAAACTGCGCACCAGGTTGGGATCGTTGCTGACCACCAGGTTCTCGTCGTTGTGCTCGGTCGCGGTGCGCGTCCAGTTGAAGCTGCCGTTGGCCAGCTGCCTGCCGTCGAACAGCGCGAACTTGTGGTGCATGTGGTATTCGCTATGGTCCACGCGCACCGGAATACCGCTTTCATGCAGGCGACGGATGTCGTTGCCGTCGTCATACACCTTGTCGTTGTCACTGACGATGCGCACCGCCACGCCACGTTTGTAGGCCTCCAGGATGACGCCGCTCAGGCGGTCATCGGAGATGGTGAACACGCAGATATCCAATGTCTTCCGGGTACCGGCGCACAGCGCGCGCAGCCGCTGCATGCAGGCATCGCCTGGTGAGAAATAGGTGCTGGTCAGGGTCTCGACCGGGCCGGCGTTGGCGTCGAGGGTGCGCACCACCTGCTCCACCCACTTCAGCACCGGCAGGGCCTCGGCCGGATGCGCGCTGATCTGCTCGCGGGCGATGTCGAACGCGCGATTGCGCATGAAACGCAGCCGGTCCGGCGGCAGCTCCTCACCCAGCTCGCGCAGTAACGAGCGCTCCTCGTTGCTCAGGCTGCGGTCCTGCGCACTGTCACGCAACTGGCGGTCCAGACTGTCGAAATCCATCCGTCACTTCCTGTGGAAAGGGCCCACAGCTTGGCACACCGCGTGTGCAGGAGCGGCGCTCCCATCCCCCAACTCAACCCAGCGGGTTGCGCTCCAGGAACGCTCTTACCGCCGGCACGATCACTTCGTGCTTGTCTTCCAGCACGTAGTGGTTGGCATCCTCGAACGCGGTGACCTCGGCCTGCGGCAAGGCCTTGCGGAAGCCTTCCAGGAAGTGGTGGTCGAAGCAGAAATCACGCAGGCCCCAGGCGATATACGCCGGGCGGTCGGCAAACGACGGCAGCGCCGCGGCGGCGCGTTCCAGCAGCGACCAGGCCTTGTCGGCCGGCGACAGCGGGATGTCCTGCATGAAGCGGATGGTGGAGATGCGGTTGGCCCAGCTGTCGTACGGGGCGACATAGGCGCGGCGCACGTCGGCCGGCATCCTGCGGCTCACGCCCAGCCACGAGGCGCCGGAGGAGAACGCATTGAAGGTGCGGATGAACCACTCGCCCGGGCCCCAGTGCCGGCCCATCGCGATCTGCCACGGCATCGGCTTTTCCGCCGGCAGCGGGAAGGAGGCGGTATTGGTGATCACCAGCCGCTTGACCTGGTCGTGGTGCGACAGCGCCCAGCCGAAGCCGACCATGCCGCCCCAGTCGTGCACCGCCAGCGTCACCGGGCCGGTGATGCCCAGGTGCCTGAGCAGCGCGTCCAGATCGTCCACGCGCGACTGCAGCGTGTACTCGTAGCGGCTGTCATCGGGCTTGTCCGACAGGCCCATGCCGATATGATCCGGCACGATGCAGCGGTATTTGTCGCTCAGGCCGTTGACCAGGTGTCGCCACAGGTAGCTCCACGACGGATTGCCGTGCAGCATCACCACCACCTCGCCATCGCGCGGACCTTCGTCGAGGTAGTTCATCGACAGTCCCGGACGGACCTCGAAACGGTGGCGGGTTGTGGGATAGCCGGGGTACAGCATCGGGGAAATCACGCAGTCACGGACAAGGCGCGCATTGTAGGCCATGCCCCCCGGGCGCGCCCCGGCCCGGTGAAGTGGCGGCGTGGCCGGGCCACAATGGCGGCTGTCGCAATACCGCACCGGGGCCACCGTGAGCGAACCCTTCGAGCAGCTGATGGCACGCATCCGCGCCTGCCGCCTGTGTGAAGCCCACCTGCCGCTGGGCTGCCGCCCGGTGCTGCAGGCGGCCCCGTCCGCACGCCTGCTGATCGTCAGCCAGGCGCCGGGACGCAAGGTCCATGAAACCGGCATTCCCTTCAACGATCCCAGCGGTGATCGCCTGCGTGACTGGCTGGGCATCGACACGGCCACGTTCTACGACGCCGCACGCATCGCCATCGTGCCGATGGGTTTCTGCTTTCCCGGCACCGGCAGAAGTGGCGACCGGCCACCGCGCCCGGAATGCGCGCCAACGTGGCAGCCGCTGCTGCTGCCACGACTGCAGCAGGTGCGGCTGACGCTGGCCATCGGCCAGTACGCACAGGCCGGCCTGCTCGGCCCCCGTCGCGGCCGCACCCTCACCGACACCGTGCAGGCCTGGCGCACCCATCTGCAACACGGCGTGCTGCCGCTGCCGCATCCCAGCCCGCGCAACCGGCTGTGGCTGGCACGCAACCCGTGGTTCGAAAGTGAACTGCTGCCGGTGTTGCGGCAGCGGGTGGCCGAGGCACTACACGACTGAGCTCACCTCAACGGCTCCGCCAGAAACGCGAAACGCCCGCAGGCGGGACCGGCGGGCGTTCGGAGGCGGCGCGGGGTGGTGCTGTTACCAGACCACTTCGGCCATGGTGCAGTTCAGGCCGGAACCAATCCCCATCAGCGCGACGCGGTCGCCCTTCTTGAGCTTGCCCAGCTGGCGCAGCTTGCTCAGCACGATCGGCACCGAGGCCGGGCCGATGTTGCCGTGCTCGCCGAAGATGGTCATCACCTTCTTCGGGTCGATGCCGAAGGCCTTGATGAAGGCGTTGGTGTGCGGCTGGCTGACCTGGTGGATGACGAACTGGTCGATCTCGTCCACCGCCCAGCCCAGCGCCTCGCGCGTGGCCTCGAAGGTCTTGGTGGCCAGCTTGATGCCTTCAATCAGCAGCAGGCGGGTATCGGTGACCATGCGGTCCAGGTTGCCCACGCACAGCTTGTTCCACTGGTTGGCCGCGCGGGTCACGCCGCCCTTGTAGCGCGGCGCATCGGGCACCAGTTCGGCACGGGCCAGCACCATGGCGGCGGCACCGGAACCGGTGGTCAGCGCGGCCACTTCATCGCGCAGCTGCTGCGCGGTGATGTCCGGGGCCATCATCCGTTCCATGGTCTTTTCGTAGACCAGGTTGGAAGTCTCGCCGTCGACGATCAGCGCGTAGTCGATGTCGCCGCGCTCGAGCATGCGCGCGGCCACGTCCATGCCGTTGATGAAGGCCAGGCAGGCGTTGGCGATGTCGAAGGTGACGCAGTCCTCGCCGATGCCCAGGTTGCCGGACACGATCGAAGCGGTGGACGGCTCCAGGTAATCACGGCTGACCGAGGTGTTGATCAGCAGGCCGATCTTATCGGCGCCGATGCCGGCATCGTCCAGCGCCTTCTGGCCGGCCATGGTGGCCGCATCTGAGGCCTGGGTGCCCTGGTCCCAAAGACGGCGCGCGTGGATGCCGGCGATATCGCCCAGCACGTCGGCACGGATCCCCAAACGTTCCAGCGTGGGCTGGAGCCGCTCGTTGATTTCCTTGGAGGTCAGCGTATGCGGCGCATCAATATGCGCCAGTCCCGCGATCGAGACGTTCTGGAAAGGCATCGGAAAGCGCCAGGACTCAGGCGAAGGGGGCGCTATTCTAGCGCCTGCGTCATTTCACCGCATCTTTACAAATAGGCACTTCGGCGTATGGAACGCGGAAGTGCCTGTTTTCCGCGATTGGACGCAGCTTTGCGGGCCGCTGCGGATGGCCGCCGGTGATGACGCCGCTGGATTTTCAGCGCGGCGGGCACTGCCAGGCGGAGAAGCGCTGGCTGCCATCGACCGGCTGGTTGCTGGCCTGCACGGCGTTGGCGCCGGCACTGGGCGCCTCGTTGCGGGCCAGGGTTTCCAGCTCTTCCTGCACGCGCAGCGGGTTGCGGTTGTAGAAGCCGACCTTGTCCTTCACCGACACCACGATCTCGCCCTTGGCCACGCAGCCGGGCGCGACCGGACCGGCCGGCAGTACGCGCACGGCCTTGCCGCCGGATTCGATCGGCACCCAGGTGCAGGCGGCGGTGCTGGCGATCAGGACGGACAGGAACACGATGCGCATGGGGAATTCCTTGAAGATGAAAGCCGGAACGGATTGTGCCGGGAATGGATGAACGCGTGATGATCCGCCCCTCCCCCACGAACGGGAGAGGGACGTTGAGAACCGCCAGCAGGCGGGCCGCTTACTTCTTCTCTACCGGCTTGCCGTTGGCGTCGACCACGGTGACTTCGCCAAGCTCCAGCGCGCGCACCGGTGCCTCGGTCTGCTTGAGGTCACCGACCACGACCCAGGTGAGCCTGGACGGATCCAGCGTTTTCGCCGCTTCGGCCACCTGCGCCGGGGTCATCGCCTCGATCTCGGCCTTGCGCTTGAACACGTAATCATCCGGGCGCTGGTAACGCACGATGCCGCCGATGGTGTTCATCACCGCGCTGGCGGTTTCATAGGCGCCGGGCAGGCTCAGCGTCTGGATGTTGCGGATGCGCGCAACCTCCGCGTCGGTCGGCGCACGCGCGCCGCTGGCGAACTGGCTGATCTCGGCGTTCATTTCCTTCAGCGCCTCGGCGGTCTTGTCGATCTGCACCGGTGCGATCGCCATCCACGGCCGCTGGCCCAGGGCGCTGGACGCCATCGAACGTGCGCCATAGGACCAGTGCTTGTCCTCGCGCAGGTTCATGTTCAGGCGCGAGGTGAAGTCGCCGCCGAGCACGCCGTTGGCGATGTCGAAACGGGTCGCACCCGGGTCCATCGTCGAGGGCACCACTTCGCCGGCGAACAGGCTGGCCTGCACCGCGCCGGGCTGGTCGATCAGGTATACGCGGGTGCCCTGCGGACGTTCCACGTCGACCGGAGCGGCCACCGCCGGTGCCGGACCCTCGCCCTTCCAGTCGCCCAACTGGCGCTCCAGCAGCGGCACGATTTCCTTCAGCGTGGTGTCGCCGACCACGACCAGGGTGGCGCCTTCCGGTCGCACCCAGGCCTTGTGGAAGGCCACCAGGTCGTCACGGCCCAGCGACTGGATCGCCGCCTCGTCACCGCTGCCGGTGAACGGGATCGCATACGGATGGCCTTCGCCGTACAGCAGCGGCGGCAATACGCGCAGGGCCACCGCGTTCGGGTTGACCTTCTCCTGCTGGATGCCGGCAATCCAGGTGGCCTTGATGCGGTCGATCTCGCTCTGGTCGAAGCGCGGCACGCGCAGCGCATCGGCATACAGCGCCAGCGACGGCACCAGGTTCTCCTTCAGCGCCGACATGAACACATTGGCGCCATCCAGCGAGGCACCGGCACCGATGCGCGCGCCCAGTGCATCGGCGGCGTCGGCGAACGCCAGCGAGCCGAGCTTGCCGGCACCCTCATCGAGCATGCCCATGGTGAAGTTGGCGGTGCCCGGCTTTCGCCCCTGGTCGGCGGTGAAACCGCCCGGGAACTCGTAGCTGAACTGCACCACCGGAATGTCATGGCGCTCGGCCAGCACCACCTGGGTGCCGTTCTTCAGCGTGGCGCGCTGCAGCTGCGGGAATTTCAGCTCCGGGAAGACCTTTGTCTGCGGCACGCCGGTGCTGCGGTCCACCTGGCTCGGCAGAACGCTGTACTTGGGATCGACCGCCGGCACGTTGAACGGGGCCGGCGTGCCCGAGGGCAGTTCCTCCAGTGCCACGCGCTCGCCCGGCTCCACCACCAGGGTGTGGTCGCCCACGCCCAGCCACTTGGCGCCCACCGCCTTCAGGTCGGCGGCGCTGGCGCGGTCGATGTTGGCCAGCGAGGTGCGGAAGCAACCCGGATCGCCTTCGAACACCGCGCACTCGGCCAGTGCATCGGCCTTGCCGCCGAACCCGCCTATACGCTCGATGCCGCGGATGAAGCCGGCACGGAACGCGGTCTTGCCGCGCGCCAGCTCATCGGCACTGGGCCCTTCGGCGATCAGCTTCCTCAGCTCTTCGTCGATGATCGCCTCGACCTTGGCCGGGTCCACGCCCTGCTTGACCGTGGCCATGATGATGAAATTGGAACCCAGCTGCGACGGACCGACCATCGTGCCGATGTTGTCCACCAGCTGCTCTTTGTGCAGCAGGCGCTGGTCCAGGCGCGAGGCCTTGGCACCACCCAGCACCTGCGCGAACAGCTGCAGCTGGTCGATATCGGTGGTGCCGGTCTGGGCCACGTTCCAGGCGCGGTAGATGCGCGCCTGCGGCACCTTGTCGGTCATCACCTCGCGGGTGCTGGCCGGGCGCTGGGCGACGTTCACCGCCGGCTGGGCCATGGTGGGGCCGGCCGGGATGTCGCCGAAATAACGCGCGACCTTCTCCTTGGCGGTGGCCACGTCGATATCACCGGCCAGCACCAGCACCGCGTTGTTGGGGCCGTACCAGGTCTTGAACCAGGTCTTCACGTCATCCAGCGAGGCGGCGTTGAGATCGTTCATCGAGCCGATCACGCCGTGGTGGTACGGGTGCCCGGCCGGGTACAGCGCGCGGGTCAGCTTGTCCCACACCTGGCCATAGGGCTGGTTCTCGCCCTGGCGCTTCTCGTTCTGCACCACGCCGCGCTGCTCGTCCAGCGCCGCCTGGTCGATCGCGCCGAGCAGATGGCCCATGCGGTCCGATTCCATCCACAGCGCCATGTCCAGCGCGGTGGTCGGCACGTTCTGGAAATAGTTGGTGCGGTCGGTGTTGGTGGTGCCGTTCTGGCTGGTGGCACCCACCTGGGTGAACGGCTCGAAGAACTCGCCGCTGTGGTTTTCGCTGCCCTGGAACATCAGGTGCTCGAACAGGTGCGCGAAGCCGGTGCGGCCGCTCGGCTCGTCCTTGGCACCGACGTGGTACCAGATGTTCACCGCCACGATCGGCGCCTTGCGATCGGTGTGCACCACCACGCGCAGGCCGTTGGGCAGGGTGAATTCCTCATAGGGAATGTCCACCGTGGGTGCGGCGGCCGGGGCGGGCTTGGCCTCGGCGAGCAACGGCATGCCGACGAATCCTCCGAGGGCGACACCAAGCGCCAGCGTGAGCAGGGCGGTGCGGGGAACTGCTGCGTTCATTCCACTTTCCTTGGGCATGAATGGGAGCACAGATGCTACCCGTCCCACCGGTCCGGCACACCGCCCATCGGTCATGTGGGAATTGTCCGCAGGCCGATGTCCGGCAATACCGTCCACGCCGCCAGCGCTGTCCGGACAGCGGACACTCGCACCGCCCTGAAAACCCTTGGATATCAACGATATGGCGTTGGCACGCGACCTGCGTGGTATTGCCTGCGGAAAAACGGATCAGCCACTGAATGACTGGTTGCTGAACAAAATTACAGAAAGCGATGTTTTTCTTGCACATCAAGAACTGGTGTACTACATTACTACCACACCGCTGTTCAAACACACCAAGCAGGTCCCGCCATGAACACCAAGTCCATCGCCATTGCCATCGCCCTTGTTGCCGGCACCGCGTTTGCTTCTTCGGTACAGGCATCGGAAATCGTCACCCTGGAAACCGTGCAGGTCCGTCCCTCGGCCGAGCAGCTGGCCCAGGCCGAACACGAGCGCAACAGCAACATTCCCACCCTGGCCACCGTGCAGGTGCGCCCGACCGTCGGCCAGATCGTCGAGCTGATGGCCGAGCAGGCCGCCACCCGCCTGGCCGCGCACACGCCGGTCGCCATCGGCGCCAGCATCGGCCAAGGCATCATGCTGCCGGCCATCAGCGTGCGCCCCGGCCTGCAGCAGGTGCAGGCCAAGGCCGCCGACATCGCCGCCGAAGCCGCCGCCAAGGTGGTCGTGCAGGGCCTGCCGAGCCGCTGAGCACAGCTTGCCGGGCGTGTCGCGGCGTAAACTGCGCCGATGACTTCAGCCCCTGTTTTCGACGTCCTGCTGTACCAGCCCGAGATCCCGCCCAATACCGGCAACGTGATCCGGCTCTGCGCCAACACCGGCGCGCGGCTGCACCTGATCGAACCGCTCGGCTTCGACCTCAGTGACAGGCAGCTCAAGCGCGCCGGCCTGGACTACCACGAATACGCGCAGATGCAGGTCCATCCGGACCTGGAGACCGCCTTGGCGCGCATCGCGCCCAAGCGCCTGTTCGCAATGAGCACGCGCGGCAGCGTGCGCTACGACAGCGTGCCGTTCGCCGATGGCGATGCGTTCCTGTTCGGCCCGGAAACCCGCGGGCTGCCGCAGGACCTGCTCGATGCACTGCCCGGCGGCCGCCGCCTGCGCCTGCCGATGCAGCCCCACAACCGCAGCCTGAACCTGTCCAACTCGGTGGCGGTGGTGGTGTTCGAGGCGTGGCGACAGCACGGCTTTCCCGGCGGCAGCTGAGCAGCGGAAGCGCAGACTCCGCCGCGTGCCATGCGTGCCCGGCACGGACAGCTTTCGCCTTCGCTTTTAGCGCCCGACCACGCCGTCGGCCTGCAGCTGCCGCAGGCGCTCGCCGTCGACACCCAGCACTTCCTCCAGCACCTGCACAGTGTGCTGTCCCAGCACCGGCGCCGCCTGCGTGTACTGCAGCGGGGTGGCCGAGAATTTCAGCGGATTGCGCACCATCGCCACCTCGCCACCACCGGCATGCGGCAGGCTGATGCGCAGCCCGCGCGCCTGCACCTGCGGATCGTCGAACACCTGGTCGATGCGGTTGACCGGATTGGCCGGCACCACCGCCTGCTCCAGCAACGCCAGCCATTCGGCCGCCGGACGCGTGCGCAGGCGCTGCTGCAGGTATGCCACCAGTTCACCGCGGTGGGCGACACGCGCGTTGTTGCTCGCATAGCGCGGATCGGCCGCCAGCTGCGGTTCGCCGATCACCTCGCACAGGCGCGCGAACTGGCCGTCATTGCCGACCGCCAACATGAAATAGCCATCGGCCGCCGGCATCACCTGGTACGGCACGATGTTCGGATGGGCGGTGCCCTGCCGCTGCGGCACCACGCCACCGACCAGATAGTTCGACGCCTGGTTGGCCAGCCACGCGACCTGCGTGTCCAGCAGCGCCAGATCGATCTGCTGGCCGCTGCCGGTGCGCTCGGCATGACGCAACGCGGCCAGGATCGCGGTGGCCGCGTACATGCCGGTCATCAGGTCGGTCGCCGCCACGCCCACCTTCTGCGGGCCGGCACCGGGTGCGCCATCGGGCTCGCCGGTCACGCTCATCAGCCCGCCGATGGCCTGGATCGCCGCGTCGTAGCCGGCGCGCCGCGCATACGGACCATCCTGCCCGTAACCGGTGATCGAGCAGTACACCAGCCTCGGATTGACGGCATGCAGGCTGGCGAAATCCAGCCCGTACTTCTTCAGTCCGCCAACCTTGTAGTTCTCCACCAGCACGTCGCAGCGGCTGGCCAGTTCGCGGATCAGCGCCTGGCCACCGGCGGTGGTGAAGTCGATGGCCACCGAACGCTTGCCCCGGTTGGCGCACAGGTAATAGGCCGATTCGGCGGTGTCGTTGCCGTCTGCATCCTTCAGGTAGGGCGGGCCCCAGCTGCGGGTGTCATCCCCCACGCCGGGGCGCTCGACCTTGATCACCTCGGCACCGAAATCGGCCAGCACCTGCGTGGCCCACGGCCCGGCGAGGATGCGCGACAGGTCGAGGACGCGAACGCCGTCCAGCAGATTCATTGCGGCCACCATGCGTTGCAGGCCTGCGGCAGCGCAGGCTGCCAGGCGGTGGCCTGTTGGAACGCCTCGGCCAGCGCGATCAGGGTCTTCTCGGTACCGATCGCCCCCACCAGCTGCATGCCGGCCGGCAGTTCACCGGCGGCCACCGGCAGCGGCACCGACAGCGCGGGATTGCCGGCCATGTTGGCGTAGGCGGTCAGGTCGGCCTGGCTGGCCGGCACCGGCGTGCCGAAGGCGAACGCGCGTTGCGGCGCGGTCGGCATCACCAGCACGTCGCACTGCGCCAGCCACTGCTGCAGCTGCACCTGCGCACGGTCGGCCAGCTGCGAGGCGGCGGCCAGGTCGGCGGCGCTGCGGCCTTCGGCCCAGGACATCAGCTTGACCAGCAACGGCGAGAATTTGCCGCGGTCGCCGGCCCATGCCTCGGCATGTTCGACCAGCATCTCCGCCTCGCACATCAGCAGGCCGGCACGGCGCGCCTGGCCGGAGCTGAACTGCGGCGCCGGCAACGGCTGCAGGCGGTGGCCCAGGCCGGACAGCACACGCAGACCTTGCTCGAAGGCACTCTGCACATCGGCCGCCACTTCCGCAGCGGTGCCGAAATCGACCACACCGATCCGCAAGGGACCGGCCTGCACCGGTGCGAAGTGGATCGCCCGCGACTGCGCGCAGTCCGCATCGAAGCCGGCCATCACCTGCAGCAACACGCCCAGATCGCGCGCCGAACGGGTCAACGGGCCGATATGGTCCAGCCGCCGGCACAAGGCCACGGTGCCGCGGGTGCTGAGCGCGCCCCAGCTCGGTTTCAGCCCGACCACGCCGCAGTAGCTGGCCGGAATGCGCACCGAGCCCATCGTGTCGGTACCCAGTGCCGCCGAACACAGCCCCGCCGCGACCGCCGCGCCACTGCCACCGCTGGAGCCGCCCGGCGTGTAGCCCGGACGATGCGGGTTGTGGCAGGCGCCGTAGAACGGGTTGTCGTTGTCGGCCCCCATCGCCGCTTCGTGCATGTTGAGCTTGCCGACGATCACCGCCCCGGCCGCACGCAACGCCGCCACCGCCGGGTTGTCGGCCGCCGCCGGCGCGTCTTGCCGACGGGTTTCCATGCCGGCGGTGGTGATCATGCCGGCCACGTCGATGTTGTCCTTCACCGCGACCGGCAGGCCTTCCAGCGGCCCGGCCATACCGGCGCCACGGCGGCGGTCGGATTCGGCCGCGGCCGCCAAGGCGGCTTCGGCATCGACCTGCAGATAGCTGTTGATCACCGGCTGGCTGGCGGCGATGGCAACCAGCTGCTGCTGCACCAGCTCACGGCTGCTCAGCGCGCCGGAGGCGAGCAGCGCCGCCTGCGCGGTCAGGTCGGAACTCAACAGTTGCGCATCGGCCTTGCTCACGTGGCTTTCCTCAGGCGAAACGTTTGTCGATCAGCCGCACCGGCTTCTGCCGTACCTCGATGCCGGTCAGCGGTGCCAGCTCACCGGGCGCGGCCAGCACGATGCTCATTTCCACGCCCAGCTTCTGCCGCAGCAGCGCGCCGAACTCGGCCGCCAACTGCGCATCATCCAGCGCGCCGTGGGTTTCCACATGCACCGCCAGATCGTCGCGACCGCCTTCGTCGCGGCTGGCCACGCAGATGAACTCGCCGGCAAAGGCGCTGTGCTCTTCCAGCACCGGCGCCATCGCCTGCGGGAACACGTTGATGCCGCGGATCTTGACCATGTTGTCGCTGCGGCCGAGGAAGCCCTCGATGCGGCGCAGGTTCATGCCCAGCTTGGACGGCGTGGTCAGTACACGGGTCACGTCATGGGTGTTGAAACGGATGATCGGGTAGATGTCGTCCTTGTACAGGCAGGTGACGACCATGTCGCCGGTGCCGCCGTCGGCCACGGGTTCGCCGCTGTCCACGTCGAGGATTTCAACGTACTGCGCGTCTTCCATCAGGTACAGGCCGTCCTGGTCCGGGCCCTGGCCGGCGATCGCACCGGTGTCGCCCACGCCGTACCAGTCGTACAGTTCCACACCGCCCCAGGCCGCCGACAGCGACTCGCGCGACTCGCGACCGAGGTGGCCGCAGATCATCCGCACCGGGATGTCCTTGCCCGGCACTAGGCCGTTGTCGCGGGCCACGTCGGCCAGCTTCTTGATGTAGTCGGCGAAACCGACGATCACCGTGGCGCCCATGTTCTTCATCAGCTGCACCTGCTGCGCCGAGCGCATCTCGATGCCGGTGCCGGCCGAGCAGAACAGCGCCTGCGTGTAATGCGTCACCGCCTCGCGCACGTAGTGGCCGCCGTTGATCATGCCGTGGCCGTAGACCGAGTGCACCACGTCACCGGGCGCCATGCCCTGCCAGCGGTACAGGCGCGCCAGCAGCAGGCTCTGCACTTCGCGCGAATGCGGCGAGAACACCAGCGGCTGCGGGCGGCCGGTGGTGCCGGAGGTGGTGTGGAACACCAGCGGCGTGTTGCCGGCTTCGGTGCCGTCCTGCCAGCCGTGGAAATCGCCCAGCGGCGGGTTGGCTTCGACCGAGGCCATGATTTCCTGCTTGCCGAACACCGGCAGTTTGGTGATGTCGTCCAGGCTCTGGATGTCTTCCGGCGTGATCCCGGCCTCGCCCCACAGGCGCTGGTAGAACGGAATCTGCCAGGCGCGGGCCACGCAGCGCAGGAACATCGCGTTCTGCTCGGCGCGCAGCTGCTCGCGGCTGATGGCCTTGAACTTGTCGGTGAAAGCCTGGTCCAGCGGGAACTGCTCCAGCAGCTCCTTGACATCGAACGACTCGAAATAGGTGGCGTAGGTCATGGGGTCTCGACAATCAGCAGGTCGACCAGCCGGCGGACATCGTCGATGTCCTGCAGATGGTCGAAGTGGGAGATCAGGGCATCACGGTGGGCGGCATCGAACGGGCGCGCGGCGTGATCAAGGCAGTGGTGGAACTTTTCCAGTTGCTGGACACGCGACAGCGGCCGTTGCGGCGAGCCGATGGCGGCGTCACGGTGGTTGTGCAGCACACGGCCATCGCGCAGGGTGACGGTCATCGACTGCGGCACCAGCGCATTGGGATCGTCGCAGTCGTTGGGCACCAGCGAGACCTGCGGCGCGAACGCGGCCAACGCGGGATCGGCCAGCCGCTGCGGCGCATAGGCCGACAGCCCGACCTTGCCATCGCGCAACACGGTGCCCAGCAGGAACGGCAGGCACAGCCGCGCGTAACTGGTTTCCATGTCGGGCTGATACGCCCGGCCGACCAGCCGGCGCACCAGCGGCGGTGCCTGCAGTTCGATGCGGGCGACGTTGTCCAGGGTCAGCCCGTGCTGCTGGCGCAGCTCCATCAGCATGTCCTGCGCGGCATGCGCGGCACCGCCGGTGGGGAACACCTTGTGGCTGACGCTGAGCATCTGCGGCTCGCGTGCGGCCAGCTTGTGCAGCGAGGGCGCGACATCGAACTCGCCCTCGATCAGCGGCAGGTAGCCGAACGGGCCTTCCAGCATCTCGCGCGGGGCCGGGAAACCGTTGCGTGCCAGCTCCCAGCAGCACAGCGCGGCGCGGGAGTTCAACGCGACCTGCAAGGCCAGCGTCGGCGAGCCTTCGACATGCGCCTGCATGGTGCCGGAGAGGTGGCTGTAGGTCAGGCCCAGCGCGCGGCGCAGCAGCTCCTCATCGGCCCCATGCAGATGCGCGATGCCAGCAGCGGCACCGAGCGCACCACACATCGACGGGCGGAAGAAGCGCATCGGCGCGCGACCGCTGATGCCGATCAGGGTGGCCACATCCACCGCCACGTTGAGCGCGGTGATCAGCGCCTTGCCGTCCACCGCAACGCCATCGACATTCGCCCGTTGTTCGGCGGCGGCGAACAGCGCCGACTGGATCACCGCCAGCGGATGCACCACCGCCGGCATGTGCACGCAATCGAATTCCTGGCTGTGGATCTGGTAGCCATTGACCATCGCCGCGCTGGCGGCCGGCAGCGCTTCGCCGGTCACCCAGACCCGCGCACCGGCACCCTTGCCGTAGCTGGCGGCGCTGCGGCGTACCACCTGGGTCAACGGCACCTGCGGCCCGGAGCCGGAGATGCCGACCGCAGCCGAATCCATCACGAACACGCGCGTGGCCGCCACCGCCTCGGGCGGGAGGTCGTCAAAACGCAACGTGCTTGCGTGCTGCAACAGGGCTTCGGTCAATCGCATCAGGCCACCCGCACCAACATCGAATTCAAGGCGTCCAGAGTGCCGCCATCGGCCAGCGCCTGCACCTGCGCGAAGAGGGGGTGCGCCAGCCCGGCCGATACGCCGCCCCACTGCGCCAGCGCCAGCGCCTTGGCGACCACATCCTCTGCGCGCATCGGACATTCCGGATCCCCCCAGGCATCGACGCGTTCGGCCTGCAGCTGGCGGCCATCGGCCAGGTGCAGCACCACCATGGCGCCGTAGTGGGCGGGAAAGCGTGCACTGCAGGCAGCGTCTTCGCGCACATGGATACGCGTGCGCGCCGCCCCCACCTCGCTGTCACTGCAGCTTTCGGCGGTGTAGTGCGCCAGCTGCGGTCGGCCGTGGACGAGGATCGAGCCAAGCGCGTGCTGCAGGCTGAATTTGGCTTCCAGCTCGGTCTGCGGTTGCGGGCGGTCGCAGAAGCGCAACGCCTCGGCATAGGTATGCACGTCCACGCGCTGGATCTGCGCGATGGCGGCATCGGAAACACGACGGGAAAGGACGTTCATGGCGCCAATCCTAACGTCGACGCCACGCGAATCGATGCCGGCCNNCTGGATCTGCGCGATGGCGGCGGCATCCAGTGGTGCCAGCGCATCCAGCAGCGCGTCGATGGCCGGGTGCGCGTGGCGGCAGGCCGGCCACGGTTTGAGGCTGGTGCTGTGGATCAGCCAGTCGGCCTCGGCGGCGGTCACCTGCTCCGGCAGTGCGTCCGGCGCGGTGGCGGCGAACAGGC
>DDVW01000050.1:770-5409 GCA_002345545.1 Stenotrophomonas sp. UBA2302 | reverse complement strand
GCCCAAAGCGGCGCTTGCGCGACCGCCGCCTACCCGCCAGACTCGCCAAAAAGGGCGGTTGAACTTCCTATACCCCAAGGTGGCCCTACCGCAGCATGTATTCACTAATATCTCAACCAAAGGAGTATTCGAGATGGGTAAGCTAGCTGGCAAGATTGTCGTAGTGACGGGGTCGGTTTCGGTCATCCCCGGGTTCGATTCCATTGGCTCGGCAACGGTTCGCGAAGCCTTGGCCGAAGGGGCCGATGGGGTTGTCATTTCCGACATCAACGATGAGCAGGGCGAGGCATTCGCCAAGAGCCTGAACGAGGAATATGGTGAGGGGCATGCGCTCTATGTGCATACCGACGTGACTGATCCGAAGGATGTTGAGAAACTTTTCGAGATCACTGAGAAGACCTATGGTCGGGTGGATGCCATCATGGCCAATGCCGGCGTGGCGACGGCTGAGGATTTCGATAAGGATCCCGAGGAGGTTCTGAAGTCGAAAAAATTCATCCAGAGCGTCAACGAGGACGGAGTGTTCAATACCGCGCTCTACGGCTCGCGGCTGATGATGAAGCACGGGACCAAGGGCTCGATCGTGCTGGTATCGAGCATCCACGGCGTCGCCGGTCGCCCGAAGGTGGTGAACACGGAGACGGGCGAGGTGCTGATTGAACGCTTCAATCTGGTCCAGTATACGATGGGGAAACACGGCGTTGTCGGCCTGTCGAAGGCCCTCGCGCTGCAGTTCGCGGAATACGGAATCCGAGTGAACACCGTGAATCCGGGATATATTATGACGCCGCTATTCCAGGCCGCTGTCACGACTGACAAAGAGAAGTTGTCGCATGAGAAATCCTTGGAAACGGATGCCTTTGACTTCACCCAGCTGGCGGCGCTGCACCCATTGTGCAACGATCCGGTGAAGGATGCAGATATTGTCCCGCGTGGGAAATTTGGTGGCCGTATGGGTGTTCCGGCCGAAATCGCCAAGCCGGCGGTGTTCCTGATGTCCGACGAGTCTTCCTTTATGACCGGTCAGAAACTGGTTGTCGACGGCGGGTATACCGCATGCTGAGCATCGGCGGATAGTTAGTGAGCTTCTCCCATTGTGTGGAGGGGCAAATGTGAAACGGGGCGCTTTGGCGCCCCGTTGCTGCCGCTACATCACGCGCCCGGCGATCAGCGAGCAGCGGCTGTCGATCTCACCGCAGGGTAGGGTGCGGTATCAGCTCAAGACGCCGTGGCGCAATGGCACCACGCATGTGGAATGGGATCCGGTGGATTTCATCGCCAAGCTGGCGGCGCTGGTCCCGCCACCGCGCGCCCACCTGACCCGCTTCCACGGGGTGTTTGCCCCGAACGCCGCCCTGCGCGCACAGTTGACGCCATCGGGGCGCGGCAGGCGGCATGACGCCGCTGTGGAGCCGGCGGACGCAAGCGCGAACGACGCGCCGCGCAGCCCCGAGGAGAAGCGCCGTTCGATGAGCTGGGCGCAACGCCTCAAGCGGGTCTTTTCCATCGACGTCACCGCCTGCGTCCACTGCGGTGGCACCGTGCGGATCGTCGCCAGCATCGAGGAACCTGCCGCCATCCGCGCCATCCTTGGCCACTTTGTGAAGCAGGGCGCGCGGGAAGAAGCGCACTACAGGCCCGCAGCGCGCGCACCGCCAGTGCAAGCCGCGTGACGATCTGCCGGCTGCACAGCCGACGGCGAAACCGGAATCCGAGCCGATGCGGCCACGATCCGCAGGGCGGCGCTCGGCCCGCTGTCGGGAATCAGCGAAGCATGGCTGCTGACAACGCCGCTGCGTGGCCCCGCGATGCCGAAATCCCACTCACAGACGTCCGATCCGTGCCCAAAACGGGGCTTGCGCGACCGCCGCCTACCCAGCAGACTGCCCGAAAAGGGCGTTTGAACTTCCTATACGCGACTTCGTCGAACGCCACGTCGTGGTCGGGGTGCGCCTGCCACAGTTCGGCGATCGTGCGTCGTTCCAGCGGATGCACCGCGCCGGGCGCGATCTGCGCCAGCGGCTTGAGCACGAAGGCGTGGCGCAGTTCGTCGCGCGGGATGCGCAGGTTGCCAACGCCTTCGGCGACGAGGTCGTCATACAGCACGATGTCGATATCGAGCGTGCGGTCGCTGTAGCGCGGGCCGCTGCGGTCGCGGCCGTGCGCGTCCTCGAGTGCATGCAGCCAGGCGTTGAGCGCCTCGGGCGACAGTTCGGTGCGGATCGCGGCGGCCGCGTTGATGAAGTCCGGGCCGTCGTAGCCGACCGCGGGAAAGCGGTACGCCGCGGATACGGCGACGTCGTCGAAGCGCGCGCGCAGGGCGGCGATGCCTTCGCGCAGGAAGCGCACCGGGTCGAGATTGCTGCCGAGACTCAGGTAGGCGGTGGGCATGGCGCGCTCCGGGGGAGCGCGCATGATCGCGCATCGGACGGGGAAGGCGCGAGCGCCACGCGCCGGCGCGTGCGGCGGCGGTGCGTCAGCCCTCGCCCGGCCCGGCCGGATGCGACGGCGCATCCACGCGCCGCAGGTTCACGTCCAGCGGCGCGTCGCTGCTGCCCTGGAACACCTTCAGCCCGAACTCCGGCAGGATCGCCAGCAGGTGGTCGAAGATGTCGGACTGGATGCCCTCGTAGAACGCCCAGCGCACGTCGTTGGTGAAGCAG
Source organism: Stenotrophomonas sp. UBA2302 (assembly GCA_002345545.1). Taxonomy (GTDB): domain Bacteria; phylum Pseudomonadota; class Gammaproteobacteria; order Xanthomonadales; family Xanthomonadaceae; genus Stenotrophomonas. The sequence goes on along the minus strand of DDVW01000050.1, from coordinate 2,746 downwards.
TAGATCTCCAGCGGCAGGCCCTCGGAGGTCGGCTGCAGCTGCCGCACCAGCAGGGTCATGTCCTGGTGGATCTTCGGATGGTGGCGCAGGTACTGCTCGACGTAGGCGCGGAAGGTGCCGAGGTTGGTGACCCGGCGCTGGTTCACCGCCTCCGCGCCGCGCACTTCCGGGCGTGCGTTCCATTCGCCCAGTTCGCGCTGCTTCTCGCCGAGGTAGCCGTCGATCAGGGCGAAGCGGTGCAAGCGCGACACCTCGCCCGCCTCGAGGAAGCGCACCGAATGCTGGTCGAGGTAGATCGCACGCTTGATCCGGCGACCGCCCGACTCGCTCATGCCGCGCCAGTTCTTGAACGAATCGCTGATCAGCTTCTTGGTCGGGACCGTGGTGATGGTCTTGTCCCAGTTCTGCACGGTGATGGTGTGCAGGGCGATGTCGATCACGTCGCCGTCCGCGTTCTGGCTGGGCATCTCGATCCAGTCGCCGATGCGCACGCGGCCGTCGTTGCTGATCTGCACGCTGGCCACCAGCGAGAGGATCGTGTCCTGGAAGATCAGCATCAGCACCGCGGTCATCGCGCCCAGGCCGGTGAGGATGTGCAGGAACTGGGCACCGACCAGGGTGGCCACGATCGAGATCGCGACCAGCACGAACATGATGATCTTGGCGACCTGCAGGTAGCCCTTGATCGGCTTGTTGCGCGCGTCGGGGCGGCGCTCGTACACCTGGTTGGCCAGATCCAGCGCGCGCGAGATCGACAGCGCCACGGTCAGCACGATGAAGGCCTGGCACAGCGCGCGCACCACGGTGACCACCTGCGCCGGCAGATCCGGCACCACCGCGATGCCGGCGGCGATCACCAGCGCCGGGACCACGTTGGCCAGGCGCGGGATCACCCGCAGCTGCACCTCGTGGTCGTGCTGCGCGCCCCCCAGTGGAGTGGCCCGCAGCAGGCGCCTGAGCCCGCGCAGCAGGACCCGCTTGGTCAGCCAGTTGGCCAGCCATGCCGCCAGCAGCAGCGCGGCGATCACGATCCCGGTGTAGGCGCCCGGGTAGGGCGCGAGCGTGGTGCGAAGCGTCTCCAGCTGTTCCTGCAACTATCCGTTCCCTTGTGGCGTGCGTACACGTTCGATGATGACACCGACCGCGCGCGCACCGCGCACCGCACCCGGCTTGCTCAGCTTCAATCGTAACCAATCGACGTTGAATTCGTTCATCACGATCTCCGCGCAGCGCTCGGCGAGCGTCTCCACCAGCCCGAAATCCGACTGCGAGACATATTCCACGAGGCGCTTGCTCACCGCCTTGTAGTTGAGGGTGAGCGCGATGTCGTCGCTGGCGGCGGGGATGCGGTTGTCGAAGCCCATCTCGAGGTCGAACACCAGCGTCTGGCGGATGCGCCGCTCCCAGTCGTAGATGCCGATCAGGGCGTCGATCTCGAGGGCTTCGATGAAAACCTTGTCCATGAGGGCGGGAATCGGGAATCGGGAATCGGGAATCGGGAATGGTAAGAGCAACCGCATGGCCGCTCTTCACGATTCTCCATTCCCGATTCCCGATTCCCGTTCTGCCGCCACCGGCGGCAGCGAGGCCATGTCCCAGCGCGGCACCACGTGCACCGCGGCATCCTCGCGCTGCCCGGCCTGCAGGCGCAGGGCGCCGGCGAAGGCGATCATCGCGCCGTTGTCGGTGCACAGCGACGGGCGCGGGAAGCAGGCGCGGCCGCCGCGCTTGTCCGCCATCTCCTGCAGCTTCGCGCGCAGGCGCTTGTTGGCACCGACGCCGCCGGAGACCACGATCACGTCGCAGCCGGCCGCGTCCAGCGCGCGTTCGCACTTGATCGCGAGCGTGTCGACCACCGCGTCCTCGAAGCCGCGGGCGATGTCGGCCTTCGTCTGCGGCGACTGGTCGGACTGCTGCCAGGCCAGCAGCACCTGGGTCTTCAGGCCGGAGAAACTGAAATCCAGCCCCGGGCGGTC
>DDVW01000050.1:0-522 GCA_002345545.1 Stenotrophomonas sp. UBA2302 | reverse complement strand
CAGATGGCCTTCCATGTGGTGGACCGCCACCGCCGGCACGTCCAGCGCCCAGGCCAGCGCGCGCGCGACCCCGGCCCCGACCAGCAGCGCCCCCACCAGCCCGGGGCCGGCGGTATAGGCCACGCCATCGATCTCATCGATCTTGAGACCAGCCTCGGCCAGGGTCTGCCGCACCAGCGGCAGCCACCTTCACCTTGACGATGTCGCTCACCCTGATGCCGTCAGCGGGGCACTCTGCTGAGGGCTGCTGGCGCGAGAGCGGGGGTTTTTAGAGGTGCCCTCAGGTAGGTGATTTGCTACGCTGCGCCGCGCCGATGTCTTACCCATGCGCGGGAGAAATGCCGATGGGCGGCGATGAGGCCGCGCGGAACACTGTGCAGCCGTCGATGCGCAGGATCGTTCCGTGCTGTGCCTCACCGCACCGGAGGGACGCGCCGCGCCGCGTGTCGCCCGTGCCGCAAACACCGCGCTGGCGGCCGCGCCGAGCTACGCACGCCATGTTCCCGAGCGCACGCTGCTGTA
>DDVW01000021.1 GCA_002345545.1 Stenotrophomonas sp. UBA2302 | reverse complement strand
TGGGGAACGGACGGGCAATGAGCACGGGTGTCGATGGGGCGGGCTGGTCGTACTGGCCGGCACCGGCCAAGCTGAACCTTTTCCTGCAGATCACCGGTCGTCGCGCCGACGGTTACCACGAGCTGCAGACCGTGTTCCGGCTGCTGGACTGGGGCGACCGCATCGGCCTGCGCCTGCGTGAGGATGGCCAAATCCGCCGTGACGGGCCTTCCGTGCCCGGCGTGGCCGAAGCCGATGACCTGGTGGTACGCGCGGCGCTGGCGCTGCAGAACGCGTCCGCCAGCCCGCTGGGGGTCGATATCCGGGTTGAAAAGCGCATTCCGGCGGGCGGCGGCTTCGGTGGCGGCTCCTCCGATGCGGCCACGGTGCTGGTGGCGCTGAATGCGTTGTGGGGTGCAGGGCTGGACCAAGACGCGCTGGCCGCACTGGCGCTGCAGCTGGGCGCGGATGTGCCGGTGTTCGTGCGCGGACGCAACGCCTGGGCGGAGGGAGTGGGCGAAAAACTCACCCCGCTGGCCCTGCCGCAGGCGTGGTATCTGCTGGTCGACCCGGCGATCCATGTGCCCACGGCTGAACTTTTCCGTTCCCCGGATTTGACGCGGGATGCCGCACCCGTGAAAATAGCCGACTTCGCTTCCGGGACCGTCCTCGGAAATGCGTTCGAACCGGTGCTGCGGCGCCGGGAACCAGCCATCGAGGCGGCGTTCCTGGCGTTGTCAGGTATTGGTCGGGCACGGCTCACGGGGTCGGGAAGCGGTTGTTTCGTCGAGTTCGCCACGCGCGCTGCAGCAGAGCAGGCCTTGGCGGAATTGCCGGAGGAACTGCGGGCATGGGTGGTGGCAGGCGTTGACCGCTCGCCGTTGCTCGATGCGCTGGAGACGATGGGAACTGTTTGATGCAGGGGCGTCGCCAAGAGGCCCAAGGCACCAGGTTTTGATCCTGGCATTCGTAGGTTCGAATCCTACCGCCCCTGCCATATTCCCTTGAGTTGTATGCGCAATGGAGTGCGCGACACGCAAATACGCGCAATCTCTGCCCCTCGTCCACGCTACTCGCCCCCGCCCGAGAGAGCTGTCATGCAAGACTCCCCGAATCTGCTGGTTTTCTCCGGCAATGCCAATAAACCGCTTGCGCAGAGCATCTGCAAGGAGCTGGGCGTACGGCCGGGCAAGGCGCTGGTGTCCAAGTTCTCCGACGGCGAAGTGCAGGTCGAGATCCAGGAGAACGTGCGCAAGCAGGACGTGTTCGTGGTGCAACCGACCTGTGCGCCGAGCGCGGAAAACCTGATGGAGCTGCTGGTGCTGATCGACGCGCTCAAGCGCGCCAGCGCCGCTTCCGTCACCGCGGTGGTGCCGTATTTCGGCTATGCCCGGCAGGACCGCCGCATGCGCTCCTCGCGCGTGCCGATCACCGCCAAGGTCGCCGCCAAGATGTTCTCCTCGGTCAACACCGACCAGATCCTCACCGTCGACCTGCACGCCGACCAGATCCAGGGCTTCTTCGACATGCCCGTGGACAACGTCTACGCCTCGCCGCTGCTGCTGGCCGATATCTGGCGCGCCTACGGCACCGACAACCTGATCGTGGTCAGCCCGGACGTCGGTGGCGTGGTACGCGCCCGCGCCGTGGCCAAGCGCCTGGATGATGCCGACCTGGCGATCATCGACAAGCGCCGTCCGCGCGCCAACGTCGCCACGGTGATGAACATCATCGGTGACGTCGAGGGCAAGACCTGCGTGATGGTCGATGACATCGTCGACACCGCCGGCACCCTGTGCGCCGCCGCCGCCGCGCTGAAGGCGCGTGGCGCGGTCAAGGTCGCCGCCTACTGCACCCACGCCGTGCTCTCGGGCCCGGCGGTGGACAACCTGAACAACTCCCAGCTCGACGAGCTGGTGGTGACCGACACCATCCCGTTGTCCGACGTGGCGCGTGTCTGCACCAAGATCCGCCAGATCAGCGTGGCCGAGATGCTGGCCGAGACGATGCGCCGCATCGCCTTCGGCGAGTCGGTCAGCTCGATGTACGTGGATTGATTTTCCCGCTTCCCGGCAGCCGCCGGGAGGCACGACAGGCTCTTCTGGTCGCGGAAGAGTCCCTACGCAACGCCGCGAGGCGCTGCAACAACCCAAGAGTAGTCAACATGGCAAAGTCCCAAGAAATCAAAGTCGCCCGCCGCGACGTGCAGGGCAAGGGTGCGAGCCGCCGCCTGCGTCACGCCGGTGCGGTCCCGGGTATCGTCTACGGCGGTGGCCGTGAGCCGGCCCAGGTGCAGTTCAACCACAACGAGATCTGGCTGGCCCAGCAGAACGAGTGGTTCTACTCCTCGATCATCGACCTGAACCTCGACGGCACCGTCCACAAGGTGCTGCTGCGTGACATCCAGCGTCACCCGTACAAGCAGCTGATCATGCACCTGGACTTCCAGCGCGTGAGCGCCAACGAAGTGCTGAACGTGGTCGTGCCGCTGCACTTCATCAACGAGGAAACCTCGCCGGCCGGCAAGACCGCCGACGTGCTGGTGACCCGTGAGCTGAAGGAAGTCAGCATTTCCTGCCTGCCGAAGGATCTGCCGCAGTCGATCGAAGTCGACCTGGGCGAGCTGACCGCTGGCGACATCATCTACCTGTCCGACCTGAAGCTGCCGGCTGGCGTGGAAATCCCGGCACTGAAGCTGGGCAAGGACCACGACGATGCCGTGGTCATCGCCAAGGTGGCCGACGCCGCCGAGGAAGATGCCGACGAGGCTCCGGCCGCCGAGTAATCGGCCTGACAGTGCCCGCCTTCCGGGGCGGGCGCTGCGGATGCGTCTGACATGACAGGATTGCGACTGATCGTCGGTCTGGGCAACCCCGGACCCGAACACGCCCGGACCCGGCACAATGCCGGGTTTCATTTCGTTGAGGCCCTGGCGCAGCGGCAGGGTGCGCGCTGGACGCTGGAGAGCAAGCTGTTCGGCGAAGTGGCCAAGGTCGAGATCGGCGGCCAGCCGGTGTGGCTGCTCAAGCCTTCGACCTTCATGAACCTTTCCGGCAAGTCGGTCACCGCCGCGCAGCGGTTCTGGAAGATCGAGCCGGAACAGACCCTGGTCGCACATGACGAGCTGGACATGCCGCCCGGCGTGGCGCGGCTCAAGTTCGACGGTGGGCACGGCGGCCAGAACGGCCTGCGCGACACCATCCGCCTGCTCGGGCACGGCAAGTTCCACCGGTTGCGTCTGGGGATCGGCCACCCCGGCCACAAGGACCGCGTGGTCGGCTGGGTGCTCAATCGCCCCTCGCCGGCGGATGCGGTGCTGATGGAGCAGGCCATCGATGCGGCCATCGACGTGCTGCCGCTGGCGGTGGCAGGTGATTTCAACGAGGCCATGAAGCGGTTGCACACCGCGCGGCCCTGATTGCGGCTTGCGCTTTCGCGGCTTGAGGCTGGCGAGAGTGCAAACCGGAATCTCGAATCGTGGAGTAAGCATGGGTATCAAATGTGGCATCGTCGGTCTGCCGAACGTCGGCAAGTCGACCCTGTTCAATGCGTTGACCAAGGCGGGCATCGCCGCGGCCAACTTCCCGTTCTGCACGATCGAGCCGAACACCGGCATCGTGCCGGTGCCCGATCCGCGGCTGGAAGCGCTGGCGGCGATCGTCAAGCCGGAGCGGGTGATTCCGACCACGATGGAATTCGTCGACATCGCCGGCCTGGTTGCCGGTGCCTCCAAGGGTGAGGGCCTGGGCAACAAGTTCCTGGCGCACATCCGCGAGACCGACGCCATCGCCCACGTGGTGCGCTGCTTCGAGGATGGCAACGTCATCCACGTCGCCAACAAGGTCGACCCGATCGCCGATATCGAAACCATCGATACCGAACTGGCGCTGGCCGACCTGGAGTCGGTGCTGAAGGCGCTGGACCGTGCCACCCGCGCGGCCAAGGCCAACGACAAGGACGCGCTGGCGCGCAAGCCGGTGCTGGAGAAGCTGTCGGCGGTGCTCGACCAGGGCCGCTCGGCGCGCTCGGCCGGCCTGGATGCCGAGGAGAAGGCGCTGATCCGCGACATGTTCCTGATCACCCTCAAGCCGCTGATGTACATTGCCAACGTCGCCGAGGACGGCTTTGAGAACAACCCGCATCTGGATGCGGTACGCGCGCGTGCAGAGGCCGAAGGTGCCGAAGTGGTGCCGGTGTGCGCGGCGATCGAGGAGGAAATGGCGCAGCTGGACGACGCCGACCGCGACGAGTTCCTCAAGGACCTCGGCCTCGACGAGCCGGGCCTGAACCGGGTGATCCGCGCCGGCTACAAGCTGCTCGGCCTGCAGACCTATTTCACCGCAGGTGTGAAGGAAGTCCGTGCCTGGCAGCTGCGCGCCGGTTCCACCGCACCGCAGGCCGCCGGCGTGATCCATACCGATTTCGAGCGTGGCTTCATCCGCGCCGAAACCATCGGCTATGACGACTTCATCAACCTCAAGGGCGAGCAGGGCGCCAAGGAAGCCGGCCGCCTGCGACTGGAAGGCAAGGACTACATCGTCAAGGAAGGCGACGTGCTGCACTTCCGCTTCAACGTCTGATCCGCCGGCGTTGCTGCAGTGACAAGGCCCCGCAATGCGGGGCCTTGCTGTATCCGGAGCCGGGAACAGCGGCTGGTGAAAAATTCGCCGCGGATCTGAAAGCATTGCCGGGCAACGGGCCGGCGGGGTTGTCCACAGGCTTCTCCCGATGTTCTGCACATGCGCTGTGGAGAACGGCGACGATGCCCGGAAGGTCTGCGGCAGCATGCCGGCAGACAACAAGGCCCGCCAATGGCGGGCCTTGTTGGTGATGCGTGGAAGGCGGTTACAGCGGTGCGCCCCCCAGTTTCCAGGTGACCTGCACGAAGTAGCTGCGGCCCCGGCTGTCGAACCACGCGGTGTCGTAGTACGGGTAGTTGGACCAGGTCGCGTCCTTCGGCGGCATCTTGTTGAACAGGTTGTTCACCGACAGCGCCACGCGCAGATGGCTGTTGATGTCATAGCGCGCGCTGGCGTTGAAGCGCCAGGTCGAGTCGGTCCAGGCGTCGTTGGCGTAGTTGGCAACGCGGCCCAGGTAGTTGCCGAACAGGCTGGCCCCGAAGGCGTCCTTGTCCCAGTTCAGGCCGATATTGCCCTTGTTGCTGGGCAGGGTGGTGGCGCTGAAGCTGACATCGAGCATGTCCTCGTAGGCATCCCCCGGGTAGAGCTGGCGCTTGTGCTGGCGCGCCCAGGTGTAGCTGCCGTTGAGGTGGAAGTTGCCGGCCGTGGCGGTGCTGAAGCGGTAGCTGGCGGCGACATCCAGCCCGGAGGTTTCCTCGTTGGCGATGTTGATCGGGGCGAAGCGCACGCTGGTGATCTCGCCGTCCGCATCGCGGACCACGCGGGCCAGGGCATCGACGCAGGTCGGTGAATTGACGTCCACCGCCGTGCCGTCATCGGTCATGCCCAGGCGGCAGTCGGCCTCGGTGCTGCGCAGCAGTTCGCGGTCCTGCACCTGCACCTGGTTGCTGATCTTGATGCGATAGTAGTCCACGCTCAGGTCCAGCCCGGCCAGCGGCGAGAACACGAAGCCGGCCGAGAACGACTTGCTGGTCTCCACGTCCAGGTTCTGGTTGCCGGTATAGACGTCAAAGGTGCTGACGTCGTAGTTGCCGAAGTCGCGGTCGTAGCATTCGTTGTCGCTTGCACCGGGGTTGTCGGAACGGCACGCGTAGTAGTCGGTGGCGAAGCGGGTGCGGTAGTAGTCCTCGCCGGCGAACAGGTAGTGCATGTCCGGGGCACGGAAGCCGGTACCGTAGGAACTGCGCACCAGCAGGCTGTCGAGCGGGCGCCACTCCAGGCCCATGCTGTAGGTGAATTTGCCCGGATCCTGGTTGCCGTAGCTGTAGCGGTCATAGCGGCCGGCCACGCTGGCCTGCAGCGAATCGGCCAACGGCAGGCGCAGTTCGCCGGCGGCACTCCAGCGGTCACGGTCGCCGCTGCCATCGCCGTAGCGCGGGCCGTAGTAGGCGTCTTCGGTCAGCGCCAGCGGGTCCGGGTTGATCCGGTAGGACTGCTGGCCGAATTCAACCGTGCCGGCAAAGCCGACATCGCCGGCCGGCAGGCTGAACAGCGAGCCGGTGCTGGCAGTGAAGCTGAGGTTGTCGTTGTCGGCCTTCGGCCTGAAGGTGGACATGACCCCGAACTTGGCGAAATCGGCCGGGCTGACCGGGCTGAACAGGCGCTCCAGATCCGGGTTGTAGATCGCATAGCCGGACGAGGTGTAGCCCAGCAGCGGGCCGAGGAAATATTCATTGGCGGCAGAGGCAAGGATGCGTGGCATCTCTACATCGGCCTTGTACTGCGAATGGTTGTAGGCCGCCTCCCAGTCCCAGTTCTCGCCCATGCGGCCCTGTAGGCCGGTGGTGATCGAGAAGGTCTTCTGGGTGGTGGTGTTCATGCGGTTTTCCAGCCCGCCCATCTCCTCCGGAGCGAACTGGCGCGACCAGATCTCCAGTGCATCGCTGCCCTGGTTGTAGAACGTCTTGACGCGGTAGTTGTTGCGCGACTCCGGGTCGTGGAATTCCCAGCCCATGTGGTCGCTGGCGGCCAGGTTGCCATTGGTGCCGGTGAGCAGCTTGACCTTCTGGTGGCCCAGCTGGATATCGGCAAACCAGGACAGGTCCTCGTTGAAGCGGTACTCGAACGCCCCGTAGGCGGTGGCACCGCGGCGTTCGTTCTCGATGGTGCGGTAGGCGATGGCGCGATCGCTGCCGCAGTAGGGACCGTAGTCGGGATCCTCGGCGGCCACCGTGGTGCCATGGTTCAAACCGGCCAGCCCGTCACAACCGCTGGCCGGCAGCTCGTTGGTGTCGGTGTCCCAGTTCTGCCGCTGCGCGATCAGCCGGGGCAGGCGACGGTAGGCGGTGGGCGCATCGGTGGTGGAGTCCTGTACGTCGCGCTCATAGCCCCATAGCGGGCTCTTGTCCTGCAATTCGACGCCGACGATGCCGCTGAAGTTGCCCTTCTCGAAGCCGCCGGTCAGGGTCAGCCGGTGTGATTCACCGCCGCCTTCGTGGGTGTCACCGAAGCGGTAGTCCACGGTCAGGCCGTCGGTGGACTTCTTCAGGATGAAGTTGATCACCCCGGCCATCGCGTCGGAGCCGTACACGGCCGAGGCGCTGCCGGTGAGCACTTCGATGCGGTCGATCATGCCCAGCGGGATATTGCCGATGTCGGTGAAATTGCTGCGGCCATTGAGCGGCAGCGGGAAGTCGGCGATGCGGCGGCCGTTGATCAGCACCAGGGTGTGGTTGGGGCCGAGGCCGCGCAGGTCCACCGCCTGTGCGCCGGGAGTGGACTGCGCGCCGGTGGTGTTCTGCTGGCCTTGCACACTGCCGCTGTTCTGGCTGAGCGAGCGCAGCACATCCGGCACCGAGGTGAGGCCGGCGGCCTTGATCTGCTCGGCGCTGACCACCGTGACCGGTGCGGGACCTTCCACCTGGGCGCGCGGGATGCGCGAGCCGGTGACCTGGACCGTATCCAGTTGCTGGGGCTCGGAGGCGGATTGCGCCAGAGCGGGGGCGGCCATGGACAACAGGGCCAGTTGGATTGAACACACCATTGCGTGCTTGCGCATGAATCGCTCTCTGATGAAAGGTGTTCGGAAAAAGTCCATGTCACATGTCGGGAAATGCCCGGCGCCCGGGTAGGAAAACGTGAATGGGTATGAGCATCTAACACCTTTTTTACACGCTTGACCACTGCCATAAAGTCTGGCATTCCTGCTGGAAAGCGGCAGGACACGGGACGACGGCGACATGTGGAAAGTGACGGATTTTCGGTGCGGGTGGGCCGCCCTGTTGCTGCTGGCAACGGGCGTGGCCGGTGTGGCCAATGCCGCGGGCGCCCGGGGGCTCGCGGAGCCGGGCTACCGCTACTACGAGATCGGCAACGTGGATGCGCCGCGCCCGGGGCCGACCGAGGCGGCAATGTTGATGATGGGCGGTGGCGACTGGGTGCCCGAGGCGTTCCACTGGTGGCTTGAGCGGGCCGGCAACGGACGCGTGGTGGTGCTGCGTGCCTCCGGTGGCGACGAGCTGCAGAAGGAGCTCTACCGGGACATCGGCGGCGTCACCGCCGTGCAGACACTGGTGTTTGACAGCCGCAAGGCTGCCGATGATCAGGCGGTGCTGAGGGTGGTCCGCGGTGCCGACGCCATTTTCATCGCCGGTGGCGACCAGTCGCGCTACATCCGTTTCTGGAAAGGGACCGCACTCAATGAAGCGCTGAACGCGCATGTCGCCGCCGGCAAGCCGATTGGCGGCACCAGTGCCGGGCTGGCGATCCTCGGCCGGTATGCCTATGGCGCACTGGATGGCGGCAGCGTGAATTCGCAGGTCGCATTGAAGGATCCGATGGGCAGCGAGGTGACCATGGACAGCGGTTTCCTGGCCATGCCCTATCTCTCCAGCGTGGTCACCGACACCCACTTCGCCAAGCGCGAGCGGCTCGGGCGGCTGATCGCCTTCGTTGCCCGCGCCGCGCAGGAGCAGGGGGAGGGTGAGATTGTCGGCATCGGCGTGGATGAGGACACCGCACTGTGTGTCGAGGCGGACGGGAGTGGACGGGTCTACTCGCTGAACGACGGATACGCCTGGCTGGTGAGGCCGCAGCAGGCGGTCACCCGGCTGGATAACGGCGAACCTCTGGAGTTCCACTCGATTCCGGTGACCGGCGTCGGTGCCGACAGCCGGCTGCATATGGACGGTTTCACCGTCGATGATGCGGCGTTCACCGCCGTGGCCACCGTTGTCGATGGCGAGCTGGAGCTGCAGCCCGAATGAGCGGCTTGCTCTGCGATGGTGGCTGGTCTGTTCCGGTATCTGTTCTTATCGACAGGGCCGTGACTAGAATCCCGGCTCCACTCGGGAGCGAAGAAACATGAAGCTGATTTCCGCGGTATTGCTGGGCCTTGCGTCGATGTCCTGTGTGACGGCGAAGGCGGCCACGGCCTCGCCGTTGCTGGTGATCCACGGGGGCGCGGGTGTCGAGCGCAAGGACTTCAGTGCCGAAGAGGAGCGCGCCGCCCGTGCGGCGCTCACCGAGGCGCTGCGCAGGGGGCATGCCGAACTGATGGCCGGCAAGCCGGCACTGGATGCGGTGACCGCGGCCATCACCGTGCTCGAGGATGATCCGAGTTTCAATGCCGGTCGTGGCGCGGTGTTCACCCATGACGGCAAGAACGAGCTGGACAGCTCGCTGATGGATGGCGCCACGCTGCGCGCCGGTGCCGTGGCCGGCGTGCACACGATCAGGAATCCGATCCTGTTGGCGCGCGCGGTGATGGAGCACTCGCCGCACGTGATGATGGTGGGCGAGGGCGCGGAGATGTTTGCCGCCGAGCAGAAGATTCCGCAGGTGGATCCGGCCTATTTCCGTACCGACAAACGCTGGCAGCAGCTGCAGCGGGCGTTGAAGGAGGAGGCGGCCGGCCAGGCGCATGCGGATCTGGAAACCGCCAAGCATTTCGGCACGGTCGGTGCGGTGGCGCTGGACCGCGATGGCAAGCTGGCGGCGGGCACCTCCACCGGCGGCATGACCAACAAGCGCTATGGCCGCGTGGGCGATTCGCCGATCATCGGTGCCGGCACCTATGCCGATGCGCGCTGCGCGGTGTCCGGCACCGGTTGGGGGGAGTACTACATCCGCCTGTCGGTGGCGCATGAAATCTGTGCGCGCATGCAGTACCTGGGGGAGACGCCGGCACAGGCGGGCGAGGACGTGGTCGTCAAGCGCATCCCCGAGCTGGGTGGCGACGGGGGAGCCATCGTGCTCTCGGCCGACGGCCGTGCCGCGATGCCGTTCAACACCGAGGGCATGTACCGCGGCTGGATCGGCGCCGACGGCGTGCCGCATGTGGCGATTTTTGCCGATGAAGCCTTGCCCGCGCCGCACGAATGAGCCGGGGCGACATGCCCGCGAAAAGATTTTCCTCGAATGTGAAAATTGGTGTTGACAGGGTGCGGGGGGATCAGCAGAATAGCTGGCTCTCCCACCCCTGACCGGCAGGCCAAGGTCCTAGACAAGGGGTGGAGCGGAGGGATACCCAAGCGGCCAACGGGGGCAGACTGTAAATCTGCTGGCTTACGCCTTCGGTGGTTCGAATCCACCTCCCTCCACCAGTTTTACGTTATGCGTGTGTTCCCGGTGCGGGAGTAGTTCAACGGTAGAACCTCAGCCTTCCAAGCTGATGGTGCGGGTTCGATTCCCGTCTCCCGCTCCATTGAACGAAATTGAAAACATGGCATAATGCACAACTCGCTCACGTAGCTCAGTCGGTAGAGCACCTCCTTGGTAAGGAGGAGGTCGAAGGTTCGATTCCTTTCGTGAGCACCATCTTGCTCAAAGCGCCATAACCAACCTGTTACCGAGATAAAGCCGCCATGTCCAAGGGTAAGTTCGAACGTACCAAGCCGCACGTCAACGTC
>DDVW01000031.1 GCA_002345545.1 Stenotrophomonas sp. UBA2302 | reverse complement strand
TGCTGGCCGTTTCCGACCCGGTCAAGGCGAGCACGCCCGAAGCTCTGTCGGCGCTGCACGCGGCGGGCCTGCGCATCGTCATGGCCACCGGCGACGGCGTGACCACCGCCCGCGCGGTGGCCGCGCGCCTGGGGATCGACGAGGTGCACGGCGAGGTCAGGCCCGAGGACAAGCTGGCGCTGGTCGAGCGCCTGCAGAAGCAAGGCCGGGTGGTGGCGATGGNNGGCGATGGCCGGCGACGGCATCAACGACGCCCCGGCGCTGGCGCGCGCCGATGTCGGCATCGCCATGGGCACCGGCACCGACGTGGCGATGAACAGCGCCCAGGTGACGCTGGTCAAGGGTGATTTGCGCGGCATCGCCGTGGCGCGCGGGCTGTCGCAGGCCACGGTTGCCAACATGCGCCAGAACCTGGCCTTCGCCCTGGTCTACAACGGCCTGGGCGTACCGCTGGCGGCCGGCGTGCTGTACCCGCTGACCGGTTGGCTGCTCTCGCCGATGTTCGCGGCCCTGGCCATGAGCCTGAGTTCGGCCTCGGTGGTGGGCAACGCGTTGCGGCTGCGTGCGCAGCGGAGCAGCCTTGGGCCGGATTCTAGCGCGGCGTCCTAGACGGCCCCCTGACTCGTTGCGTCGGACGCCATCCTGTCTGCGACGAACGCGATCGGCCCGAAGTCAGTCTGCAGCGCATCGAAGACCAGTCCTGTTCGTGCCTGACGATCCGATCGTGCTGGTGAACAGTTGGGGTCGGCCGCCAACTCGCGTCTACCTTGAGAAGCAGCCCGTTGCCGCGCACCCTGCGATGGTCGTGGTGCCGATCTGGATGTGCGTATAGGCCTCTCGGGATCCCACAGGTTGCCCGGATCTTTGAGTGGCGGTTCGCGACAAGCGGGGACTATCATGACTATACGATCTTGCCTGCCGTGTCTTCCCTGGGGTTACCTCCGCGAAGCGCCTATGCGGCACCTGGCTAACAAAGGGGCAGCAGCAAGCGATGGTCAGAATCTGGCCTAACCTGTTGCCCCACAAGACCTTTCGCACTGCTAAACGTCTGTGCCAATGACTTGACAGCGGACATTTTTCAGTGCGTCGTCCATCGGCCTACTATAGACGCGAGACCCCGTCTCTGGAGGACCCTATGGCCACGCTCCAAGCCCTCACGGCCCGGCTCGACGAACTGGAAGCCAGCCTGCCCCAGCTCATCGCGGATCACCCCGACGACGGGGACTTTTGGATGGCGTTCGCCGGGGTGGCCGACGTCATCGAAGACCAGGCGGGCGAGCACTGCCAGGCGGTGGGGAAACGACTGGCGGCCATGCTGGCACAGTACGGGCGCTACATGTCCTACATGGAGCTCGACTGCGAGGACGACTGAATGTGCTACTCCGCCCAAGTGTTCGCCGGATTCCGCAAGTTCCAGCGCCAGACCGGCTCGAAGATGGCCATTCGGGACTACGTGAAGCTGTTCTGGCGGGACATAGGTAAGGACCCCCATGCCAAGCGCCCGAAAGTGCCCAGGGCCATGGAAATCGATCTCCTTCAGTCCGGGCCCGACGAGGTGGCCGAGCTCATCCGGGCGTGGGACGCGGACGAAATGACGGATCTGTCCCAGGAGCTGTTCAAGCAGAAGAAGCGGGTGGCCGACGGGCAGCGCAAGCTGCTGGAAAAGGTCACCAAGAAAGCCCAGGAAGACGTGCGCATTGGCACGTACAAGATGGCCCGGATCCAGGCCCGCATCGACGCCCTCAAGCGCACCGAACCCAAGCCCAGCGACTCGCGAATCTTCCCCGGCTACTTCGTACCTGTCATGATCATTGAAGACGGGCAGCGGGTGGTCAAGCCGATGCGCTACCAATGCCGGCCTGCTGGAAAGCCCGCGTTCTACGACACCAAGTTCCCGGGCACCTACAACGCCCGGCGGGACAACCTCGAAGGATTCTGGAAGGATCTCTTCGGCCAGCAGCACGCCCTGATGGTCGCCGACGTGTTCTACGAGAACGTGGAGGTCGACGGCAAGAACCAGGTGCTGGCCTTCACCCCGCGCGACAATGAGCCCATGCTCATCGCTTGCCTGTCGTCGAAGTGGACGGATCGGAAGGGCGAGCAGCCCGACCTGCTGTCGTTTGCCGCCATCACCGACGAGCCTGAGCCCGAGGTGGCCGCGGCAGGCCATGATCGGACCATCATCAACATCCGCCCCGAGCACGTCGATGCCTGGCTCAATCCCAGCGGAGACCTGGCGGCGATGCAGGCCATCTTCGACGACAAGCGGCACCCGTACTATGAGCACCGAGAGGCGGCATGATCGTCTTGGCGCGATTTCCAACTCAACGCTTGGCACATGAAGAATATCGAGAAGCTAAGCCTGTTAGAGATTGAATCGCTTTTGCTCGCGGCGGAGAAGCGAAAAGCACTCTTATCCCGTCGACGTCCGGTTTCTGCAGTCCGGGTTGAGCTTATTGCGCTGGCCGACTCCTATGGCTACGCGATTTCTGCGATCTTTGACGTCTCTCACGCTCCTCCTGTAGTTGCGAAGCGTACCCGGACGCAGAGGAAGGGCAAGGTTCCCCCAAAATACCGGGATCCAGAGAACAAGCGGAATACGTGGTCGGGCCGCGGACTGATGCCGCGCTGGCTTGCCGACAAGGTACGGCGCGGCGCGCATGTTGCGGATTACCTGATCCCCGGGCTCGCGCGGCCCACACTGAAGAATGTCAGATCGATCGGCCCGCGAACCGTCTACAAGGCAGAAGCGCATTCCGGCTGATATATGGCCGAACCCGTTCCAGCAAGCGCGTGCGAGGATTAGGGATCGTTATCGCGGGTAGGGCAGATGGCTGCTTCCGACCCTTAGCGGACGTCGGACGCAAATGGTTGCACTTTTTGGAAATCGGATCCGCCGCGATCCTCCGCTCAGCATCGCGATACAGCGCTCGTAGGCGAGGTCGATAACCCTCGATGGCGCACCCGCGCCGCCAATCGATGCCGCCGTTCGGGAGCCTTCCCTGAACTTCTACGGGACAATTTTCCGTATTATCAGGCGGGAAATGACACCACGTAGGCGCATGGGGGCGCAGATGAGCGTGGAGGGCAAGGGGAATCAGGCAACCACTCACGCGGCGGAAGCCGCAGCGCTCGGCTTCTACTATCAGACGCTGTTTGCGTTGTTGACGCTGGTTAAAGAAGCCAACGACGACGCTACCGTCGCCATCGAACGGCTCGACGACGTCGAACTTGTCGCTGACGGCAATACCTTGCTCTATCAGTTGAAGCACTCGATCAGCGCGGCCCCGCCGCCCGTCACGCTTGCGTCGCGCGCACTTTGGAAAACCCTCAAGGTGTGGATCGATGTGCTGCCCGAGTTGACACTTTCCGAAACAACGTTGCATTTGGTGGCGGTCGGGAGCACCCCGGAAGACAGCCCACTGCGCGCGCTTCTGGAGGCGGGCTCGGATCGCAGCGAACTGGTCGCTGCCATGACCAAGGAGGCGCAACGCGTGGTCGACGCCCGTGTAGCCGCCGCGCGCGAGAAGAAGAAACTGCCTTTTGGCGACCGTGCCGATGGCTGCGAGGCGTTTCTGGCGCTGACCGAAACGGAGCGGGACAATCTCGTTTGCAGAATCCAGATCCAGCCGCAGAGCCTAACGGTTGCCCAGATCGAGGGTCGGATCGCTGATCACCTCAAGATGTTGCCGACCGAGCATCGTGCGCTAGTCGCCGAGAGGTTGGTGGGGTGGTGGGATCGCCAGGTCATCTACTCGCTGTGCGGCAAGCGCAACAGGGTGATCACTCGCATCGAGCTCCAGCAGCAGATCTCCTCCATCATCGGTGACATCGAGGCAGAGCGCCTCGTACCCGATTTCAATATGGTGTTGCCGCCTGACACCTACCAGCCGGATGGCATGCTCATGCGCCAAATCAATTTGGTGGAGGGTGCGCAGTCGGACATCATCAGGGCCATCCGCGAGGAATGGCGGGCACGGGAGCAACGCGCCAAGTGGGTCGACGCGAACACAGCGATGGCCTCGAAGATCAACGACCACGATCTGGTGCTTCAGGAAGAATGGTCCGACCGGCACATGCAGATGGCCGAGGCGTGCTCGGAGTCGGACGGCAAGCAGAAATGCCAGTTGGGCTTGAGTTTGCTGCGCTGGACGCACGAACGCGCTCCCAATGAAGTGCCACCGATCGGCGATGGTTGGGGCGCGCCCTACTACGTGCGGGGCAGCTACCAAGTGCTCGCGATCGACCTCAAGGTGGGCTGGCACCCGGACTACCGCGATCTTCTGAAGGACGAGAAATGACGGTAGCCCATGACGTCTTTGCCGAAACCAACCCGGCGTTCTGCGCCTATGCGCTGACCGGGTTCACAGCGGCCTACGTCTCCATCAAGGATGCCGGCCCCGAGTTGCCTCTTGGCTACGTCGCTCTGCCCATCGCGCTTTCCGGTGACCTTGCCGGCACCTTCGACGGTACGAACAGAAAAACCGGGCTGCTCGAGTGGCTGAACCGAAGCCCGCAGGTGCAGGTGGGATTGGCCGAGCGGATCAACGCTTCGATGCCGGTGGTGACAGAGGCCGTCCGATTCGCTTGCTTCGCGCGAGTGCTGGCCGTGGAGGCCGACGGGCGGATTCGGGTGGGTTCGCAGAAGCTCAAGAAGAGCGCGATAGATGGACTCGGCGAGGGGCCAGCGCGTGCGCTGAAGCACGCTGAAAGACTCGGCTACTGGTTCGCGATGGCCGGATCGACGCGGACGACCTTCGATATGATGGGGCTCACGGTATGAAGCGTTGGAACATCGCCAACATCTTCTTTCTCGGCGTCGAAGGGCAGATCCGGGAGGTTGCCCTGGTTCCCGACGCGGTCAACATCATCACGGGCGGTTCGGGAACAGGTAAGTCGGCGCTGATCAAGGCGATCGACTACTGCCTCGGTTCGGGTAAGTGCGAACTGCCGGCGCACGTACGCCGGCGCAGCGTTGCCGTCGGGGTCAAATGGGTGCTGGGCGACACCGAGATGATCGTCGGCCGGGTCATACCGCCGGTAGGACAGGGAACCAGTACGCACATGTTCGTATCGCATGGCCGGAAACTTCCGCTGCCGTCCAGCGTCGAGGAATTTGACGGGGCCACGACGGTAGAGGCGGCCAAGGCGTTCATCGAGAGGGCATTCGGGATCGGTGACCTGGCCGACGACTCGCCGCTGGGTAGCTGGGAACGTGGGCGCGCCACGGTCCGCCACGTCACACCTTATCTGTTCGTCACCAAGGAAGTCATCGACAGCGAATCGGTGCTCCTGCATGGCCTTGAGAAAGTCGACAAGGCGCGCGACATCACCGCCTCGATGCCGTACTTCCTGCGGGTGACCGACGAGGCGAGCGTCATAGCCGAACGGCGACTGCGTCAATTGCAGCGGGTTCTGGACAGGGAGGAAGTGAAGGAGCGTTCGCAAGCCGCGTCCGAAACTGCATTGCGGCAGCGGGCCGTGGGGCTTCTGACGGAGGCGCATCGGATCGGCCTGCTTCCCGAGGTATCGCCGAAAGCGCCTGAAGTTGAGTTGATGAGCGAACTGCGCGCGGTGCTGAGGGGCGAGGTGGAGGTGAGCGCGTATCCTAGCGAGAATGAACTCGCGTCGCTGCATGCGCGCCGGCGCGACGTGCTCTCGCGCATCGAGGCGGTTAAGCGCCAGTCGAGGGCCACCAAGGCGGCAGTCCGCGAGGCATCCGGGTTCCAGGGCGCAGTTGCGCGGCAGCACCAGAAGCTCGAACTGGCCGAACACTTGCATCTGCAGGAGGTCTCGCAGGCATGTCCGCTGTGCGAGGCACCTTCCGAACGCGGCCGTGCGACAGCGCATGCGCTGCAGGAAACGTTGGCCAAGATCCGCGCGGAGAGTGCCGCCGTGGAGAGGGTCAAGCCGCAGCTCGTGGAACTCGACGGTGAGCTGGACAAACGCCTGGAAGCCATGAATGCCGAACTGCGGGATGTCGACGGCCGCATCCGGTCATGGCTCCAGCAGAACGAGAGTGCCCGCGAGCTGGCCAGCGTTGCCCAGCTCAAGACGCATCTGATGGGGCGAATTTCTTTCTTTCTTGAGACAAGCGTGGACGAGCCGCTTCAGGTCACGCGCGATCTGAGCGTGCTCCGCAACGAAATCGAGGAGCTTGAGGCGCGTGTCGATCGCGATGCCAAGCGAGCGAAGCTGCAGCATGCGGAGCGCAAGATCTCGCAGTTCGCGTCCGAAGCCTTCGCGCAGCTGCCTACCGTAGCGCCCTGCGTCGGCTCTGAACTTGAGTTCTCGTCACGCGTCCCGGAAGTGACGATCATGGAGAAGGGCAGCGGCGCCGTGTTGCGGATGCCGGACGTCGGCTCGGATCAGAACTATTTGGCAATCCATATCGCGCTGTCGTTCGCCCTGCAACGCTACTTCGAGTCGGTGAATGCACCTGTGCCGGGCGTGCTGGTGCTGGATCAGATCAGCCGACCCTATTTCCCCACACGCGGCGAGGACGAAGCCGAAATCGCCGGCGGCGAAGAAGACGAGGACATCCAGGCGATACGCCGGCACATCGACTTCCTGTTCTCGGAAACGGCGCGCCGCAAGGGGCTGCAGGTGCTGCTGATCGAGCACGCGTTCTTCGCGGACGACGATAGGTATCAGGCCGCGACGCGCGAACGCTGGACCAAGGCGTCTGGCCGCGCGCTGATCCCGCTGGATTGGCCCACGCGTATGGACGGATAGCGCCCCACGGCCGTTTCGCAAGCTGACCGTGGATGGCTTAGCGTCCCAGCGGTGCCCTGGATTCCAGCTTCTACGAGAAGATGATGGCTGCGTCGCGATGCCCCATGTTCTCGGGTGGAGAAGCTCAGTCGCTGCAGGAAAGGAGTTCCAGCAGCGCTTCGTGGTCAGCTTCAGAACAGAGTCCAGTCAATTTCTCAACGTCCGCTCCTGGCCGAGAGCGGACGCACCATCTCATACTTCCAGGCTTTTGGGGCCTTTTCTGGCTCATGGGAACTGACTCACTGGCGATTTCGTCCGAGCGTGAGTGGATAATGCGCAAAGAGTCGATCTAAGAAAATCTCAGCCACATATCACCTCGTTGAAGCCAGTAGGGTCTGGCTTTGCGCAAGGGCACAGCGCTCCTTGTGCACCTTGAAGATGGATTCCTTATGAGTGACAGGTCCGAGGCGGTCTACTGCGTTCTTGTAGTAGTCGCGGCGGCTCTGGTGAGCGTCGCCAGATGCGTCAGCTGCAAACGCCCAAGATTTCCGTAATCCAACCCGCGACAGACCACAAGGCCCGGCATTCGCCGGGCCTTGTGCGTTTATGCCCAAGAGTTAGGAGAAGAAAGATGCACCTGGTTGAAACAATGGCCTATGCCGGCGAACGGCCGTGGCACGGGCTAGGCAACAAGCTGGCGCCGCAACAGCCCATCGAGGTCTGGAAGCGAGAGGCAGGGATGGACTGGTCGATCGAAGAGTCCGAAGTCCGCTACGTGGTCGGCAAGAACGGGATCGGGGCCATCAACGCTTTCCCGGAACAGAAGGTCCTGTACCGGTCAGACACACAAGCCCCGCTGTCCGTCGTCTCCAAGCGCTACAAGGTCGTCCAGCCAGGGGAGATGCTGGAGTTCTATCGCGACCTGACCGAGGTCGGCGGCTTTGAGCTGGAAACGGCCGGCGTACTGCGCGAAGGCCGTAAGTTCTGGGCCTTGGCCAGGACAGGGCAAAGCACGGTGCTCAAGCGGAAGGACCGCGTCGAAGGCTACCTGCTGCTGGCCACGGCCTGTGATGGGACGCTGGCCACCACAGCCCAGTTCACCTCGGTTCGAGTCGTTTGCAACAACACCTTGGCCATCGCACTGGGCAGCAATGCGGGCGCCGTGAAGGTGCCGCACCGCAGTCAGTTTGACCCCGACGTGGTGAAGCGTCAGCTGGGGATCACCGTGTCGACCTGGGATTCGTTTGTGGCCCAGATGAGGGCGCTGGTGGACACCCCGGTGGACCCGGACTCGGTGGACGGCCTCCTGCGCCGCGTGCTGACCTACCCCAACCCCGACGGGCAGGGAGTCGCGGTCAACGAGCAGGCCTTCACGGTTGCCCGTGCGCTGTACGACGGCGCGGGCAGGGGTTCGGAGCTGTCAACGGCCAAGGGGACAGCCTGGGGCCTCCTGAGCAGCGTGACGGAGTTCGTTGACCACCACCGGCGTGCCAGGAGCGACGACCACCGCAGGGATGCGGCATGGTTCGGGGCGGGCGCCCAGATCAAGCAACGGGCCTGGGACGAAGCCATAAAGCTGGTGGCCTGAGCGATGGACGTCGATCAGCTCGACGTTGCGTACATCGCCATAGGGGCCAAGCAAGCACTGGACAAGAGTGGGGCTCCGTACGCGAAGGTCCCGTTCCAAGGGGAGTTGGGCTACGTCCAGGCATGCATCGATCACGCTGAGCTTCTGACTCGGGCCTGGCGCGCATGTAGTGAGGTGTTCCCCGGTGTCTGGTGCTACGAGGTGGCCGAGCCCTTCGGCGTGGCCTTCGGCAAGCACCTCCTGGCCGGAGGTGGTCCTGAGAGCGCTCAGAGCATCCTCAACGGAGTGCTGGCCTCAGCGATGGCGACAACCCCGGTGTAGGTTCCGTCTCTGTAAAAGCAACCCAGAAGCCCAGCCTCCCCACGGAGGCCGGGCTTCTTCTATTGGAGGATTGGAAATGAGCAGATCAGCGGCGATTCGCCTGGTCGGCACGCGCTCGATGGAGCGTGAGGAGTGGTTGGAAGTCCGCAATCGCGGCATCGGGAGCTCCGATGCTGCCGCTGCGGTAGGGCTCTGTCCTTACAAGAGCCAGCTTGAGCTCTGGATGGAGAAGACCGGGCGGACGATTCGGGATGATGAGCCCGGCCAGGACAGTCCCATGTACTGGGGCACCCTGCTTGAGCCACTTGTGGCCGGTGCCTACACCGAGCAGACCGGACGGAAGGTCCGCCGGGTCAATGCAGTGCTTCAGCATCCGACCTACAGCTTTATGCTGGCCAACGTCGACCGGGAGCTGGTTGGCGTTCCGGACGTGCAGATCCTGGAGTGCAAGACGGCCGGGGAGTTCGGGTCACGACTGTGGCGGGACGGTGTGCCCGAGTATGTCCAGATCCAGGTCCAGCACCAGATGGCCGTCACCGGCAAGGCGGCCGCAGACGTGGCCGTGCTGCTCTGTGGCCAGAAGCTGGAGGTGCACCGGATCGACCGCGACGAGGACGTGATCTCGCGCCTGATCGTGCTGGAGGCCAGGTTCTGGGAGCACGTGACCGAGGACACCCCGCCCCCGGCAGATGGCAGCGAGTCTGCCGCCCGAGCCCTGCGCAGCCTGTACAGCGGCAACGACACCAGCATCGACTTCAGCGAAGACTCCGAACTGTCGGCCACCTTCGACGGGCTGGTGCTACTGCGTGACGAGATCGCCCGGATGGACAAGCGGGCCGAGCAGATGCGCCAGCAGTTGGAGCAGTCCATGGGTGAGGCCTCTCGGGCGATCTTTCCGAGTGGCGAGATCACCTACCGGCGTTCCAAGGACGGCACGAGTGTCGATCTCAAGCGGTTGACCGAGTCTCACCCGGACCTGGTGGCTGAGTTCACCGTCGCCAGACCCGGATCCCGGCGGTTCCGGCTCGTTCCCCATCAAACCCAAGGAGCATGACCATGCTGAAAGGCTTGGCGATCACCCCGCCCGTGGTTGGGCGGATCTCAATCGGCCGCGTGGTCGAGCGCAACGGCAAGCGTCTGCCGGAGAAGGATGACCAGTTCACTTTGACCAGTCAGGTACAGAACCGGGAAGGCTGGGTGCTGCATCCGTTGGACGAGGCCCTTCGCCAGGTGGCCGGAGGCAAACTGCGCTCAATCCCGGTGCGGCTGCTGTTCAACGATCCGGGACTGAACCTTCGTGCTGACTACTCGCTCTTCGACCGGACGACCGGCAGGCCGGTCTGTGTCGGCAACGGGGAGACCAGCCGGAGAATGGGCAAGGAAGGCATCACCCCGGAGGCTTGCCCCGGCCCCGATGGCTGTCCTTTCGCGATGGGCGAGTGCAAGGCCTACGCCCGCTTGAACGTCAGGGTAGGCGACGAGGACGAATTGGGTAGCTTCGTGCTGCGCACCACGTCCTACAACACGATCCGGACGCTGGCAGCGCGGCTGGCGTACTTCGATGCCGTCTCAGGCGGGCGACTGGCCTGCATGCCGCTGGAACTGAAGCTCCGCGGCAAGTCCACCACGATGAGCTTCAGGTCGGCGATCTACTACGTCGACCTGGTGGTCAGGTCCGGCCTGTCGTTGGAGCAGGCCATCGGGGAGGCGAGGGCGCTCGATCAGGCCCGCAAGGACGCCGGCTTCGATCAGGCGGCTCTGGACGAGGCCGCCAGGGTCGGTTTCGCCAACGGCGCCTTCGAGGACCTGGTAGAGGACGTGCCGGCTGTGGTGGAGGAGTTCTATCCCGGCGAGGCGGGCGTGGCCGGCAACGGCGTCGCAAGCGGGCCGGCAGGCGGCAGCTTGCAGGACAGGCTCGAGAGCAAGGTCGCCCGGATCGCGGGCGGCTAATCGTCAACCAAGAGGAGAAAAACCATGCTGAAGGCAATTGGTGGGGCCGTGGTGTACGGCTTCGCTCTTTACGGACTCAACACCTTCATGGAGAAGGTCAAGGTCATGCAGTGCCTCAAGCGACCACCGCATCCGGAGGACCCAGGTCAGGTGGCTGGGCAGGAAGGTGTCCCCGGCGCCTAGGGCGGCCAGGGAGCTGTCTGGCTCACCTGCAAGCTAGAGACTCGATACGTCGAAAGGCAAGGGGCGCATGCGCCCCTTGCCTGTTTCCGATTATTCAGGACATGAAGACCCATAAAGGAGAAGCACATGGAGTCACCACCCGCGGGCCTGCCCCCGCTGTACGTTCGAAGTGGGACTCGCTCCTACAAGGCCGCCAGCCCCGACGAGGTTCTTGAGGCGGCACGCGCCGTCATCGGTCAGAGGATGCAGCGTGGGGTTGCGTTCTCGACTCCCCAGATCGCCAAGGCATTCTTCCGCGACAAGCTGGGCGGATTGGGTCAGGAAGTCTTTGCCGCTGCATTCCTGGACACCCGTAACCGTCTGGTCGAGTACGTGGAACTGTTCCACGGAACCATCGACGGAGCCGAAGTCCATCCCCGGGAGGTGGTCCGCCATGCGCTCCGCTGCAACGCCGCGGCGGTGATCGTGGCCCACAATCACCCTTCTGGATCGGAACATCCCTCAGCTGCCGATCGCGCCGTGACAACACGCCTCAAGCAGTCGCTCGCGCTGGCTGATGTGCGCCTGATCGATCACGTTGTGGTCGGTGGACTGCAGACGATGACCCTGGCGGAACGTGGCTGGCTTTGACTGCCACACGCGACGCCCGGTGGGGAGCGCAACCTGATCGACTAGCGTGCCAGCCAATAGGGGCTGGCAGGCTGTGGTCGAGTCTTCTTTTTTGTCTTACGAGGGAGAACTAGTCTCTTCGCGCGTTGTTTCGACCAGCGCCTTACCCACCAGGCGCACGGGGTCGAACGAGAACACATGTTCCAGCGGTGCATCATGGCAACGGCCAACCAGCCGATCCGGAAACGCGGCGCGTCCATGGTCGAGATCCACCTCGGCAGAGCAGATCGGACACGTGCCCCAGTGGCGCACCACGGCGAACTCTCGGGATTTCAGCTTTCGGCCTGGTGCCGGCATGGTGCGAAGCTGGCCGTAGAGCTCACTCAGCGCCAGGAATGACGGCCCTGCCATCGTTACCCGCTGGGTGGGGAGGTGGAACACTGGCCGCGACAACCACCAGAGTCCGGCCGTCACCAGCATCGTCAAGCCGAGCTGAGCCAGTGTTGCTGTGGTGACAGGGGCGCCGCGGCTCCATGAGGAAAGTAGCCAGAACCAGGCGAGTCCAATCAGCGCCATGTTCATGGCGGCGCTGCCGATGAGCACGTAGCCGCGCCAGGACTGCACCGGGAACGGCCGGCTGCCCACTACCAGTCTGAGCCACAACGCAGGCCTGACCGGATCCATCTGGTAGCGCACCAAGGTCGGATCGAGCTCCGGCGTCGCGATGTCCTCCTCCGGCTCAGCCTCAAGCGTCGGGCGAAACTCGAAGGACAGCCGGGAGGGTAGGCCGCGGCCGCCGCCCTTCTTGACCACGAGGTAGGGGGTCAGGGCGCGGCCAGCCAGGGCGCACCGCTGTCGGAGCTGCTCCTGCCGCGAGTCCCACCAGTTCCCCAGCTCGGTTGCACGAATCACCTTGGCAGCGCCATCTCCCGCCCCTTCGAGTCGCTGAAAGAGCGCTCGAAGCGTCGTGGTGTCCGTCTCAGGGGGCGATTCACCACGCGAGATGGCGATCAGGGTCGTGTCCAAGACCTCCCGGAGGATCCGGGCGTTGCGCTGTTGGCCCCCCTCCCGATCCAGCCACTCAAGCGCCAATTGGAGGGAATCAACCTGTGGATTACCCGTTTGGGCGGGTTTGGATCTGTTTGCGTCCATGGCTTGCCGCGAATTTTTGCTTTCCCTCCGATCAAGGAAAGCATCATGGACACCATCCCAGAGCGGTTCACACTTCGCAATCCGTCGGGCAATCCACTGGCTCGACGCGGCGGGTTTCGCGTCCCATTTGGTCTGAAAGAGGGCCGAGTCTGGGCACCGAACGAGGTGCCCAAGGGCAAGGCCTGCGGCTGCATCTGCCCGGGGTGCCATGCCCCCTTGTCCGCCAAGGCCCAGGAGAGCCGGCGCAAGCGTCCACACTTCGCCCACCTGACAGACACTGGCTGCCACACCGGTCGCGAGACCGGCATCCACGAGCGGGCCAAGCAGCTGATCGCCGACCATCAGCGGCTGACGATCCCTGCTTGGCTAGGTGACCTGATCGACATGCCCAACCCGCCGCATGCGCGTGACGACGAGGGGCGGCTCCATTGGGGACGCCAAGTCGACCACCCGGCCCACAGCACGCAGCTGCGCGATGTCGAGATCGAGCGATCGTTTGGAAGCTACAAGCCCGACGTCGTTGCCCGGGATGAGGTTGGCGAGCTCCTGATTGAAATCCGTGTGACCCATGCCGTTGGCGACCTCAAGGCAGCGCGGGTCCAGGCGCACGGTCGGAGGATGATCGAGGTCGACCTTTCCCAGCTGCACCGGGACGTTCCCCACGACCCGGCGGCCTTCCAGCATGCGGTGCTGGATGACGCTGCCAATCGCAGCTGGATCTCGTGCCCCGAGGCCGTTGCGGAGTGGCAGGCCTCCAAGCAGGAGCTGGACGAGCAGGTTGCGGCGAGGAACCGTGAGATCGCCCAACTACGGGGCGACATGATCAAGGCTGCCCAGGCACGCCAGGAGCGCGAGGCTCAAGAGACAAAGGACAAGGCGGGCCGGAAGGCCTATGTGCGCCGGCTGAAGCGTGCAAAGCACGCCGAAGATCTGGAGCAACTCCTCGAGCTGACCTCGCCCGAGCGAATCGACCGGATCCTGCGCGAGTATCGGATCAGCGCGGAAGAGCGGGTCGGCGAACTCCTGGAATCCGTTCCGGCGGCGGTCCGCTCCGCCTGCCTGCGCACCCATGTAGATGCCTGGATCTTCGGGGTTGATCCGGCTCTATGGCAGCTTCTGGCCCATGATCATTTCGTGGCACAGCGGGCTCCCGGTGATCGCTTTAACCAGAAGGATGTTGCCACCTGGGTGCGCAGGAGCTTCTATCCGGAGCGGGCGCTGTACAGGCTCTTTGTCACCCAGTACGCCAACCGAGCCGAGGCCCAACGCGCGGGATTTCCCAAGAGGCAGCTGGCCTACTGGGTGTTCACCGACGAGGAAAATGATCGGATTCCGAACTTCTACTGCCCCGTCAACGACTTCATTGACCGGCTGGAGCGCGCGCGGGTCATCCGGAAACTGCCCGCCCCCATTGGGGAATGCGAGGTCCTGCCGCTGCCCCCGTCGGGCTTCACGCCTGCGGCGGCAGTGGCAATGGGGCCGCTTCCGCGGGCTTAGAGGCCAAAGCAGACGGATGCGCGCCTATTTTCTCTTTCTTTTCAATTACATAGAGTGCTGTGGTCAGGCCAGCCCAGGTGCGATTCTGAATGAAAAGTAAACATAAATGACAACCTTAGACAATTACTGCATTTAGTTCATTGAACTGATGCGTGCATTAGTGCAATCTACGCTTAACAGCGGAGGGTACTGCAGATGCACAAGACGAAGCACTTTCAGCAGCGGATGGGCCAGCGGGGCATCAGCCAGGCGATGATCGATCTGGTTTTGGGGTACGGCGACAACGAGGGCAGCAAGGTGGTCCTGAGTCGCAAGAAGTCGGAGCAGCTTCGCGAAGCGCTTCGCACCCTGATGAAGATCGTGGACAAGGGCGGCTTGGTGGTCGTTGCCGAGGGCGATGCCCAGATCACCACGTACAACTATGCGGGCAGGAGCCAGTGACCATGTCCAAGGACAATGCCGGACAGGTCCTGTTCCAGGTGGCGGAGCACTTCCGCAGCACCTCTCTCAGCGTCGACGAGTCCAAGTTGCTGGCGTTTCAGTTGCTTACGTGGGCACATCTGTCGGCAAAGGGCAGGCTTGACGCCAGTGTCACGATTGATACCGCCCTGGCTCAGGGAGGCGTCGAGGGACTGTTGAGCGTTCTGAAGAAACTGTTCTGGCAACCCGGCGCGCTCGGAATGGCGTTCTTCAATGCCACTCGATACGTCGAGCAGGCAAATGATGCGGTCTTCGCTGCGCTGAGAACGGTGAAGTATCTGGTCGACGGCGGCGTATTTGAGAGGTTCTCACCGGTCGATGTCGCCGGTGACCTGATCGGTGACACCTTCGAGGGTTTCGACGTGCCCGTCGAGCTGGCACGTCTGATGAAAGACATAGCGGTCGGTGAGGCTACGCGCGCGGTCTACTTGCCTTGGGAGACTAGCGGCCAGCTTGTCGGGGTGCTGATGGATCAGCCTGACTTGCGTGTCCATGCTGAAGCACATCTCGGATCCCAAGTTGCCGCATTGCTGGCCGTGTTTCGTGCAGCGCCTACAGACGTTGCGCCAAACGATCCGCTGCGTGCGCCTGCAGCAGTTCATGGCGGACACCTGGAAAGATTTGACGCAACTCTTTCGATTCCACCGATGGGCATGGCCGGCGGCGTCGATGACGTGGTGATGCAGGACATCTACAGCCGCTTTCCTGTGGTCAAGGCCAGCGTGACAGGTCTGATGGTGCAGCACATTGCAGCGCAGACACGAGGCATTGCCGCCATCGTTGTACCTAATGGCTTTCTCTTCAGCTCAGGCAAGGATCGGGACGTTCGCGAATACCTGTTGAAGCAAGGCTGGATCGAAGCGGTCATTGCGCTGCCCAATGGCATCTTCCAATCCAGCGGGCTGGGAACATCCATGTTGGTGTTGAACACGCAGGCACACTACCGTCGCGTTGGATTCGTCGATGCATCGTTGCCGCACTTCCGTGTGTCGATGGGCAAGGGGCGGGTTTCGCTGCAGAACACCGGCCTCGTTGTGGAGTTCTGCAGGCAGTTGCGCGTCAAATCTGACATCCAGGCGGCAGCTGGACGTCAAGAAGAGGGCCCGTATACGCAAGTCGTCAGCCTGGAAGCCATTCTCGACAACGATGCCACGCTCGATGTCGGTCGCTACGTCATTCCAGAGCAGCAGCGCGAAGCGCAGGCGCGGATGGAAACCCTTCCAACCGCAACACTCGAGGAGGTGGTCCGCATCCTCATTCCGATCCCCAACAGGGACCGAGGAGTGAACGCGACAGAAGGAGTTGAGGCTCTTGAGGTGGGAGCCGCTGACCTGCCCAGCGCCGGCTACATCCGATCGCCCGAAAAGAGCGTCAGTGTGAGATTGGCCGCCAAGCGTTCCGGCGATGCAATGGACATCTTCCTGCGCCCCCGTGATGTGCTTCTTGTCGTGAAAGGCACCGTCGGCAAGATTGGCATCGTGCCGGACAACGTGCCGCCACCCGGGGCTGGCGGCTGGATTGCCGGGCAGTCGTTCGTGGTCCTGCGGGGTGCAAAGCCGGGCGTGGACCTCCGTGGCCTGGGCTTGTGGTTGCGGTCGAAGATGGGCCAGCAGGTGCTGGACGGCATCAAGACGGGCGCGACCATCCCGATGATGTCCATCAGCACGCTGCGCAAGCTCAAGGTCTTTGCGCTCAACGCGCCATTGACTGAGGCCGCAGTCGAAATCCTCGAACAAGAAGAAGAGCTGCAATGGCAGATCGAGAGCTTGCAGGATAAGCAAGCAGGGATTGCAGAGGACTTCTGGAAGGAACTTCTCGCACAGCTCCAGCAGGCGGACAAGGATCAGAACACCCCATGAACATCCAGCAACTCGAAAGCGACCTGTGGCAATCGGCAGACGACCTGCGCGCCAACTCCAAGCTCACCGCCAGCGAATACTCGATGCCGGTTCTGGGGCTGATCTTCCTGCGCCACGCCAGCAACCGCTTCAATGCCTACCTGCCCGAGATCACCGCCGGAATCGGCCCGAAGGTTCCAGTGTCACGGCGGGAGGCTCTCATCAAGCTGGGCTTCCAGGGTAAGGCCGCGATCTACCTGCCAGAAGCTGCGCGCTTCGAACACATCGCCGCGCTGCCGGCCGGTCCCGGGGTGGGGGAAGCCATCGATGCGGCCATGGACAGTATCGAAGCCGAGCATGAAGTCCTGCAAGGCGCACTGCCGCGTGGTTACACCGCGTTCGAACCGGAGCTGCTGGCGCGGCTTATCAAGGTCTTTGACGGGGAGGCGATCCGCAACGCGACCGGCGACGTGTTCGGGCGCATCTACGAGTACTTCCTCAACAAGTTCGCCATGACCGGCGCCCAGGAAGGCGGCGAGTTCTTCACCCCGCCCTCGCTGGTGCGGATGATCGTCAACGTCATCGAACCCGACCACGGCCTCGTACTCGATCCGGCCTGCGGATCGGCGGGCATGTTCGTGCAGTCCGGCCATTTCATTGAGAGCCGCGGGCAGGATCCGCTGGACTCCGGCGTAGTGTTCCACGGGCAGGAAAAGAGTGACACCAACACCAAGCTGGCGCGCATGAACTTGGCGGTTCACGGGCTGGATGCCAGCAACATCCGCCAGGGCAATACCTTCTACGACCAGATTGAACCGCTGATTGGCGAGTGCGACTTCGTCATGGCAAATCCGCCGTTCAACGTGGACGGCGTGGAGACCAAGAAGGTCGAAAGCCAGGTCGCGCCCGGTGGCCGCTTGCCGTTCGGTCTGCCCGGCCTGAACGCCAAGACCGGGGCGATCTCCAACGCCAACAGCCTGTGGATCCAGTACTTCCACTCCTATCTGAACCCGACCGGCCGTGCGGGGTTCGTGATGGCGTCCAGCGCCTCGGACGCCGGCAACAAGGACAAGGAGATCCGCGAGAAGCTGGTCAGGACCGGCGATGTGGACGTGATGGTCGCCATCGGCAACAAGTTCTTCTACACCCGCAGCCTGCCGTGCACGCTGTGGTTCTTCGACAAGGGCAAGCCGGAGTCGCGCAGGGACACGGTGCTGATGCTGGATGCCCGCAACGTCTATACGGTCGTCTCCCCGCGTTCGCATGTCTTCACCGAGGAGCAGCTCGCCAACCTCAACGCGGTGGTGTGGCTGTATCGCGGGCAGGGCGACAGGTTTGCGGCGCTGTTGGCCAGCCATCAGCAGCAGGCGGATGGCTGGTTGGCGCAACTGCCTCAGCGACTGGCCGACGACACGGCGGCAATCGAGGTGTTGGCCCGGCATCTGACCGTGTTCGGCAAAGGGGCGACGCTGGTCGAGCTCAATGACGGCGTGGACAACGAGGCCCGGCTCGATGAAGCGACGCTGGAGGCGTTCAAGGCGGAGCTTGACGCGGCTCGGGAGGACGGCAAGGACGCCGGGCAAGCCGTCGCAGACCTTGAGGCGGCGGTGAAGCTTGCACGCAAGGTCGTTGCGAAGGCCCGACCGGACAAACTTGCCAGCGTGAAGGTCGCGCAGGCCGCGCTGGAAGACCTTGCGCCGCAACTGAAGGCCATGGCACGGCAGCTTGAGGCCCGACACAAGCAATGGCTGAAGCTGCTGGACAAGGCTGAGAAGGAACTGCGCGGGCGCAAGAGCGACGCCTTCGATGCCAAAGCCATCCGAGAGGCCAGACGCGCCTTGCTGGCCGCCGACCGGAATCGGAACGAAGAGGCCACGGTTCGCGACGTGGCGCTGGATGCATTGAAGCAGTCGGCTTACTTCATTGCCCAGGCACATTGGCTGCTGTCGCGGTTCCCTGATGGCGTGTTCGTGGATGTTCTTGGCCTGTGCGCAGCTGTGACGCGAGAGCGTATCGAACAAGGCGACTGGTCGCTTACGCCGGGGCGCTATGTCGGCGTGGCGGCGGTCACCGATGATGACGAGGAAGGCTTCGCGGAGCGGATGCGAGCTATCCATGACGAGCTGGCGGAGTTGGACGAGAAGGCTGCCGAACTCGCCTCGACGATCAGTGCCAACTTCGAGGAGCTTTTCTCGTGACGGTGCTTTCGGAATGGATCGAGTTCAATCCAAGGGTTCGGTTGGAGAAAGATAAGGTCTATCCGTTCGTAAGCATGGACGTTATCGTGCCAGGTAAGCGCTTCGTAAGCGCGGCAGAGGAACGCAAGTTCACGGGTGGCGGTGCGAAGTTCTGCAAGGGAGATACGCTGTTCGCAAGAATCACACCGTGCCTGGAGAACGGCAAGATCTCCCAGTTTGTAGACGAACGAGGTGCGGATGGCGCTTTCGGGTCAACAGAGTTCTTTGTTCTCCGCGCGATCTCTGGGAAGTCGACGCCGGAGTACGTGTACTACCTCTCGCAAACGGATTTGCTGCGGGAGGTGGCGGTCAAGAGCATGGTTGGGGCTTCCGGGCGCCAGCGTGCGGACATCAAGGTGATACGAGATCTCGAGTTGGAGCCACCGCCACTCGAGGTGCAGGCGAGGGTCGGAACAGTGCTTTCGGCCTACGACGACCTCATTGAGACCAATCAGCGTCGCATTGTTCTGCTGGAAGAAGCTGCCGGCCGCCTGTACCGCGAATGGATTGTGAATCTGCGCTTTCCCGGCCATGAGGCCGTCAAGGTGGTGAACGGTCTTCCGGAAGGCTGGGAGCGCACAACTCTCGGGGAGCTGGTTGATCGAACTGACGGATCAGTTGTTCAAACGGGTCCGTTCGGCTCACAGCTGCACCGCCATGAGTATGTCGAGACAGGTGTTCCAGTTGTGATGCCGCAGGATATCGTTCGCGATCGCGTTCGCAACGATCGGATTTCATTTGTCAACGACACTACTGCTCGTCGGCTATCTCGTCACGAGCTGCGTCCGCTGGATATCGTTTTTCCACGGCGTGGCGATATCTCAAAACGGGCGCTTATTGAGGAGCATCAGGCAGGTTTCCTCTGCGGGACAGGCTGCTTGAAGATCAGAGTGGATCCTGACTCGCTACACCCCGTGCTGCTGTACCACCAGCTTGCGGATCCGGACATGGTCAGGTGGGTTGAAGGGCAGGCAGTCGGAACAACCATGTTGAACTTGAGTGCGACCATCCTCCGCTCGGTGACGTGCATCATTCCGTCTTCTGACGTGCAGGAAATGTTTGTCAATTTCGCAAACCAAGTGCGTAGCCAGATGGATGTTCTGGAGTTGCAGAACGCTGCGCTGGCCCAAGCCCGCGACGCCCTGCTCCCCAAGCTGATGGGCGACCAGCTCGACGTCTCCGACATCCCGTTGCCGCAGCCTGAGGCGGCGTAGCCCGGCAGGCCGACTTGCCAACCCATTAACGAATACATTAAGGTTTACCTTAAATTGACAGTGGAGCCCGCCATGCCCTTCACTTCACAGGACATAGTGCCCTTCAACAAGGCCCGCGCCGAGCTCACCCGGCTGGCCGATGAAGTCCGCGCCGGCCATGAAAAGATCATCACCCGCAACGGCGAGAGCTATGTGGCGCTGGTGGATGCTCGCAAGTTGGACTACTACCATCGTCTGGAGCGCGAAACGCTGGCACGGGCCAACTTCCAGCTTGGCCTGCTTAACGACGTGGCGGCCGGTCTGCAGGACATTCGCGCGGGCAAGTCCGGAATCCCGGTGGAGGAGGCCAGGGCGCGGTCGCAGGCCCGGCTGGACGCGGCCAGGGCCGCACGCAAGGCGGGCGCCTGACGCATGCAGGTCGTCCTGGGTGCGGCCTACGAGCGCAGACTGGACGAGGCCGTGGCGTACCTGATCGGCGTTGGCGCGGATGCCGCGGCGCAGGAGCTGCTGGACGACGCCTATGACGCCTTGCCCAAGCGCCTGGCGCAGGCGCCGCGCATCGGGCGCGAATTCATCGCCCACAACCCGGAAGCGCCTGAAGTGCTCGCCGCCTGGACAGCCGTGCGCGACCTGCTGGGCGATGACATCGAGCTGCGCGAGTACATTCTGGAAGAGTACCTGGCGTTGTATGCCATCCATCAGGACCGCATCCATCTGCTGACGCTGCGCCATCACCGCCAGTGCGGCTTCGACTTCAGCGAGGCGTAAGGCGATGAACGCACGGGGGGATTACAGCGAAGACGGGATGATCCAGAAGCACGCCGCCGTGATTCTGGAAGAGCTTGGCTGGTCGTCGATCCATGCCCAGGCCGAGACCGAGGACAGGCCGCATCTCACCGGGCGTAGCAACTTCACCGAGACGGTGCTCACGCCCGACCTGCGCGCCGCGCTGGAGCGGCTCAATCCCGGCTTGCCCGAGGAGGCCTACCGGCAGGCCATCGACCAGGCCACCGCCCACGACCACGCCAAGACCCTGGTCGCCCTCAACCAGGACAAGTATGAGCTGTTGCGCAACGGCGCGCTGGTCCGGTTTAAGGATGGTGCCGGGCGAGCCGTGGAACGCCGCCTGCTGCTGGTCGACTTCGTCGATCCGGACAACAACAGCTTCAAGGCCGTGCGCGAGCTGTGGGTGCGCGGGAGGAACTACCTGCGCCGCGCCGACCTGGTGGGTTTCGTCAATGGCCTGCCGCTGGTATTCGTCGAGCTCAAGCGCTTCGACGTGGACCATACCGAGGCCTACAAGAAGAACTACCGCGACTATCGCGGCACCGACGAATCCGGCAAGCAGGCCGCCATCGAGGGCAGCATCGAGCAGTTGTTCCACTGGAACCAGTTTGTGGTGTTCTCCAACGGCCACATTGCCAAGTACGCCAGCATCACGGCCACGCCCGAGCATCACTACCAGTGGAAGCGGCTGGACGAGGACGACCCGGAACCGGGCAAGAGCACGATGCAGCTTCCGCTGCTGCTGCGCGGAATGATGGACAGGGCGCGGCTGCTGGACATCGTCGAGAACTTCATCCTGTTCGACGCCAGCGAAGGCGGCGCCGCCAAGATCGTGGCCCGCAACCACCAGTATCTGGGCGTGAATCGTGTGATCGCTCGACTGCAGTCGGACGATGACAAGGTGAAAGCCGAGCTGGCGACGGGGCAGCTCGGCGTGTTCTGGCATACCCAGGGCTCGGGCAAGTCGTACTCCATCGTATTCCTGAGCGAGAAAATCCGGCGCAGGGTGTCGGCGGGCTACACCTTTGTTGTCGTCACTGATCGTAGCGAGCTGGATGACCAGATCGCCGGCACCTACACCCATTGCGGGCGCGCACACGCCAAGGATGACCAGGCCCAGAGCGGGGCGAACCTGCGGGCCATGCTCCGCGACAGCAACCGCAGCTATGTCTTCACCCTGATCCAGAAGTACCGCGAGCGCGTGACCGAACCCTATTCGGAGCGTGACGACATCATCGTCATCAGCGACGAGGCGCATCGCAGCCAATACGGACGGCTTGCCCTGAACATGCGCAAGGGGTTGCCCAATGCCAAGTTCATCGGCTTCACCGGCACGCCGCTGATCGAAGCGGCGGAGAAGCAGCTGACCCGCGAAGTGTTTGGCGACTACGTCTCTGTCTACGACTTCCAGCGTGCGGTCGCTGATGGCGCGACCCTGCCGCTGAAGTACGAGAACCACGGGGAGAAGCTGAAGATCGTTGATGACGACCTCAACGAGAAGATCACCCGCTACATCGAGGAAGCCATGCTCGACTCCACGGCGGAAGACCCGTGGACGGACGAGAAGGAAGACAAGCTCTACCGGAAACTGGCCAGGGAATACACCATCTTCACCTCACCCACGCGCTTGGACGCGGTGGCGGAGGACTTCGTCAAACACTACTCGCAGCGCCGCAATGCTGTTACCGGTGGCAACAGCAAGGCGCTGATGGTCTGCATCGACAAGATCACCTGCGTGAAGATGTACGACCTGATCGCCGACAAGTGGAAGGCGCTAGGCGACGCGCTGGAAGCGGAGCTGCTTGCCGACGAGTCGGTCTTCAGCGCCAAGTATCCGCAGCGCCCCTTGCCCCGGATCCTGCAGCAGAAGCGTGAACGCCTGGAGTGGATGCGCGAAACCGAGTTCTGCGTGGTGGTGTCCAGCGAGCAGGGCGAGGTAGAGGAGTTCACGAAGTGGACCAACCACCGCGGCGAGCCGCTCGACATCGCGCCGCATCGGGCCAAGATGACCTCGCGCAACCTGGAGCAGGAGTTCAAGAAGGCCGAGAACCCGTTTCGGGTCGCCATCGTCTGCGCGATGTGGCTGACCGGCTTCGACGTGAAGTCACTGGCCACCCTGTACCTGGACAAGCCGATGCAGGGCCACACTCTGATGCAGGCGATTGCGCGGGTGAATCGCGTTGGCGGGGGCAAGGCCAACGGCCTGATCATCGATTACAACGGCATGATCAAGAGCCTGCGCAAGGCGTTGGCGACGTTCGCCCAGGGCGACCGCGACGGCAAGGTGGAAGTTGGCGAAGGCGAGGACCCCGGGTATCTGGAAGACGACGCCGAAGGGATTGCCGAGTACGCCGCGAGCATCGAGCATGCGGTCGAGTTCCTGGCGGACCTTGGCTTCGAGCTGCAGGACGTGATTGATGCCCAGGGCATGGACAAGGGCGAGAAAATCTTGGAGGCCTGCGATCTGCTGGCGGCTAGCAATGAGCGGCGCAAGACTTTCATGGTGATCGTGGAGGACGTTGCGGCCAAGTATCGCGGCCTGTTCCCGAATCCCGGCCTGTTTGCCTATGACGAGCAGGAGAGCGCCCTCAATGCCATCTACAACAAGCTGCAGGCGGCGCGCACGTCGCCGGATATCACCAGGCTGCTGCAGGGTTTCTATGACGTAGTGGACCTGGGCATTGGCCTGGAGCAGGGGGCCAGCAAGGCGCCTGCGCAGTTCGACCTGAGCACCATCGACTTCGACCGGTTGCGCGCGGAGTTCCAGAACATCAAGCAGAAGAACCTGGTCGCGCTGAACCTGATGGAGAAGATCGAGGAAGGGCTGAAGGCTATGGTGCTGGAGAACCCGACGCGGATCGACCTGTACGAGAAGTTCCAGCAAATCGTTGCCGAGTACAACACCGACAAGGACG
Organism: Stenotrophomonas sp. UBA2302; assembly: GCA_002345545.1. GTDB lineage: Bacteria > Pseudomonadota > Gammaproteobacteria > Xanthomonadales > Xanthomonadaceae > Stenotrophomonas. The sequence goes on along the minus strand of DDVW01000031.1, from coordinate 29,736 downwards.
AGGCTGAGATCCAGAAGGTGATGGGGGAACTGTTCGCTACCCATGACGAGATGGACGAGGAAGCCAGGCGCTTCCAGCGGGAAGGCCTGGAGACCGAGCAGCAGCTCGCCGTGTTCGACCTGTTGCGAAAGAAGTCACTCAGCCGGAAGGAGCGGGAGGCGGTCAAGAAGGCGGCCATCGAGCTGCTGGTCAGGCTGGAGGAGCGCAATCTGCTGATGGGCCATCTGCGCGACATGGCAGCGAAGCAGGCGCAGTTGCGTCACGAGATCGAGAACCATCTGTGGGACAGCGGAATGGCCGACATGGGCTATTCCGAAGACGAGGTGGTGAGCAAGGGCGATGCCGTGTTCGCCTATCTGTTTGCCGGTGCTGCCAGCGGCAGTGCGCGGATGCTTCATTGACGCGTGTCGGTAGGCATCTCTCAGGCCTGGACCGCCGAAGGTCTGGCTGTGTTGCTCAAGCGAGCCGCTTTCGCCATCCAACTTCAGTGTCATGAAGAACCAGTAAAGTAATTTTATACCTGCGTAACACTACCCTATGAGCAAGGGTGGGTTCGATGATTGGTAGTTCGCAGTAATCAGTGCTGGCTTGTCCCATATTGATAGGGGGGGGCAAAGCCTTCGCGCACTTACCGTTTCCCCACGAATCACTTCAATTGCTCAAAGACCGGCCAAGGCAACCTGGCCGGTCTTTTCATTTCTACAACCAAGAAAAGGGTAGTGCGCTGATGGCAACGTTTCATGTTCAAATCAAGAGTGGAGGCAAAGGAACCGCAGGTGACCATGCGGATTACATCGCCAGAAATGGCTTTCACCGCAAACGCGACGATCTGGTTCATGCGAGCCATGGAAACCTGCCGCGTTGGGCGGACAACAATCCGAAGGTCATGTGGAGGGCCGCGGACAAGTACGAACGCAAGAACGGTGCCGCATACCGCGAGGCGATCATTGCGCTGCCTGCTGAGCTGACAGCAGAGCAGAACGCGGCTTTGGTGGACGATATCGTTGCGAAGCTGACGCCTGGAAAGCCATACCAGTTTGCAATCCATGCGCCATCATCCTCGCTGGAGGGTGAGGCCAATCCACATCTCCACCTGATGACGTGTGATCGCATGGATGATGGAGTCGAGCGATCTTCAGATCGCTTCTTCACTCGGTACAACAGTAAGCGACCGGAGGATGGCGGTCGCAGGAAAGCCAGTGGAGGACGCAATCGCATGCAGCTCAGGGACGAGGTCATCGCGATGCGAAAGTCGGTGGCGGACACCATCAATCAGCATCTTGAGATCAACGGGCATGCTGCGAGGGTCGATCACCGGACGCTCAAGGAGCAGGGCGCTGATAGAAGGGCTGAACGCCATCTCGGACCGGCGAGGATCCGAGGAATGTCACCGCAGGAGAAGGCTCAATACGTTTCGGTACGTCGAAATGGCGAGAGCGATTCCGCCTGACCTGCCGTGGGGGCTACGATGGGTTGTTGGGTCAGTGCCATGACCCTAGCGGCGTGCCGGTAGGCCTGCGCTGGGGGCGATTTGCGGCACTTGTAGCAGAATCGCACGTCGTGCAATCGGTTGTTCCCTCAAATCGGCCTGTCGGCAGGGGGATAAGGAGCGAGGCCGCCCCGTTAACGGGGCGGCCTCGGTCGCTGTAGTTGGCAGGGTCTCCTACTGGGTCGTGATCTGGCTGAAGACTGCCCCGTTCAAGTGGATCCAGAGCCTGCCTTTCCCTCGGGCGGCGTCCTGATGCATCACGCGGACAGAGTCCTCCATCTGCAGTTGATGGAGTGCCGCTTCGAAGCGTCCCTGGTTCCGGATCGGGCCGCTCTTTCGTACTTCGTTGCGCACAGCCGCCCCATATCCAGCACACCAGTAGCGCCTCCACAGGTACATGGCCAGAGTGCGGACATCCTTGGCCTGCTCAGGCTCGTGATTCCTGTCTCCAAATACATCGAGGAACTCTTGGAAGTGCCAGCCCACGACTTCCAGCGCTCGGCCCAGAGTTTCCTTAGTGATCAGGTTGCCCTCCTGTGCGCTGAAATGGTGCAGGATTGCGGCAACCCGTCCCGTGATCTCCATCGATTTTGATGCGAAGTCCCGAACACTGGACAGATCGCCATCCTGGCGCAGGCGCGGTTCGATCGCGTTCTGAGTGTTCACCCAAAGCTCTTTCGCCTCTTGCGTGAACGTGAGCGTCTTACGGGTGTTATCACCGGCGATACGACGTGCCTGTGCGGCCGTGAGAAGTTCGCTCACACGCTGATGGAATCGGGGCAGCTGCTCCCAGGCAGGTTCCTCAAGCGACATGAAGCGGAAGCCCTGCGTGGACGCGGGCCACGCGACGAGGTATCGCGCGAGGTGACCGGACCCGCGAGCCACCTCACCCCGCTTGTTCATGAACTCCCGGAACACCCTTTCCTGCACCATCATGCTGATGGTCAGGCGAGGATTGTTGACCACGATGCTGTCGTCTGCGCGGTCCAGCGTCAGTGTTTTGGCGCCGTCCCAAGCCTTGTTGAGCGTGCCAAACTTGTTCATGGCACCTCCCTTGAGCACGATTTCGCCTTCATCACTCAGGATTGCGATCGACTTGCCATCGCCCTGCATGCTTTCCATCAGGGGGCGTTCGGTGATGTTCTGGTGCACGATGCGACTGAGGACAGGCTTGGCGGGCTCGCACGCGCCATGGCTGATGAGTTCTTCGCGCAGTTGTTCGATGTCGTCGTCTGTGCCGCTGTCCAGTGCCTTGGCTACCCTGCGTTGCAGGGACGCCTCCTTGGCATCCCAAAGGCGCCGGTCTGCCTTGTAGGCGAGCAGGGCCAGGGCGTGATCTCTTGCCACCTTCTCGTCGTGCTCGTAGATGGGCGCGCCAACAATACTGTCGGTGGCCGACTTGCGTTCGCCGGAATCGGCAATGACCAAGACATCCAACGAAACCGGGCGGAGCTGGCCAGTGGGGAGTTCGACATCTACATCTCCCTGCGACGCGATGGACATCGCCGTGAGGAACGAACCGGCGATCAGCGCGTCGGGCGCTTTCAGGTTGTGCTGGACTTCCAGGATCGCGTCCCGGATGGCGCTGTACATAGCGTGGATGGGGTAGGCGCGAGGCAGATAGGGAGTGTTCATTCCTTACCCTCCTCTTCAACGCGGGAGCCCGAAATGCTGGGGATCTTCTGGGCCTCCATCGCCATCATCTCCTTGAAGCGGGCAGGATGGAGCTTCAGCCCCTTTTTCGCGAGGGTGGCCAGGATCGCTTTTTGTGTGACGTTCTTTTCCAGCATCTCGACGATCGCCGGATAGAGCAGCGAGAAGAGCTGGCCCTTCCGGTGCTGAGGGTTGGATTGCAATTCCCGAAGCGCTCCCATGATGTCGTCGGCTTCGAACTGAAGGTCATCGTTGATGTTGTGCTGCATTTTGTTTACCCAGAGTCTTGTGAGGTGGTCCGCCACGTTGTGTGGCAGGGTGTGGCAGGTAGTGTTTAAAACAACGCCCCGCAGGACAGTCGCGAACCAGTCGCGCATCTACTGTCAGTCCACACCCCCTCTGGCCTGCATCAGGCCAAGGATGTAGTCGTCAATTTCGTGCTCGATGAAGCCGACGCTTGAGCCGTAGCGCACGGGCTTCGGCAGGTCAGGGTCGAAGTAGGGTGATTTCCGATCGAGACGCGTGTAGAGCGTGGAGCGCGCAAGGTTCAGGCGCTTCGTAGTCTCGAGCAGGGAAATGATTTGGAGTGGCTGCGAATTCATGAGTGTGTCGGCAAGCTGATGCTTGGACACACCCTAAAAATTCGAAAAGAAAGTGCCGATCCCTAGCAGGTGCTATACGTTTTTATAGCAGCTATGATGATAACTAATAGCCGCTATTCAACGAACGCGTGGAGTCAACGCTGCCGCTCACGGCTTGCATCCCTACGAATCTGCATTGATCACGGTGTTCAGCGGGTTCGTCTGCTGGTGGCCGGCAGAATTTTTTTAAGGTCGCTTCGCTTGAGCAGCGCACGCCACTGATAGTCAGTTGCACTGAATCCGGGAACTTCGTCGGCCATTTCAAAGAACTTCCGATGGATCTCCTGGCGATTCTTCCATCCGTTCTTGGGTGTCGCGGCAATGAGTTTGCGGGCGACAGCGTCTTGAAGCTGCTTAGCGTTCTCGCCCTTCTTCAATCCGCCTCTGCGGCCATATTGCTCTAGCTTCGCATTGATGGCCTGTTCTGGCGTAGTCAGGGACTGGGCTTCATTGATGCCAATGAGGTACCCCAAGTTTTCCGATGCTTGGACGAGATAGGACCAGGCAGCAGATTCTTGGTTCTCTTGGATGGCGGAGTGGGCTGCATCCAGCAGCTCGATCACCGCTTCGCGCTTTATCTCGTTGAAGAAGATGACGGCGCTGCGGTCGGATGTCTCGGGTGTCCTGCCGAACTTGGCCGCGAGTCCTGCCAGGGTTTCCTCTATGCTCTTTTGTTCCAAACTTACTACCTTCGACATCGACTCATGTACCTGAGAGGCTTAGCGCGGCGTGGGGGCTGGTGCGCTCGACGCGATTTTTGAATCGCCCCGAGTGACCCAAGGGGCATTTTTAGTTCCGGTTGAGGCCGTGGTTCCGTGATAGCAGAACGGACTTCCAGTGGCTCTCCCTTTCGCAGAGATCGGCCTCGGTTGCCGACAGATCAGCGATTTCCAGGACGGCAAAGCGCAAGGCGTGCCGGCGTTCCTCGGGTGCCTCGATGCCGAACTCCTGGCGCAGGGCGACGTTGCCCCCGTGCCCGTTGGCCGCGTACGCGCACCAGCGCCCCCAGATGCCGTCGGCGCCTGATGCCTTGCCAACGTAGAGCCGGCCAGTGGCCGTGTCGGTGATGACGTAGACCCCCTTCACCGACGACAAGGCCGCGCTCCAGGCGGCGGACTGGTTGCGCACCACGATGTCTAGCTGCGCTTTGGTGAGGTTCACTGCCTTGAAGCCGGGAAAGTCCGCGATTGACAGCCGCTCGGGCAGCAGCTCGACCACCGCGAGATCGTCGGCCAAAGTCTCGCCGCGGGGGTAGGAATGTCGTTCGGTGTAGACGCTTCCGAGATAGAGGCGACCCACCCACTCCTCGCAGGCGGGCACCCGCTCAAGGGTGTAGAAATAGTGGAGCTTCGGGGCGGCCTCTTCCACGTAGCCGAGGGATCGAAACAGCCCGGCGTAGAGCCAGCGCGTGGGGGAGCCCGTGTTGACCAGGGACACGACGAACTCGCGCTGGAAATTGCGCTTGGTCTGCCAGCGCTGCCACCAGTCGAATTTCCCTTCCAGGAATACGTCCAGCGGCCGCTCGTTGCCGTTGTAACGCGCCAGGTGGACCTTGGCCTTTGACGCGTCAAACGCGGGCTCCCACACCTTGAGCAGGTCGAAGAGTCGCATCGGCTTATTGCCCCACGTGGCGAGCCTGGCACCGTGCCGCGTGATCGGCCAGGTGAGCCGCGTTGGGGCGGTGGGCCGGTGAAGCGGGCAAGGCCAGCGCCTTGCCCTGCAAGGCGGCGTAGTCGGTGGTAAGCAGGGGCGGCGCCAAGGCCACCGTATGCACAGGCGTGATCCACAGTAGGTGGCAATCGAAGAGCGTGTGGAGGTCGGCGCGCAGCAGCAGGCCGTTATCTACCCGGTTGGTATGTGTGCCCTTGTAGGGCAGCACGTGCGCGGCTTCCAGCACCTCAAGCGCCGAGCACCCGGTGATGGCGCAGCGACCGCCGTAGGCGTCCAGCAGCTTCGCGCGGAACACCGGCTGGCCGCGGCGCTGGGCCACGGCGCGCATCGCCCACACGCGGGCGTCGTGGCCGCTGTCCACTGGAGCCACGAACGCCCCTGCTTGCGCATCTGCCTCCACCTGCGCCTGGTCATCCATGACTAGGGGCATGACCTTCCACTTTCCGTCGCCACCCTTTTGCAGGTCCACATGCCCGTGGTCCGCTGGATTGAAGAGTACGTAGCGGGTGCGCCGCGGCGGGCCGGGATCGACCAGCTTGAACAAGCGGTCGTGCGGGTGATCCTGGTCACTTCGCCAGTTCGTGCGCGAGTAGTTGTAGTGGATTCGGCTGGGCGAGTTGACCGTGAACAGCTCCAGGTCGGCGCGGGCGTTGCCCAGCGTGTCGTGAGGGTGGTGCGACAGGTTCCACTCTTCAACCTCGGCCAGTGACGCGCTGCCCAACGCCTCAATGGCGTCGACGGCTCGCCAATACTTGACGCCATCGCGTCCCGGTTTCTGTGTGGCGGCCATCGGCTACGTCCCCTGTCCAATTGTCCCCACGGCCCATGGAGGTGAGCCCCAAGCGCAGCGCGAAGACTGGATAGTACTTTCCTGTACAGCGTGGGACTATTGCTACAATGCTCACAGCGATCATCAGGCTTCGAATCCAGTCCCCTTCTGGGGAATGTGAGTAACGGTGCGAGTAACCGCGGCTGGCCGTCTGAGATAAGTTCTTCCCTAACAGTTTCTTGGGGGATGAATGTGATTGTTGGTGGGCCACCATGGAAATCAATGCGTTGCGGTGTTGCTTCCCGTGAAGTGGCTACCCGCAATTCCTGCTGGTGCCCGTTGGGTGCCCGTTTCGCCAGGGCGATATGTGCCGGTCTGGGGGGCTGTCTACGCATGAGCCCGAGCCGCCGGCTTTCATTTCCTCTGATGTGCTGTATGCCTGTCCGATGCAGCAGGGATAGCCGGCAGATGATCCGCGTTACGCTGGCTTGGTAGAGGGATGAGACGGATGAGGGTGTCTCCCGCCGTGGATCGATGCTGGTGGTCAATGTCGCTGGAGCGACTCGCTCAGACCGGTGCCAGCAGCGTGAACGGATACCAGGGCAGGTTGCGGGCGATCCAGTAGGACGGCAGCAGGATCAGCCAGAACTTTGGTTCCATTAGCCATCGCATCAGAGGCTGCAGCCAGCGTGGTTGCCAGCCTGCCGACCACAGTACCATCAGTGGAACCAGTGCCAGCGTGACCAACCCGACCGGGTTCAACGAGAAGGCGCGGGCGATATCGCCGTGCACCAGTGCATGCAGGGCGCGGGTCAGGCCGCAGCCGATGCAGTAATGGCCGGTGAAGGCATAGAACATGCACGGCGGGAACGGGTTTCCCGCGGCATTGGGATCGAATTTCCAGAGCAGCCAGACGCCGGCCGGAACCGCGAGCGCGGTGCCGGCCAGCAGCAGTTTGTGGCTGGTTTTCAGGGCCAGCGTCACGCGCTTACTGGAGCTGCTGCATCATCTGCATGTATTCGGCCATGCCCCCGGTGGCGAACATCACGATATTGATCAGCAGGCCGATGATGGCCAGCGCGGTGGTTACCCAGCACCAGGTCTTGGCGCTGTCCGATGCACGGCGGGCGCCGTCGATATCGCCCTGCGCCAGCAACGAATTCACCTTGGAAGAGAACACGATGCCGACGATGCCCAGCAGCCCCAGCGGGCAGCACAGGCAGGTGGCCAGCACGGTGGCGATGATCGACCAGGCGAGGTGATTGGGAATGTTGCTGCTGGAGGTTGCGGTGTTCATTGATATCTCCGGTTGAAAGCGTCGGTCAGCGTGACTTGCAGGCATTGGCCGCGGTCAGCGGCGAGATGATCATGGTGGCGATCCAGCACAGTGGCCAGGTGATGAAGCCGATGAAGACAAAGCACAGCAGGAAGTTGACGAAGGCGATCGCCCAGTAGCCGAACATGATGATCAGGCCGGTGGCGACATTGCCAGCGTACATATGGCCGATGCCGAACACCTGGAACAGTCCGGGCAGCACCTCCAGCAATGCGGCCACGCCACCGGATTTGTGCGGGTGGTAGTAGTGATGCACCTGCTGCTGGGCAGGCGGTGGCGGTACCGCTGGCAATGGTGGTGTGGTGTTGTCCATGGATCCCCGGCGCGTATCGGTTGCCTCGCATTTCCCCTGCGATGCGCAAGGCCGCTAGCGTAGCCAGTTGCCCTGCATCTGGAAAGCGTGACTTGCGCCTCAGGCGTCATCACCGCGCAAGGCGCGAACCGATGTCTCCAGCCGGGCGGCATCGGTGTCGGTGCCATTCAAAGCGGGTGCCGCGATGATCTGGATATGTGCGCGGAAGCGACGCGGGACGCGCATCCGCCCCAGCCGGGTGTCGCGCCGGCTCCACATGCTCGACCACATCCCCTTGAGCGCCATCGGCACCACCGGCACCGGGCGTCGTGCCAGGATCTTTTCCACGCCGGACTTGAATGGCGCGATCCCGCCATCGCGGGTCAGTGCGCCTTCCGGGAAGATGCACACCAGCTCGCCTTCGGCCAGCGCCGCATCGACCTCGTCGAAGGCGCGCTGCATCAGCGCGGCATCCTCGCGTGGGCTGGCGATCGGGATCGCCTTGGCGGTGGTGAAGATCCAGCGCATCACCGGGATGTTGAAGATCCGGTAGTACATGACGAAACGCACCGGCCGCGGGATGGTCGCTGCAAGGATCAACGCGTCCATGTAGCTGACATGGTTGCAGACGATCAGCGCCGGGCCGTCATCGGGCACGTTGTCTTCCACGCCGTGCACCCGCAGCCGGTACAGCGTGTGCACCATCAGCCAGCTGAGGAAACGCATCAGGAATTCGGGGACGATGCTGAAGATGTACAGCGCCACCAGCGCGTTGGTGATGGCCAACGCGAGGAACAGCTGCGGAACGCTCCAGTGCAGCACACTCTGGGTCAGCAGGCCGAGGCCGGCGGCGAGCACGATGAAGCCGGAGTTCTGGATGTTGAGCGCGGCAAATACGCGCGACATCTCCGACTTCGGCGAGCGGCTCTGGATCAGCGCGAACAGTGGCACCACGAAGAAGCCGGTGAACAGGCCGATGCCGAGCAGGTCGATGACGATGCGCACGCTGCCGGGCTGCTGCAGGAAGCCGAGCACATCCAGGCCGCTGACCGTCACCGTGCCGCTGCGGGCGAAGTACAGGTCCAGCAGGAACGTGCTCATGCCGAATGCGCCCAGCGGCACCAGCCCGATCTCGACGATGCGCCCGGACAGCTTTTCGCACAGCAGCGAGCCGGTGCCGGTACCCAGCGAGAACAGCGCCAGCGCGAAGATATACAGCGTCGAGCCGCCGCCCAGATTCACCTCGGCGTAGGTGGGCAGCTGCGAGGTGAGGATGGTGCCGAAGAACCAGAACCACGACACGCCGAGGATGGCGTTGCGTACGGCCTTCTGCTTTTTCGCCATGCGCAGCACCGCCAGCGATTCGCGCAGCGGGTTCCAGTTGATCTTCAGTTCCGGTGCACCGGCATCGACGGTGGGAATCATGCGTGCGGCGAGATTGCCGGCCAGCGACAGGACGATGATCGCGGTCGCCGCGACGATCGGGCCGTTGCTGCCGGCCAGCACGAAGATCGTGCCGCCGGCGATCATGCCGGTGAGGATCGAGATCGATGTGCCCATTTCCACCAGCCCGTTGCCGCCGGTCAACTCCTCCGGCTTGAGGATCGAGGGCAGCACCGAATATTTCACCGGGCCGAACAGGGTGGATTGCAGGCCGGTGCAGAACAGTGCCACCAGCAGCACCGGCAGGCTCAGGGTAAGGAAGCCGATGGCGGCCAGCGACATGATCACGATCTCCATCGTCGTGGTGATCACGATCAGGCGCTGCTTTTCCAGCTTCTCGGCGATCTGCCCGGCCAGCGCCGAGAACAGGAAGTACGGCAGGATGAACAGTGCCGGTGCCAGATTGGTGTAGAGCGTGCGTTCTTCGGTGCTGACGCCCAGATAGAACAGCAGGCCGATGATTGCCTGCCGGTAGATGTTGTCGTTGAACGCGCCCAGCGCCTGGACAATGAAAAATGGCAGGAAGCGTCGCTGCTTCAGCAATGAGAACTGGCTGTGGCCGGACATCGGGACTCCTTGGTCTGCGCGGCACATTAGCAGAGCGGCAGCGGCAGGATGGCGACGGCGATGGACTACGTGGGACGTGGCGATCTCAGGCCGGTGTCGGTGATGGCCGCGGTGCACTGTTGACGGGGGTGATCGCCTCGGCCGCCACCGCGCGCAGCCTGGGCAGCAGACGCAGCATCAACGCCAGCTGGGTACGCACCAGCCCCGATTTCTCGTCGCTGTCCTCGGGCAGCTGTTCCAGCGCATCGGCCACGGCGATTTCATCTTCCTGGGGCGGTGCGGGCTGCCGCTGGGCCAGTGCGGTGGCCAGTTGCGCCAGCGATTGCCGCAGCAGCTGCACGCCCTGCTCGATCAGCGGATCCTCGCCGACCACACTGGCCTGCGCGCGGTGTGCACCCAGCGCCGACAGGTAGCCGAGCAGGGTGTTGGACAGGGCCAGAAAACGGAAGCCGGCATCGAGGTTGCCGCGCGCGTAGCCGGGCTCGCGCAGCATGTTGGACAGGGCCACCGACAGGGCGACATCGGTGTTGTGCATGTCGCGCCGGGCGATGCGATAGGGCAGGTCGTCGCGCATGCCGCTGCGGTACTGGCCCAGTACTTCATCAAGATAGGCCGCAGCGGCGGTCACCACCTGCGCCATCACCTTGTGCAGGCGCCGGCCTTCCCAGTCGGGCAGCACCAGCAGCGAGGCGATGGCGGCGATCGCGCAACCGATCAGGGTGTCGAGCAGGCGTGGCCAGATCAGTACGAAGCCATCGCCCAGCAGGTTGAAGCACAGCAGCGCCATCACCGTGATCGCAGCGGTGGCGAGCAGGTAGCGGTCGGTGCGGCTGAAGAAGAACACCAGTGCCGCGGCCAGCGCCAGCAGCAGCTGCAGCCCGATGCCGGGGAACAGCTGCATCAGTGCCCAGGTCACACCGAGGCCGGCCAGCGTGCCGGCGATGCGCTCCACCAGCCGGCGCCGGGTGGCACCGAAATGCGGGCGGCACACGAACAGGATGGTCAGCAGGATCCAGTAGCCGTTCTCCGCATGCATCAACGTGAGCACCGCATAGCCGGCGGTCAGTGCCAGCGCGATGCGCACGCCGTGACGGAACAGCAGCGACCCCGGCGTGAGCGCCTGCCGCAGGCGCGTGGCCATCTCGCGCAGGGTGTGCGGCGAAGAGTCGCGCAGGCGGGTGTCGATGCCTTCCAGCGGGGTGTCGGCCAGCGTGGCTTCGGACAGCTGCCGTTCGATGCTGGACAGGTTGGTGGTGAGCAGTTGCAGCGAGCCGAGCAGCCGCGCCCACTGCGGGTTGTGCTGCCTGCGCAGGTAGTGCAGCGAGGACTGCAGGTCCTGTCCGGCGACCCGCGTGCGCTCGCCATAGTCGAACGGCTGGCGCAGGCGGATCGCCTCGCCCAGCGCCTGGCAGGCCTTGCCCTGCAGCGACAGCAGGCGCCGGCAGCGGTACAGCACGTCGCTGTGGAAGAAGGCTTCGGCCAGCGCCTCGTAGGGGTAGTGCGAGGAGCTGGCGCGCTCGTGGAAATCCTGCGCCATGTAGTACAGGCGGAAATACAGGCCCGACTGCACCCCCGGCCGGCCGGAGCGGCCGAAGCGGCTGATGATGGCGGTCTTGGCGATGTTCAGCGCCTGCACCACGCGCACGTTCTGCTCGGCCAGCGCCAGTTGCCGCTGCTGCAGGTTGCCATGCCGTACCGGTTCGAACAGGTCGGCCTTGAGCTGCAGGTAGTGGCCCAGTTCGAAGAACAGCCGCGCCAGCCGTTCGCGTACCGGCCGGTTGGCGAACATCGCCGTCCACAGGATCGACAACAGGCCGTACCAGGCCGCGCCGGCCAGCAGCATCAGCAGGTCGTACAGCAGCTGCTGGCGGTCGCCGCCCTGATGCTGGTCCAGGGCGATCGCCGCGTACATCCACAGTGTCACAGTGGCCTGGCCGATGGACGCGTAGCGCTCGCCCAGGGCGCCGAGCAGGGTCAGCCCGAAGGCGGCCAGCGCCAGTGTGGCGATGAAGGCGAGCGGATACGTAAACAACGCCACCACCGCGGCGGCGGCAATGGTGAAGCACAGCAATGACAGCAGTACCGAGCGGGTGCGGCCCCACCAGTTGTCATCGGTTTCGGCAATGGCGCTGGCGATGATGCCCAGGAACAGGCTGGGAATGGCCTGGATCTGGCCGTGGTACCAGCCGAAGGCGATGGCGCTGGCCAGCGCGATGAACACGCGCAGCCCGTAGCTGGCTTTCTCGTGGGCCCAGAGCTGGCCCAGATGGCGTTCGAGGCGCGACATGCCGATGGCATTGCCTTGCAGTGGGGCGGACGTCCAGCTTGCGGTGCGTGTGTTGCCCGGGCAAGCGCAGTTGCGCCGGCAACTCTTGTCCGCATCGGCGGAAGTGGCGCGCAGGCTCGGGGCGGAATGAACGCTGCCCGATTCTGCGCGTCTGCGGTTCAGTGCTGCTCGCGGGCGATCGCGCGCCAGCCGATATCGTTGCGGTGGAACTCGTTGGCCCAGCTGACCTTGGCCACGCCGGCATAGGCATTGCGCTGCGCCTCAGCGACCGAGTCGCCCAGCGCGGTCACGCACAGCACGCGGCCACCGGCGCTGACCACATTGCCGTCGGCATCCATCGTGGTGCCGGCATGGAACACCTTGGCGCTGTCGGGCACGTCGGCCAGACCGCCGATCACCTCGCCGGTGATGGGGGTTTCCGGATAGGGGCTGGCCGCCATCACCACGCCCAGTGACGGACGCGGGTCCCACTGCGCTTCCACCCCGGCCAGCGTGCCGTCGATGCCGGCTTCCAGCAGGTCGACCAGGTCCGACTGCAGGCGCAGCAGCACCGGCTGGGTTTCCGGGTCGCCGAAGCGCACGTTGAATTCGATCACCTTCGGCGCGCCGCTGGCATCGATCATCAGCCCGGCATACAGGAAGCCGGTGAACGGCACGCCATCTTTGATCATGCCCTGCACGGTGGGGTTGACCACTTCGCGCATCACGCGCGCATGCACGTCCGGTGTCACCACCGGGGCCGGCGAGTAGGCACCCATGCCGCCGGTGTTGGGGCCGGTGTCGCCGTCGCCCACGCGCTTGTGGTCCTGGCTGGTGGCCATCGGCAGGGCGGTGGTGCCATCGACCATCGAGATGAAGCTGGCTTCCTCGCCTTCAAGGAATTCCTCGATCACCACGCGTGCGCCGGCATCGCCAAAGGCGTTGCCGCTGAGCATGTCGCGCACCGCCGCTTCGGCTTCGGCCAGCGTCATCGCCACGATCACGCCCTTGCCGGCGGCCAGGCCGTCGGCCTTGATCACGATCGGCGCATCCTTCTCGCGCAGGTAGGCCAAGGCCGGTTCCACTTCGGTATGCACGGCGTAGAACGCGGTGGGAATGCCGTGGCGGGCGAGGAAATCCTTGGCAAACGCCTTGCTGCCTTCCAGCTGCGCGGCGGCGGCGGTCGGTCCGAAGATGCGCAGGCCGGCCGCACGGAAGGCATCCACCACCCCGGCCACCAGCGGCACTTCCGGGCCGACCACGGTCAGGCCGATGGCCTCGTCCTGTGCCAGCTGCAGCAGGCCTGTGATGTCGGTGACCTTGATCGCGACATTGCGGCACTTGTTCTCGGTGGCGGTGCCGGCGTTGCCAGGGGCGACGATCACTTCACTCACGCGTGCGGACTGCGCCAGCTTCCAGGCCAGTGCATGTTCGCGGCCGCCAGCGCCGATGACGAGGATTTTCATGGAGTCGGTTCCTGTGGGGGCATTCAAGGGGAAGGGCAGTCGGAGGCACTCAGTGCGACCTCGAAAAACACCGCGCCGTTGGCATCGACGAAGCGCCGGCGCACACCGCCACCCGCGGCGTAGACCGGTGCCAGGAGCGGCTCGGCGCATACCTCGCGAATCGCCTCCTGTTCGTCCTGGCGCAGCGCGGAAAATATGTCCGGCTTGGCTTTGGCCATGGCCATGGTGGCATCGGGAAAGCGGATCACCATCACCAGATCGTCGCCATGGCGATGCACCGAATCGGTAATCAGCCCGTCGCGATAGGGCGCCGGCAGCTGTTGGCCGAGCGTGGCGATGGCCTCGCGCTGGGCTTCGACGAGCGTGCCGTTGCCGCAGCCGGCAAGCAGCGCCGCACTGGTGCCGGCAAACAGGAGAATCAGCGTGTTGCGCATCAACTGCAGCCCTGGGTCTGGTGGGAAGGGATGGTGCGGTGGAGCGGTGATCGTGCGGATGTCGCCGGCAGATGATGCAGGAGCGGCACCACCGCTGCGCGATCGCACTGCTGCGGTGGTGTTGTCCGCAGCGGCGCGGTGGTCAGGGGCGGGCGATGACCACGCCCCTGCCGTCATCGTGTATGTCAGTGACGGAAGTGGCGCACGCCGGTGAACACCATGGCGATGCCATGCTCATCGGCGGCAGCGATCACCTCGGCATCGCGCATCGAACCACCCGGCTGGATCACCGCGGTGATGCCGGCTTCGGCGGCGGCGTCCAGGCCGTCACGGAACGGGAAGAACGCATCGGAGGCCATCACCGAACCCGGTACGACCAGGCCGGCGTCGGCGGCCTTGATGCCGGCGATGCGTGCCGAATACACGCGGCTCATCTGCCCGGCGCCGACGCCAATCGTGCGCTCGTCCTTGGCGTAGACGATCGCGTTGGACTTGACGTACTTGGCCACGCGCCAGGCGAACAGCAGATCGCGCGTTTCAGCCGCCGTCGGCGCGCGCTGGGTGACGGTCTTCAGCTCGTCGGCGCTCATGCCGCGGTTGTCGGCGCTCTGGATCAGCAGGCCCGAACCGATGCGCTTGGTGTCGTAGTTGTTGCGGGCATCGCCGGCGGGAATGCGCAGCACGCGCACATTGGCCTTTTTGGTGGCGTAGTCCAGCGCGGCCGGTTCGTAGTCCGGGGCGATCAGCACTTCGACGAACTGGCGGTCGAGGATGGTCTTGGCGGTGGCCGCGTCCAGCGTGCGGTTGAAGGCGAGGATGCCGCCGAAGGCGCTGGTCGGGTCGGTGTTGTAGGCCATCTCGTAGGCGGCGCCGACATCGGCGGCCACGGCCACGCCGCACGGGTTGGCGTGCTTGACGATGACACAGGCCGGCACGTCGAACTGGCGCACGCATTCCCATGCGGCATCGGCGTCGGCCAGGTTGTTGTAGCTAAGTTCCTTGCCCTGCAGCTGCACGAAGGTGGCCAGCGTGCCCGGCACCGGGTACAGGTCGCGGTAGAACACGCCGCTCTGGTGCGGGTTCTCGCCGTAGCGCAGGTCCATGACCTTGATGAAAGAGGAGTTCATCTGCGCCGGGTATTCGCTGCGCACCGGCACCGCGGCGCTGGTGTCAGTCACGGCCGACAGGTAATTGCTGATCGCCGCATCGTACTGGGCGACGCGATTGAACGCGGCCACCGACAGTTCGAAACGCTTGGCCGCCGACAGCTGGCCGTCATTGGCGGCCAGTTCGGCCAGCAGCGCGTCGTACTGGTCCGGGCTGGTGGCCACGGCGACGCGGGCGAAGTTCTTGGCTGCGCTGCGCAGCATCGCCGGGCCGCCGATGTCGATGTTCTCCACCGCGTCGGCGAGCGTGCAGTCGGCCTTGGCGGTGACCGCTTCGAACGGGTACAGGTTCAGCACCAGCAGGTCGATCGCGGCGATGCCGTGCTGCGCCATCACCGCGTCATCGGTGCCGGCGCGGCCGAGCAGGCCGCCGTGCACCATCGGATGCAGGGTCTTGACCCGGCCGTCCATCATCTCCGGGAAGCCGGTGACATCGGACACGTCCTTGACCGGCAGGCCGGCCTCGCGGATCGCCTTGGCGGTACCGCCGGTGGACAGCAGTTCGACGTTGCGGGCGGCCAGCGCACGGGCCAGTTCGACCAGGCCGGTTTTGTCGGAGACGGACAGCAGGGCCCGGCGGACGGGCAACAGATCAGCGGACATGGGGTGTGGGAGGGAAGCGGAAGCGGGGCGCTATTGTAGCCGCGCCGCCGGCCCGCTGCCCTGCGCGCATTGGTTGCAGGTGGATGTAATCGAGGCCCGGCCAGCTGCCTGCCGTGCGGATCAGGCCGGTCGCCGTCGCGCCGGGACGGGCATCACGCCAGCCCGTACTCCTTGAGTTTCTTGCGCAAGGTGGCGCGATGGATGCCGAGCATGGCCGCCGCGCGGCTCTGGTTGCCCTCGCAGTGGTTGAGGATTTCTACGAACAGCGGGATCTCCATCTCGCGCAGCACGATCTCGTAGACATCATCGGCTTCACTGCCGTCCAGATCGCGCAGATAGCGCCGAACGGACTGGGCGACGTGTTCACGAAGCGGCGGCTTCGGAGCGCCACGACTGGTGTCAGGACGGAGAGGGGCAGCGTTCAAGGGAGTTCCCGGGATCAACAGAAGCGGGCGCGCGGCCCGTCATGAGAGTGGGGAGTCTAGCGCGTGGGCCGGAAGGCTGCCACGGCGCACCCACCGGTCACTGGAATTCGAAGCTGAAGGCGACGGTGGCAGCGGCCGGTTCACGCAGGCGGAAGGACACCTGCGCACTCTGCCCCGGTTCCAGTCGCGCCTGCGGATCGCTGCCGGGCGCGAGATAGTCGGCCGGCTGCAGGGTGCGGCGGCCGATCACCCGGCCATCGGCATCGGACAGCGACAGCCGCAGCGCCGGCCATGCCTGGGCCCAGCGTGCATCGTTGCGGAAGCTGGCCTGCACCTGCAGCGCACCGGCCTGGCCGGGGATCTGGCGGATATCGCGGCTGAGCATGGTGAAGGCGGCCGGTTCATGCCAGGCCGGGACGCTGCAGCGCAGGACCGTGCACAGGCCGCTGATCAGCGGCCGGGTGCTGGCGCTGGCGGCCAGGTTGGCGCGATCGGCGATGGCGATCTGCAACAGCAACAGCAGCGCCAGGGTGACCAGTGCGATCCACTGCCAGTGCGGTGTCGGCCCGCTGCGGGCGGGAGTGGCGGCGCGCAGGAAGCTGGGGGCCTCGGCCGTACCGGTTGCAGGCGCGGGATCTGGGGTGATGGCTTCTGCGGGCGGCCAGGCCGGATCGTCCTGGAGTGTCGCTGCCGGCTCTGCAGCGGCTTCGGCTTCCACCATGGCTTCCAGCGCTTCGGCTGCAGGTTCGCTGCCCACCGTCACGGTTGCCGCTGCGACCGCCTGCGTGGGTTCCGTCGCATCCGCGTCGTGCGGGGCGGCTGACAGCGCTTCCGCCTCCGCCGCAGGTACGGCAGGCGTGCCGTGCAGGAAGGTGGCCAGAGGCCGGCGGGGAGGCGTGGGTTCTACGGTCATGGGTGTCAGGGCCGGAGCGCGGTGTTCATTCAAGCATGGCGGATGCCGGTGATGCGCATCCAGTCACCATCCTGCACCGCTTCCAGCTGCTCGAACCACGGTGCGTAACGCCGCAGCAGTTCGTCCTCCTGACCGTGCAGGATGCCGGACAGGGCGATGCGGCCACCCGGGGCGACGCGGGCGGCCAGCAGTTCGGCCAGCGTATCCAGCGCCGAGGCGAGGATGTTGGCAACGACCACCGGATAGGTCGCTGCCGGTTCGTCTTCGGGCAGATAGGCGGCAATGTGCACGCCATTGCGCTGGCCGTTGTCGGCGGTGGCGGTCAGTGCCTGCGGGTCGTTGTCCACGCCCACCGCCGCGGCGGCGCCGAGCTTGAGCGCGGCCAGCGCGAGGATGCCCGAGCCGCAGCCGAAATCGAGCAAGGTGCGGCCGGCCAGTTCGCCGTCGGCTGCCAGCTGGTCCAGCCAGCGCAGGCACAGCGCGGTGGTCGGATGGGTGCCCGAGCCGAACGCCAAGCCCGGGTCCAGGCGCACGACAGCGGCATCGGCGCGCTGCGCGGCTTCGGGCAGTTCATGGTTCCACGGGACGATCCAGGTGCGCTGGCCGAACTGCATGGGCTGGAACTGGTCCAGCCAGGCGCGCTCCCAGTCCTCGTCCTGCACCGCGCGGAAGCTGGCGTTGCTCCAGTCCAGCCCGGCATCGAAGGCTTCCAGCGCGGCCAGCAGCGCCAGTGCGTTGGTCTCGGCCGGGAACAGCGCGCTCAGCACCAGGTCGTTCCACAGCGGCGTCTCGCCCACGCCCGGTTCGAGGATGGCGCGTTCGTTGCTGGTGTCGGCATCGGCATCGAGCAGGGTCACCGCCAGCGCGCCGACATCGTCGAGGGCGTTCTCGTAGCGGGGCTGGGTGGCTTCGGTGCAGCGCAGGGTGAGTTCGAGGAAAGGCATGGGAGCACGGCGACAGCGGAACGGAAGCGGGCATCCTAGACGAGGCGGCCGGCGAATGCGCGCACGCGTGGCAACGACCTGCGGCTGAAAACGGAAGAAGGCGGGTTTCCCCGCCTTCTCCACCGGCTACCGGTTGCGCGGCATCAGGTCAGTGCGATCGACTGGTTCTTGCGCTCGGCCAGGCGCTTTTCCAGATAGTGGATGTTCTGTCCACCGGCCTGGAAGCCCTTGTCGCGCATGATGCGCTGCTGCAGGGCGACGTTGGTCTTGATGCCGTCCACCACCATCTCGCTCAGCGCCACCCGCATGCGGGCGATGGCGGTGTCGCGGTCCGGGCCGTGCACGATCAGCTTGCCGATCATCGAATCGTAGTTGGCCGGCACGCGGTAGCCGCCGTAGATGTGGGTGTCCACGCGCACGCCCGGGCCGCCCGGCGGGTAGAAGCCGGTGATGGTGCCCGGCGAGGGCAGGAAGGTTTCCGGGTCCTCGGCGTTGATGCGGCACTCGATGGCATGGCCGTTGATCTTGATGTCGCTCTGCTTGATCGTCAGCTTGTGCCCGGCGGCGATCCTCAGCTGTTCGGCGATCAGGTCGATGCCGGTGATCAGCTCGGTCACCGGGTGCTCCACCTGGATGCGGGTGTTCATCTCGATGAAGTAGAAGCGGCCGTTCTCGAACAGGAATTCGAAGGTGCCGGCGCCGCGGTAGCCGATGCGAATGCAGGCTTCCACGCAGACCTTGCCGATCTCCTCGCGCAGTTCCGGGGTGATGCCCGGTGCCGGGGCTTCTTCCACCACCTTCTGGTGGCGGCGCTGCATCGAGCAGTCGCGTTCCCCCAGGTGGATGGCATTGCCCTGGCCGTCGGCCAGCACCTGGATCTCCACGTGGCGCGGGTTCTCCAGGAACTTCTCCATGTAGACCATGTCGTTGCCGAAGGCGGCCTTGGCCTCCTGCTTGGTGGTGGCCACGGCGTTGACCAGCGCGCCTTCGGTGTGGACCACGCGCATGCCGCGACCGCCACCGCCGCCGGCCGCCTTGACGATGACCGGGTAGCCGATCTCGCGGGCGATCTTGATGTTGGTGGCCGCATCCTCGCCCAGCGGGCCGCCCGAGCCGGGCACGCAGGGCACGCCGGCGGCCTTCATCGCGCGGATCGCCTCGACCTTGTCACCCATCAGGCGGATGGTGTCGGCCTTCGGGCCGATGAAGATGAAGCCCGATTCCTCCACGCGCTCGGCGAAGTCGGCGTTTTCGGCGAGGAAGCCGTAGCCGGGGTGGATGGCCTGGGCATCGGTGACCTCGGCCGCGGCGATGATCGCCGGGATGTTGAGGTAGCTGTCCGATGAGGGTGCCGGACCGATGCACACCGATTCATCGGCCATGGCCACGTGTTTGAGGTTGCGGTCGACGGTGGAGTGCACCGCGACCGTGCGGATGCCGAGGGTGTGGCACGCGCGCAGGATGCGCAGCGCGATCTCACCACGGTTGGCGATAACGACCTTGTCGAGCATGACCGGCGCCTCAGGCGATCACGAACAGCGGCTGGTCGAATTCGACCGGCTGGCCGTTCTCGCCAAGGATGGCAACCACGGTGCCGGCCACTTCGGCCTCGATCGGGTTGAACATCTTCATCGCCTCGATGATGGCCAGGGTCTCGCCGGGCTTGACCTGCTGGCCGACGCTGACGAAGGCCGGCTTGTCCGGCGCCGAGGAGGCGTAGAAAGTGCCGACCATCGGTGCGCGCTGCACGTGGCCATCGGGCAGGGCGTTGCCCGGCTTGGGCGTGCCACCGGTGGCGGCTTCCACCGGCGAGCTCATCGGCATGGCGGCTGCCGGCGGGGCGGCGACGTAGGTCGGGGCCGGCGCCGGTGCGGCATAGCCGCCGACCGGGGTGCGCGACAGGCGCACGGACTCTTCCCCTTCCTTGATCTCGATCTCGGCCAGGTTGGACTCTTCCAGCAGGTCGATCAGTTTTTTGATTTTGCGCAGATCCATGAGGGCCTCTTTCGTTCTGTTGTATCGGTAGGTGGGGGCGCGGTGCGCCGGGTCAAAGTTCGTAGAAATCGCGCAGCTGCCGGGTGCGGTCCTGCGCGTGGGTGGTGAGGCAATGCATCTTCGCGCCATTGCGCGAGGTGCCGTCGGCATTGAAGGCGTAGACCGCGTCGCAGTCCTGGTCACGCAGGGTGATCCAGGCGCGTTGCGCGGCGATCAGCTGCTGCGCGGCGTCGGCGCAGTGCGTGCAGCTGCCATCGGCTGCCTGTTGCCGCAGCTGGCGGTGGGCCTGCCTGTAAGTGGTGTTCAACAGCGCATCGGCGTCGCTGGCGCGGTCGGATGCGCACAGGTCGCGTTCCATCGTGCTGGCCGCGATGGCGCAGTCGATGCTTTTGGCGGCGCGATCCAGGTGCTGCGCATGGGCAGCAGCCAGCGGCAGGCCGGCCAGTGCCATGCCCAGCGACAGGCGCGGCAGGACTTTCACGCCGCAGCCGCCAGCCGCAGCAGCGCGGCATCCATGGCGTAACGGTAGCTGTCGGCGCCGAAGCCGCAGATCACCCCCACCGCCTTGTCACTGAGATAGCTGTGCTGGCGGAACGGTTCACGGACGTGCGGGTTGGACAGGTGGATCTCGATGAAGGGGATGGCCACGGCCGCCAGCGCATCGCGCAGCGCCACCGAGGTATGGGTGAAGGCGGCCGGATTGACCAGGATGAAGGCGGTGCCATCGGTGCGTGCGGCCTGCACCCGGTCCACCAGCACGTGCTCGGCATTGGACTGCAGGTGCTCGCTCACATGCCCGCCCTCCCGTGCCTGTGCCGCCAGCGCGGCATCGATCTGGGCCAGCGTGGTGTGGCCGTAGACCTCGGGCTCGCGGGTGCCCAGCAGGTTGAGGTTGGGGCCGTGGAGGACCAGCAGTTTCGCCATGTGCCAGCGGTCGGAAGGAAAGGCCGGCAGTGTGAGCGAAGCTGGCGATGCTGTCCAGTTCGACGAAATTAGCCGCGTTTTAATCGAATGTTTGAATTTTGTGCGGGGTACGGCGCGTCCGTGCCGGTGCGGGTTGCGCGCGTGGCAGCATGTGCGACCGGGCTGCGTTGCGTGCGTGAAGCCTGCCGGTTCGCCGACGATCGCCGGGGAATGCCGGTACAACTCAAGGAAGCTGCGCCCAGTCCTCGATTTCGCCGGCTTCGAACGGCCCCAGCTTCTGTTTGACGATGCGACCCTCGGCATCGACCAGCACGCTGTAGGGCAGCAGTCCGCGGGTGTTGCCGAGCCGGACGCTGGCATCGGCCGGCCCCGGGGTTTCGATGACGATGGGGTAGTACACCGGCACGTTGCCGAGGAAATCGTGCACCGCCTGCGGCGTATCCAGCGCCAGACCGACCACCTGGGGGCCGTTGTCGGCATGCCGGGCGGCAAAGCGCGCCAGTTCGGGCATTTCCTCGACGCAGGGGCCGCACCAGCTGGCCCAGACATTGATCAGCAGCGGCCGGCCGATGAACCGGTCCGGGAACGCGACCGGCAGTCCATCCAGGTCGGGCAGGGTGAAGGCCGGCAGCGGCTCACCGACCGCGGCGACTGGCACCTGTGGCGGTCGTGCCGGGGCGGAACTTTCCATCGACGGCAGCGGCGTGGCGGGATTGCTCAGCCATGCGCCGGCGGACAGACCCGCCGCCGCGGCGATGCCAATTGCCCACCAGGCCGCGCGCCGCATCAGCGGGCCGCCCGCAGCAGGGCGTCTTCGGCGATGGCCTGGGTCAGCACCGTCGGCAGCACGCGCGGCGGCGAACCCGGACCGTAGACCACGTACAGCGGCACGCCGACCGCCTTGTGCTGTTCGAGGAAGGCGCTGATCTGCGGGTCGACATTGGTCCAGTCGCCGCGCATGTACACCGCATCCACCCGCTTGAGCGTGTCACGGAAGCTGTCGCGGTCGAGCACGTTGCGCTCGTTGGCCTTGCAGGTGACGCACCAGTCGGCGGTCATGTTGACGAACACCACGCGGTTGTCGGCGCGCAGGCGGTCGAGCATCTCCGGCGAGTAGGCCACCGAGCCCTCGTGGGCGACGCCGGCTGCCGGCGGTGCCAGCCGGGTCACCGCCCAGACGGGCGTCAGGGCCAGTACGATGATGATCACGCCCAGCGTCATGCCGGGCGTGCGGCTGTGCCAGCGGCTGCGCTCGAACCACCACAGGCCCAGCGCCAGCAACGCGGCCCCGGCGAGCAGCAGGGCGACGGCATCGATGCCGCGCTGCTTGCCCAGCACCCACAGCAGCCAGATCGCGGTGAGGTACATCGGGTAGGCCATCACCTGCTTGAAGGTTTCCATCCAGGCGCCCGGCTTGGGCAGGCGGCGGGCCAGTGCCGGCACAAAGCCGATCAGCAGGAACGGCAGTGCCAGTCCCAGCCCCAGCATCAGGAATACCAGCATTGCCTGCAATGGCGGCGCGGTGAATGCATAGGCCAGTGCCGGACCCATGAACGGTGCGATGCACGGGCTGGCGACCACGCAGGCCAGCATGCCGGTGAAGAAGTCGCCGGCCGCTCCCTGGCGACTGGCCAAAGACTGGCCGACGCCGCCAAGGTTGCCGCCCAGCGTGAACACGCCCGACAGGCTCAGGCCGACGGCGAACATCAGGTAGGCCAGTGCGGCAATGAACCACGGCTGCTGCAGTTGGAAGCCCCAGCCGGCGGCCTGGCCGGCGGCGCGCAGGCTCAGTACCAGCGCGCCGATCGCGGTGAAGGCGACCAGCACGCCCAGCGTGTACCAGAGTGCGTGAAGGCGTGCGTGTCGACGGCTGACGCCGCTTTGCGCCAGGCCCAGCACCTTCAGCGACAGCACCGGCAGCACGCAGGGCATCAGGTTGAGGATCAGGCCGCCGGCCAGCGCCAGCAGCAGGATCCACAGCAGGGAGGCCGGCTCGGGCGTGCCCGGCGGCTGGCTGCGCTGGCTGTTGTCGGCCGAGGCATCGGCCGCCGAAGTGCTGGCGGCCGGCTCACTGTTGGGGCGGATCACCAGCGGCTGCGGTGCCGGCTCGGGCTCCGGTTCCGGACGGGTGGTCACGGATGCGGTGTTCTTCTTCCCGCTGGGCAATGGCGGAATCACCAGGCTCGCCACGGCCGCTTCGGTGGTGTGCGACAGCTTGCCGGCGGGCAGCTCCAGCCGCACCCGGCGGGTCATCGGCGGATAGCAGATGCCATCGGTCTGGCACCCCTGGAACGTGGCGACCAGGGTGGCATCGCCGGCTTCCACCTGTTCGCGGCGCAACGGCAGCGGCACGTCGACCTGGTCGAAATAGACCACGACATTGCCGAAGTATTCGTCCTGGTAGGGCTTGCCGGCCGGCCACTGCGGCTTGCCGGTGCGGATGCCGGGCGCACCTTCCAGGGCCAGCGAGGTGCGGTCGCGATACAGGTAATAGCCGGGGGCCGGCGTGAACCGCAGCAGCAGGCGGTTGCCATCGTCGACGATGGCCTCAAAGCCAAAGGCCTGCTCCGAGGGCAGCGGCAGGTTCTGGGCGGCGGCGGTGCCGGGCAGCTTGAGGCCGCCGGCATCGGTGCGGGCCAGCGGATTGAACAGCGGCGCACCGCCGTTGCCTGAGGCTGCGGGCAGGGCGGGTGCCGCAGCGGCGGGCAGTGCCACCTGCAGCGTGCGCTTCTGCGGCGGATAGCACACGCCGGCGTCGGCACAGCCCTGGTACTGGACTTCCAGCGTGACCTGCGTGGCGGCTTCCGCGGCGACGCCGGGCAGGCGCGTGCGCAGCTGGCGGTGGTAGGTTTCCACATCGCCGAAGAACTGGTCGTGGTGCTTTTTCCCGTCCGGTATCTGCAATGTGCCGGCGGTGAACCCGGACACGGCCTTGACGCTGGTGCGGTGGCGGTACAGGTAATAGCCGGGGGCGATATCCCAGCGCAGCTCGATGCGGTCGCGGCCAGGCGCTTCGGCCTGCAGCACGAAGGCCTGGTCAACCGGGAGCAGGTCCTTCTCGTTGAGGGCCAGCGCTGGCAGGGCGCTGGCGGAAAGCAGGAGCAGGGCGGCCAAGCGTTGGAACAGCGTTTTCAATCAGGTTTCCTCGCGGGTCTGGGCCCGGATCCAGTCCAGGTATGCCGGCAGCCCGGCGCTGGGGGAGATCGCGATGATCTCCGGTAATTCGTAAGGATGCAGCCGCACGATCGCGGCCGTCAGTGCGTCCAGCCGGTCGGCGCAGGTCTTGATCAGCACCTGAACCTCCTGGGCCTGCTCGACCTGCCCCTGCCAGCGGTACACAGACAGCATCGGCGGCAACAAGTTCACGCACGCTGCCAATCGCTGTTCCACCAGTTGGCGGGCCAGAGTTTGCGCAGTCGTGGTGTCGGGGAAGGTGCAGAAGACCAGTCGGGTATCCATCGCGGCATTGTCGCAGAAGCCTCCGGGGCACTGCTTTTTGTCATCTGTTGACATCGTTGTCACCGCAGGTATATTGCGCCTCATCACAGTTATCACGTGAATTTCACGCCGTAGTCGAGCGACCCGCAGTCCGGGGTTGCGTGCAACGGGATGCCGGCGGCACGCAACGGGGGGCGGTTCTGTGCAACAAGGCAAGATCCGGGGTTTCACCCTGATTGAACTCATGATCGTGGTGGCGATCATCGCCATCCTCGCGGCTATCGCGCTGCCGGCGTATGGCAACTACGTCAAACGCAGCAAGGTGCGCACCGCCCAGGCGGATCTGCGCGCGGCGTCGGCCGCGATGGAAAACGCGCGGCAACGGACCCTCTCCTATCCCGCCGCCATTCCCGGCAGCTGGAGCGCCGCGTCCAAGTCGGTGGATTTCACCTTCGGTATCACCTCTGAAGGCGGTTACACCCTTGCCGCAACAGGGCAGGGATCGGTTAGTGGCTGCAATCTGAGTTTGACTGCCGGCAACGTCGCTTCCAGCAGCGGAAACTGCTGGGGTGCGGTTGACGGCAGCGGGAAGTGGTGAGGCCATGGCATCGCAGCGTGGTTTCAGTCTGGTCGAGCTGATGGTCACCGTGGCCATCATGGCGCTGCTGTTGCTGGCGGCCATGCCTTTCACCCGCGACTGGGTGGACGGCAACCGGCAGATGCAGGTGCGCAACCAGTTGTGGGAGGCGGTGGCGCAGGCGCGCTCGGTCGCGTTGCGCAACCCGGACAAGGTGGTCGGCGGCAACGCGCTGGCCGCCCGGCTGGACTTTGACGGCAGCAGCCGGCTGCAGGTCAGTGACAACGATGGCAGCGTGATCTGGCAGGCCACCGTGGCCGGCAGTCCGCTGCTCAAACGCACCTCGGCGACGCCTTTTGCCGATGCCGCCGCGCTGAAGGCCAGCAGCGCCGGATTCAGCTGCCTGGCATTCAACAACCGCGGCCAGCGCGTGGATGCCGCCTGCAATGGCGCGATCAGCACGACCGATACCCGCATCGCCATTGGCGTGCGCACCCAGGAGCCGATGTATGTCGACTTGCTCTAACTCCGCCCGGCACCAGCGTGGCGATGTGCTGCTGGAAGCGCTGGTTGGTGTGTTGATCACCAGCCTGATCGGTGCCGGACTGGCCGGCGTCACCGCCCGTGTGCTCAACAGCCAGCACGATGCGGCCGTTGGCGCGGTGCTGGTCAATGAGATGCGCAATGTGCTGCAGATCAACGGGGTGGACCTGTGCGGTGATGATGCGCCGCTGGAAAACCTGAATGGCCTGCCGGAGGGGTTGAAAGCGGGCGTCTCCCTGAAGCTTGGCGCATCCGGATGCGGCGCTGGAGTGCCGCAGTCGGTGACGCTGGGGGCATCGAGTTTTTCCGGGATCATGCCGCCGGAGGTCGCCATCGATGCGGTGCATGAAGGCAACACCTATACCGTCCGTACCGTGGCACCGGTGACGGCAGGTGCCGCGCCATGAGGTTCCCCGCACGCAGGACGCAGCGCGGGCAGACGCTGGTCGGCATGATGGTCGGGGTGATGATCTCGCTGATCACCATCGCCGGCATGCTGGTGCTGTACAAGACCATGATCGAGGTCACCGGGCAGGCCTCGTCCGATTCGCTGCGCGATGGCCAGGTGGCTTCGGCGCTGCTGGCTGCGCAGATGGACGTGCACGAGGCCGGCTATGGCATCGCCTTGGCCGATGTCACCCCGGGCTTGCCAGAAGACCCCATC
Source organism: Stenotrophomonas sp. UBA2302 (assembly GCA_002345545.1). Lineage (GTDB taxonomy): Bacteria > Pseudomonadota > Gammaproteobacteria > Xanthomonadales > Xanthomonadaceae > Stenotrophomonas. The sequence goes on along the minus strand of DDVW01000031.1, from coordinate 3,517 downwards.
GACCCTGAGCGGCTCACGGTAATCGCCGAGCAGGCAATCGCCGTCAGTGCGGATGACAAGCGTGTCGTCACCTGGCGTTCGGCCGTCGACGGGGCTGCGCCGAGCTGCACCCGGCTGCAGATCGAATCGACCAACGACCGCGCAGTGCGCCTGCTGCGGCGGGGCCCGGTCGCGTGCGGCAGCACCGCCAGTGTCGGGCCGGACGACTGGCCGGCCGGCACGGTGCTGCTGGCCAATGCCGGGCCCTGGCAGCAGCGTGATGGCAGCGCAGTCGCCGATGCCGCGGCCGGCAGCTACCTGGACATGCCGGCCGACGCTGGCACATCCGGCTTCCGGGTAGACACCACCGCGCTGTGCACCCTGCCTTATGCCCAGCAAAGCGCCGATATCCAGATCCGCTCACCACGGCTGGTACTGGAGAAGGACGGCCGCGAGCTGTTCTCGGTATGCCTGTCCAATATCGTCGCCACGCGTATTGATACGACCCCGTCCGCAGGTGGAGCGGCGGCCGGAGGGAGCCCGTGATGAACCAGACCCGCAACTCCCGGCAGCGCCGCCTCAACCGGCCAGCCCGCCAGCGTGGCGTTGCCACCATCCTGATCGTGCTGATGGTGGGACTGGCCGTTTCCGTCACCGTGGCCGCGGCCCTGTATGCGCTGCGCGGCAACCAGCAACGCCAGCTGGCCAGCCATTCGGCCACCAGCGCGCAGGCCGCGGCGTGGCGCGGCGCGGAGTTCATGCGTACGCTGGTGCAGGACATCGTCAATAAAGAGGAAATCGCGACCGGGAAGTTCCTCTACAACCTGTCCTTTGGCCTGAGCGGCAGCGGCACCTGTATCCCGGCCAATCCGGGGGAAGGCTGTGAAATGCCCTCAATCCCGGACTGGGATTCGGAAACCGAATGGGTCGCCAGTACCGACTGGGTCGAAGTGCCTGCCGATATCGGCGACGTGGTGCCTGCGGGAAATCCCGGCTTCACCGCCGCCATCACCCAGGTGCGACGCATGCCGGCGTTCCATACCTACCAGGTGAAAGCGCGGATCACTGGCGAAGCCGGTAGTGAGGCCGTAACGAACCCGGAAGGCAAGAGCGAGATTCGACCCATGGCCACCTCGGTACTGGAGGTGGTGTATGACGTGCGCCCACCGGTGGGTACTGAAGATCGCTGGACATGCCAGCCTGCCAGCGCAGGCATGGTTTTCAATGGTGACTTGGAATACAGCGGTGGAATGCTCGGGGTGGAAAACGTTCCGGGTAATCCCGACAAATACAAGGACATAGTTGTAACCGGAAACATGACGATTTCCGGCAACTCTCCTGCCGGCTTGTCGGCTTGTGTAAAGAAAGATGTGGATATCACAACCGGAGGTGCCATTGGTGACGGTGGTCGGTTGTATTCAGAGCAGAAAATTCATTTCCATGGTACCGGAACTGGTCATCCGGACAAGGTGGAAATGTGGGCGCGTGATATCCAGCTTGATAATAACGGCTTTGCTCTCGACAAGCTTCTTCCTGTCTATAGGCACATCCGTGCTGGTGCATACAAGGCGGATGTATTTGCGGCAGGTTCGGGAGAGAAGATAGGGACCACTGTAATTGGCGGAACCATTGAAGTGGCAGGAGCGATTCCACTTACAAAAGGAAGGTTGAACCTTGGCGTTGCTGCCGGTCGCCGAGTGGTGGTCACCTTGGATAGTGGTGAAATATTCCTGCTCGATCTGGCTAAGGCAAGTTCTGGTGCAAGTCAGGCCGAGCGATTGGATGCAGGTGGTGGTAATGTGCAACTGCCGGATTCGCTGTACTTCGAAGCCACGGGTATTGCTGGCGGTACTGTTGATTTGCAGATTCTCAATACGCTCGCGCTGTGGGGCTTCGATGTGCGCATCAAAGGCGAGCGAACTGACAACACTGGTGGTAAAGGCTGGTGGGGAAACTATGGTGCGCTGAAAGCGGCTGGCGGAATTCAGGTCGCGAAGGCTCGAGTGGACTCGATTAGCGGTGGGGGCGGTCTGCATATCGCCAAGGAGTTGCTGATCACCACAGGCGGTACAATTGCTGAGCCGGCAACGGGTGTCGTGCCGGAAGGTCTTTCAGTAGACAGTGGCAATACTCCGGGACTTCCGGGTTTGCCTTGGTGTGACGGTCGCGTCGAACCGGTCAAAGTGGCGCAATTCCGTGACCAGGCTAATTTCATATTCGAAAAAGGCAGTAATGGCGGTCAGGTGACCATCCAGGGGATGAAAGCCCAAAGTGGAGAGCCTGCATCCATTAATGGCGTCTATCAGCTGGGAAGTGCTGCTGCACGGCAGGTGCTTGGCGAGCTGATGAGTTGTAATAATGATAATGATAAGGGCTGTATGGGCATCTATGCCGAAGGCTCATGGAATCTTCATGGGGTGTATAAATTTCCGCCCGGCATACTATGGTTTGACTCGTCAGTGAAGGTCGACGGTACGAATAACAGGCAGTTGTTGAATACAATAATCGTCCGAGGTGGGATAGAGCTGACAGAGGGAGGGAATGGCGGTTTGCGCGCACCCAACCAGGTCAAGGATGTAAGGGAGCTGTGTGGCAGGGAATACTACCCGGGCAATCTGTGTGCCAGTCCGACAGAGCTGGCAAAGTGGAAGGATGAGAAAGGCGTAGAGCATGTCGGCATGCCGATTGGCAATGCCGCGCTCATCGCGGAAGGTAACTTCAATGCACGCAGCTGGGATATATACGGCAGTGTGACAGTAGGTGGTGCGATCGCAGCGGCGGGTGCCGACGTCAAGGTGCACGGCACGGTTTCCATGGGGGCAAACCCGAAGGCGGATGGTAGTGAGCACCAGTTTAAAGTTGGAGCGGGTGGAATTGAGGTCACTGTGCCTGATGATAAATCGGGCTTGAATATTCCACCTACATGCGAAAAGAACCAGGGCGTCATCGGCCGTCCCACATCGGTACTCTGGTCGCGCTACCTGTAGTTTTTGATTCATCTATTCCAAAAAAGCAATTCAAGCAGCTCTCTCTTTGCGAGGCGTATTCACTGATCCCATGAGTACGCCTTTTTTTTGGAATTGCAGTCGACTGGTAGAAAGGTTGTCAAGTGTGAATGTTTCATGAAATTCTGTTCGGGGTGTTGGTTTCTATGATCTTCATCTCGTTTGTTTTGATTATTATTGCCTGCCGAAATCCTGTGGGATGGGATTGCGGTTGGGGTATGGGTTGACTGTGTAGGTTCTTTCGGACCTTTGCGGTTTCAGTATCAAGTCGAAAATTCCAAAAGTTCGATCTCCTCTCGCCTGTATTCAGTGCGAGGCGCATGAGTTCGGGTTTTTTTCGTGCGCTTCCTGTTTATGGGGGCGTGAGTTGTTTCTGGGGTATGTCATGAATCTGTTCTGCAGAAATTCCAACAGCACCGATGGACTTGCAGTGATGCCAGGGCGCGCTTCGCGTGGTCGGCTCGTAAGCTCCCCCGTCAAGCGGACATTCCAAAAGTAGAACGTCTGGCGGGTTGACGTCCTCCCCTAGTTAG
>DDVW01000052.1 GCA_002345545.1 Stenotrophomonas sp. UBA2302 | reverse complement strand
AATTGTTCAGAGCATCCTTAGGCGAATTTGGCGAAGCATTCATGCTCCGGGTACAGCATGTGCGGACGCCGGTTAAGCGCGTGATATTGAAACCCGACAAGCCATCATCCGATCAAGACAATGATGTACACCCCATTCACCACGGAGCGATGCTGATCAGAACGACGAATACCAGCACGGCTATTCCGATGATGAGAATGTTCCTGCGCGAGAGAATGCGGTAGCGCTTCATGTTGTCGACTCCTTTTCTAATGTGAATTGCTGGCTCTGAATCTATTGCTTGGACTTTGCCGGCCCGTAGAACCGTGCGGCTGGCAGATGGCCAGCGTCACCCTGCTGATGCTGGCTGCTACGGGAGGCCCGTCGCGGTGGACATCACGTGCAGACCGGAAGCACAACCTGTGGATGTGCGCCTCGCGTCCAGCAGCCCTGTTCCGACGAGATCATCGGCGCCGGAGCACCGGCGGCATCCCCAGCGGGCATCAATGCGTGCCAAGACGGGTGAAGTCTGCGATCTCGTCCAGCCAGATCAACTGCACGCCAGCACCTGGCACATCCAGCGCCAGCTGACCATGCGTGCCCTCGGTATCGTCTGGTCCCCGGTATTGCTGGATGGACGGCCGCTCGATGACGGTTCCTTCCAAAATCCGGCCGTCCGTCATCTCCAGCTTTACCAGCAGCTCGGCATCCAGTGCCTGCTGCAAGGCCTTGAACCTTTCGATACTTGCCGGCGCGGTGTAGATCCTCGGTGCATTCCTGGCCATTGCGGTCTCCGGTTGCGAATAAGCGCCGTGCCGACACTAGTCGATCTGTTGCGAAGCACACATCAAGATCGCCGCTGGATGCCTCCGAGCAACCGCTTGGCGTCCAGTCACGGGGTTGCACAGCCGGCTGTAGCCAACGCCGTCCATTACATGACTTTCCGCCCAGTTCGCTTGGTGCGGAAGTTGTGAGGGATACAGGCCGATACCCTACCGGCGGTTAACTCCGCTCCATGCACAGTGAAACGGCGACAAGCAGTCGCATCTACCGGAGCACAACGGTGAACACGCCAAACCCTGGAGTACCAGCCGCTCCAATTACACCCGGCCGCACGCATCGCGATCGCGAGCCCAACAACCCGGAACGTGAGCCGGGAGAGTCCCGATCAGATGAGGAGGAGGAATGAATTGCCGCCTGTTTCCGGGCACTGCGGCACAGCAGACACCAGGGTCGGGTGAAACGGGCAACCGTAGCAGCCGCGGAACAAAAGCTGCCTGATCTGCAGCGGCGCGATAACCGGAAAACCTGGCAGCGTGCCCCGGAAGGGGCGCTCCCACACCCAAGCCGAACCAAGGACTAAAACACCATGAAAGATTCCAACGATATGAATCGCGACCCCATTACCCATGCACCCGGCTCCCATCCGGTCGGCGTCGGTGTCGGCGGGGTGGGTGGCGCCGCCGTCGGTGCTGGTATAGGCGCACTCTTCGGCCCCATCGGTATGCTTGTGGGCGGAGTGGTGGGAACGCTTGCCGGAGCTGGCGCCGGCAAGGAATTGGCTGAGCGGATCGACCCGACCGGGGAAAGCGAGTACTGGCGTAACGAGTACAGCAAGCGCCCCTACGCCGATTCGAATTTCAGCTATGACACCGATTACGAGCCGGCCTACCACTACGGCACCAGTATCCGGACGCAATATCGCGACCGTTCCTGGGACGACACACTGGAGCAGGAAATCCGCAGCGACTGGGACAACAATCGCGGCACTTCGCGGCTGTCCTGGGAGCAGGCCAGAGGTGCGGTCGCCGATGCGTTTGACCGGGCCGATCGTACGTACCGCACTTACGATGCGACGGACAGCTACTACCGGGATCACTACAGCAATGCGGAGTACTACCGGCCGGAACACGATTTCGACGCGGACTACCGCCCCGCGTACCGTTACGGAACCCAGGCCCGCAGCCTGAACCCCGATCGCACATGGGACTCGAGCCTGGAGTCGGAACTGGGCAACCGCTGGGACCATGTACGCGGAACGTCGAAGCTGGAGTGGAACGATGCCAAGCAAGCGGTCAAGGATGCATGGCACAACATCGAGCGCGCGCTTCCGGGCGATGCGGATCGGGATGGCCGCTGAGCCATCACCCTGATCATCATCGGCAGCGATAAGTTGCCGTGATACCAGCCGCCTGTGACGCCCGGGGCGATCCTGCTAGAACCCTGTCAGCAGGGTCGCCCCGGGCCGGCACATCCGGAATCCTCAACTTGCACGGGTCCGGGACGTCACACTTCCGCTTCTGGAGGCCTCCGTCCACATGCCGCAGGCAGGCCGACAACCGTGACCGGATCCCGGCGAATGCATCGGGATTGAACTGGAAGATTGGGCAGCGAGCCGCGGCCACTTGATTGTCCCGCGTCATGTCGACGCAGAGCATCTGCTCACCCGTATCGAAATGTCACTCGCCGGCGCTTAGTCGCACAGCCCACTGCCGCCGGCTTCAAAGCTGCGATTTGATCGGCAGTATGAACTTCTCGATCAGCTTTTCCTTCAACGGTCGCTGCCGCCACATTTCGTAGGTGTACTGCACCGTTGGCACAAGGTCGTCTTCAAACACCCGGGTCATCCGTGCCGCGAATCCGGCGTCATATATGTTCAGGCTTGCTTCGTCGTTGAGACGGAAACTGCGCACATCGAAATTGGTGGAGCCGACCGAGGTCATCACCCCGTCCACGATCAGCAACTTGTTGTGCATCATCGTCGGCTGGTACTCGTAAATCTCCACGCCTGCCTGCAGCAGCTCGCCCCAATGCGCCTTGGAAGCGAGGCGGACCGTTTCCGAATCGATGTACTTGCCCGGCACCGTGACACGTACCCGCACACCACGCTGACGAGCGGCGATCAACGCCTTGATGATCAACTCGTCAGGCACGAAATACGCCGCCTGCAGGTCGATGGTGCGTTCGGATGCGGCAATGGCCATCAGGTACATGAGGTGCATGCTCTCGCTGCCACCGGATGGCGATGCCACGAACATGTGCGCATCCATTTTTCCGACCGGCGCGATCGGCGGAAAATAGTCCTCGCCGTTGAGTACCTCTCCGGTGGTCTTGATCCAGTTGTCGTTGAAGGCGGCCTGGAACTGCGCCACGACCGGACCTTCAACCTGGAAGTGCATGTCGCGCCAGTGCGCACTGTCCTGTGCATGGCCCGCCCACTGGTCGGCGACCCCGACGCCCCCGGTAAAGCCCACCTTCCCGTCGATCACCAACAACTTGCGATGGGTGCGGTTGTTGAGCCGGCCCAGGTTGTACCACTTCAGAGGCCGGTACTGGTGAACCTCGGCACCGGCGTTGCGGATCTGGTCGAGCAGGGCTTTGTCCATTTTCAGGCTGCCGATCCAATCCACCATCACCTTCACCTGCACACCCGCGCGGGCCCGCTCGGCCAAGGCATCTGCAAATTCCTGGCCGACCTGCCCCGACCAGTAGATGTAGGTTTCGAAAGTGATCGTCCGTTGCGCCGAACGGATCGCCGCCAGCATCGCCGGGAAGATCTTGTCCCCGTTTTCCAGATCGGTGACCGTGTTGCCGGTTATCAAGCCGGGGCCGAGCAACACGCCCATCTCCCGGCGAAACTGCGGGCTGTCGGCAGCGTAGAGATGCTCGATCCGGCGCTCGAGCTTTTTCTCCGAAGTCTTGAAGTTCATCGCTATCACGGCAACCAGCAGGGTCGCCATGGCGGTGACCACGATTGTCCAGACCATTCGCTTGCGACTCCAGCGCTTGCCCATGAGGAGAAATCACACAGTGAGAGCGCACAAATAACCGCAGGCTCAATCATTTCCGCGTGAAGTCCGGTTTGCAGGGGAGTCCGATGGAAGTGCGGACCGACGGGCCATCGGCAGCTTTTGCCGGCGTTGCGCGCAGTCCCTCCGGACCATGGCGCACATGCGCCGTTTCAGAAGCTGATCACATATACACACATCCTTTGAATATCACTGGGCCGAAGATGGATGCCACAGTCAGGAGACGCCTTTAACTCCACACCACGGATCACAACGATGAACAACGATCGGAAGCCCTCGCCGTCCGGCATCAAAGCCAGTGACCAGGACAAGGCGAACACCCCGGACAAACACCGCAATGACAAGGCCCAATGGAAGGACCATGACATGCCTGATGCCGAGCACAACGCCCGTCCGGAAGACTACGAGCGGGTGCCGGTGAAGCGCCCATAGGCAGCAGCCAACCACCCGCGGCACGTCGAAACTTTTCGCTCCCGGCTGCCTCCGTGGCTGAGCGCGCATGGAGCTGATGTTCCCCTGCCGGTGAGCGCGGCTTGCCGGCCCGTCCACTGAAGGAGTCATCCGATGACACGAGACCGAAAGGATCCACCCGATCCCACCGAAGACCGCGACTGTCCCGAATCAGGGCAGCAACGCCGGCAGCGTAAGGATCACGAGAGCTCCAACCAGGATCAGGCGCTGGAGGAGACGTTCCCGGCAAGCGATCCGGTATCCCCGTTCGTCCCGGCCAAAACACCTGAATGAGTGGCCAAGGCGTGGGCCTGCAAAGACCCACGCCTGTGCTCAGGTACCCGTCTGCGAATGCGGTGCTGCCAAGGGCTTGGATTGGGGTGACTTGTCCTGACGCAGGAAGATGCTCAGTACCACGATCGACAGAACCGCTAGGAATTCGCTCTGCCAGTTCTGCATGGATTCGAACCAGAACTGTGCGCCGGCAAGGTGTTCGATGAGCGACTGTTGCATCTGTCCGTTCATCACGCGCTGGTCGTTTTCATGCATCCAGCTGCCGAATGCGTGTCCGGCAAAGGCCATCACGAACAACCCGGCGTAGGCCAGCGACAGTGAGTTGGCATACAGCCACCGCCAGGCGCCCCCTTTAAGCAGGGGCCAAGGGGTGCGACCCGCGTCCACTCGCTCTTCCTCCTCGGCCGGATCCAGCGGGCACGATTCTGCCGAGCCCCGTTGACGCAGTCCGACGGTCAGCAGCACATACATGCCCATCTGCAGGAATTCGCTTTCCCAGTTCTCGAAGGTCGCCGAGATGAAATGCCCGCTGGTCAGATACCGCGCCAAGGGTTCGGCGGACAGTCCCAGGGTCAAGCGTTCTTCATTGCTGACGATATGGCCGGTGACCGTCTGCCCGATGAGAAAGCCCAGAAACAACAACAACAACACGATCGACAACCCGTTGCGTTTGAGGAATCCATACCCGCGCGTAGCGCTCATGCACCTTCTCCTTCAGCTCCGGTTGGCACATGCCGGCGATCAGAACCATCGCCGGTGCCGTGCAAACACGGTCACCGCTGCCGAGAACAGCAGCAGACCGCCCACCACCGACCAGAAACCCGCGTCTGCGGAGTCAAACAGACGCGCAGGGAAGTTCATGCCCAGTGCGCCTACAAATGTGGCCAATACGCCGGCGACAACGGTGACAAACGTGAGCACCCGCATGGTGCTGTCGGTGCGCAGTGCGACCTGGCCACTGAACAACTCGAAGCTGCCGATCACCAGCTCACGTGCGTTCTCGACCATGTCCATGGCACGCTCAAAGCGCGTATCCAGTGCAACGAAATGCCGTTCCGGCTGGCGATCTTGCGAAGGTCTGAAATCCGGGCGTGAGAGTGCGCCGAACAACGCACGATGGGGCGCCAGCATGCGTCGCAGGCGAGAGGCCCAACGTCGCAGGCGCTGCAGCTCCTGTAGGTTCTTGTCCACCGCATTGACGGACATAACCGCCTCCAGACGCTCGACGGCACATTCGAAATCGTTCACGGCATCGAAGTAGCCGGCCAGCTGCCGGTCCAGCAACGTGGCGACGAAGCTCTCCGCAGTCAGGGAGCCGATCATGGCGCCATGCGCCTCCGAACGCAGCTGGCTGAGAAAATCCATTTCTTCGGCATGCCAGGTGATCACCCGGTTTTTCCCGGCGATACATACCAGCACCGCGCCACCCAGCGACTCCCCGCCCTGTTCCGGGCGTATCGCCACCGCCCGGGCCCAGAAGAAATCTCCACCGTTTTCCACGGCAGGGTTGGTACCGCCTTCAAGAAAGCGGCGGGCCGCTTCGGGCAACCCGCAACAATCCCATAGTCGATCCAGTACGGCCTCGTCGGGCGCCTGGAGGTCGATCCACAACAGCTCCCGATCGCCGACCTGGCAGGCCACCGTGTCCGTTTCACTCAAGATACGTGGCGGCCCGCTGCATCCGAACAACCGCGCGAAAAACGGCGAGCCGGCTTGAGTGTCCATTTTCCGAAACCCGTCAGGGCAGGCTCAGAGATAGTCCTTGCGGGCCTTCTCGGCGCGCGCGGCGCCAATAGCGGTCTCCACGTCCTTCTGCTCCTCCGGCGGCGGCAGCACGGCAGGGATGCCAAGGCTTTGCAGCCATAGTTCACGGGTCCAGCCGGCCGTGTGATAGAGGTGGTGATCCTCCTGCTGCTCAACGGCCTCGTAAGCCTGCTTGAGCACCTTGGCCGCTGTACCGCCCTGTTCGGCGACCTTGCCGATCAGCTCCCAGTTCTGGTGATCCTTGGTCTCGGCCAGCACAACGCATTCGGCCGCGACCAGCTCGGCAGCAGCCGGTGTGTCGTTCTTGATCGCCATCTCGATTGCTGCGACCAGCGACTTGCCATGGTGGGCCACCACCTGGCGCCCCGGGCTGGACATTTCCGTATCCAGGCCGAGCTGTTCGAACACGCGGGTAAGGATTTCCTCATGACTGCGGGTTTCCTCGAGGTAGTCCTCCCATTCCTTCCGCAAATCCTCGTTCTGCACCGCCCGCAGCGCGGCGGTGTAGATCTTCTGGCCACCCCGCTCCGTTTCCAGAGCCTGCAGCAACAACTCGTTGACCTGGGCACCATCTGTCTTTCGGGCCATAACCACTCTCCTCTTCTGAACAAGTGTCAGATGTAGCGGCGGGAACCATAATCAGGCGTGATCATGTGTGAATTCCGTCTACACCCACGTGCGGATAGCCGCCTGCGTGCCGTCAGCGTGGCGGCTGCATCAACAATTCGCGCTCGGGATTACGGTGCGCGGCAATTGCCTTGATGAAGGATGCAAGAGTCGCCCCATCCAGGATTTCGCCCTGCACCAGCAGCGGATCATCTGCCAGCGCAACGATGGATGTCGCGGCGAACACCTGTTGGCCTTCGCCGATAAACAGCAAGGGCTTGCCATGCCAATAGGCGTCACGCAAATGTTCAAGCGCCTTGGCATCAGCCGCCAGCATCGTGGCGGCGCGCTCCCCCGAGGCCACGACCAGGGCGTCGAAAAGGACACCCGGCGCGTTTTCAAGCGAAGCATCGGCATCGAGACGGTCACCTTCGTCGGAGATGATCTCGCCCACGTGCGGACCGACCATGCGCACCACGGCGCCTTCGGCGACAAGGCCGTCGAACAGCGCATCCACATCCGCCTTGCGGCTGCCCTCGGCCACCAGCACCGCGATCTTGCGGCTGCGTATGCCGCGCTGACCGGGACGCGCCATCAGCGACAGCGCCGGCGACTGCTCCACTCCGGCCTTCACTTTGCCCTTGAATGCCCGCGGCATGGCGTCGGGTAACGGCATCCCCAAGCCGCCGGCGACGGCTTCGGCCAGCTCCCGGGAAACGTTACGCAACATCGAAACCACCCGCTTGCGGATCGCCGGTACCGTCACCTTGCTGAGCTCGAAACGGAAACCGTCGGCGATATGGCGCTGTTCGGCAGGGGTCTGGCTGTCATAGAACAGTGTGGCCTGCGCGAAATGCTCGGCGAACATTTCCGGCTTGGCTCTCACCTCGTCCCCGGCCACCGGTTCGGGAAACGAGGTGAAGCCCGCACCACCGGCCTGGAAGGGACACCCGCCGCCCAATGAATTGGGTTCATAGGCCACTTTTCCCCGATGCACGGCCTGCCGATGCATGCCATCACGCTGGTTGTTATGCACGCTGACGAGCGGCGCATTGACCGGGATCTCGTGGAAGTTGGGCCCGCCCAGACGGCTGATCTGGGTATCCAGATAGGAGTGGATACGACCGGCCAGCAGCGGATCATTGCTGAAGTCGATACCTGGGATCACATGGGCCGCACAGAAAGCCACCTGTTCGGTTTCGGCGAAGAAATTGTCCGGGTTGCGGTTCAGCACCATGCGTCCCACCGGCTGCACCGGCACCAGTTCCTCCGGCACAAGCTTGGTCGCATCCAGAACATCGAAGTTGAAAGTTTCCGCCTGCTCTTCGGTGAACACCTGGATGCCCAGTTCGTACTCCGGGTACTCACCGGCCTCGATGGCTTCCCAAAGGTCGCGCCGGTGGAAGTCCGGATCGGCGCCTGAAATTTTCACCGCCTCATCCCACACCAGCGAGTGCGTGCCCAGCTTGGGCGTCCAGTGGAACTTGCAGAACACCGAGTGCCCCTCCGCGTTCACCAGACGGAAGGTATGCACGCCAAAGCCCTGCATCATCCGGTAGCTGCGCGGGATCGCGCGGTCGGACATCTGCCACAACAGCATGTGCGTGGACTCGGGCATCAGCGATACGAAATCCCAGAAGGTGTCATGCGCCGATGCGGCCTGCGGCATGGCGTGATGTGGCTCGGGCTTCACCGCGTGCACCAGATCCGGGAACTTCATGGCGTCCTGGATGAAGAACACCGGCATGTTGTTGCCCACCAGGTCCCAGTTGCCTTCCTCCGTATAGAACTTCACCGCAAAGCCGCGGACATCGCGTGCCGTGTCCTTGGAGCCGCGCTCCCCGGCGACGGTCGAAAACCGGACGAACACGGGCGTGATCTTGCCCGCCTGCTGGAACGGCGCGGCCCGGGTGATCGCGGAAAGATCGTCATAGGCTTCGAAATAGCCATGCGCACCGGATCCACGCGCATGCACGACACGCTCGGGAATGCGCTCGTGATCGAAGTGGGTGATCTTTTCCCTGAGGATGAAATCCTTCAACAAGGCGGGTCCCCGCAACCCGGCCTTCAAGCTGTTCTGGTTGTCGGCGACAGGGACACCTTGATTGGTGGTCAGCTGCTGTGCCATCGCATCGTTACGGACCCGCACCAGCGGGCCGACCGTCGCATCCTGACCCGGCGTGGCTGCCGGCCCCGTCTTGCCCGAGACATTGGGCTCGCTGGTGGTACTGCCACCTGCCGCCGGCGAAGGAGCCTTCGCATGTTCACCTGTCGGCGGCTGAGTGGCAGCCTTCCGGCCATGTTCTGCGGCTTTCTGGCTGTTATACGGCCGCTCCAGCGCCCACGCATCGACCTGCGCCGGAACCTTGTCCGCATCACGCAAGGGGGCTCGCGAATTCGGATCGGCGGGGCCGCTGTCCGTACGTGCCGCCGAGGCCTCGGGGAGTGCGCGGCGTGAGGGTTTGCGCTTGATGGGCATTGTCGGGTTCCGTCGCGGGGGGGAACGCTGACAATAGTCACTGCCGGTAAAACAGGCGTGAGCCCGGAACCCCTGTCTTCTCACGGCAGATTGATGGCAGCCAATGCATCGCCGGAAATCACGCGGCATCGGAGGTGCCACCGGTGCGGCCCAGGCTATACGGCCCGCATCCTCGCTGGCGCGCGGCAATCGCGTCCCGATGAAAAAACGCAGGCCCCGTTCAGGGGCCTGCCACAATCAACCGACTATCAATGACCAAGGCAACTGGGAGCCTTGGAACTTGTATCGGAAGCCCTCGTAGTCGATCTGCTGCGCAAGGTTCCCATCTTCGTCCACCAAGGTCTTCACCTCGACCGTATCATCCATCCCGACACTCTTGGCGCCACGCAACGGGAGGTCGGATACGGTTTTCAGGCTTTTTCGCTCCGTCGAAACGACCTTGACAGGACGCCGCTCGCGCCCTGGCCCTTCCAGATAGAGTTTCATGCTTTTCACAGCGCAGCCTCCTTGATGTTGCCCCCGTCTTCCGGCCGATCGTATATAAGACCGCAGGCGTGAAAGCCGGGAAAAAAGCCGACGGGAAAGAGCGGTTTTGTGACCTGCTGCAAAATTGCCTGTACCCGGCGGCTGTTCTGGTTTCTGTGTGTCAGCGGCCACCCATCCCGCAACCGGACCGGCGCAATGGCGGAAAGCAAAAGGCCCGCTGCAGCGGGCCTTTCGGGAGGAAGCTCTGGACGGTGCCAGGACGGGTATCAGAACGGGATATCGTCATCGGCGAAGTCATCCATCGGCGGCGCCGACTGCTGCGGTGCCGGAGCCGGACGCTGCGGGCGCTGACCATAGCCGCCGCCCTGGTCCTGGCTGCCGTAGCCGCCCTGCTGGCGCGGAGCGGACTGCCGCTGCGGGCGCTCGCCGCCGAAATTGCCGCCACCGCCGCCTTCACCGCGACCGCCGAGCATCTGCATCTCGTTGGCGACGATATCCGTGGTGTATTTCTCCACGCCGTCCTGCCCGGTGTACTTGTCATAGCGCAGCTCGCCTTCGACATAGACCTGCGAACCCTTGCGCAGGTATTCGCCGGCGATCTCGCCGAGCTTGCCGAAGAACACCACGCGGTGCCACTCGGTGCGCTCCTGGTTGTTGCCGTCACGGTCCTTGCGCACGCTGGTGGTGGCCAGGCTGATGCGGGTGATCGCCATGCCCGCCTGGGTGTACTTGGTGTCCGGGTCGTTGCCGAGGTTGCCGACGAGGATGACTTTGTTCACACCCCTAGCCATTATACATTACTCCAAGTAATTGATTTTAATTAATTATTTGCGAATGTTCATTGGTTCGACTATACAAATAAAGACGCTACACCTATTTGTTCAGCCTAGTACCTCATCCGCACCTAGAAGCTAGGGTTGCAAGCGCCAAGAAGACGAACAACAGAAGAATCTTATCATCGCTACCTCCTCTCAAGACCTGCGAGACGACACCTTTAGCCGGTGTACCAGCTGTGCCGCCCTGCGCGAGGACCTCTGGCCGCGTGGCATGGATGATCGGTGGGCGGCGCCTGTGGGCTGGTGTGCTGGTGGCACACGTGGACTGGTAAGACAGGCCCCAGTGTCATTCAGCGTATTAAGCTCAAAGCAAGCCCGTCGTCCCTACAGCGCCACACTAAGCGGACCTACTTGTGCGCAGCCTTGCTCTTTGGCTTGGGAACCACTGCTAGGGCCTGTTTGAGCAACGCCCGACGTTGGGCCGGCTTCATCTCCACCCAAGTCAACAGGAGCTTTGCCAAGGTCTCATCTTCAGTATAGAGAAAGGCAGGCGGAATCCCCAGCGCCTCGGCCAGACGGCGGGCCGTCTCCGAGCGCGGTTCATGTACGCCGCGTTCGTACTGGTTGATGCGGGGGCTTGCCACCTCGAGCTCCAGGCCGGCCAGCACTCCCAGTTGCATCTGCGAAAGTCCGGCACGTGCGCGTGCCTGGGCCAGTCGGCGGGCGAATATGGGGGGAGCTGGGATGGGGTTGGACACGCAGGCGCCTCGGATCGCTCCCTAAAGGATGACCCAATCACCGGCCTGCTGGATACTAAGTTAATCTTAGTGTATCGCGCAATCCCAAACCAACCATGTCACCTTCAACCCTTGATGACCTGGGCCTGCCGGGGGCCATATACCTGTGGGCCCTGCTGCATGCCCAGCAACATCGGCTACCGATCGCGCCCACGGAGGAGTCCGTGGACGAGGTGCTGACAGTGCTGGAGGAACAGCAGATCATCCTGGTGGCACCCGAGCCAGCCGCACGCGGCGACAAGATCTCACCACTGGAAGGAATTCGATGGCGCTGGTTATGGTCGGCATACACCGCCACCGGCGCTATGCCCGCCCTGGAGGACTACTTGATCTCCCTCCCGAGAAACGATCTCTCGCTGGAGTTGGGGCTGGCACTCTGGCAACGATTGGTCGATGCCGAGAGCCAAGCTTTCTACGCCCAACAATTAGCCCGATGCCAGTTCAATGCGAAATGGCACACCGACATGGGATTCGCGCAAAACCTAGGCGGCGTCGTTCTGAGTATTGCGCAATGGCGGTACTGTGCGTGGGCAGCGGTTCGGAAGGGGGCAACTCTGGCCTGCCAAAAGAGCACATCGCAAGAAGATCTCAGGGAAGCAATGTACCAAGAGCTCATGCGCCGGGCTGCTACCCTAGCTGCAGGTCGTTACGGAACCTGCAGTTTCCATCCTGACAGAGAGCTACCCACTAGCGCGTTAGCCCGAGGCTTCGCCACCCAGTGGTTCAATCTGGGAAGATCCTACTGGGAAGAACCACCAAACAGCACTAAAAATCTTGGGCCGCTGGAGTTCCCAGGATTTCCTAGACAGAGCTAGCCTCTGTTGGGGGTAGCATTGGGAGACAGTCATGTCTGCAGGCAAGATCACCAGCAAGACCCGGCTAGCCTACAAATTTATCGATGCGCATCGGGACGAGTTCAGTATCCAGATGATGTGTCGTCTGCTTGGGGTTGCTCGAGCCGGCTACTACGCATGGCGTGAACATCCGATTTCCGATCGAGCGCAAGAAGATGCGCGATTGCTTCGCTTGATACGTGCGTCGTTTACCGCCAGCCACGGAATTTATGGCGCCCCCAGGGTGTTTCTCGACCTGAGGGAGCACGGGGAGGCATGCAGCAAACATCGGGTTGCTCGCTTGATGCGGGTGAACGGATTGCACG
>DDVW01000002.1:6995-19719 GCA_002345545.1 Stenotrophomonas sp. UBA2302 | reverse complement strand
AATTGTTCAGAGCATCCTTAGAACATTTTCGGCAGGTCAATATTCGCATAAGAATAATAAAATCTCTTACCCCAAGCTTTTCTGAAAAAGAATTATCAGGCGCTGAGATTTGTCTGCTTGCCACGGCCCAAAAGATAGAACAATACACAAAGGTCGTTGAAGTAATGAGCGCCGAACATGAGTCTTATCGCCTGAAGTGGAATGACCGAATTATTAGCTCCAGCAGCGACATTTCAGAGCAGCAAGATGATCTTGCAGTAATTGTAAATATTGGCTACGGATTAAATATGCGTACATATACGTTAGATCAAGAACTTAAAAAATGTCTTGACACAGAAAAGGTTCCTTTTCAATAAACCAAAGGACCGAGCGGTTTGCTCCGAACACTAGGCTCACCTAACTGGGTGAAAGAAAAACAGGGGTCGGAGTGAATTAATCCGGCAAAACAGGGGTCAGAGTGAATTAATCCAGCGCGGGCGCAGAAGTGTGCCTTTTGCTGACGACTCCCGTAAAGCATGGTCACTGACTGGCGCGGATACCCGCAGGGCGACGCGCAGGAGTGCGTCGTTTTTCGCCGGTACATGGATGTGCCGTCGAAAAATGCAGCGGGCAGTGGCGGACTCGCGCACCGCGCGGGCATGCGTCCGGGTGTGTTTCTTTTGGTTACTTTTCTTTGCACAAGCAAAGAGAAGTTCCTCAACAGCCGAATGGCTGGTCAAAGTAACTCGCGCACCAAAGGTGCACGAAAAGCATTTATGGCCACAGGCCAAACTTTCTTCCTGGCTGACTCTTTATGGGATGTAGAAGAAAAGGCTTCCGTCTGCTGCGCAGCCGGGTTCCTTTTGGTTGCGGCAAAAGGAACCAAAACCGCTCCGCCGGACGCATGCCGATGAGATGAAGCCGCATCGGTCCCCTGCGCTTCTCGCGGACCGGGGCGGCGCGGAACTCGCTGCGCTCAAACACCCGCGCCTTTCTCCCCCGCTCCGCTGCGATGCTCGGCATGCTTTGACGGCTTGGGCACGTCAACAGCGAAAGGCAGGAAGCCACGGCACTCCCGAGATGGCTGTTCCGGGCTCAATGCCCGGGCGGCCGGGCAGATTGCCCCGGACGTCGAACATTTTGCTTGGAAGCCCGAACAATTTGCTCCGAGTACCGGGCTCTCCTGCCCGACACGCCGAGCTTTTTGCCTGAAGAGCCGAGCTTTTTGCTCCATCAGCCGGGCTTTTTACTCGATGGCCCGAGAGCTGAGCTCCGAACGCCGAGCAAATTACTCCGGACACCGAGTTTCCCTGCCCGGAAGCCCGAGTAATCTGCTCCATCGACCGGGCTGTTTGCTCCGTGCCCCAAGCCGATTACTGCGACGACCGCGCTTTCTACTCCACGCGGCCCACGCCGTGCGCGGTTTCCCAGAAAACAGGAAAACAGGCAGGAAAACAGAGGTCAGGGTGAATTAATCCAGGGCCGTAGGCTGGGTTGGCCTCACCAACCCAGCGCCTTTGCCTTGTTTCTCGATGCCGGGTTGATAGAGCCAACCCAGCCCATGGAACATTCACCGGCCGGCCCGGGAATGTGAATGCCCTGCCATTCTGGGCCGCTCCCCGTTGTGATAAATGTGCCGCTCCCCCGCAAAGGAGCACCCCGCATGCGCCATGGAATCACCACGCTGACCTGCCTGTCGTTGCTGCTTGCCGCCTGTGGACGCACGCCACCGGCCGGGCCCGCCTCCGGCGACGCCGCTGCGCCTGCGGCCACCACGCCGGCCAGTGTGGCGGCAGCGGTTGCGGAGGTGTTGACCGCCGGCAGCGTCGAGTTCCCGGTGATCCCGCCGATCATGGTGCCCGGGATCGTCGGCAGCGGCCCGGCGCAGAAGCGGCTGGAAGCGTCGATGCAGGCGCTGATCAACCCGATCGCCGGCATCACCGTACGCCCGGCCAATTGCACCACCGACGGCGCGCTGGTCAATGAAAGCGGTTTCACCAATATCGATGCGCAGGGCAACCTGCAGCGGATCAGCGACCAGGGTGTGTTTGAAATCGGCGCCGATGGCAGCGGCCATGTGGTCAGCGATGGCGAGGTGATCGAGGTGGCGGCCGATGGCAGCGGCAGCATCGTCAACGATGCCGGCGTGTTCGAGGTCAAGGCCGATGGTTCGGGCACCTACGTCGGCGAATTCGGCAATATCGAGCTGGACGGCAAGGGCGGCGGCACCTGGATCGGCGAGTTCGGCAGCATCGAGAACCGGGGCGATGGCTCCGGCCGCTGGGTGGGCGAGGAAGGCAGCATCGAGATCAACGCCGATGGCTCGGGCACGTGGATCGGCGGCCCGCACGGCATCGTCGAGAACCGCGGCGACGGCACCGGCACGGTGGGCGCCGTCGAGAAGGAGGTGGCCATGGCGCCGCTGCCACCGCTGCCGCCGGCCGGGCGTTTCCCGCTGCTGGACACGTTCAAACCCTCCGGTGCGCCGTGCGGGTTCGTCATCACCCTCAACGACAAGGTGCTGTTCGACTTCGACAAGGCCGATATCCGCGCCGATGCCGGGCAGGTGCTCGACACCCTGGCCACGGCGCTGGGCACGGTGCAGGCCAGCACCCTCGAGGTCCGCGGCCACACCGACGCCAAGGGCAGCGACGCGTACAACCAGGGCCTGTCCGAACGCCGCGCACGCGCGGTGGTGACGGCGCTGCAGCAGCGCGGCGCGGCCACGGAGGCGACGGCGCAGGGCTACGGCGAGTCGCAGCCGGTCGCCCCCAATGAGGTCGATGGCAAGGACAACCCCGGCGGGCGCCAGCTCAACCGCCGCGTGGAGATCTTCGTGCGCACCTGACCGCAACCGCGGGAGCGGTTTTACGTTCCCGCACCGGCCTGCGTGTGCCGCAGGCATCAGGCGCGGCTTGACGCCCTTCCCCCTGCTGGCTATCAACACTGCACCTGATTGGAGAGTCCCCATGCGTAGTGTCCTGTCCGCCAGCCTGTCCGCGCTGCTGTTTGTCGCCCTGCCCGCCGCGGCCCATCAGCCCATTGCCAGCGCGCGGGTGGCCTTCGACCGCGACGGCGTCACCGCCAGCCAGGCGCAGGGGCTGGCCGATGTGGCCGCGCAGCGCGCGCTCAGCGTGGACGACCCGGTGCGGATCGCCTCGATCTCCAAGCTGGTGCTGGCCATGGGCGTGATGCGGCTGGTGGAGGACGGCACGTTCGACCTGGATGCCGATGTCTCCACCTACCTGGGCTGGCCGCTGCGCCACCCGCGCTTTGCCGACACCCCGATCACGCTGCGGCTGATGCTCTCGCACCGCTCCGGGCTGACCGATGACGCCGGTTACTGGGCCACGCCGCTGGATGGCGATATCCGCGAGATCCTTGATGACCCGCGCGCCTGGGATACACATGCGCCGGGCACTTGGTTCCGCTACACCAACCTCAACTCGCCGCTGGTGGCCTCGATGATGGAGCGCGCCACCGGCGAGCGCTTCGACCTGCTGATGCAGCGGCTGGTGCTGCAGCCAGCCAGGATCACCGCCTGCTACGGCTGGGAAAGCTGCGATACCACCACCGCCGCGCGCGCGGTGGTGCTGTATGACGAAGCCGGCCAGCCGGTGGTGGACAACAACCGGGGGGCCAAGCCGGCCTGCAATGTGGTGCGTGCCCGCGACCGCAGCTGCGATCTGTCGCTGTGGCAGGCCGGGCGCAATGGCGGGGCGTTCTCGCCACAGGGCGGGCTGCGGATCAGCGCCAGCGCGCTGGCGCGGGTCGGCCAACTGCTGCTGGGCGAAGGCGAGATCGACGGGGTGCGGGTGCTCAGCCCGGCCTCGGTACAGACGATGCTGACGCCGCAATGGGTGTACGCGCCGGGCAACGGCCAGACCTGGGAAGACGGCGAGCCGGAGCCGCCGCCGGGCCTGCCGCGCGCGACGATGTGCCGCTACGGTCAGGGGACCATCACCCTGGCCACGGACCACCCGGACTGTGGCGATGACCCGTTCGGCGACGGCGTGGCGCGCGTGGGCCATTCCGGCAATGCCTACGGGCTGCGCTCGGGGCTGTGGATCGACCCGGCCAGCGGCACCGGCGTGGCCTACTTTGCCACCGGCATGGACGGCGCGCCGACCGGCACGCATTCGGCCTATACCGCCGAGGAGGAGCAGCTGGCGACCGGGAAGTAGTCGGTAGCGGGTTCGGCTTCAGTCCGGACCCGGTTGCTGCGGCATGGCTCAGTCCTGCCGCCACGCCTTGCGCGCGGCGGCACTGTGGAAGCTCCACGCCACGAAGCGGCTCTGCTTGCTGCCCTGCGCCATCGCCACCTCGCGCACCTCGGCGGCGCCGGCCTTGGCCAGCTGTTTGTGCAGATCGGGCAGATGCTCGCGCTTGGCCACCAGCGAGCTGAACCACAGTACCTGCTGCCCGATGGCCACGCTTTCCTTGACCATCCGGCGCAGGAACGAGGCCTCGCCGCCGGTGCACCACAGTTCGTTGGCCTGGCCGCCGAAATTAAGCGCCGGTGCCTTGCTGCCACGCGATGCCGGCGCGCTGCCGAGGTTGCGCAGCTTGCGCTGGCTGCCCTGCGCGGCTTCTTTGGCCGAGGCGTGGAACGGCGGATTGCACAGGGTCAGGTGGAAGCGCTCCTGCGCTTGCACCACCCCGCTGAACAGGCTGCCGCGCGCGTGCTGCTGCCGTAGTTCGATCAGCGCCTCCAGCCCATTGGCGAGCACGTTGGCGCTGGCCGAGAGCAGCGCATCGGCATCGATATCGCTGCCGACGAACGACCAGCCGTATTCGGCCTGGCCCAGCAGCGGGTAGATGCAGTTCGCGCCGACGCCGATATCCAGCACGCGCACCGCCGGCCCACGCGGGATCACGCCACCGGCATCGTCGGCCAGCAGATCCGCCAGCCCGTGCAGGTAGTCGACCCGGCCCGGCACCGGCGGGCACAGGTAACCATCGGGAATATCCCAGTGGCCAATGCCGTAATCACTGGCCAGCAGCGCGCGGTTGAGTTCGCGCACCGCCTGCGGATCACTGAAATCGATGCTCTGGCTGCCGGCCGGGGTGCGGACCAGATGCGCCTGCAGCGCCGGGTTGGCCGCGACCAGCCGCGCCATGTCGTAGCGGCCCTGGTGGCGGTTGCGCGGGTGCAGTGCCGTGGCTGCAGCTGCCGCGGCAGGTGGTCGCCGCAGCGGGCGGGATTTGGACGGCATCGGCGTGGAATCAGGACGAGGCGGCAACCGGCGCCGGTGTCTGCAGGCGCTGCAGCAGGCCGGCGACTTCCGCGCCGGGACGGCGGGCCAGCACGGCGGCGACCGCGCCATGCACGGCATGCAGCACTTCGGCCTCGTTGCGGCTGGCGTCGATGAGCTGTTTGTCGGCCAGTTCCAGCTGCTGGAAGATGGCGCGACAGCGCTCCAGGTTCTGCGCGGTCTCGAAGTGGTTGGGGATATCGCCGCGGGCGCGGATGCGCTGCAGCCCCTGTTCCGGGGTCAGGTCCAGCAACAGCAGCAGGTGCGGGCGCGGGGCGAAGTCGTTGGCCTGCAGCAGCTCATCCAGCGGCAGTCCGGCCGCGCCCTGGTAGGCGACCATCGACGGGAAATAGCGGTCCAGGATCACCACCTCGCCGCGCGCCAGCGCCGGCTCGATGACCTCTTCCACATGCTGGCGACGGTCGCGCAGCAGGTAGTCGACCTCCTGCTCCGGGCTCAGCCGGCCGGTGGCGGCCGATTGCCGCAGGCGCGTGCCCCACGGGCCGTTGGTCGGCTCCTTGCCCAGCACCACGGTGGCCCCGGCCGCGCGCAGATCGCGGGCCAGCGCGTGGGCCAGCGTGGTCTTGCCGGCACCATCAATGCCTTCAATGGCGATCAGCAGGCCGCCGGGAATCTGTTGGTTGTCCATGGCCGCTACTTTACCCGTCTCCTGTCCGCTACCGGCAGCCGGCAGGGCAATCGCCATGATCGGAACAGGCCGCTCAGGGCGGATCGGCGGCCGGCGCGCAGCCGTCCTGTACGCAGAAACGGGCGGCACGGCGCTGCTGTTCGGGCGTCAGTTGCGGCGGCGGGCGGGCGATGGCCGACTGGATCTGGTCACGACCATTGGTGAGTTTGTGCAGGCCCTTGGCCGCGGCCATCAGCCCGTAATTGATGCCCATGAAAAGGTAGCCGCCGCTGAGGCTGACCTGCTCCGGCGTCGGCGGCTCGCTCCACGACTTGCTGAAACGGTTCGGCGCAGGCGTGACCGGATTCTTGAAGCGGTACAGGTCCAGCGGCTCGTCCTCGGGCTTGAGTGCACGCACTTCCTCCAGCGTGGTGACCTTGTCTTCGGCCGGTGGCGGCAGCGCATCCGTGGCCACTTTCTGCTGCATCGCACCGGGTACCGGCGGTGGCGTCTGCTGCGCCTGCGCGGTCATCGCCAGCATCATGCCGGCCACCACAAGTGCTCCCTGCCATTCACGCACCATCGCTGTTGCCACCCTCGCCTCATGTCCGCCGCCGAGCTTACGGATGTCGGCTTCAGATTTCGTTGCGTGGCCGAACCCGTTCAGCGGGCAGCTGCAAACCTGTCTCACAGACTGAGACCGGCATGTGCTTCCATGCGCTCCTTTGATCGGCAGTTGCGTGCATGGCGTTCTCCCTCGCTCCCCGCACCGAAGCCAGCGAACGGGCGCTGGCAACCACCGACGGCCTACCCTCGCGTGACGGCTCGCTGCTCGGCCAGCGCCTGGCGCGGCGCTACAAGGACCGGGTGACCGGCAGCTTCACCATTCCGGGCCGCGAAGGCAGCTACGCACCCATCCCCGATGACGTGCCCGAGGCGCTGAAAGCCGCATTGAAGGCACGCGGCATCGAACAGCTGTATTCGCACCAGGCCGAGGCCTGGAATGCCAGCCAGCGCGGCGAGCATGTCGCCATCGTCACGCCCACCGCCTCGGGCAAGTCGCTGTGCTACACGCTGCCGGTGGTCAGCGCGGCGATGGCTGGCAACGCCAAGGCGCTGTACCTGTTCCCGACCAAGGCGCTGGCGCAGGACCAGGTAGCCGAGCTGCTGGAGCTCAACCGCGCCGGCGACCTGGGCGTCAAGGCCTTCACCTTCGATGGCGACACCCCCGGCGATGCGCGGCAGGCGATCCGTTTGCATGGCGACATCGTGGTATCCAACCCGGACATGCTGCATCAGGCGATCCTGCCGCATCACACCAAGTGGGCGCAGTTCTTCGAGAACCTGCGCTATGTGGTGATCGACGAGATCCACACCTACCGCGGCGTATTCGGCAGCCATGTCACCAACGTGATCCGCCGGCTCAAGCGCATCTGTGCGTTCTACGGCGTGCAACCGCAATTCATCCTGTGCTCGGCGACCATCGGCAACCCGCATGCGCATGCCGAGGCGCTGGTGGAAGCGCGCGTGCACGCCATCACCGAGTCCGGCGCGCCGAGCGGGCCCAAACACGTGCTGCTGTGGAACCCACCGGTGATCAACCCGGACCTGGGCCTGCGTGCTTCGGCGCGCTCGCAGGCCAACCGCATCGCCCGCATCGCGATCAAGAGCGGGCTGAAGACACTGGTATTCGCGCAGAGCCGCTTGATGGTGGAAGTGCTGACCAAATACCTGAAGGACATCTTCGACAACGACCCGCGCAAGCCGGCACGTATCCGCGCCTACCGCGGTGGCTACCTGCCGACCGAGCGCCGCGAGGTGGAGCGGGCAATGCGGGCGGGCGACATCGACGGCATCGTCAGCACCTCGGCGCTGGAGCTGGGCGTGGATATCGGTGCGCTCGACGTAGTCATCCTCAATGGCTATCCGGGCAGCGTGGCGGCGACCTGGCAGCGCTTCGGCCGCGCCGGCCGTCGCCAGCAGGCCGCGCTCGGGGTGATGGTGGCCAGCAGTCAGCCACTGGACCAGTACGTGGTGCGGCATCCGGACTTCTTCGCCAATGCCACGCCCGAGCACGCGCGCATCGCCCCGGACCAGCCGCTGATCCTGTTCGACCACATCCGCTGCGCGGCGTTCGAGCTGCCGTTCATGAGCGGCGAGCCGTTCGGGCCGATCGACCCGCTGGTGTTTCTGCAGGCGCTGGCCGAAACCGAAGTGATCCACCAGGAAGGTGATCGCTGGGAGTGGATTGCCGACAGCTATCCCGCCAATGCAGTGAGCCTGCGCGCGGTGGCCGACGGCAACTTCGTGGTGGTGGACCGCAGCGACGGCAAGCAGCAGATCATCGCCGAGGTGGATTATTCCGCCGCCGCGCTGACCCTGTACGAAGGTGCGATCCACATGGTGCAGAGCACGCCCTACCAGGTCGAGCGGCTGGACTGGGACGGGCGCAAGGCCTATGTCACCCGCACGCACGTGGACTACTACACCGACAGCATCGACTACACCAAGCTCAAGGTGCTGGACCGCTTCGACGGCAATGGCGCCGGCCGTGGCGATTCGCATCACGGTGAAGTGCATGTAGTGCGGCGCGTGGCCGGCTACAAGAAGATCCGCTACTACACGCACGAGAACATCGGCTACGGCCCGGTCAATCTTCCCGATCAGGAGCTGCACACCACCGCGGTGTGGTGGCAGCTGCCGCAGGCCACGCTGCTGCGCAGCTTCGCGCAGAAGCAGGATGCACTCGATGGCTTCCTCGGCGCGGCCTATGCGCTGCACATCGTCGCCACGGTGGCGGTGATGGCTGATGCGCGCGACCTGCAGAAGGCGGTGGGCAACGGCGATGGCGCGTGGTTCGCGGTGGCCGACCAGACCGGTCGCGGCCAGCTGCGTGGCACCGAGGGCGGCGAAGGTGCGGTGGAGCTGATGCAGAGCTTCGTGCCGACCGTGTACCTGTACGACAACTTCCCCGGCGGCGTCGGCCTGAGCGAGCCGCTGTGGCTGCGCCAGGGCGAGCTGGTGCAGCGCGCGTTGGAACTGGTGGAGCGTTGCGACTGCAACGCCGGCTGCCCGGCCTGCGTCGGCCCGGTGCTGGCCGCGCAGGAAGAGGACAAGGGCGAGACCCCGCGTTCGCTGGCATTGAAGGTGCTGTCGCTGCTGTCGGCCGATCGCTGCGAGCAGGTGCAAGCGGTCGTCGTGGAAGAGGCACTCGATCTGCTGCCATGAGCCTCAGCCTGGACAAGCTCAAAGCGCTGCGCAAACAGGCCGGGCATGCGGACAAGGCCGCGCGTGGTTCGTCATCGTCGTCGGTGGATGCGGCGGTTCCAGTGCCGGTAGCGGATACGCAGGCTTGCTCGCATCCACATCGCGATTCGCCGCTTGCAGGTGCGGCGAGGGTGACGCGCGTATCGAGCGTGGAACCCTCTGCAATCTTCAGTATCACAGAGGGCGCCACACCGTCAGCGGCCGCATCCGCCAATACCACAGCGCGCACGCAACAACCTCTGCCCGCGTCGCGCGAAACCTCGGTGTTCGGCTGGGTCGAGCAGATCAAGCACAAAGCGGTTACAGCATCACCTGCAGCTGCAGCTGCACAGCCTGCAGTGCGCCGGCCGCAGGATGGTGACGTGTTGCGGCGCCTGCTCGCTACCCGTAAGCGGGCCGCAGGTGCTCCGCTGCACGTCGAACCTGCGGGCCCGGTGGATCGCCAGTTGCCCGGCACCGAGATCGCGCCCGGCCTGCATCTGATCGAAGCCTTCCTGCCACAACCGATTCCGGCGCAACCGCTGTCACTGGCGTTCAGCAAGCGCCCCGACGAAACGGTGGCAGCGCGCGATCTGCTGTTCTTCGACACCGAGACCACCGGCCTGGCCGGCGGCACCGGCACCCGCGCCTTCATGATCGGCGCGGCCGACTGGTATCACGATGCCGCGCGCGGTGAAGGCCTGCGTGTGCGCCAGTTGCTGATGGCGACGATGGCCGCCGAGAACGCGATGCTGGAACTGTTTGCCAGCTGGCTGACACCCTCGACCGTGCTGTCCAGCTACAA
This sequence comes from Stenotrophomonas sp. UBA2302, assembly GCA_002345545.1. Taxonomy (GTDB): domain Bacteria; phylum Pseudomonadota; class Gammaproteobacteria; order Xanthomonadales; family Xanthomonadaceae; genus Stenotrophomonas. Next base: position 9,806 of record DDVW01000002.1, on the reverse strand, counting down.
CGGCCGCTGCTATGACGCGCCACTGCTGAAAACCCGTTACCGGCTGGCACGCAAACCCGACCCGCTCACCGCGCTGGATCACGTGGACCTGCTGTTCCCGACCCGCCGCCGCTATCGCGGCAGCTGGGAGAACTGCCGGCTCGGCACCGTCGAGCGGCAGCTGCTGCGCATCGCCCGCGAGGACGACCTGCCGGGTTCGGAAGCTCCGGCGGCGTGGCTGGGTTATCTGCGTGGCGGCAGCGCGCGCAACCTGCGCCGGGTCGGTAAGCACAATCACCAGGACGTGGTGACGCTGGCACAACTGTTCCTGCGGCTGGTACAGGCCGAAGCGGATGAGCGCGCGACCCTGGCGTTGACCATGGCCGCCGGCACGTCGCTCCGCTGACGGCGTGCCGGGAAACCGCTGGCCGCTGTCAGTGGGACATCGCGGGAGCACGCTTCCGCCGCCGGCCTATCCGGAAACCTCACTGTCGATCTGCCAGCGCACGAATTCACTTTCGAAGTCGGCCAGAGTGAGCAGGCCGACGCAGGCGTACGCACCCACCGGCAGCGCTTCGCCGCGGGCCAGCCGTCGCGCCAGCAGTACCGCCGCGAAGGTGGGAATTTCCGGGCCGTGCAGCATCGGCGCGGTGAGATCCCAGTGCACGGCATGTTCCAGACCGCCGCGCTGGCCGCGCAGGGTCACGCGCATGCCACCCAGATCGGTACCGAAGCGGTCGAACCAGCGCCCGGCGCGCGCGAACACGCCCGCCAGCGCTTCCATCGGCAATGGCAGTCCACGCGCACGCAGCCACGCCAGTCCGGCCAGACAGCGCGACAGCAACGGCAGCTCCAGCGCCGCGCGGAAACGCACCGTCGCCACGCCGGGATAGCGCTGCACCAGCAGGTCGTGGTCGGGCACATCGCAGGGCGAAGCCAGCCGTGGACCGATGGCAGCGAACGTCACCGGCTGCGGATCGGCCCAGCCGATCACGCGCTGCCAGCGGCCGTCGATCCAGCACTCGAACGGTTTGCCGCAGTACGACAGCACCGCGCGCACGGTGGCCACGCCCAGCGGCGTGGCCTGCGCCGGGGCGATGACCATGTCGATGCTGTGCAGCTGTTCGAACTGCGGCAGCAGCGCATCCACCACCGCGCAGGACAACGCCGGCAAGGTGCTGGCGCCGCTGATGGCACTGCGTTGCGCCAGTCGCGCCGCGGCATCCACCTGCGCCGGGAACTCACGGACGAACGCACGGCCATCGGCCAGGTCGATGTAGTGCATGCCGGCCTGCAGGCACGCCCGGGCAACGTCGAATCCCTGCCCCTGGAACGGCCCGGCAGTATGGATGACCAGGTCGGCGCGGGTGGCGGCCAGTGCAGTGGCGAAATCCGCGGCGGCGGTATCCAGCCGGCACAGTTCGATCATCGAAAGATCGACACCGGGCAGCCGCTCGGCCGCCTGCTCGGGATGGCGACCGGCGGCAATGACGCGGATGCCGGGCGTGATCGACAGCGCACGCACGATGCGCGCGCCGAAATGGCCATATCCGCCCAGCACCAGTACCCGACAGCCTTCCTGCTGTGACATCGCCACCACCCCTGACAAGGAAGGCCCGATTATCGTCAGGCTGACGGCGGGTTGTCAGGTGATCGTCCACCGCCGAATCGCAGGCCGGCGTTTTCATCGGCCGCTTACACCGGCGGCGGCAGGCTGTGACCATTCCCCGGCTGGAGCCGCCCAATGTCCCGCATCCTTGTAGTCGCCGGCATCGCCTTGATCGCGCTCAGCGCCTGCAGCAGCACGCAGGTGGTTCCGGTGGAACCCATCGACGGCGTGATTTCCGGACAGTGCCATACCGACATGGTGCGCGGCGCCGTGGGCCTGGCAGCCTCGCCGGGAACGGTGGAACGCGCGCGCGTGGACAGCGACAGCCTGGGCGTGAGCGTGGTGCGCGGGCAGCGCGACCGCAATGCGGCAACGCCCGCCGACAGCACCAGCAGCGGCGGCGGGCACCTGACCATCGAGGTCGGCGCCACCAACAACATCACCGCGCTGCGCTGCGGGTAAACCGCCCGTTTTGCAGCGCGACGGTACACGCCGGAACGCAGACGATATGCTGGGGGCGTCCACCAACGCTCTGGAGTCCCGATGCAGTTTCCGTCAACGATGCGGCGTACCACCGCACTCATTGCCGCCACTTTCCCGCTCCTGTTGCTGCTGGGCGCGTGCACCGGCCCGGCGGTGGAAGAACAGGACGCGGCGCTGGACCAGGCCCAGCAGGCCGCCGCCGCCGTGGCAACACCGGAAGCGACCACGGCGCCGCCGGTCGGCAGCTGCGATGCCAGCCAGGTGCAGGGACTGGTCGGCCAGCCGTATACCGATGCCATGCAGTCCCCGGCCAAGGATGACGCCGGCGCCAGCGATGTGCGGGTGATCAAGCCGGACCAGCCGGTCACGATGGAGTTCATTGGCGAACGCCTGAACATCGAGATCGACGAAAACGGCGTCATCAGCGGCGTCCGCTGCGGCTGAGACGCGACCACCAAAGCCTTGCCGGGCAAGGCTTTGGTTGCCCCGGCAACAATATATTGCGGCAGCGCAGCAACTGTGTTCTAGTCGAGCCATCCGGTGACCTCAGGTGCGCTCTTGTTGGAGCACATCGTGTCCATTGGATGGGCGCCAAGGCGCTGGGACCAGGCGGATACGCCGCGACGGCGCCGCCGGGCACACACCCGCCAGCTCGTGCGGCAGCACGCGCCACCCATCTGAAGTGCATGACGTGCTCTGTGAGCGGGCGGAAGTGTCGCCGCTCATCTCACAACACGCGC
>DDVW01000002.1:0-6972 GCA_002345545.1 Stenotrophomonas sp. UBA2302 | reverse complement strand
CTGTCACGCATGACCCACCGCGGCGGTGTCGCCGCCGACGGGCTCACCGGCGACGGCTGCGGCCTGCTGCTGCGCAAACCCACCGTGTTCCTGCGCCAGCTGGCCGAAGAGGCCGGCATCCGCATCGGCCCGAACTTCGCCGCCGGCGTGGTGTTCCTGCCGCACGATGCCGACGCCGCACAGCGCTGTCGTGATGAACTGGACGCGCAACTGCGTACCGCCGGCGCCCATCCGCGTGGCTGGCGCGAGGTGCCCACCGATGCCAGCGTCTGCGGCGAACTGGCCCGGGCCACGCTGCCGCGGATCGAGCAGGTGTTCGTCGACGCCGATCCCGGCCAGAGCGCCGAGCAGTTCGCACTGGCGTTGTTCCTGGCCCGGCGCCGCAGCGAACACGCACTGCGCGATGTCGCCGACTACTACGTCACCACGCTCAGCGCCGAGGCCATCAGCTACAAGGGCATGGTGCTGCCAGACAAGCTCAGCACCTTCTACCCGGACCTGCAGCGCCACGAACTGGCTTCCTCGGTCGTCGTGTTCCACCAGCGCTTCTCCACCAACACGATGCCGCGCTGGCCGCTGGCGCATCCGTTCCGCCTGCTCGCCCACAACGGCGAGATCAACACCATCGAAGGCAACCGCCACTGGGCGCAGGCGCGCAGCAAGGTGTGGAAGACGCCGAAGTTCGACATCGCCGAGCTCGATCCGGTGATCTCGATGCACGGCTCCGATTCGCAGAGCATGGACAACATGCTCGAGCTGATGGTGGCCGGTGGCATGGAGCTGATCCAGGCGCTGCGCATCCTGGTGCCACCGGCGACGCAGTCGCTGGAGTTCAAGGACGCCGACCTGGCCGCGTTCTACGAGTTCTATGGGCTGAACAGCGAGCCGTGGGATGGCCCGGCCGGCATCGTCGCCTGCGATGGCCGCTACGCCGCGTGCACGCTGGACCGCAACGGCCTGCGTCCCGCCCGCTGGATGCTGACTTCCGACCGCCACTTCCTGGTCGCCTCCGAAGCCGGTGTGTGGGAAGTGCCGACCGAGCGCATCGTGCAGAAGGGCAAGCTCGGCCCGGGCCAGATGATGGCCATCGATCTCAAGCGTGGCGACCTGCTCGATTCGGACGCCATCGACCGCATCAACCGTGCACGTGCGCCGTACAAGCAATGGCTGCACCAGGGCGTGACCTACCTGCAGACCGAACTGATCGATCCCTCGCTGGCCGAGGAACCGTTCGACGAGGCCACGCTGCGCAGCTACCACAAGCTGTTCCAGCTCACGACCGAAGAACTGGAACAGGTGCTGCGGCCGCTGGCCGAAACCGGCCAGGAAGCCACCGGCTCGATGGGCGATGACACGCCGATCGCCGTGCTCAGCCGCAACACGCGGCCGCTGTACGACTACTTCCGCCAGGCGTTCGCGCAGGTCACCAACCCGCCGATCGACCCGCTGCGCGAAGACTGCGCGATGTCGCTGAGCACCCAGCTCGGCAAGGAAACCAACATCTTCCATGCCGGCGCGGAGACGGTGAACCACGTCATCCTCAACTCGCCGGTACTGAGCCAGCGCAAGCTGCGCCAGTTGTTGAAGATGGAGCAGTACGTCGAACGCAATCGTTTGATCGATCTGTCCTACAGCGTCGAGGAAGGCATCACCGCAGGCATCGAGCGCATCTGCGCGCAGTGCGAACAGGCCGCGCGCGACGGCATCGTGGTGCTGCTGCTGTCCGACCGTTACCCGGTGCCGGACCGCCCGATGGTGCATGCGCTGCTGGCGACCAGCGCCGTGCATCATCACCTGTCCACGCTGGGCCTGCGCTGTGACGTCAACCTGATCATCGAGACCGGCACCGCGCGCGATGCGCACCACATGGCCTGCCTGCTCGGCTTCGGCGCCACCGCGGTGTATCCGTACCTGGCCTACCAGACGCTGTTCGACCTCGGCCGGCGCGGCATCCTGCAGCTGAAGAAGGGCGGGGAGGTTTCACAGATCGGCCGCAGCTACCGCAAGGGCATCTACAAGGGCCTTTCCAAGATCATCTCGAAGATGGGCATCTGCACCGTGGCCAGCTACCGCGGCGCGCAGCTGTTCGAGATCATCGGCCTGGACCCGGACGTGGTGGCACTGTGCTTCCCCGATGCCACCGCGCGTATCGGTGGCGTCAACCTGGCGCGGCTGGATACCGAGGCACGCGAGCTCACCGTGCGTGCCTGGAACGAGCTGGCGCAGCCGGAAGTGGGCGGCCTGCTCAAGTACGTGCATGGCGGCGAATACCACATGTACAACCCGGACGTGGTGATGACGCTGCAGCGCGCCTCGCGCACCGGCGACGCCGCCGACTGGCGCAAGTACATGGACGCGGTGCATGCACGCCCAACCTCGGCGCTGCGCGACCTGCTGCAGCTCAAGCCGGCCGCCACACCGGTGCCGCTGGACGAGGTGGAACCGGCCGAAGCGCTGTTCAAGCGGTTTGATACCGCCGCCATTTCGCTGGGTGCGCTGTCACCGGAAGCACACGAAGCGCTGGCCATTGCGATGAACCGCCTCGGCGGCCGCTCCAACTCCGGCGAAGGTGGCGAAGACCCGGTGCGCTACGGCACCGAGAAGCGCTCCAAGATCAAGCAGGTGGCATCAGGCCGCTTCGGCGTCACCGCCGAGTACCTGGTCAATGCCGAAGTGCTGCAGATCAAGGTCGCGCAGGGCGCCAAACCCGGCGAAGGCGGCCAGCTGCCCGGCCACAAGGTCAACGAGCTGATCGCGCGCCTGCGCTACGCCAAGCCCGGCATCGGCCTGATCTCGCCGCCACCGCATCACGACATCTATTCGATCGAAGACCTGGCGCAGCTGATCTATGACCTGAAGCAGGTCAACCCGGATGCGCTGGTGTCGGTGAAGCTGGTCAGCCATGCCGGTGTCGGCACCATCGCCGCCGGCGTGGTCAAGGCCGGTGCCGATCTGATCACCGTGTCCGGCCACGACGGCGGTACCGGCGCCTCGCCGATCAGCTCGATCCGCTATGCCGGCGTGCCGTGGGAACTGGGCGTAGCCGAATCGCACCAGGCACTGGTCGGCAACGACCTGCGTGGCCGCACCATCCTGCAGACCGATGGCGGTTTGAAGACCGGCCTGGACGTGGTCAAGGCCGCACTGCTGGGCGCCGACAGCTTCGGCTTCGGCACCGGCCCGATGATCGTGCTGGGCTGCAAGTACCTGCGCATCTGCCACCTCAACAACTGCGCCACCGGCGTGGCCACCCAGGACGAGCGCCTGCGTGCCGGTTACTTCACCGGCCTGCCGGAACGCGTGGAGAACTTCTTCCGCTTGCTGGCCGAGGAAGTGCGTGAGTGGTTGGCGTTGTTGGGCGCGCGTTCGCTGCAGGAAATCGTCGGCCGCACCGATCTGCTGCAACAGCTGGACGTGTCGCCGCGCGAAGGCGTCAAGGTCGACCTGTCGCGGCTGCTCGCTCCAGCACAGTACGAAGGTTCGCATTGCGCAGCGCAGCGCCTGTACCAGTCCCCGGACAGCCTGGCCACGCAGATGGACGACCTGCTGGCCGATGCCATCACCCACAAGCGCGGTGGCGAACACCGATTCCTGATCCACAACACCGACCGCTCGGTGGGTACCCGCCTGGCCGGCGCCATCGCCCGCGTGCACGGCAACCACGGCATGGCCGATGCGCCGTTGCAGCTGCGCTTCCGCGGCACTGCCGGACAGAGCCTGGGCGCGTTCAATGTCGATGGCCTGCACCTGGAAGTGGAAGGTGAAGCCAACGACTATGTCGGCAAGGGCATGGCCGGCGGCCGGCTGGTGGTGCGTCCGCCGCGTGGCGCACGCTTCGAGGCGCGCAACACCGCGATCATCGGCAACACCTGCCTGTATGGCGCCACCGGCGGTGAACTGTTTGCCGCAGGCCGGGCGGGCGAGCGCTTCGGCGTGCGCAACTCCGGCGCGCTGGCGGTGATCGAAGGCGCCGGCGACCACTGCTGCGAGTACATGACCGACGGCATCGTCGCCGTGCTCGGCAAGGTCGGCCTGAACTTCGGCGCCGGCTTCACCGGCGGGCTGGCCTATGTGCTGGATATCGACCGCGACTTCGTGGACCGCTACAACCACGAGCTGATCGACATCCACCGCATCTCGGCCGAGGGCTTCGAGAACTACCGCCAGCACCTGCACACCCTGATCGGCCGCCATCGCGAGCTGACCGGCAGCATCTGGGCGCAGCAGATCCTGGACGAGTTCCGCGACTACGTCGGCAAGTTCTGGCTGGTCAAACCCAAGGCCGCCAGCATCGAATCGCTGGCCGAATCGCTACGCCGCGCCGCTTGATACCGCGCTGCCGCCGACAACCTCGGCGGCACCGTTTCCACTGTTATGCCTCAGCCAATGCTTCCCGCGCGGGAAGCTCGCCCGGAACCTTCCATGAGCCGCAAGCAAGCCTTCCAGTTCCTCGATCTGCCCCGCACCATGCCGCAGCGCATTCCCGTGGAATTGCGCACGTCCGGCGATTGGGGCGAGCTGTACGGCAAGTTCGACAAGGCCGACGCGCAGTACCAGGCCGGCCGCTGTCTGGATTGCGGCAACCCGTACTGCAGCTGGAAGTGCCCGGTGCACAACGCCATTCCACAGTGGCTGCAGCTGGTGCAGGAAGATCGCATCCACGAGGCGGCCACGCTGTGCCATTCAACCAACCCGCTGCCGGAGGTGTGCGGTCGTGTATGCCCGCAGGACCGCCTGTGCGAAGGCAGCTGCACGCTGGAGGAATTCGGTGCGGTCACCATCGGCGCGGTGGAGAAGTACATCGTCGACACCGCGCTGGCTACCGGCTGGAAGCCGGACCTGCATGCGGTTGAGAACACCGGCAAGCGTGTTGCGGTCGTTGGTGCCGGCCCCGCAGGTCTGGCCTGCGCCGATCGCCTCGCACGTGCCGGCGTGCAGGCAGTGGTGTTTGACCGCTATGAACAGATCGGCGGCCTGCTGCAGTTCGGCATCCCCAGCTTCAAGCTGGACAAGAGCGTGATCGACCGCCGCCGCGAAATCCTGGAAGGCATGGGCGTGCAGTTCCGCCTGGGCGTGGAGATCGGCCGCGATATCAGCATCGAGCAGCTACAGACCGACTATGACGCCGTGTTCCTTGGCACTGGTGCCTACCGCTACACCGACGGCGGCCTGATCGGCCAGGACCTGAAGAACGTGCTGCCGGCGCTGCCGTTCCTGGTGCAGAACAGCCGCATCGTCGGTGGCAACGATCCGCACGGCCGGCCGATCGCCGGCTGGGAAGACACCATCGCCCTGCCCGACCTCAACGGCAAGCGGGTGGTGGTGCTCGGTGGCGGCGATACCGGCATGGACTGCGTGCGCAGCGCGATCCGCCTGGGTGCGGCCAGGGTGACCTGCGCCTACCGCCGCGACGAGGCCAACATGCCCGGCTCGGCGCGCGAGGTGGCCAATGCCCGCGAGGAAGGCGTGCGCTTTTTGTTCAACCGCCAGCCGCTGGCGATCGAGGCCGGTGCCGACGATGAAGTGATCGGCGTGACCGTGGTCGAGACGCAACTGGCTGCGCCCGATGCCAATGGCCGCCGCAACGCCGAGCCGATCGAGGGCAGCGAATCGCTGCTGGAAGCGGACGTGGTGATCATCGCGTTCGGCTTCTCACCGAGCCTGCCGGACTGGCTGGCAGCGCAAGGGGTGGAAGCCGGCAACAACGGCCGCATCCTCGCCGGTGGCGGCACACGCCTGCCCTATCAGACCCACAATCCGAAACTGTTCGCCGGTGGCGATGCGGTACGCGGCGCGGATCTGGTAGTGACGGCGGTGGCTGAAGGACGTGATGCGGCCGCCAGCATCATCACCCTGCTGCAACGCTGACACAGGCCCTACACTGCCCAGTCCCCAATCGGAGAAGTGCCCGCAATGCGTATCGGTCTGGCGGCCAACCGCCTGCATCATGAAGGTCCCGATTCGGCCCTGTTCCGCTGGCTGCGCGCCTGCCAAAACGGTATCCGCGAACTGGGCGTGGAGCTGCATGCGGTCGGCCGCACCTACGACGCCATCGCCAGCACCGGTCCACTGGAAAGCTATCCGGCCCTCAAGCGCTATCCCTATGGTCGCGAAGGCGGGCTGATGAAGCTGGTGGCCGAAGTGGTGGGCATGGGCACGCCCGAACGCACCCTGGACGGCGCCATCTACCTGATCGATCCGGTCGATCCGTCCTCGGTGTTCCCCGAGGCGATCGCGCTGAAGCGCCAGTGCGTGATCCACGGCAAGCCCTTCATCTCCACCGTCGCCACCGCGCGCGACTGGATCGAGATGGAGCGCATCCATGCCGGCTTCGCCCCCGATCCCGGTGCGGACGATCTGCATGACTTCAGCAACCAGACCCTGGCGCTGATCGCCCACGACGCGCGCAAGCCGCAGATGCTGGAGTTCGCCGCCGCGCATTTCGACGTGCTCTCGCAGTTCGCCCAGCGCATCGGCACCGGCACCACCGGCCAACGCCTGAACGAGCTGGCCTGGAGCCGCGGCTGGTCACGTGAGCAGGAATGGATCCAGCGCTTCCAGAGCGGCCCGCTGGGCGGTGACGCACAGATCGCTGATCGCGTGCTGGAGCACCGTTGCCAGCGGGCGATTTTCTTCGAAGATCCGCACGTGGCGCGCCAGCACGAAGCCGACATCCAGCTGCTGGAGCGCGCGGTGACGACGGTGACGGACGAGGCGGTGTGCATCACCGCGCCGGGGATTGCCGCCCGCTGGGCGCAGGCAGCCGTACTGCGACGGCGCTGATTGCATTCACCCGCCATTTTTCCAAGCCCGGCACTGCCGGGCTTTTTCTTTGTCCTCGACAACACACTCGTCCGCGAGCCGCTCTCCCGCAGCGCTGGTGATAATGCTTGCCACCGCAATCGCGGTAATGCCTCACGCGTAGCGCATACCGTGGATTTCAGACCATTCTTGCTGCCAATAAAAAACCCC
>DDVW01000062.1 GCA_002345545.1 Stenotrophomonas sp. UBA2302 | reverse complement strand
GCCGGCGCTGGTGCTGGAAGGGCTGGCGTACTGGGCCGTGCACCAGCCCCGTCAGGAACGCTAGGATCAGCCCATGGTGATCCGCTTCCTGATCGTTGTCCTGGCCATCCTCAACGTGGGNNGTGGTGGTTGGCGCCGAAGCCGGCTGCCGCACCCGTACCGGCACGCGCCGAGCCCGGCGTGGCCACGCTGGAATTGTTGCCGCATCCGCAATCGACCGGTGCGGTGTCGCGGCCGGCCGATACGGCGATGGCAATGCCTGCAAAAGCGCCTGAAACCGATCCGGCGGTTGCGGTTGATGTCCCGGCAGCTTCGCCAGCAGCCGCTGCCGCTCCCAGCGCGACACCGGTTCCGGCACCCGTGCCCCCGCCGGCGGTGGTGCAGGAGTGCCTGCGCCTGGGGCCGTTTGCTGCCGAAGCCGAGGCGAAGGCGGCACTGGCACGGCTGGCGGGGATGGCCGAACAACCGCGTCTGCATGAAGTGCCGGGCAAGGCGGCATCGGGATATCGCGTGCTGATCCCGGCCGCGGCCAGCCGCGAGGACGCGCAGGCCACGGTCAAGCGCATCGTCGACGCGGGCTTCAGCGACTACTTCATCATTGCCCAGGGAGACGACGCCAACGCGATCGCCCTGGGCCAGTACCGCAACCGGGAAGGCGCCGAGCGCCGCCTGGCATCACTGGCCGCTGCCGGCTTTGCCGCCACGCTGGTGCCCAGCGGCAATGAAACACCGGCGCGCTGGTGGATCGATGCCGCCTTGGCGGCTGGCACCGGTGCGGCGGCGGCAATGCGGCAGGCCGGAGCCACGCAACAGCAGTCGCTGGATTGCGCGCGCCTGCGCTAGAATGACGCCCCCGCCGGCCACGTCGCGCCGGTGGTTCCGCGCCACAGTTCGCGTACACTGCCCGCGCTGCCGCAACGGCCGCGCAAACAACATGCCGCTTTAGCTCAGTTGGTAGAGCAACTGTCTTGTAAACAGTAGGTCGTCCGTTCGATTCGGACAAGCGGCACCACTTCCCCCTTCTTGCCTGTCACCTGCTGCGCTGCCGCGAGTTGTTCGCCCGCGCGCTGGCTAGACTGATTTCATTTGCAGCGGAGGTGGATCATGGCCGGTTTTCGTCCCGTTTCATTGATCGGGGTGCCAACGGATGTGGGCGCGGGGCATCGTGGGGCGCGACTGGGGCCGGAGGCGCTGCGCATTGCCGGCCTGCCCGAGGCGCTGGTGGCGCGCGGGGTCGAGGTGCGCGATGTCGGCAACCTGCAGGGGCCGGTCAATCCATGGACCGGGCCGGTGCACGGTTACCGGCATCTGGACGAAGTGGTGGCGTGGAACCGCACGTTGATGGACGCGACCTTGACCGAGCTGGAGGATGGGCGCCTGCCGATCATGCTCGGTGGCGACCATTGCCTGGGCATCGGCTCGATCACCGCGGTGGCGCGCTGGTGCCGTCAGCAGGGCAGGAAACTGCGGATCCTGTGGCTGGATGCGCATTCGGATTTCAACACGTCCCAGGTCACGCCTTCCGGCAACATCCACGGCATGCCGGTGGCGTGCCTGTGCGGGCTGGGCCCGGACGCGCTGACCCGGCTGGGAGGCGACATGCCCGCCATCTCGCCGCAGCAGGTGCACCAGATCGGCATCCGCTCGGTGGATCCGGAAGAGAAGCGGCTGATCCGCAGCCACAACGTCGATGTCTACGACATGCGCTATATCGACGAGGCCGGCATGAAGCACACCATGCAGGCGGCACTGGAAGGTGTCGATGCCGATACCCACCTGCATGTGAGCTTCGATGTGGATTTTCTTGATCCGAGCATCGCCCCCGGTGTGGGCACCACGGTGCCGGGTGGAGTGAATTACCGCGAGGCGCAGCTGGTGATGGAAATGATCGCCGACACCGGGCGGCTGGGTTCGCTGGATATCGTCGAACTCAACCCGCTGCTCGATCACCAGAACCGCACCGCCGAACTGGCGGTGGATCTGGTGGAAAGCCTGTTTGGAAAATCCACACTGATGCGGAATTGACGGTGTCGCCACGTCGCTGAACCCCCGGATCACGGCTTCACACCGGCTGCACGGATCAGCCGCCAGATTCCCCTTCACACGCGGCACGCAGGTCGCGGCGCCTCCGGGGCCTGCGGATGCCGAGGGAAGCACGGAAAGGAGAAGCCTGATGAAACGTATGCTGATGGTCGCCCTGGTGGGTGTGTTCTCGATTGGAATGCTTGGCGGCTGCAACACGGTTGCCGGTGCCGGCAAGGACATGCAGAAAGCCGGTGAGAAAGTTGAAGACAAGGCCCAGGACTGCAAGGACGGCCGCTGCTGATGATCACCCCGGCCCGCCGTGGCCATTTCTTTCGCGATCCACCCCAGGAGAAAAACATGAAGCGTCTGTCTTGCTTGATGCTGCTGTCATTGCTCTCGATGGCCGTGCTTGCCGGTTGCAACACCGTTGCCGGTGCCGGCAAGGACGTGCAGAAGGCCGGTGAGAAGGTGGAGGATGCCGCCACCCGGTGAGGCCTTCACGACGGATCGCAACAAGGCCGGCATTGCCGGCCTTTTTCATGCGTGTTGCCGCCGAACATGAAGCGGCGTTCAAGAACATCAGCATCGTTCAACGGATTCTGGACAGGGTGGCAACACGTGCGGGCCGATGCTGGTCCCACGCGGACACACCGCGTTTCCCCCAAATGGAGAATACCGATGAACAAAGACATCATTTCCGGCAAGTGGAGCCAGCTGAAGGGCAAGGCACAGGCCAAGTGGGGTGATCTGACCGATGACGACTTCAAGGTGGCCGAGGGCAATGCCGAATATCTGTCCGGACGTCTGCAGGAGCGTTATGGCTGGGCCAAGGATCGCGCGGAAAGCGAAGTGCGTGATTTCCAGAAGACGCTGCACAGGGACTATCCCGATTACCACTGAGCCGGCAGCTGCCGGCGCGTGAACAGCACTGGGCCGCAGCGATGCGGCCCAGTGCTTTGGAGCGGACGCCAGCAGCTGCGGCACATACAGCTACGGCACCTGCGGCATCGCCGGTGACCGGTGCCGTGCGGATGCCGGCCATCGCGATGCCGGGCATGGCGGGCGGGGCCGGCGCATGCCGGTTACACTGGCGCGGTTAATCCGCCCGTCACCCTTGCGTACATGACTACCCGCGTCCTCACCGGCATCAAGCCCTCCGGCACCCCGCACATCGGCAACTATCTGGGCGCGATCCGCCCGGCCATCGCGGCCAGTCGCGCCGGCGATACCGAAAGCTTCTTCTTCCTCGCCGACCTGCACAGCCTGATCAACACCCAGGACCCGTTGCGCGTGCAGCGTTCCACGCTGGAGATCGCCGCCACCTGGCTGGCGGCAGGATTGGACCCGGACAAGGTGTGGTTCTACCGGCAGAGCGATATCCCGGAAATCACCGAGCTCACCTGGTACCTGACCTGCGTGGCCGGCAAGGGCATCCTCAACCGCGCGCATGCCTACAAGGCGGCGGTGGACAAGAACCGCGAAGACGCCCAGGACGACGATGCCGGCATCAGTGCCGGACTGTTCATGTATCCGGTGCTGATGGCCGCCGACATCCTGATCTTCAACGCCAACACGGTGCCGGTCGGTCGCGACCAGATCCAGCACATCGAGATGGCGCGCGATTTCGGCCAGCGTTTCAACCATCTCTACGGCCACGACTACTTTGTGCTGCCCGAGGCGGTGATCGACGAGAACGTGGCGACCTTGCCGGGCCTGGACGGCCGCAAGATGAGCAAGAGCTACGACAACGTGATCCCGCTGTTCGCCCCACCGGCGGAGCTGAAGAAGCTGATCTTCTCCATCGTCACCGACTCGCGTGCGCCCGGTGAGCCCAAGGACACCGAAGACTCGGCGCTGTTCCAGATCTACCAGGCGTTCGCCACGCCGGCGCAGACTGCCGCTTTCGCCCAGGCGTTTGCCGACGGCATCGGCTGGGGCGATGCCAAGCAGCAGGTGTTCGAGCGGGTCGACAGCGAGCTGTCGGAGATGCGCGAGCGCTACAACGCCCTGATGGCCGAGCCGCAGAAGATCGAAGCGCTGCTGCGGCGCCGTGCCGAGCAGCTGCGCCAGCAGTTCGCCATTCCGCTGCTCAAGGCGGTGCGCGAGGCGGTGGGCCTGCGCGATTTGTCCGCGGCCGGTGATACGGCCAAGCCGGTGGTCGCCGCCAAGATCGCGCTGCCGCTGTTCAAGCAGTATCGCGAGAAGGATGGCCGCTTCTATTTCAAGCTGCTCGATGGCGAAGGCCAGCTGCTGATCCAGAGCGTGGGCTTCGACTCGCCCCGTGATGCCGGGCAGCTGATCGCGGTGCTCAAGCAGGCCGAGCAGGGCGATGCGCTGCAGAGCGAGCTGTTCAGGATCGAAGGCGAAGTGGAGCCGGTGCTGGCCGCGCTGCAGGCACTGCGCGAGGCCGCCGCCAAGGATTGATTCGCCTGCATCCCACGGGAGGGACACGTCGATGGCCTGGTTGTCGTTGTTGCTGTTCCTGCCGTGGTTCTGCGTGATGGGGGCGCTGTACTGGTGGTTTCCGCGGCAGCCGCGGCATCGCGCCCGCACGCTGTTCGATGCGTCCATGCTGGTGTTGGCGCTGCTGGTCAGTACCGGTTTCATGCTGTGGGGCTACCGGGTGGGTGCGGCCGAAATGGCGCAGGGCCTGTGGAAGCAGATCATGGCGGTGCTCTACGCCTATGGCGGCTTCCTGGCGGTGATGGTGCTGGCATTGCTGCTGCGCCCGCGGGTGCTCTCGCGCTGACACCGCGGTTGCGACCAAGGTGCAGTGGAAGCGGCCGGCTGCCGCTGGCAGCATCGAAGGCCCACCCTCCCGGAGCGGCACGATGTCCGTCGACCTTGGTATCCACACCATCGATACCGCGTTCCAGCGCGACCACTTCGATGCGGCCTATCTGATCGTGCACAACGGACGCGGGGCGTTCGTCGACTGCGGCACTTCCCATTCCGTGCCCCGACTACTGGCGGCGGTGGCGCAGGCCGGCTTGCAGCCTGCCGATATCGACTGGTTGATCCTCACCCATGTGCATCTGGACCATGCCGGTGGCGCTGGCGCATTGATGCGGGAATTGCCCAATGCCAGGCTGGTGGTGCATCCGCGCGGAGCGGCGCACATGATCGATCCGGCACGGCTGGTCGCCGGTGCCACCGCCGTCTATGGCGAAGCCGAGATCGCGCGCAGCTATGGGCAGATCCTGCCGGTTCCGGCCGCGCGGGTGGTGGTGGCCGAGGATGGTCATCGCGTGTCGTTGGCCGGGCGTGAGCTGCTGTGCGTGGACACGCCCGGCCATGCGCGGCATCACCACTGCATCTGGGATGCGGCCAGCCGCAGCTGGTTCACCGGCGACACCTTCGGCCTGTCCTACCGCGAGCTGGACAGCGATGCCGGTGCGTTCATCATTCCGACGTCCTCGCCGGTGCAGTTCGAGCCGGAGGCACTGCATGCCTCGATCGAGCGGCTGATGGCGCGCGCACCGGTGGCGATGTACCTGACCCATTACGGCCGTGTCGAAAATCCCGAGCGGCTGGCCGCCGAACTGCATGCGCAGATCGATGCGATGGTGGCGATCGCCCGCCGCTGCGATGGCCTGCAAAATCGTCATGAACTGCTGGTGGCTGCACTGGGCGCGCTGTATGTGGCGCGTCTGCGCTTGCAGGGCAATGCACTGGACGAAGCGCAGGTGCTGCGCGTGCTGGCGATGGATATCGAACTCAACGCGCAGGGGCTGGCGTGCTGGCTGGACCGCGACAGGCGCTGAAGCGGTCGCGGTGTTTGCGGCACTGTCCGGGACAGCCGTGATGACCGCGCTTTTCGCACTTCCGCACACGCTTTCGCCTTAAAATCCGCAGGTCTGTCCGCTTGCTGGTAACCGCCGTGAACCCGATGCGCATCCTGTTGCTTTCGTCCTGCCTGTTTGTCGGTGGCATCGCGCAGGCGGCCAACGATCTGCCCGGCGGCGGCATCGATGCGGAGGCGCTGTCGCGGCATGTGCGCATCCTCGCCTCGGACGAGTTCGAAGGCCGTGCACCGGCCAGCGCCGGCGAACAGCGCACGGTCGATTACCTGGTCGAACAGTTCCGCAGTGCCGGCCTGCAACCCGGTGGCGAGAATGGCGGCTGGGTGCAGAACGTGCCGCTGGTACGGGTGCAGGTGGAGGGCGCCGTGAGTGCCAGCCTGCAGCTGGGCGCAACCCGGCGCGCGCTGGTCAATGGCCAGGACATCACCCTGCAGAGCCTGCGTCCGCAGGCGGCGGTGGACGTACGCGATGCGCCGCTGGTGTTTGTCGGCTATGGCATCACCGCGCCGGAACGGCACTGGGACGACTACAAGGGCGTGGACCTGCGCGGCAAGATCGCGGTGGTGCTGGTCAACGATGCCGACTTCGAGGCCGATGCACCGGGTGCGTTCGATGGCCGCGCGGTGACTTATTACGGTCGCTGGACCTACAAGTTCGAGGAAGCCGCGCGCCGTGGCGCGGAAGGGGTGCTGATCGTGCACGAGACCGCGCCGGCGGCGTATCCGTGGGCGACGGTGAAGGCATCGGGCACCTCGCCACTGTTCGACATCGAGCGCAGCCCGGCTGACGCGCTGGCCCAGCACACGCCGCTGCGCGGCTGGATGCAGCGGACGCTGGCCGAGCAGCTGTTCGCCGCAGCCGGGCTGGATTTCGAGGCCGAGAAACGCAAGGCGATGCGGGCCGATTTTGTTCCGGTGGCGCTGGATGATGCGCGGCTGTCGGCGCAGTTCAAGCTCAAGCGCGAGGCGGTGGTGAGCCGCAATGTGGTGGCCAGGCTGGAGGGCGCCACCCATCCGCAGGAGTCGGTGATCTTCTCCGCGCACTGGGATGCATTCGGCATCGGCCAGCCCGACGCCAACGGTGCCACGGTGCGCCACGGTGCGATCGACAACGCCACCGGCGTGGCGGCGGTGCTGGAGCTGGGGCGGGTATTCGCCGCCGGTCCGCAGCCGCAGCGCACGCTGTACTTCATCGCGTTGACGGCCGAGGAAAAAGGCCTGCTCGGTGCCAGCTACTACGCCGCGCATCCGCTGGCACCGCTGGAAACCACGGCAGCGGTATTGAATATCGAGATGTTCAGCCCGGACGGTGAAACCGCCGACATCGCCACCTGGGGCAAGGGCCGGGTGTCGCTGGAAGGAGATGTGGACCGTGTCGCGCGCGCGCGTGGCCGCCGCTGGTCGCCGGATGCGGATCTGGAAGCGGGCTTCTTCTACCGGGCCGACCACTTCGCCTTCGCCCGCAACGGCGTGCCGGCGATCACCTTTGGCGCCGGACTGGACAAGCTGGACGGTGGTGTCGCCGCCGGACGTGCGCTGCGCGACGCCTATTTCGCCAACTGCTACCACCAGGCCTGTGATGCATGGAGCCCGCAATGGGATGCGCGCGGGTTGGCCGCCGACACGTTGCTGGTCTACGACCTCGGCCTGGAACTGGCCAACAGCCGTCACTGGCCGGGCTGGGAGCAGGGCGCCGAGTTCGAGGCCACCCGCCAGGCCAGTGACGCGGCCCGGCGCTGACCGGGACAGCGCGGCGGCTGCAACCGGGTGTTGCGATGGCGGTGGCAGTGGCCACGCCGCGCGTACCCTAAAATAGCCCGACCCTCTGTCGGCACCTGCCATGTCCGTTCCCGTTTCCGCACAGACCGCCCCGCGTGGTGGTCTTGTCGTCGTCGCCCTGTTGCTGGTCTATGTGGTCTGGGGCTCGACCTATCTCGGCATCCATCTGGCGTTGGAAAGCGGCCTGCCGCCGCTGTCGGTGATCTCCGGCACGCGTTTCGTCCTCGCCGGGGGCCTGCTCTATGCGCTGTTGCGCTGGCGCGGAGTGGCCGCCCCGACCCGGACGCAATGGCCGACGCTGGTGGTGATGGGCTTCTGCCTGCTGTTCCTCGGCAATGGCATGGTGGTGATGGCCGAGCGCGACGTTTCCTCCGGACTGGCGGCCGTCGCGGTGGCCTCGGTGCCGCTGTGGATGGCGCTGTTCTCGGCCTTCCGTGGCGAACGGCCGACGCGCGGGGAGTGGCTGGGCATCGGCATCGGCTTTGCCGGGGTGCTGTGGCTCAACGCCGGCAGCAGCCTGACGGCGACACCGGCCGGACTGGTATTCCTGCTGATCGCACCCCTGGGCTGGGCCGCCGGCTCGATCTGGTCGCGCGGCCGTGACCTGCCTTCGCCGTTCATGACCGCCGCCGCGCAGATGCTGTGCGGTGGCGTGATCCTGGTGGCTGGCGGGCTGTTGCGTGGCGAACGCATGGACATGCTGCCGAATCTGCAGGGCGTGCTGTCGGTGGGTTATCTGACCGTGTTCGGCTCGATCATCGGCTTCACCGCCTATGTGTGGCTGCTGCAGAACGTGCGCCCGGTGCTGGCCAGCAGCTATGCCTACGTCAACCCGGTGATCGCGGTGGCGCTGGGCGCGTGGATCGCGCATGAACGTTTCAGTGCCGCCGATATCGGCGCGATGGCGGTGATCCTGGCCGGTGTCGTGGTCATCACCCTGGCCCGGGTGCGCCGCACATGAGCGGCAACGACTATCGCAACGGCCTGTGGGCCACCATGCTGGCCTTCGTCATCTGGGGCCTGTTCCCGCTGTACTGGCATCTGCTCAAGCAGGTGCCGTCGGACCAGATCATCGCCCACCGCATCGTATGGAGCGCGGTACTGCTATTCGTGCTGCTGTTCGTACGCGAGCGGTTGGACTGGGTGCGGCGGATCCGCGCGGTGCCGCGCACCTTCTGGCTGCTCGGCCTGGCCAGCGCGGTGATCGGCTTCAACTGGAGCCTGTACATCTGGGCGGTGAACGCCGGGCATGTGGTGGAAACCAGCCTGGGCTACTTCATCAATCCGCTGCTGAGCGTGCTGCTTGGTGTGCTGGTGCTGGGGGAGCGGCTGGGCAAGCTGCAGTGGCTGGCGGTGGGACTGGCGGCAGTGGGCGTGGCCTGGCTGACCTGGCAGGGGGGACGGGTGCCGTGGATCGCCATCGGCCTGTCGATCTCGTTCGCGCTGTATGGCCTGCTGCGCAAGCTGACCCCGTTCGAGCCGGTGGCCGGCATCGGCATGGAAAGCCTGTTCCTGTTCGTGCCGGCACTGGCCTGGGTGCTGTGGGCCGAAGCCGGGCATGGCGGTGGTTTCACCGGCGGCTGGGGCTGGGGCACGCTGGCGCTGCTGGTTGCGTCCGGTGCGGTCAGCGCGGTGCCGTTGATCGCCTTCACCTACGGCGTGCGGCGTATCCCGCTGAGCGTGGTCGGGCTGCTGCAGTACATCGGCCCGACCCTGCAGTTCCTGTGCGGCGTGCTGGTGTTCCGTGAGCCGTTCGGCATGGCCAGGCTGGTCGGCTTCGCCTTCATCTGGGCCGGGCTGGTGGTGTTCGCGCTGGCCGGCTGGCGTGCGGCCGCCCGCGCCAGGAATGCAGCGGTCAACTGAGATCCCGGGCAAAAAAGACGGCGCCCCGAAGGACGCCGCCTGCTCAACGCACAGCGTGATGGATCAGAAGCGCTGCTGGTACTTCATGTAGATGAAACGGCCGATGTCGAAGCCACCGTAGTAGGTGAAGCTGCTGTTCGGCTGGCTGTACATGACCGGACCTTCGTGCTTGAAGACGTTGTTGACGCCCAGCGAGACGGTGCCGTTCCACGGTGCCGCGTAACGCACCTGCAGGTCGTGGAAGGTGTTGGAGCCCACCTGCCGGCTCGGCTGCAGATCGGTGTAGGGCGACTGGAAGCCGGCCAGGTTGCACTCCGGGCCACCGTCCAGGTCGTAGGAGCACTTCTCCTTCATGCCCGAGTAGTAGCGGGTGGTCCAGCTGGCGCCGAGGTTGCCCTTCTGCCAGTCCAGCGTCAGGTTGGAACGCACGCGGAAGTTGCCGCCCCAGCCGGTGTACTGGTCCACGGGGGTGGTGTCGACGTTGTCGCTCTTGCGCGACAGGTAGTCCACGTAGGTGGTGTTCCAGCGCAGCGCGAGCTGGCCCAGCGCCAGTTCCGGCAGACGGTAGCGGATGCCCACGTCATAGCCGGCGGTTTCCTGGTAACCGGCGTTGTTCAACGACCGGTTCATGCTGCTGACCTGGCCCTTGTTGGTGCCGGAGGTGTAACGCTTGAAGCGCTCGCAGGCCGAATCGATGCCCTGCACGTAGCACTGGTTGAGGATGTCGGTGGCCGACTCGCCGACGATCACGTCGTCGATGCGGATCTTCCACCAGTCCAGGCTCAGGTCCAGGCCGCTGACGAAGTCCGGGCTGTAGACCAGGCCCACGGTCCAGGTCTTGGCGGTTTCCGGCTTCAGCTCCGGGTTGGAGCCGGAGGTGAAGTCGGTCACGGCCTGCGCGCCGGAGGTGCTGGCGACTTCGCCGTCGGCGGTCTTCTGGCGGAAGCCGTCGCCCATGCCGGCGGCAGTGCAGCGTGCGGCCACCTCGGCATTGCGTGCGGCTGCACCGAAAGAGCGGTCGCACGGATCGGTGATGCGGTCACGGGTGGTGACGGTGCCGCCGTACAGATCGTCCACGGTCGGCGCGCGGAAGCCGGTGCCGTAGGTGGCGCGCACCAGCAGCTCGTCGACCGGCTTCCACTTCAGGCCGAACTTGCCGTTGGTGGTGCCGCCGAAGTTGTTGTAGTCCGAATAGCGGCCGGCCACATCCAGCGACAGCTCGCGGACCAGCGGCAGGTCGGCCAGCAGCGGCACCTGCAGTTCCAGGTAGACCTCGTCCAGCTTGTAGTCGCCGGCGGTCGGCTGACCGCTGGTGCCGGCGATCTGGCCGTTCTGCACCATCAGGTCCGGGGTATAGCTGGCTTCTTCGCTGCGGTGCTCCACGCCCATCGCCGCCAGTACGTCACCGGCCGGCAGCGAGAACAGCGAGCCGGAGATGTTGGCGCTGAACACCTTGGTGGTGCTGCGGATATCGTCGACGAAGCTCTTGAACAGGTAATCGCGCACCGCCGGGTCCCCGCTGAGCGAACCGGGGCTGTTGCTGCCCATCGGTGCCAGCGGATTCCACGGCACGCAGCCCTCGATCACGTTGTCGCGGGTGCCGCAGTGGGCGATTCCCTTATCGTCGATGAAGGAGGCACCGACCGCGTTGTTGACGTGCGGCTGGTACATGCTCTGCAGCGTGCGGCGTTCGCCCTCGTTGCGGTTGAACATGTAGCCGACATTCCAGTCCCAGTAGCGCGAGCCGGTCTCGAAGCTGCCTTCCAGACCCACGCTGGCACGCTTGGTGGTCAGGCTGTTGTTGGTCGCGCGCGGGAATTCCTCGGTGCGGTGCGAGAACAGCACGTCCTCGCCCCAGAGGTTGAAGGCGCTGTCCTTGGACAGCGCGGCACGCGCACCGCTGTTGGCCTGCGCCTGGGACACCGAGTACGGATAGCCGGCCAGCTGCTTGAGCGATTCGCGCTCGCTGTACAGCACGTCGGCGACGATGCGCAGGTTGTCGGTGATGTCGAAGCCGCCATTGGCAAAGGCCGACTTGCGCTCCAGCGCCGACAGCAACGTCATGTTGGTCTTGGTGTTGGCGTAGGTGGCCGGATCACGCGGCTTGAAGTTTTCCAGCTTCGACGGATCGCCGCCGGGGCCGACGCTGAGCACCTTGCCGCCAACGGTGACCGAGCCCCATTCGGTGGTGCCGCTGAGGCCATCGTCGGAATGGTACGGACCGTTCGGATAGGCGGTGAATTCGCGCGCACCGCCCAGCACCGGATCTTCCCTGGTGCTTTCGGCGCCGACGCTGAACCAGCCGCGCTCGAAGGTCTTGCCGAAGGTGGCGCTGTAGGCCCGCTTCTGGCCGTCGCCTTCGCCGTACTGGCCGATATAGGCGCTGGCGTCGCCGCCATCGAAGTTCTTGCGGGTGATGACGTTGACCACGCCGGCGATGGCATCGGAGCCATACAGCGCCGAGGCGCCGTCGGTCAGCACTTCCACGCGCTCGACAATGGCCGAAGGAATCGAGCCGACATCGGAATAGCCGCCGGCGCTGACGCCCATGCGGCGGCCGTCGATCAGCACCAGGGTGCGCTCCGGGCCGAGGTTGCGCAGGCTGACGAACATGCCGCCGTAATCGCGGCCGGAGGACAGCGCCGAGGCGCGGCTCAGCGACGGCGCGCCGGCAGCGGTGACATCCTGCAGGATGTCGGCGACGTTGACGTAGCCCTTCTTCTCGATCTCGGCGCGGGTCAAGGCGATGACCGGCTGGGCGGTTTCGACGCTGACCTGGCGGATGCGTGAGCCGGTGATCTCGATGCGGTCCAGCGTGGTGGTGCCGTCATCGGTGGACTGTGCGAAAGCGGGGACGCTGTAGCTGGCGACCAATGCGAGGATGATCGCATTGCGCAGCGGGGTAGTGCTGAGGTACATCGGAACTCCTGAACAATCAAACAAAAAAGCGCCTTCGGAAGGCGCTGTAAGTACTGCGTCAACACGTGGGGGACGTGGATCTTAACCTTTCAAAAACAATTCCATCGGGACAGGTATGGCTGCGTTCAGAATGCAGCGCGGTGCGGTCATGGCTTCGCCCACCTGCGCGTTGAGGCGCAGGCAGGCACGGGCGGATGTGGCAGCAGGCATGCCTTGTGGCGGTGCTGACAGTGCGGTGATCTGCAACGGGTCAGGAAGCGGTGGTGACGTTGTCATCACCACCGCCTGCATCAGGTCTCGCGCAGTGCGGTGGTGATCGGCAGCCGCGCCGCACGCAGGGCGGGAAACAGGCCACCGACCAGGCCGATGCCCAGCGCCCATTTCAACCCGCTCCACAACAGCGGCGGTGACACCTTAAACTGGAACACCACCTGGCTGAAGTTCTGGCCCAGCGTGGACACCGTGAAGTTGTTGAACGCCAGCCAGGTGACCAGGCCGCCGAGCAGTCCACCGAGCAAAGCCAGCAGCATGGTCTCCAGCATCACCGCGGTGACTACCGGCAGCCCGCGGAAACCAATCGCGCGCAGCGTGGCGATCTCCCGCGCGCGCGTGGCCACCGCCGCGTACATGGTGTTGAGTGCACCGAACACCGCACCCACCGCCATGATCGCGCCGATCACCGTGCCCAGCACCTTGAGCAGACCGTTCAAGTTGCCGCCCTGCTTGCGGTAGTACTCGGCGGTGGTTTCCACATCCAGTTTCAGGCGTGGATCGGCCTCGACGGCGGCCTTGAACGCCGCGAAGCCTGCCTTGCCCCCGGTACGCACACTGATCGACTGCCACGCGCTGCGGTTGTAGGTGCTGGCCAGGGTCTGTGCATCGGTCCACAGCTCGGACTCGTGCGCATCACCGGATTCGAAGATGCCCACCACCGTCCAGGTCTGGTTGCCGAGCGTGAGGGTGTTGCCCACATCCAGGTTCTGGAACTGCTTCTGCGCGCCACGGCCGGCGACAATTTCGCGCAGACCGGTGGCGAAGGTGCGGCCTTCGACGATCCGCACCTTGTCGTGCACCGCCCAGGCCTGCTCGCCGACGCCACGGAACTGCGCGTTCACGTCGGTGCCATCGCTGCGCGAGATGAGGTTGACCACCTGCGAGACTTCGGCCGACAGCAGCGGCCGGCCATTGTCGCCACGCGCCACCCCGGGCAGGGTTTCCAGCAGTGGCACCTGGTTGCGGGTGATGACTGAATTGGTCTCGGCCTGCGAGCCGCCACGCAGCACGATGGCGGTGTGGTCATCGCCGGTGCTTTCCAGCGTGGCCTGGAAGCCCTGGCCCATCGCCAGCATCGCCACCAGCACGCCGACCACGCCGGCGATGCCGATCACGATCACCGAGGAGGCACCCCAGCGTTGCGGCAGGCTGGCCAGGCCGATGCGGGTGGCCGCCAGCGCCAGCCGGCCGCTGCGGGTGAGCAGCAGCCACAGCGCGATGGCCACCACCACGACGGCCACGCCGATCCACGGCAATGCGATCCATGCGCCCAGCACAACGGCCAGCAGCACGATCACCAGCGCGTTTGCAAGAAACTTCTTCATGTCGTTCTCCTCAGCGCCCGGCCAGTGCGTCGACGATCTTCAGGCGCTTGGCGCGCAGTGCCGGCAACACGCCGACCACCAGCCCGATCGCCACGATCAACCCCAGTCCCATCCCCCAGGTCTGCAGCGGCACGCTCGGTGGCAGCAGGCCCATGGTCTTCGGTGCCATCACCGGCAATGCCGCTGCCGCCAGGCCCAGGCCGATGGCTCCGCCCAGCCCGACCAGCAGCACCGATTCGACCATCACCAGCATCAGCATGGTGCCGTCGGTGAAGCCCAGCGTCTTCAGTGTGGCCAGCTCCGGCACGCGCTCGCGCACCGCCTGCGCCATGGTGTTGCCGGTGAGCAGCAGCAGGGTGAAGAACACCGCGCCCATGATCGAGGTGACGATCAGGCCGATGTCGGCGAACTGCTTGATGAAGGCCTGCTGGAACGCCGATTCGGTCTGGGTCCTGGTCTCGTGGTCGGAATTGGCCGAGAGCGCATCGATCGCCTGCGCCACGCGCGAGGCGTGGTCGGGATTGTCCAGTCGCACCGTGTACCAGCTGACCTGGTTCTTGATGTAGTCGTTGGATTCGTCGAAGTACTTCCAGTTCATCATCAGCTGGCGTTCCTCGTTGTCGGCGGTGGCGGTGTTTTTTGACTTGAATATGCCAACCAGCTGCAACGGCCAGTCGTTGCTGCCACCGCGTGGAAAGATCGTGGCCTGCAGCGGGATGGTGTCGCCGATCTTCCAGCCGAACTGCTTGGCCAGCGATTCACCGACGATGGCGCCGGTACGCGTGTTGCGGAACGCTTCGACCTGCTCCTGGGGAATCTCGAACTCGGTCATCAGGTCGAAGTAGTTCGGCGCCACCGAGAAGTTGGGAAAGAAGTTCTTCGGGTCCTGGTAGATGCCGCCGAACCACATCGCGTAGGTGACATCGCTGACCCCTTCGACCTGGCGGATCTGCGATTCCAGCCGGATTGGAATGGTCTGGGTGATGGACAGCCGCGAGCCGACGATCAGCCGGTTGGCTCCGGCCACGCTGCTGCCGCCACTGGCGAAGGCCACGCGCACCGAATCGAGCATGCCGAACAGCAGGAACGCGGTGACGATGGACAGCAGGGTGAACAGGGTCCGCGTGCGGCTGCGGAACAGCTGTGCCCATATCAATGAGAAATATTTCATGGCGCACCGCCCTGTGCAC
The DNA here is from genome assembly GCA_002345545.1 of Stenotrophomonas sp. UBA2302. Taxonomy (GTDB): domain Bacteria; phylum Pseudomonadota; class Gammaproteobacteria; order Xanthomonadales; family Xanthomonadaceae; genus Stenotrophomonas. Next base: position 1,323 of record DDVW01000062.1, on the reverse strand, counting down.
CACCGTGTGGGCGGCTTCGCCGTGAAAAGCACCGGTCGTGTTGTTTCTTCATTGCCGCGCTCCTTCGTGCAGCGGGGTGTCGACCAGCTCGCCCTTGTCCAGATGCACGGTGTGGGTGGCGTATTCGGCCGCCTTGGGATCGTGGGTGACCATGATGATGGTCTTGCCGTGTTCGCGGTTGAGCAGCTGCAGCAGGCCCAGCACTTCCTCGGCGCTCTGGCGGTCGAGGTCACCGGTGGGCTCGTCGCAGATCAGGAAGGTGGGATCGGAGACGATGGCGCGGGCAATCGCCACGCGCTGCTGCTGGCCGCCGGACAGCTCGTTGGGGCGATGGTCGCGACGGTCGGCCAGGCCGACCAGGGTCAGTGCGATCTGTGCACGACGCTTGCGATCGGCGGCGTTGAGGCTGGTCAGCAGCAGCGGCAGCTCCACATTCTTCTGCGCGGTCAGCATCGGCATCAGGTTGTAGAACTGGAACACGAAGCCGACGTGGTGGCTGCGCCAGGTGGACAGCTGGCCGGCGCTGAGCTGGTCGATACGCTGGTCTTCGATGTTGATCTCACCGCCACTGGGGACATCCAGCCCGCCGATCAGGTTGAGCAGGGTGGTCTTGCCGGAACCGGACGGGCCCATCAGCGCGACGAAATCGCCACGCTCGATGTCCAGGTCGATGCCATGCAGCACCTGCACTTTCTCCGGGCCACGCTGGTAGGTCTTGGTGATGTTGCGCAAGGAAACGAGGGTGCTCATGGATGGTCCTCTGCGATGGATGCGGTGTTGGACTGTGTTTGTGCTTTTCTCTTGCCTGTGCCTGGCATGGGAAAAGGGCGGAACCTGCCGTTGCCGTTGCCGTTGCCGTTGTTCGTGTTTTTACTTTTTTCTTCTGCTTCTGCTTCTGCTTCTGCTTGATGCCGTTGAACTGTCTCGCCGTAGAGCGGGCCGAGCACCGCAGCGGATCGGGGGATGAAGGCGCGGGTGTCTGAGCGAAGCGAGTTCCGCGCCGCCCCGATCCGCGAGGAGCACAGGGGACCGATGCGGTTTCATCGCATCGGCTCGCGTCCGGCCGTGCTTTCTTTGGGCCACCTTTCTTTGCACGAGCAAAGAAAGGTGTGCTCGCTCCTGCGCAGCAGGAGTGAAAGCTCTGCCTCATGTATTGACTGTTGTTTCTTCCCGGGACTGAAAACCAAGCCGTGATATAGGAGGAAGCAAAGGCTTTTGCCTGCTTCCAGGCGCAAGAGCTAGTTGTGTAAACCCAGCACGTTGTTCAGTGAAATGCGGGACATAGGCGGCTTGTAATCCAGGCTGGCGTGAGGACGGTGCCAG
>DDVW01000060.1 GCA_002345545.1 Stenotrophomonas sp. UBA2302 | reverse complement strand
GGCTTTTCGTTTCCGTCAACACCTTTTTGAGGAGGCTGTTGCTTCAACATCCTTCGCAGCCACCTTCCGGGGAAGGCCCCTGCGTCGGGGGAGGAGAAGTATGTGCTTCTTTCCGTGGTTTGTGAAGGGGGTTCGATGAATTTCTTCAGAACCCGCTTCACAGGGAAAGCGCGCCGATCCGGATCTCCAACACCCGCCTTCCCGGATGCGGCGCTCCCGGCCGCATCAACACGGAATTACCCACCTTATATAAGGTGGGCACACTGCAGATCAGCCAGTCACCAGCAGGACGCGGGCGAAGGTGCGCTTGCCCACCTGCAGCAGGCCTTCAAAGCCGGGCTGCAGCAACGTCTGTGTATCCTCCACCACAACGCCATCCACCTTGACCGCCCGCTCCTTGAGCTTGCGTGAGGCTTCGGAATTGCTCGGCGTCAGGCCGGCAGCGGTCAGCAGCGCGCCGATACGCAGGCCTTCCGCCGGCACGGTGACTTCCTGCAGGGGCAGCTGGGTGATATCGCCCTGCCCGGTCACGGCGGCATTCCAGCCGGCGATGGCCTGCTCGGCGGCGGCGGCATCATGGAAGCGGGTCGCCAGCTCGCGCGCCAGGCGCAGCTTGATCTCGCGCGGGTTGATCGTGCCCGCCTCGACGTCGGTGCGCAGCTGCGCGGCCTCATCGATGGAAATGTCGAAGCTGAGCAGATCGATCCAGCGCCACATCAGGGTGTCATCGACCTTCATGGTCTTGGTGACGATGTCGATGGCCGGCTCGCTGACGCCGATGTAGTTGCCCAGCGACTTGGACATCTTGTTGACGCCGTCCAGCCCTTCCAGCAGCGGCATGGTCAATACGATCTGCGGCTTCTGGCCGTGATGTTCCTGCAGGCCACGGCCCATCAGCAGGTTGAACTTCTGGTCGGTGCCACCGCACTCGACGTCGCACTCCAGCGCCACCGAGTCGTAGCCCTGCACCAGCGGGTAGAGGAACTCGTGGATGGCGATGGACTGCTGGGCGGTGTAGCGCTTGGCGAAATCGTCGCGCTCGAGCATCCGCGCCACGGTGTGCTGGCCGGCCAGGCGGATCATGTCGGCCGCGCTCATCTTGCCGAACCATTCCGAGTTGAACCGCACCTCGGTCTTTTCGCGGTCCAGCACCTTGAACACCTGTTCCTCATAGGTACGGGCGTTGGCCAGCACGTCTTCCCGGCTGAGCGGCTTGCGGGTCAGGCTCTTGCCGGACGGGTCGCCGATCATGCCGGTGAAGTCACCGATCAGGAAGATGACCTGGTGCCCCAGGTCCTGGAACTGGCGCAGCTTGTTCAGCAGTACCGTGTGGCCCAGGTGCAAGTCCGGCGCAGTCGGATCGAAGCCGGCCTTCACGCGCAACGGACGACCGCTTTCCAGCCGCTGGCGCAACTCGTCCATCTTGAGGATCTCGTCGGCACCGCGGCCGATCAGGGCAAGGGCTTCTTCAATCGATGACACGTTAAAACTCCCGGCTTCGCCGTTAAAAACATGAATGGTGTTAAGTGCGGGTTAACCGCGGCAAAAAATCAAAAAGCCATGCGGCTCAAGGGTTTGACGCGGTATTGATAGGTGTCTATGTTACCTGCGTTTGGGCCCGCAATCCGGGCCAGCCCAGAGAACCGAGTGATGTCCCAACCCGATCACGGCCCCGCACGCAAACAGCGCTTCAAACAACGCCTGAACGTCCTGCACGACACAGCCCTGCATCGGAAGTTGAAACACCACCTGCCGGCCGCGTTCAACGAACGCTGGACCCGCCGCCACTGGATCCATGCCAGCCTGTTCGCCACCATCGGCGCCCTGGCCGCGACCATCGTCCCCGGCTTCTCCAACGCCATCGACACCCCGTTCCCCTCCGCCCATTCCACGCTGGCACTGCCGTTGCCGCCGCTGTCGCTGGAGCGGCAGAGCGAGACGCCGGGGGACAGCTGGCAGATCCTGCGGGTGCAGCCCGGCCAGACCCTGAGCACCCTGTTCGAGAGCATCGGCATCCCCGCCACGGTGATGCACCGCGTGCTGGAACATCCCGGCACCCGCAACGTCCTGACCCGGCTGCGGCCCGGTGCCGAAATCGCCTTCGACCTGCCGGTGAACGGCAGTCTGCGCGCCGTGCGCTTCGACCGCGATGCCAACCACCGCGTGGAACTGTCGCTGGAAGGCGAGCAGATCCGCGAGAAGGTCATGGAACGCGTCACCACCTCGCGCACTGTGGTGGCCAGTGGTGAAATCAACAGCTCGCTGTATGCCTCCGCACGCAAGGCGGGGTTGTCACCGGCAGCGATTGCCACGATGACCGACGACATCTTCACCTACGACATCGACTTTTCCCGCGACGTGCAGCCGGGTGACCGCTTCAGCGTGGTGCTGGACGAGACCTGGCGTGAAGGCGAGCGTATCGATACCGGCAAGATTCTGGCGGCGACCTTCCAGACCGGCGGCAAGACCTATACCGGCTTCCGTTTCGAACGCAACGGCAAGGCCGGATATTTCGACGCCGACGGCCGCCCACTGAAGAAGAGTTTCATCCGCTCGCCGATCCAGTTCGCCCGGCTGAGCTCCAATTTCGGTGCCCGCCGCCATCCGGTGCTGGGCCGCATGCGCATGCACAAGGGCGTGGACTACGCCGCCCGTACCGGCACCCCGATCATGGCCGCCGGCGATGCCCGTGTGCAGTTTGCCGGCGTCCAGCGCGGCTACGGCAACACCGTGATCCTGGACCATGGCCAAGGCCACACCACCCTGTACGCGCACATGTCGCGCTTTGGCAAATATCGCTCCGGCCAGCGCGTCAGCCAGGGCGAGATCATCGGCTATGTCGGTTCCACCGGGTTGTCGACCGGGCCACACCTGCACTACGAATTCCGCGTCAACGGCGTGCACCGCAACCCGCTGTCGGTGACGATGCCGCCGCCGGAGCCGCTCAAGGGTGCCGAACTGGTGGCCTTCCGTGCGCAGGCCGCGCCGGCGATGGCACGTATCCGCGGCGTGGAGGAGGCGATCTACGCCAAGACCGGCGACGACAAGTCCAGCGCACCGGCAACCGTCGCGGCGGCGGCACCGGCCGGCAATCGCGGCTGAGCAGCGCCACGCGTTGACGTCACGGGCAGGGCGCTGGAAGCTTCCCTGCCCGTCTGCTTTCCGGTCCCCGCAATGACGTCCGTCGATCCACACTCGCCCCTGTTCCTCGGCCTGATGTCCGGCACCAGCGCCGATGGCATCGATGCGGCGCTGGTGCAGTTTCCCGCCGGCGGCGGCTGCCGTTTCGTGCGCGGCCACACCCATGACTGGAACCCGGCGACACGCGCGTTGCTGATCGCCCTCGGCCAGGGCGCCGAGCCGCCGTCAATGGATGCGCTGGGCGAGCTGGACGCCCGCGTCGGCATCGCCTTCGCCGCCGCAGCCAACCAGCTGCTGGAGGAAAGCGGCGTGGACCGCAGCCACGTACGCGCGATCGGCTCGCATGGCCAGACCATCCGCCACCGGCCACACGCCACCCCTGCCTTCACCTGGCAGATCGGTGACGCCAACCGCATCGCCGAGCTGACCGGCATCACCACCGTGGCCGACTTCCGCCGTCGCGATGTCGCCGCCGGGGGCCACGGGGCGCCGCTGATGCCGGCCTTCCACCTGGCCATGCTGGGCAGCGCGGATGAGGATCGTGCCGTGCTCAACCTGGGCGGCATCGCCAACCTGAGCCTGATCGCCCACGACGGCGGCATCCGCGGCTTCGATACCGGCCCGGCCAACGCGTTGCTCGATGGCTGGTGCCAGCGCCATCTGGGCCAGCCCTACGATGCCGACGGCGCGTTCGCGGCCAGCGGCCAGGTCGATGCGGTCCTGCTGGCGAAACTGCAAACCGATCCGTGGTTCGCGCTGCCGCCGCCCAAGAGCACCGGCCGCGAGCAGTTCCACCTGCACTGGGTGGAAGCGCACTTCGACGGCGCCGCGCCGGCACCGGCCGATGTGCAGGCCACCTTGCTGGAGCTGACCGCCGCCAGCGTGGCCGATGCGCTGCTCGCGCAGCTGCCGCAGGTACGCCGGCTGCTGGTCTGCGGCGGCGGCGTGCGCAATCCACAATTGCTGCGCCGTTTGCAGGCGCGGTTGCCGGGCGTAATGATCGCTTCCAGTGCCGATCACGGGCTGGACCCGGACTACATGGAAGCGATGGGTTTTGCGTGGCTTGCACGCGAGACACTGGCCGGCCGGCCGGGCAACCTGCCCAGCGTCAGCGGCGCCTGCGGGCCACGCATTCTCGGCGCGATCCACCCGGCCTGACGGCACCCGGCAAGGCAGTGCCGGGCAGGATGCCGGTCAACCGAACTCGGCGCCGGCCGGCAGCGCCTGCAATGCATGGATGGCCTCGGACAGCACATCCACCTCCGGATTTTCGAAACCGCCCCGCACTTCCTGCTCGCCGGCGAACAGCCCCTGTTCCAGCAGGGCCAGACAGGTCTGCTCATGCGTCCAGCCGCGGGCCACCGCAAGGCGGCGGATACGTTCAAGCAGCAGCGGGTCGATATCCCGCAAGATCACATCGGCCATGACCACCACACCGTTGCAGCACAGGTGGATCCCCCGGCGGCATCATAACGGTGCCACCACCCGTTTCAATGTCGACGACAGCACGATCAGGCCGGACGGGCTCCCTGCGTGGTCGCGTCCACCTCGCGGCGCAGCCACCACGCCATCCACAGCCCGGGAAGCCCCACCACCACCGACACCAGGAAGAACACCTGCCAGCCCCAGGCATCGGCCAGCACTCCGGCGAACGGGCCGACGAATACCCGGCCCAGCGTGGCGAACGCCGACAGCAGCGCATAGTGGGTGGCGGAAAAACGCGTGCCGCACAGGCCGCTGAGCAGCGCCACGAACGCCGCCGTGCCCATGCCCCCGGCGAAATTGTCCAGGCTCAACGCGAACAGCAGCAGGCTGTCCATCGGCGTCGGCTGCTCCAGGTGCACGATCAGCAGGTTGAACGCCGGCACTTCCAGCGTTCCCCAGGCGCCGGCACCCTCGCGCGCCAGCAGATAGAAACCGAGATTGGACACCAGCTGCAGCACGCCGAAGCCGATCACCGCGGTGGACAGCCGCAGCCGCAACAGGAAGAAGCCACCGACGATGGCACCGACGATGGTCATCAGCAGGCCGATGGTCTTGTTGGCCAGTCCCACCTCGGCCTGGCTGAAGCCCATGCCCTTGAGCAGGAACGGCGTGGACAGGCTCAGCGCGAAGGCGTCGCCGACCTTGTACAGCACCACCAGCGCCAGGAACGCACCGGCACCGCGCATGCTGAAGTAGCTGCGCAGCGAGGCGTTGAGTGTTTCGAACGGCACCCGCCGGGTCACGCCCAGCCCCAGCGTCATCGCCGCGGCGATCTGGGTGATGACGAACACCAGCCGCACCCAGCGGTCCTTGCTGTCCGGGTCCAGCCCGATCAACACAAGCAGCAGGTGCGCCAGCCACGCCCCCAGTACCACGCCGACCACCAGCGCCAGGAAACCTTTCAACTCACCCGTGGCTTTGGACACCGGCGCCTTGAAACGCTCCGGCAGCGCCGGCATCAGCAGCAGCGCGAGCACACCGACTCCGGCCGACAGGCCGGCCATCACCCGGTACACCTGCGGCCAGCTCTGCCACTGCTCGGCCCAGATCAGGGTGATGCCGCCGGACAGCACCATCGCCAGCCGGTAGCCGAGCACGGTCAGCGAACCGCCCAGGCCGCGTTCGGCCGGGGCCAGCAGGTCGGTGCGGTAGGCATCGATGACCACATCCAAGGTCGCCGACAGGCACGCCACCAGCACCGCCACCGCGGCGAACAGCCCCAGATTGCGCGCCGGCGACAGCGTGCTCATGAACAGCAGCGCCAAGGCCAGCGCGAACAGCATGGTGACGATCCAGCCCCGCCGTCGGCCCAGCAGCGGCAGGTCGAAGCGGTCGATCAGCGGCGCCCACAGGAACTTGAAGGTGTAGGGAATGCCGATCAGCGACAAAAAGCCCAGCGTCACCAGATCCAGCCCGTCCACCGTCAGCCAGGCCTGCATCGCGCCGCCGGTCAGCGCCAGCGGCAGGCCGGAGGCGAAGCCCAGCAACAGGATCACGAACAGCCGGCGCAGGCGCTGCAGCCCGGCCGGCGGGGCTTCCACCACCGCTTCGGTCACAGGGCGTAGCCCACAGTGAACGGAGCGTGGTCGGAGAAACGCTCGCCGGTGTAGATCGAGCAATCGCGCAGGCGCTCACGCAGGCCGGGGGTGACCAGCTGGTAGTCGATGCGCCAGCCGACGTTGTTGGCACGCGCCGCGCCACGGTTGCTCCACCACGTGTAGTCCTGGCCGTCCGGATGCAGCGCGCGGTAGGCATCCACCCAGCCGCGGCCGCTGGTCGCATCGGCGTGTTCGGGCAGGTCGGCACACAGCCCGTTCAGCCAGTCGCGCTCCTCCGGCAGGCAGCCGGAGTTCTTCTGGTTGGACTTCCAGTTCCTGATGTCCAGCGCGCTGCGCACGATGTTCCAGTCGCCGCACAGCACGTAGTCGCGGCCGCTGGCCAGCCACTCGTCCAGGATCGGCCGCAGCCACTGCATGACCTCGAACTTGAAGCCCTGCCGCAGCTCGCCGGAGGAGCCGGACGGGATATAGAACGAGACCACACTCAGGTTGCCGAAGCGCGCCTCGATATAGCGGCCCTCGTCATCGAACGGCGCCCAGCCCAGTGCGGTGCGCACCTCGTCCGGCTCGCGCCGGCTCCAGATCGCCACGCCGCTGTAGCCCTTCTTGGTGATGGCATCGCGGTAGAAGCAGTGGTGGCCGTCCGGGCGGAACAGCGCGTCGGTCAGCTGCGCCTCCTGCGCCTTGGTCTCCTGGATGCACAGCACATCGGCCTGCTGGGCCAGGAACCATTCCGAAAAACCCTTGGTGGTGGCCGAACGGATGCCGTTGGCGTTGAAACTGATGATCCGCATGAAAAACCACTGACTGCTCCGGGACGGCACAGCATAGCGCCCACCCCAGCATTCGCCGAAGCCATGCATTAACCTAGGCGCCTTCAATAGACGACAAGAAACTGCATCACATGAGTGACCACCGTTCCCGCTTCCTGCAGCTGGCGCTGAATGCCGACGCGCTGCGCTTTGGCCAGTTCACCCTGAAGTCCGGCCGGGTAAGCCCGTATTTCTTCAATGCCGGCCGTTTCGACACCGGCCTGGCACTGGCCCAGCTGGGCAACTGCTACGCCGATGCCATCGATGCGGCCGGCATCGCCTTCGACCAGCTGTTCGGCCCGGCCTACAAGGGCATCCCGCTGGCCACCGCCATCGCCTGCGAATATTCGCACCGCGACCGCAACCTGCCGCTGACCTTCAACCGCAAGGAAGCCAAGGACCACGGCGAGGGCGGCAGCCTGATCGGCGCCGACATGGCCGGCCGCCGCATCCTGATCGTTGATGACGTGATCACCGCCGGCACCGCCATCCGCGAGGCGCTGGCCATCATCCGCGAAGCCAACGGCATTCCCGCCGGCATCGTGGTGGCGCTGGACCGCCAGGAAATCGCCTCCGAGGACGACCGCCGCTCGGCCGCTCAGGCCGTGGCCGCCGAAACCGGCATCCCGGTGATCGCCGTGGCCAATCTGGCCGACCTGCTTGCATTCGCCTCCGGGAACCCGGAACTTGTCGGCTACCGCGAACCGTTGCTGGGCTACCGTGCCCGCTACGGGAGCAATCCGACAGGCTGAGCAGGGGGCTGCCATGGTGCCGAATCCGTCCACGATCGCCGCGTTGCTGGTGCTGGCCGCACTGGCCGCGCCGGCATCAGCGCAGAACCGGGCCGACCCCGGCAAGAAGCTGTATTGCTGGAACCAGGGCAACGAACGCATCTGCTCGGACACGCTGCCGCCGGAAGCGGTGAACAGCGCGCGTGAGGAATTCAACGCGCGCAGCGGCACCCGCAGCGCCGAGATCCAGCGCGCGCTCACCGCCGAGGAGCGCGCCGATGCGGCCCTGGCCGAAGCCCAGGCCAAGGTCGACGCGGCCACGGCGGAAACCCGCAAGCGCACCGAACAGGCGATGCTGGCCACCTACGCCAGCGAGGACGACCTGCGCCGGGTGTTCGCCGAACGCACCGATATCGTCGACAACAACATCAACACCGCCGTCTACAACGTCGCCAGCCTGCGTGAGGCACTGGCCGCACAGCTGCTGTCGGCCGGCAACAAGGAACTGGCCGGGCAGAAGGTGGCCGACAAGCAGGCCGCCGACATCCGCCAGCGCCATACCGAACTGCTGGCCCAGCTGCGCCTGCAGCGCGCGTTCGAGCAGCAGCGCAAGGCGATGGAAGTGGAGATCGCCGAAAGCCTGGCCCGCTACCGCGAGCTGAAGGGCATTCCGGCACCGGCCGATGCCACAGCCACGCCGCCGGCAACGCCCCCTGCCGGGCCAGTCCAAAGCTGAATCACAGAGCAGCAGGCAACAGAACGAAGCGACCTCCGGGTCGCTTTTTTCATGCCCCGGCTTCCGTCCCGCACATCGGCGGCGGCTACCACGACCGCCACCGGCGGAGGCGCAGGCCCCCGGGAGCAACCACCTCGCTGCTCTCTTTTTTGTCCGGGCCACACGTCGCCGCCGGCCGGGGGACTGCGAGGCGGTGACCGGGTGCGGTCGTGCCCCGCGGTTGGCTATCCGGCAATTGGAAAGGCCGCCTGCGTTGTCCGCGGACGGCCCCGGTTTTCAGCCTGGTACGGCGATCAGAACGGCAGTTCGGTACCCGCCGGCAACACCTGCTGCAGCTGCTCGCGGAACAGCGCCTTGATCCGTTCCAGTCCAGCCTCGTCGTTGGCCTCGAAGCGCAGCACCAGCACCGGGGTGGTGTTGGACGCACGCACCAGGCCCCAGCCATCGTTGAAATCGGCACGCAGGCCGTCGATGGTCGCCAGCCGCGCACCGGCGAACGCCGAGCCTTCCAGCTGCGCCTGGGCTTGCACCGCCGCGGTGATCAGCGCCACCAGCGCATGCGGGGTGCCGTCTTCCACCGCCACCTTCAGCTCCGGCGTGGACACCGCATCGGGCAGCGCGTCCAGCACTGCGGCCGGGTCGTCTTCGTGCTGGGCGAGGATTTCCAGCAGCCGCGCCGCCGCGTACAGGCCGTCGTCAAAGCCGTACCAGCGCTCCTTGAAGAAGAAATGGCCGCTCATCTCGCCGGCCAGCTCGGCATCGGTCTCGCGCATCTTGGCCTTGACCAGCGAATGCCCGGTCTTCCACATCATCGGGCTGCCGCCGTTGCGCAGGATGTAATCGGACAGCTTGCCGGTGCATTTGACGTCGTAGATCACCATCGCGCCGGGATTGCGCATCAGCACATCGGCGGCGAACAGCATCAGCAGGCGGTCGGCGAAGATCACCTTGCCGTCCCTGGTCACCACGCCGAGGCGGTCGCCGTCGCCGTCGAAGGCCACACCCAGGTCGGCATCGAAACGCTTCACCGTCTGGATCAGGTCTTCCAGGTTGTGCGGCTCGCTCGGGTCCGGATGGTGGTTCGGGAAGCTGCCATCGACATCGCAGTACAGCGGGATGACCTCCGCGCCGATGGCCTCCAGCAGCTGTGGCGCCACCGCCCCGGCCACGCCGTTGCCGGCATCGGCCACCACCTTGAGCGGCCGGTCCAGCTGCACGTCGTCGGCGATGCGCTGGATGTAGTCGTCGATGACCTCGCGCTGCTGCAGGTCGCCCGGGCTGTCGGTGCGCTGCAGGCGGCCTTCCTGGATACGCCGGTATAGATCGGTGATGGCATCGCCGGACAGCGTCTCGCCACCGACCACGATCTTGAAGCCGTTGTAGTCCGGCGGATTGTGGCTGCCGGTCACCACCACGCAACTGCCGGCGCGCAGGTGGTAGCCGGCAAAATACACCACCGGCGTCGGCGCCAGGCCGATATCGATGACATCACAGCCGCTGCGGCGCAGACCCTCGATCAGCGCCTCGGCCAGCTCCGGGCCGGACAGGCGGCCGTCACGGCCGACCACCACCTCGCGCAGGCCACGGTCCAGCACCTCGCTGCCGATGGCCTGGCCGATCAGCGTGGCGACCCCGGCATTGAGCTCGGTGCCCAGCACGCCGCGGATGTCGTAGGCGCGGAAGATCCCCGCCTGCACCGCTTCGGTGCCGGGCTCGAGAACCGCGGCCGCAGCTGCCGTGCGCGGGCTTTCCACCACCGGCAGCGGCGCCTGCTGCAGGGCTTCGCCCAGGGTGAGGCCATCGTCCTGCCCCTCATCGCCCTTCTTGCGCAGCGCCGGCAGCTTCACCAGGCGCTTGCGCCCCAGCAGCAACAGCAGCGCCGTGGCCAGCAGCAGCGCCGCCACCAGCGCGCACGGGACCACGCCCAGCCCCAGCGGGCCTGCACTGACGTCAGGCAGCTCGGCCACCACCCGCAAACCGGTGTCGCCGGCCGGACGTGCCAGCGCATCGGCACTGCCGCCGAGTGCGGTATTGCCTTTCTGGACGACGGTGAAGCCGCCCTGGCGCAGGCCGAGGAAGGCGCTGTCCGGGGAGTTGATCGCATCGAACACCGAGCTCAAGCGGGTCAGCGGCTGGCGGATATAGACCACCGCGGGGGCATCGCCCAGCTGCACCGGGGCGGCCAGGCCGAGCCGCGGTGCATTGTCATCGCGCACCACGCGGGCGACCGGTTTGCCCTCGGCCAGCGCCAGTTCCAGCAGCGCCAGGCGTGAATAGCCGAAGGCCGCCGGATCGGCGTAGGCCGGGGCCAGGTCGGCCTCCAGCACCTGGGCATCTTCGACACCATTCCAGCCCTCGCGCACCGCCAGCGCCACGGCAGCCGCATCGCCAGCGGCCAGCGCCGCCTTCACCGGCTCGCCCTCGAGCTGCGTGGCGAACTGCTTCAGCTGCGCCTGCACCGCCTGCTGCACGCCGGTCACGGCCGCATCGCGCGACTGTTCCAGCGCGGCGCCGGTACCGGCCTGGCGCCACTGGCTGAAGGCACTCCAGCCGAACCAGCCGGCCAGCACCAGCAGCAGCACCGCCAGCAACAGCGGCGTCGAACGTCCCGGCGCCACGCGCAGGCGGCGGCTCTCCTTACCTTGGCTCATCCTGTATTCCCCCTGTCAGCGCACTCCGGTGTGGCCGAACCCACCCGCTCCACGCGCACTGTCGACGAAAGTATCCACTACCTGCAGCGCAACGCGGGCGATGGGCATCACCACCAGCTGCGCGATGCGGTCGCCCGGCTCGATGGTGAAGGCGTCACGGCCACGGTTCCACACGCTGATCAGCAGCGGTCCCTGGTAATCGGCGTCGATCAGGCCGGTGCCATTGCCGAGCACGATGCCGTGGCGATGGCCGAGCCCGGAGCGCGGCAGCACCACCGCGCACAGATTGGGGTCGGCGATATGGATGGCGATGCCGCTGGGCAGCAGCGCCGCATCGCCCGGCTGCAAGGTCATCGGCGCCTCGATCGCCGCGCGCAGGTCCATGCCGGCGCTGGCTTCGGTGGCGTAGCCCGGCAGCGGCCAGTCATCGCCAAAACGCGGGTCCAGCAACTTCACCTGCAACGGCTGCAGCGTGGCGTCCTTGCTCATGCATCCAACCTCTCGGCAATCAGGTCCAGCAGCTGTTCGGCCAGCCGGGTCTTGGCGGTGCCCGGGAACTCGCGCTGGCCGCCGTCCCAGTAGGCGATGGCGGCATTCTGGTCACTCTCGAAACCGCCACCGGCAATGCCCACCTGGTTGGCGATGATCAGGTCCAGCTGCTTGGCGACCAGTTTCCCGCGCGCGTACTTCTCCACGTCGTGGGTTTCGGCGGCAAAACCGACCACCAGTTTCAGCGCCTGCCGCTGCGCGGCGACCTCGGCCAGGATGTCCGGCGTGCGTACCAGCTCCAGCGTCAGGATCTGGCTGTCGGCGGTCTTTTTCAGTTTCTGCGGCGACACCTGCCGCGGCGTGTAGTCGGCCACCGCGGCGGCGCCGATATAGATGTCCGCCGGTAATGCGGCCAGCACCGCCTCGCGCATCTGCGCGGCCGAGCGCACGTCGATACGGGTCACGCCGGCAGGCACCGGCAGCTGCACCGGCCCGCTGACCAGCGTCACCTGCGCACCCTGACGGGCGGCGGCGGCGGCCAGCGCATAGCCCATCTTGCCGCTGGAACGGTTGCCGACATAGCGCACCGGATCCAGATCCTCATAGGTCGGGCCGGCGCTGATCAGCACCCGCAGGCCGTCCAGGCGACCGGGCGTGGCGAGGTTGGCCGCCAGCGCGGCGATGATCACCGGCGCCTCGCTGACCCGCCCAGGACCGGATTCACCCTCGGCCAGCGGGCCGTCCTCCGGCCCGATCACCTGGACCCCGCGTTCGCGCAGCACGGCCATGTTGGCCTGGGTGGCCGGGTGCAGCCACATGCGGTGGTTCATCGCCGGACACACGGTCAGCGGCGCGGTGGTGGCCAGGCACAGCGTGGTCACCAGATCATCGGCATGGCCGTGCGCCAGCCGTGCCAGCAGATCGGCGGTGGCCGGGGCGATGACGATGCGGTCGGCCCAGCGCGCCAGCTCGATATGGCCCATGGCCTGCTCGGCACCGTCATCCCACAGCGTGGTGCGTGCCGGATTGCCGGACAACGCCTGGAAGCTCAGCGGCGTGACGAACTGCTGCGCGCCGGCCGTCATCGCCACCTGCACCTGGGCACCGGCATCACGCAGCCGCCGCACCAGTTCCAGCGATTTGTAGGCGGCAATCCCGCCGCCCACGCACAACAACAGCCTCTGTCCTTCCAGCGGCCGGGAGGGCGCCTGGAAACTCTGGGGAAAGCCGGTCACGGGGAAATTTCCTACCTGCACAAGAATGTTTAGCTTACCCGAAGGCATGGCCCCGACCGATCCCATCGCAGCGCTTCCCCGGCCACGCTGAAGCCATGCATATCCGTGACTGGCCCACCGCCGAGCGTCCCCGCGAGAAGCTGCTGGCCCATGGCGCGAGCATCCTCTCCGATGCCGAGCTGCTGGCGATCTTCCTCGGCTCCGGCCTGCGCGGGCGCGATACGGTGCAGACCGCGCGCGAACTGCTGCAGGTCCACGGTCCGCTGCGGCAGCTGCTGGACCGCAGCGCCGATGAGCTGGCACAGCTGCCGGGGCTGGGCCCGGCGCGTGCCTGCAAACTGCGGGCGGCACTGGAACTGGGCCAGCGCCACCTCGCCGCCGACCTGCAACGCGGTGCCGCGCTGAGCGATCCAACCTCGGCCGGCCGCTACTTCTCCCAGCGCCTGCGCGCCCGCCCGCATGAGGTCTTCGCCGCGCTGTTCCTGGATACCCGGCACCGGGCGCTGGCACACAACGCGGCGGCGGTGATGATCGGCCACAACCATCCCTCGGGAAATCCCGAACCTTCCGCCGCCGATCGGGCGATCACCACGCGCCTGCAACAGGCGCTGGCGCTGGTCGACATCCGCCTGCTGGACCACTTCGTGATCGGCGACGGCACGCCGGTCTCACTGGCCGCGCGCGGCTGGATCTGAACAGAAACCCGCCATGCCTTGACATACCTGACCGGAAACCACATCTCCGCGGCAGGGCAACGGTTTCATTGCTCAGGTAAAATGCGCAGTTCCGCGCTTCAAGCAGACCTCCACGTGAAAGCCCAACTCCGCGCCCTCATCGGCCAAGGCATCGAAGCCTTGCGCGCCAACGGCACCCTGCCTGGCGACACCCTGCCGCCGGATTTCGTGGTCGAACGACCCAAGACCCGCGAACATGGCGACTTCGCCACCAACGCCGCGATGCTGCTGGCCAAGGCCGCACGCAGCAACCCGCGCGCCATCGCCCAGGCGCTGGTGGACGCGCTGCCGGCCAGCGACGACATCGCCAGCGTCGAGATCGCCGGCCCGGGTTTCATCAACTTCAAGTTCGCGCCGGTGGCCTACCAGCGCGAAGTGCTCGGCGTGCTCAAGGAAGGCGCCGATTACGGCCGCAACCTGGGCGGCAACGGCCGCACCGTGGGCGTTGAATATGTCTCGGCCAACCCGACCGGCCCGCTGCACGTCGGCCACGGCCGCGCCGGGGTGATCGGCGACTGCATCGCCCGCGTGCTCGAGGTCAACGGCTGGAACGCCAAGCGCGAGTTCTACTACAACGATGCCGGCGTGCAGATCGAGAACCTGGCCAAATCGGTGCAGGCCCGTGCGCGCGGCTTCAAGCCGGGCGACGCGCAGTGGCCGGCCGAAGCCTACAACGGCGAGTACATCGCCGACGTCGCCAACGCCTACCTGACCGGCCAGACCGTGGAGCTGGAAGGTAGCCAGGTGGTCGGCGCCAAGGATGCCGAGGACATCGAGGCCATCCGCCGCTTCGCCGTGGCCTACCTGCGCAACGAGCAGAACCTGGACCTGGCCGCGTTCGGCGTGGATTTCGACATCTACTTCCTGGAAAGCTCGCTGTACCGCGACGGCAAGGTCGAAGAGACCGTCGCCCAGCTCAACGCTTCGGGCCACACCTATGAGGAAGGCGGCGCGCTGTGGCTGCGCTCGACCGATTTCGGTGACGACAAGGACCGCGTGATGCGCAAGTCCGACGGCACCTACACCTACTTCCTGCCGGACGTGGCCTACCACCTGAGCAAGTGGCAGCGCGGCTACGAGCGCGCGATCACCGAGCTCGGCGCCGACCACCACGGTTCGCTGGCGCGCGTGCGCGCCGGCCTGCAGGCGCTGGACGTGGGCATCCCGCAGGGCTGGCCGGAATACGTGCTGCACCAGATGGTGACGGTGATGCGCGGCGGCGAGGAAGTGAAGCTGTCCAAGCGGGCCGGCAGCTACCTGACCCTGCGCGACCTGATCGACGAAGTCGGCGCCGATGCGGTGCGCTGGTTCCTGGTCGCCCGCAAGCCCGATTCGCAGCTGACCTTCGACATCGACCTGGCCCGCCAGCAGAGCAGCGACAACCCGGTGTTCTACGTGCAGTACGCGCATGCGCGGGTGTGCTCGCTGCTGCGCCAGGCCCAAGAGAAGGGGCTGGAGTACAAGCAGGCCGACGGCCTGGCCGCGTTGTCCACGCTGCAGGATGGGCTTTCGCTGGAACTGATGAACGAGATCTCGCGGTATCCGGAAGTGGTGGAAGCAGCCGGCGCCGCGCTGGAACCGCACCAGATCGCACAGTACCTGCGTGAATTGGCGCACGCTTTCCACACGTGGTATCACGGGACGCCGGTGCTGGTGGACGACAACGCCGAGCGCAATGCCAAGCTCGCGCTGGCCTGCGCCGCACGGCAGACTCTGGCCAATGGACTGGGCATCCTGGGCGTCAGCGCCCCGGAAAAGATGTAATCGCAGGAGATACGGCAGACATGGCAGCTCGACGCGGCAAAACCCAGGCGCGACGCAACAGCGACAACGGCACGCCCGGCTGGGTATGGCTGGTGGCCGGCGTGGCGATCGCTGCCGTTGTGTTCCTGGCGGCCCCGGACCTGTTCAAGAAGGACGGCGACGGTTTCCTGCGGGTGGGTCCGCAGCCCAATCCGGACGCGCAACCAGCACCGGTGGCCGATGCCGACCTCGACGCCGGGGTGGCCGTGCCGCGCCCGGCACAGGCGGCCACCCAGCCTGCGGACAAGCCCTCGACCCAGTACGACTTCTACACCCTGCTGCCGGCAACCGAAGTACAGATGTCCGATGCCGAACTGGCCGCCAGTGCCAAGGCCGAGGAACAGCGTCGCGCCGCCGCCGAGCGTGCTGCCGCGGCGGCCGCC
>DDVW01000064.1:108648-108787 GCA_002345545.1 Stenotrophomonas sp. UBA2302 | reverse complement strand
CTGGAGCTGCGCCGCGAAGTGGCCGGCATGCGCCAGCTGATCGAGCGCGAGATGAACCGTTTCACCGATGAGCGCCTGCGCGGCAGCGCGGTGCGTGCCAACGCGCTGGACCTGATGGACGAATACGGCTTCGACGCTG
>DDVW01000064.1:0-108567 GCA_002345545.1 Stenotrophomonas sp. UBA2302 | reverse complement strand
CGGCCCCACCGGCGCCGGCAAGACCACCACCATCGCCAAGCTGGCCTCGCGTTTCGCCGAAGCCCATGCCGCCCGCGACGTGGCGCTGGTCACCACCGACACCCAGCGCATCGGCGCCCGCGAGCAGCTGTACGGTTTCGGCCGCCAGCTCGGCATCGCCGTGCATGAGGCCAACAGCGGTACCAACCTCAACCAGCTGCTGGAGCGGCTGGCCGACTACAAGCTGGTGCTGATCGACACCGCCGGGCTGGGCCAGCGCGACCGCGCCCTCGCCGCCCAGCTGCAGTGGCTGCGTGCCGCCGGCCAGATCCGCACCCTGCTGGTGCTGCCGGCCAACACCAGCTTCCAGGACATGGATGAAGTGGTGCGCCGCTTCGGTGCCGCCAATCCGCAGGGGCTGGTGCTGACCAAGCTCGATGAGACCGGCCGTTTCGGTTCGGCGCTGTCGGTGGCGGTCGATCACAGCCTGCCGATCACCTGGGTGACCGACGGCCAGGACGTGCCGGAGGACCTGCACCGCGCCTCGGCGGCCAATCTCGTACTTCGCCTTGAAGATTTGCGCCGCGCGGCCGATATGCCCTGCAACATGGAGTTCAACAATGCCGTCGCGTGAGTACGCCCAACTGACCAACACCTTCCCGCTGTCGGCCACCCGCCGTCAGCCGGCCGGCCCGGTGCGCACCATCGCGGTCACCGGTGGCAAGGGCGGCGTCGGCAAGACCAACATCTCGGCCAACATGGCCGTGGCGCTGGCCGGGATGGGCAAGCGCACGCTGCTGCTGGACGCCGACCTCGGCCTGGCCAACATCGACGTGATCCTCGGCCTCAAGCCCACGCACACCCTGGCCGACCTGGTCGCCGGGCGCTGCACGCTGGAGGAGCTGATCCTGGAAGGCCCGAACGGGGTGCTGGTGGTGCCGGCCGCGTCCGGTCGCCGGCACATGGCCGAACTGCAGCCGGCCGAACACGTCGGCCTGGTCAACGTGTTCTCCGAGCTGGAACGCGACCTGGACGTGATGATCATCGACACCGCCGCCGGCATCACCGACAGCGTGCTGACCTTCTGCCAGGCCGCGCAGGACACCGTAGTGGTGGTCTGCGACGAACCGGCCTCGATCACCGACGCCTACGCGCTGATCAAGGTGCTCTCGCGCGAACGTGGCGTGGACCGCGTGCAGGTGGTGGCCAACATGGCGCGCGATGCCAACGAAGGCCGCGTGCTGTACGAGAAGCTGGTGCGCGTGTGCGACAAGTTCCTCGCCGACGTGTCGCTGAACTACCTGGGCTGCGTGCCACAGGACGACTGGCTGCGGCTGTCGGTCCAGCGCCAGCAGCCGGTGATGAAGGCCTATCCGTCCTCGCCGGCCGCGCTGGCGATCCAGGAGATCGCCCGTCGCACCGCGCGCTGGGAGGCACCGACCGAGGCCCGTGGCGGCGTGGAGTTCTTCCTGGAGCGCATCATCCAGCGTGGGGTGCCTGCATGAACGCCGCCGCCCAGTACCGTGAAGTGCAGCGTGCCAGCAGCAACGACTGCATCACCCGGCATGCCGACCTGGTGCGCCGCATCGCCCATCACCTGGCCGCGCGCCTGCCGGCCAGCGTCGAGGTCGACGACCTGATCCAGGCCGGCATGATGGGCCTGCTGGAAGCCTCGCGCAGCTATGACGCCGATCAGGGCGCCTCGTTCGAGACCTACGCCTCGATCCGCATCCGCGGCTCGATGATCGACGAGATCCGCCGCGGCGACTGGGTGCCACGCTCGGTGCACCGCCGCGCCCGTGAAGCCGCCAACACCATCCGCCGCATCGAGCAGGCCAGTGGCCGCGCCGCCAGCGCCACCGAAGTGGCCGAAGCGATGGAGCTGCCGCTGGACGAATACATGCGGCTGGTCGAGGACGCCTCGCGCGGCCAGGTGCTGAGCCTGGAGTCGCGCATCGAGGACCAGGGCGAACTGGATACCCCGACCACCGGCGGCCCGACCCCACTGCAGGTGCTTGAACGCAGCCAGTTCGGCACCGAGCTGGGCAAGGCCATCGCCCAGCTGCCCGAACGCGAACAGCTGGTGCTGTCGCTGTACTACGAGCAGGAATTGAACCTGAAGGAAATCGGCGCAGTGCTGGGCGTGAGCGAGTCGCGGGTCTGCCAGATCCACGGCCAGGCGGCGCTGCGCCTGCGCAGCCGGCTGAAAACATTCGAGGCGGCCGACGCCGGCCTCGAGGAATCATGAAGAGGAAAGCCCTTTGAACAAGAACATGCGCATCCTGATCGTCGACGACTTCTCGACCATGCGCCGCATCGTCAAGAACCTGCTCGGCGACCTGGGCTTCACCAATACCGCCGAGGCCGAGGACGGGCATGCCGCGCTGTCGCTGCTGCAGAGCCAGCCGTTCGATTTCATCGTCACCGACTGGAACATGCCGGTGATGACCGGCATCGAGCTGCTCAGGGCGGTGCGCGCCGATCCCAAGCTCAAGACCCTGCCGGTGCTGATGGTGACCGCCGAGGCCAAGCGCGAGCAGATCATCGAAGCCGCACAGGCCGGCGTGAACGGTTACATCATCAAGCCGTTCACCGCGCAGACGCTGGAAGAGAAGCTCGGCAAGATCTTTGAACGCCTGGCGGCGAGCGCCTGATGGTCACGCCCCCCGATACCGCAGGCGACCGCAATGCGCTGATCCAGCATCTGCAGGAGGCGCTGGGCGCGCTGGAAAGCGGCGATGAGGCCGGCTGGCGCCGGGAAATCGACGCGCTGGCCGCGCTGCGCACGCAGCCGATGATGGCCGGACTGGGCCGGCTGGCACGCGAGCTCGGCCAGGCGCTGGGCGACCTGCCCACCGTGCCCAGCGATGCCGGCGAGCTGGATGATGCCTGCGCGCGCCTGGACCACGTCGTGGAGATGACCGAGAAGGCCACCCACCGCACGCTGGACCTGGCCGAACAGTGCCGCGAGCTGGTCACCGGCCTGCGCGAAGGCCGCCTGCCGGCAGTCGAGCACGAACAGGCGCTGGAGCAGATCCGCCGCAACCTCACCGAGATCGCCCTGACCCAGAGCTACCAGGACCTTACCGGCCAGATCATCCGCCGCGTGGTCAGCATCGTCCGTCGCGTACACGAGGGCTTCGGCGCGCTGGGACTGCCGCAGCCGGAAGAAGAAGCACCGGGCAACACACTGGCCGGCCCTGCCGTGGGCGGACTGGACCGTCACGCCGTTTCCCAGCACGACGCCGACGACCTGCTTTCCGATTTGGGGCTGTAAGCGCATGAGTGCCTTTGCCGACGACATCGCCGCCGACTTCATCCTTGAAGCCCAGGAAATCCTCGACCGCCTCGGCGAACAGCTGGTCACGCTGGAGCAGGCGCCACAGGACGCCGAGCAGCTCAACCTGGTGTTCCGCGGTTTCCATACGCTCAAGGGCGGCGCCGGCTTCCTGTCGATCACACCGATGGTCGAGCTGTGCCATGTCGCCGAAGAAACACTGGGGCTGGCGCGCTCGGGCAAGGCCGAGCTGCTGGCCCACCATTTCGACGCCGCCCAGCAATCACTGGACTGGCTGCAGTCCATGCTCGACGCCGTGGCCGCCGGCACCGAGCCGGTGCACGCCCCGGCAAGCCTGATCGCCCAGTTCGATATCGGTGCTGCACCCGCCCCAGCTCCGGTCAAGGCCGTGGCAACGGTCGCTGCCGGGAACGACAGCGACCTGATCAGCGAGGACGAATTCGAGGCCCTGCTTGATGCGCTGCACGGTAGCACCGCACCCGGTGTCACGCCGGCGGCGAAGGCCGATGACGAGCTGATCAGCGAAGACGAGTTCGAAGCCCTGCTCGACCAGCTGCACGGGGGTGCCGCACCCGGTGCGCAACCGCTGGCCACCGTCACCGCCCCGGCTCCCCCGCCGCGACCGGCCCCTGTCCCGAAACCCACCGCGCCGCCCAAGCCGGCCGCCAAAGCGGTGGAACCGGAGCAGACGGTGCGCGTGGACACCAAGCGGCTGGATGCCATCGTCAACCTGATCGGCGAACTGGTGCTGTCCCGCAACCGCCTCAAGACGCTGCGCACGCGGTTGAAGGACGAGGAGCTGGACCGTGCCGTTTCCACCCTGGATATCGCCACCGCGCGGTTGCAATCGGCGGTCATGCGTACCCGCATGCAGCCGGTCGGAAAAGTGTTCTCGCGCTTTCCCAAGGTCGCCCGCGACGTCGCCCGCGCGATGGACAAGGAAGTCGATCTGGAACTGGTCGGCGCCGACACCGAGCTGGATCGCAACCTGGTCGAGGCGCTGGCCGACCCGCTGGTGCATCTGGTGCGCAACGCCATCGACCACGGTGTGGAAGCCCCCGACCTGCGCGAAGCGCAAGGCAAGCCGCGCATGGGCCACGTCCGCCTGTCCGCCCAGCAGGAAGGCGACTACGTCTCCATCGAGATCCAGGACGATGGCGCCGGCATCGACCCCGAACGCCTGCGCGCCAAGGCCCGCGAGAAGGGGCTGATCGACCCGGAAGCCGCCGCACGCCTGAGCAGCGAGGAATGCCTGCACCTGGTGTTCCTGCCGGGATTTTCGACCAAACAGCAGGTCACCGACATCTCCGGTCGCGGCGTCGGCATGGACGTGGTGCAGTCGCGCATCCGCGAGCTCAGCGGCCAGATCCAGATCCAGTCCGAACTCGGCCGTGGCAGCCGCTTCCTGATCCGCGTGCCGCTGACCCTGGCGATCCTGCCGACCCTACTGGTGCAGGCCGGTCAGGATGTCTACGCGCTGCCGCTGGCGAGGGTGATGGAGGTGCTGCATGCACCGGCCACCTCACTGGGCTGGTTCGACGGTCGCGCGGTACTGGACCGGAAGTCGCACACGCTGGCGCTGGTGGACCTGCGCCAGTGGCTGGCCGTGCCGCCAACCCCGTCCCCGCTGCTGACCATCGTCGTGCTGCAGGTCGGTGAAGCCCGCTTCGGACTGGTCGTGGACCAGGTGCGCGGCCGCGAGGAAGTGGTGATCAAGCCGCTGCCCAAGGCGCTGCGCGGATTGCGTGGCTATGCCGGCGCGACCCTGATCGGCGACGGCCGCATGGCACTGATTCTCGACGTCGATGGCCTGCGCAACCCGCAGGACTGACGCGCTTCCGTTCAAGTAGCCCCACTCCAAGCCGATACCTTATAAATGGACAGACTCAGCATCATCGGACTCTTTCTCGCCCTGGCCTCGCTGGTGGGCGGCAGCATTCTGAAAGGCGCCGGGCTGTCGTCGCTATGGTCGCCGGCGGCGTTCGTGATCGTGATCGTCGGCACCACGGCGGCGATCCTGTTGCACACCTCGCCGGCAATTTTCAAACATGCCTTCAAGATCGTGCGCTGGGTGGTGTTCCCGCCGGAAAGCGACCGCCCGGCGCTGATCCAGCAGATCGTGGACTGGAGCAATATCGCCCGTCGCCAGGGCCTGCTGGGGCTGGAGTCGCAGGTGGAACTGCAGGACGACCCGTTCGTGCGCAAGGGCCTGCAGCTGGTGGTCGACGGCGTGGAGCCGGAAACCATCCGCCACATGCTGGAAATCGAACTGGGCAGCCAGGAGCACCATGATCTGGCCGCCACCAAGGTGTTCGAGGGCATGGGCATCTATGCACCGACGCTGGGCATCATCGGCGCGGTGCTGGGGCTGATCGCGGTGATGAAGAACCTGGCCGATCCGAGCATGCTCGGCCATGGCATCGCCGCCGCGTTCACCGCCACCATCTACGGTATCGCCTCGGCCAACCTGCTGTTCCTGCCGATCGCCGCCAAGCTCAAGAACGTCATCGCGCACAACAGCCGCGAGCGCGAGATGGTCATCGAAGGCCTGATCGCCATTGCCCAGGGCGAGAACCCGCGCAATATCGAAACCAGCCTGGCCGGCTTTGTGAGCTGAGCCATGGCCCGTCGCAAACCCCAGGAAGAGCACGGCAACCATGAGGCCTGGGCGATTCCCTATGCCGACCTGATGACCTTGCTGCTGGCGTTTTTCGTGGTGATGTATGCCATCTCCTCGGTCAACGAGGGCAAGTACCGTGTGATGGCCGACGCACTGACCACCGCTTTCGGGGGGGCGCCGCGTGCCGTCAGCCAGGTGCAGGTGGGCAACATGCAGATCCAGGGCGGCGGCCATGACACCCCGACGGTGATCCGCTCGCCAAGCATGGCCGGTGGCCCGATGAACGACCCCACCCGCTTGCCGGCGATGGCCTCGCAGATGCGCATGCCGGTGTCGATGCGCGACCAGGCGCAGCTTCAGCGTGCCGAGCGCCAGCTGGGCCGTATCGCCGACCAGCTCAGCAGCGCGCTGGCGCCGCTGCTGAAGCAGGGCGTGATCACCGTGCGCCGCACCGAACTGTGGATCGAAGTGGAGATCAACAGCGACATCCTGTTTGGCACCGGCTCGGCGGCGCTGGGCCATGACGCCCGCGATACCCTGGGCAAACTGGCCGATGTGCTGCTGGCCGCACCCAACGGCGTGCGCGTGGAAGGCCATACCGACAACCTGCCGATCGCCACCGCGCAATTCCCCTCCAACTGGGAGCTGTCCGCCGCCCGCGCCGCCAGCGTGGTGCACCTGTTCGCCGACCACGGCGTGCAACCGGAGCGGCTGGCGATGGTCGGCTACGGACAATTCCGTCCGCGCGACAGCAATGCGCTGCCGGAAGGCCGCAACCGCAACCGCCGGGTGATGGTGATCATCCTGGCCGATTCGGCCGCCAGCGTGGACGCGCTGTCCGAAGGCATCACCACGGCCGCCGCCGAAGCGGATATCGACGATGGCGCCGGTGAAAACCTGGTTCCCCCGCTACAGACCGCCCGCCCGGTCATGGCCGATGTTATTGAAGGAGTGCAGTGATGCGTATCTGGGCCGTTGCCAACCAGAAAGGTGGTGTAGGCAAGACCACCACCACGCTGGCGCTGGGACGCGGCCTGGCCGCGCTCGGCCACACGGTGCTGTTGATCGACCTGGACCCGCACGCGTCGATGACCCGCGCCTTCGGCGTGCCGTTCGATCCGCCGCCTGCGGGCGTGCTGGAGCTGTTCGCCACGCCACCGGCCGACATCGGCACGGTCAGCCAGTGCAGCCGGATTCCCGGCCTGGATTTCCTGTGCGCGCAGGCGGCGCTGGCCACGCTGGAACGCCGCAGCGCCAACCAGCCGGGGCTGGGACTTGCCCTGCAGCAGGCATTCGCCCGCCATGGCCAGCAACACGACTACATCCTGCTCGATTGCGCGCCGACGCTGGGCCTTTTGATGATCAACGCGCTGGCCGCCGCCGACCGCCTGATCATCCCCACCCAGGCCGAACCCCTGGCGCTGCATGGGCTCGATGGCATGGTGCGTACCGGAGAGATGGTCGAGCGTTCACGCGGCCGGCCGCTGCCGATCTCGATCCTGCCGACGCTGTTCGACCGCCGTACCCGCACCGGCAACGAGACCCTCAGGCAGATGCAGGATCGTCACGGTGAACGCGTATGGGAAGACGCTATTCCGGTCGACACCAGCATTTCCAACCCGGCCGCGCTGACCGTGCCGGTCACCAGCGACGCCTATCCCGGCCGCGCCCTGTCGGCCTATCGCCGTGCACTGGAATGGTTGCGCGCCAGCGATGCCCGTGCCCTGGAGCGTGCGGCATGAGCGGCACCGACGTACTGGACGACTATCTGGGCGAGCTACTGCAAAGCGCACAACCGGCCACATCCACCGTGGCAGCGGAGCCTGCCGCTGATGCGGTCGTCGACCTGCCGGCACCCGTGGCCGAAAGCGCAGCCGCCACAGAACCGGAGCCCGTGCCGGAGCCGGCTCCAGCAGCGTGCCCGGCACCTGTCGCCGCAGCGGCACCGGTGGCAGCGGAGGTTTCACCGGCAGCAGTTCCGGCAACTGTCCCGGCTCCCAGGCCCGCTGCATCTGCGGCTCCAGTACCGCCCCCGTCCACCCGCGCCCCTGCTCCACAACCAGCCCCCAGCGCAGGCAATGCCTGGGCGGCCCTGCAGGCACAGGCACGCGAACCGCAGCCGCCACGCCAGCAACGTGCCAGCGACCGGACCTCGCGCTGGTTGCGGCTGCGCTGTGGCGCGCAGGTCTACGCGCTGGAGCTGCTGAAGGTGCAGGAAGTGGTGCTGCCGGTGCCGCTGCTCGGGCTGCGCGGTACCGCCGCCTCGATGCTCGGCATCATGAACCTGCGCGGCCAGGTGGTACCGGTCATCGATCTCGGTCTGCATCTGGGCTTCGCCCCGATCGTCGAGGACAGCCAGACCCGCATCGTGGTGCTGGAGGAGAACGGTGAAACCCTGGGGCTGCGCGTTTCCGCGGTCGAGGATGTCGCCAACCTCACCGATTCGCAGATCGAACCGCCCGATACCGCGCGTATCTGCCAGATTTCCAACGCCCTGTTCCGTGGTGTCGCCCGCGTCGGCCCGCAGCCGATGATCCTGCTGGATGCCTCGCAGCTGTTGCAGTGAGGCGGGGAACGAGTGATGGGGAATGAGGAATCAGAACGCGCGGGGTGCGTCCCTGCCCGTTTGCCGCTCCCCTGCATCCGCTTCTCTCGATTCGTTTCCCGTTCCCCTAAAGTCCACCGCGCGGCGGCCGTTAACTGCCCTAGTACCGTTCGTCCGGAGCAATGATGAGCACAGTGGCATTGGCGCAGGATCTCGGCATCGAGACCAGCAGCGACCTGAAACAACAGCTGGCCCCTTACCTGGACCAGCCTGGCGACCTGCAGGTGGATGCCAGTGAAGTGGGCCGTATCCACACCGCCGCCGTGCAGGTGCTGTACGCCTTCGTGCTGGCGCGCCAGCAGGGCGGCCACCGCACCGTCTTCAACAACGCTACCGCTACCTTCCTCGACGCCCTGCGCCTGCTTGGCGTCCTCCAGGCCTTTGTCCTGGAGCCTTCCCCCGACACATTGAAATCTGTGGAGAACGCCGCATGAGCGCACGTATCCTGGTGGTGGACGATTCGGCGTCGATGCGCCAGATGGTCTCTTTCGCCCTCACCTCGGCCGGTTATTCCGTTGAAGAAGCCGAAGATGGCGCCGTCGCCCTGGGCACCGCCAAAGGCCAGCGTTTCAACGCGGTGGTCACCGACGTCAACATGCCCAACATGGATGGCATCTCGCTGATCCGCGAACTGCGCCAGCTTCCGGATTACAAGTTCACGCCGATGCTGATGCTGACCACAGAGTCGGCCGCCGACAAGAAGTCCGAAGGCAAGGCCGCCGGTGCCACCGGCTGGCTGGTCAAGCCGTTCAACCCGGAGCAGCTTGTCGCCACCGTCCAGAAAGTCCTGGGCTGATCGCCCCCACCCGCCCCCACCACGGAACCTAGCCGATGAGCATGGACCTGCAACGTTTCCACGCCACCTTCTTCGAAGAAAGCCGCGAAGGCCTGGACGCGATGGAAACCGGCCTGCTGGCTCTGGAAGGCGGGCAGCTGGATCCGGAGATCATCAACTCGGTATTCCGCGCCGCCCACTCGATCAAGGGCGGCGCCGGCACCTTCGGTTTCAATACCATCGCCGACCTCACCCACGTGCTGGAAACGCTGCTGGACGAGCTGCGGGCCGGCAAGCGGGCACTGGAACCGGCCGCCGTCGACGCGATGCTGTCCTCGGTGGACGTGTTGCGGGCGCTGCTGCGCGAAGTGGAACACGGCCAGCCCGCCGATCCGCAGGCGGTACAGGCGGTGACTGCGCGCCTGGAGGCGGTGCTCTCCGGCCAGACCACACCGGCCACCGCCGCCAAGGTCGAAGACGAAACGCCGGACGGCTGGCAGATCGGTTTTGCGCCATCGCCGTCGCTGTTCATGAGCGGCAATGACCCGCTGCGCATCATCCGCGAGCTGGAAACCCTCGGCCCGCTGGAAGTGGCCGCGCGCGCGCAGCGGCTGCCCGGCTTCAGCCAGCTCGATCCGCTTGAGGCCTATCTGGCCTGGGACCTGGGCCTGACCGGCAAGGTGCCGCGCAGCAAGATCGAGGACACCTTCGCCTGGGTGGTCGACGATTGCGAACTGGACATCCGCCCGGCCGCACCACCAAGCCTGGCCGCGCCCACGCCCACGCCGGCCGTCACCGCGGCGGCTGCGCCTGCACCGGCGGCCGCCACGCCTGCCGGCACCGGCCACGAAGCCGAAAGCTCGATCCGCGTCAGCGTCGACAAGGTCGATGCGCTGATCAACCTGGTCGGCGAACTGGTCATCACCCAGGCCATGCTCAAGCAGGTGTCTGGCGCGCTTGAGCCGACCCATGCCGAACAGCTCTTGGCCGGCCTAGACCTGCTCGAGCGCAATACCCGCGACCTGCAGGAAGCGGTCATCAGCGTGCGCATGCTGCCGGTGGACGCGGTGTTCCGCCGCTTCCCGCGGCTGGTGCGCGATCTGTCATCGCGGCTGGGCAAGCAGGTGCGGCTGCGCACCATCGGCGAAGGCACCGAGCTGGACAAGGGCCTGATCGAGAAGATCGCCGATCCGCTGGTGCACCTGGTACGCAACTCCATCGACCACGGTCTGGAAATGCCGGACGTGCGCCGCGCCGCCGGCAAGGAAGAGACCGGCTCCATCACGCTGGCGGCCTCGCACCAGGGCGGGCATATCGTCATCGAGGTCAGCGACGACGGACGCGGCTTCAACCGCGACAAGATCCTGCAGAAAGCCCACGAGCGCGGCCTGAACGTACCCGACAACCCGACCGATGCACAGGTCTGGGACCTGATCTTCCAGCCGGGCTTTTCCACCGCCGATGCGGTTACCGAGCTGTCCGGCCGCGGTGTCGGCATGGACGTGGTCCGCCGCAACATCCAGGCGCTGGGGGGCGAGGTGCAGCTGGAAAGCCATACCGGCAGCGGCACCCGCGTGCTGATCCGGCTGCCGCTGACACTGGCGATCCTCGACGGCATGACCGTTTCGGTCGCTGGTGAAACCCTGATCCTGCCGTTGGCCTACGTGCTGGAGGCGCTGCAGCCGCAGGCCGAGGACATCCGCACCATGGCCGGCGAAGGCCGCGTGCTGCGCGTGCGTGGCGAATACCTGCCGATCGTGTCGCTGAGCCAGAGCTACGGCTACGGCGGCCAGGTCAATGACGATCCGCTGGTGGTCGTGGTCGAGGGCGATGGCCAGAAGATCGCGCTGGAAGTGGACGAGCTGCTCGGCCAGCAGCAGGTCGTGGTCAAGAACATCGAAAACAACTACCGCCGCATCGCCGGTGTCTCCGGGGCCACCATCCTCGGCGACGGCCGCGTCGCGCTGATCGTCGACATCGGTGGACTGGTGCGATCGCTGCGGGTGCCGCAGGCCGCCTGAACCACCACCACTCTTTTGCCTTTCCCGGCCGCCCCGCTCCCCGCAGCAGGGCGGCTTTTTTGTGTTCCATCAGCGCGCTGCTGTACTGCGCTCCTTCGCCGCAAACGGAACCACAACCCCGCTAGTGACCTGCCTGTTCGTGCGTCCGCGGCGCTGCCGCAGCCCGCCCCGGCAGGCACCTGGCACGCCCCATACTTCCAAGCAGCTGTTTTGCATAGACATTTCAACCGTGGTTGCCACTGGAACCATTCAAGTCGGCGCGACGGGGGCCGCTATCGATACCAGCACTGCCGGTACTGTCCGCCCAGACGCGGCAATGCCCTCCCCCTGTTCCGACACGAGATTTCCCATGAAGTGGTTCCTTGACCTGCCTATCGCCCGGAAGCTGGCGTTGGCCTTTACCGTGACAACGCTCATGACCATCGCCCTGGGCGTGCTGTCACTGGCACGCCTGAGCGCGTTGAACGATGAGCTGGAGGTGATCCGCGACAACTGGATGCCTTCGGTCGAACACCTGGGTGAAATGCGCGCCCTGCTCGGCGAATTCCGTCGTCTGGAACTGACGCAGATTTCACGCGATACCCCCGAAGAAGCCGACAGTTACCTCGAGCAACTGGCCAGCGCACGCAAAGCCCTGGAGGCCGCCGAAGCAGCCTACGACGCGATCCCCAGCGAAAGTTCCGCCGCCGAGGCAGCCATCTACAAGAGGCTGGTCGCCTCGCGCACCGACTACTTCGATGCGCATGAACGCATCGCCAGCGTGCTGGCCATGCGCGACCACATCGCCGCCGAGGCGATTTCCGACAATGATTCGGCCCCCGCCCGGCAGGCCTTTTTCAACGCCGCCAAAGAGCTGTCCGACTACAACGTCGCCCAGCTCAACAAGCAGATCGACGCAACCAGTGCCACCTACCGCAGCACGCTGATCACCACGCTGGTGGTGATGACGGTGCTGGTGGTGATCTCCGTCCTGCTGGGCCTGTCCATCGCCCGCGCCATCGTCACGCCACTGCGCAGCGCCAGCCGCGTTGCCGATGCGATCGCCGATGGCAAGCTCGACAACCCGATCACCATCCAGTCCAACGACGAGTCCGGGCAGCTGATGCGCAGCATGGGCCGGATGCAGGACCAGCTGCAGGCGGTGATTGAAGCGCAACGGCAGATGTCCCGTCACCATGACGAGGGCACGGTCAGCTTCCGTATCGATGAAAGCCGCTTCCCGGGTGATTACGGCACCATGGTCCATGACCTCAACACGCTGGTGAACAGCCATATCGAAACCGCACTCACGGTTGCCGATCTGGTCCAGCACTACGCCATCGGCGACCTGCAGGCGGACATGCCGCGCATGCCCGGCGAGAAGGCACAACTGGTCGATGCGATGGACCAGGTCAAGGCCAACCTGTTGCGGATCAGCGAGGAGATCAGCAGCCTGACCCAGGCGGCGGTACACGGTGATTTCAGCGCCCGCGGTGACGAGACCCGCTTCCAGTTCGGCTTCAGGGAAATGGTGGCCAACCTCAACCGCCTGATGCAGACCTCCGACAGCAGTCTGGAAGACCTGTCCGGCCTGCTCCGCTCCATCGCCGACGGCGACCTGACGGTACGCATGCACGGCCAGTACAGCGGCGTGTTCGCCCGCATGCGTGATGATGCCAATACCACCGTGGCACGGCTGACCGACATCGTCGGCGGCATCCAGAACGCCGCCGCCAGCATCAACCTGGCCGCCAGCGAGATCGCCACCGGCAACCAGGACCTGTCGCAGCGCACCGAGCAGCAGGCCGCCAACCTGGAGGAAACCGCCGCCTCGATGGAGGAACTGACCTCCACCGTGCGCCAGAACGCCGAACACGCCCGCCAGGCCAACCAGCTCGCCATCGGCGCACACTCCATCGCCTCGCAGGGCGGCGACGTCGCCACGCAGATGGTGAACACCATGGGCGCGATCGAGCAGTCTTCGAAAAAGATCGCCGACATCATCGCGGTGATCGACGGCATCGCCTTCCAGACCAACATCCTGGCGTTGAACGCCGCGGTGGAAGCGGCCCGCGCCGGCGAACAGGGCCGTGGTTTTGCCGTGGTCGCCTCCGAGGTACGTACCCTCGCCCAGCGCAGCGCCGCTGCCGCCAAGGAGATCAAGGAACTGATCGAGGATTCGGTGGAACGGGTCAGCGAGGGTTCCACCCTGGTCAACCAGGCCGGCACCACCATGGGCGAGATCGTCAGCTCGGTGCAGCGGGTGACCCACATCATGGCCGAGATCTCCGCCGCCTCGCAGGAGCAGAGCGCGGGTATCGAGCAGGTCAACCAGACCGTGATGCAGATGGACGAGACCACCCAGCAGAACGCCGCGCTGGTGGAGGAAGCCACCGCCGCCGCACGCGCGATGGAAGGCCAAGCACACGCGCTGGGTGAGGCGGTTGCACTGTTCCGGCTGCAAGCCACTCAACCTGCTGCACCGAAGACCGCGCCACTGCCGGGCAGGCCGCTCACCGCTGCCGTGCCTGTGAGCAAAGCCGCCGCCCCGGCCGCACGCAAGCCCGCTCGCTTCGAACCGGTCACGGCCGACGCTGGCGACTGGCAGGAATTCTGAGCCCAGCGGATACCTGCTCCGCATCGCCCGATGCCCTGCCATTGCAGGGCATCGGCGCGCGCTCTACCCGCCTCACAACGCCCACCCTCTCCGGCGGCCACTAAAGGAGTTGGATCGGGGGTCGATACCTTGGGCTGAAGTACGCGCTTTACGCATGGCTTTCTCCATCCCAATTGGTAGCCCACTATGTCCAGCCGTTCGCACCGCCACTTCTCCAGCAGCATTGCTGCCCGCCTGATGCTCGGCTTGGCCGTCATCGCCATGCTGTCCTTTGGCGTAACCGCGCTGGTCAGCTATCTACGCAGCAGTGACGCCCTGCTCTCCAGCTCGCGCACCAGCATGGAAAATCTCGCGAACCTGGAAGCCCAGCGCATCGCCGCCGAGCTGGGCCGCGGCTTCGAATCCAATGACGCCATCGTCAGCAGTCTTCTCGGGCAACGCGAACAGCAGGCGACCAACCGTCACAGTGCCAACGCCATGCTTCACAGGCAGCTGGAAAGCCATACTGGATGGCTGGGCGTGAGCACTCTGTGGGAGCCGGATGCATACGACGGCAACGACCAGGCGTACAGCGACAGCGAAGGCCACGACGGCAGCGGCCGCTTCATGAGCTACTGGGCACGCCAGGACGGCGCGCTGGTGCGTGAGGTATTGCATAGCTATGAGGTCGCCGGTGATGGCGACTGGTACCTGCTGCCGCGCCAACTCAAAAAGCCGCTGGTGATCGAGCCCTTTTCCTACCAGCTCGGCGACCGCGACGTGCTGATGACCACCCTGGCCACACCGATCCTCGAGAATGACCACTACCTCGGCGTGGTGACGGTGGATTTCGCACTGGAATCTCTGCAGCAACGCCTCAGCCAGCTGAAGCCGATGCAGAGCGGCCATGTACGCCTGCTTTCCCCGGGCGGCATGATCGTGGCCGATCCGGTCGCAAGCCGTGTCGGCAGCATTCTGGACGATGCCGGTACCCGCGCGATCCTGGCCGATGTGGCCAAGGGCAACACGGTGTTCATCGAGGCCTACAACAAGGAACTCGGTGAAAACGTGGTCGAGGCTTATGCGCCCTTGAAGATCGGCGACTCCGAGCAGGCCTTCGCGCTGGGCGTGGTGGTCCCGCGCGCGCTGTTGATGCAGCAGGCACGCAGCCTGCTGTGGACCATCATCATCGTCGGCGTGATCGCCGCCCTGGTCCTGTGCGGCGCGCTGTTCCTGCTGTTGCACAAGCTGGTATTCAGGCCATTGGATGAGGCGGTAAACGTCTCGAATGCCATTGCCAACGGCCGCCTGGACAACCGCATCCAGCATGAGCGCGACGACGAACTGGGCACCTTGCTCAATGCCATGCTGCGCATGCAGACGCAGTTGCATGCGGTGATCAGCGCACAGGGCGAGATGACCCGCCGTCATGAGGAAGGCCAGATCAGCTTCCGCATCGATGAATCGCGCTTCCCTGGCGACTACGGCCAGATGGTGCACGAAGCCAACACTCTGGTCGCACAACATATCGCAGTGAAAATGCGGATTGTGGAAGTGATGCGCGGTTACGCTTCCGGCGATCTTTCCGTGGATATGGATCGACTGCCAGGTGAGAAGGCAGCCATTACCGAGGCCATGGATGCGACCAAGGCCAGCCTGTCAGCGATCAATAGCGAAATAAAACGCCTGACCTCGGCCGCTGCCGCCGGTGATTTCAGCCAGCGCGGTGATGTGGGGCGCTACCAGTATGACTTTCGCGCCATGGTCGCCGGCTTGAACCTGCTGATGGAAACCACCGATGGCAACCTCGAGCAGATTTCTTCCTTGTTGCACTCCATTGCCAAGGGCGACCTGAGCCAGCAGATGGAAGGTGATTTCAATGGTGTCTTCGCCCGCATGCGTGATGATGCCAATACCACCGTGGCACGGCTGACCGACATCGTCGGCGGCATCCAGCATGCGGCGACCAGCATCAACCTCGCCGCCAGCGAGATCGCCAGCGGCAACCAGGACCTGTCGCGGCGTACCGAGCAACAGGCCGCCAATCTGGAGGAAACCGCCGCCTCGATGGAGGAACTGACCTCCACCGTGCGCCAGAACGCCGAACACGCCCGTCAGGCCAACCAGC
The DNA here is from genome assembly GCA_002345545.1 of Stenotrophomonas sp. UBA2302. Taxonomy (GTDB): domain Bacteria; phylum Pseudomonadota; class Gammaproteobacteria; order Xanthomonadales; family Xanthomonadaceae; genus Stenotrophomonas. The sequence continues at coordinate 92,566 of DDVW01000064.1, read as the reverse complement.
TCGCCATCGGCGCGCACGCCATCGCCTCGCAGGGCGGCGACGTCGCCACGCAGATGGTGAACACCATGGGCGCGATCGAGCAGTCGTCGAAAAAGATCGCCGACATCATCGCGGTGATCGACGGCATCGCCTTCCAGACCAACATCCTGGCGTTGAACGCCGCGGTGGAAGCGGCCCGCGCCGGCGAACAGGGCCGTGGTTTTGCCGTGGTCGCCTCCGAGGTACGTACCCTCGCCCAGCGCAGCGCCGCTGCCGCCAAGGAGATCAAGGAACTGATCGAGGATTCGGTGGAACGGGTCAGCGAGGGTTCCACCCTGGTCAACCAGGCCGGCACCACCATGGGCGAGATCGTCAGCTCGGTGCAGCGGGTAACCGACATCATGGCCGAGATCTCCGCCGCCTCGCAGGAGCAGAGCGCGGGTATCGAGCAGGTCAACCAGACCGTGATGCAGATGGACGAGACCACTCAGCAGAACGCCGCGCTGGTGGAGGAGGCCACCGCCGCCGCACGCGCGATGGAAGGCCAGGCACACGCGCTGGGTGAGGCGGTTGCACTGTTCCGGCTGCAAGCCGCTCAACCTGCTGCACCGAAGACCGCGCCACTGCCGGGCAGGCCGCTCATCGCTGCCGTGCCTGTGAGCAAGGCCACCGCCCCGGCCGCACGCAAGCCCGCCCGCTTCGAAGCCGTCACGGCCGACGCTGGCGACTGGCAGGAATTCTGAGCCCCGGATGCTGCTCCAGTCCACGCGGACCGGGAGCAGCACCGACCCAGCACCTTCAGAAATCCGCCGGAATGCCGATAGTTGCAGGAACACCGGCAATTCCTCCCCTCCGGCCGGTCCCAGAGCAAACCGTAAAAGGAAGCAACCTGATGAGTGCCCGTCCATTGTCGCGCGTGTTCGGCGACCTGCCTTTGCAGCGGAAATTCCTGCTGATGCTGGGCATTCTCGCAGCGGGCATCATCGCCCTGTGCGTGATCACCGCCAAGCGCAACTACGACGAGTTGATCCAGAACGAACGCAAGGCCCTGCATACCCGGGTGGAAGCGGCCATCACATTGGCCAACCGCTATGCCGACCGGGTCGATGCCGGAGAGCTGGAGGAGGCCGATGCCCGGCAACGCGCGCTGGTGGCGATCGAATCGCTGCGCAGTGCCAACGGCAGCGACTACCTGTGGGTGAACGATGAGCACCCCACCATGCTGATGCATCCCTACCAGACCGCGCTCAACGGCAAGGACCTCAGTGATACCACCAGCACCGACGGCAAGAAGATCTTTGTCGAAATGGTCAAGCTGGGCCAGAAAGGTGGCGGCTTCCTCGACTACACCTGGCCCAAGCCGGGCGTCGAAGACGCGGTGCAGAAGATTTCCTACGTTGGCCTGCACAAGCGCTGGGGCTGGATCATCGGCAGCGGCGAATACACCGACGAGATCGCCAGCCGTGCTGCAAGTTTCAGCCGCAGTCTGGTCCTTGCTGGAATTCTGGTGCTGCTCTCCGCCCTGCTGCCATGCTGGCTGATCGCCCGTTCCATCCTGCGCCCGCTGTCCAGTGCACTGCGCGCCATCCAGGCGGTGTCCCGTGGCGAACTGGAGATATCCGGCGAGCACCATGGCCGCGACGAGATCGGGCAGATGCATACCGCCATTGGCGAGATGATCCTCCAGCTCCGGGCGCGCGGCGAGAAAGACCAGGCCCGTGCCGCCGATGACCTGCGGTTGCGCACCGCGCTGGACAACATCGCCACCCGGGTGATGATCGCCGATGCCGATCTGAACATCATCTACGCCAACCGTCCGCTGTTCGAGATGCTGGGCGCCGCCGAGCAGAACATGCGCCGCGACCTGCCGCAGTTCGATCTGAAAACCCTTATCGGCAGCAATATCGACATCTTCCACAAGCATCCGCCGCACCAGCGCAAGCTGCTGGGTGAACTGCGTGGCACCCATCGCGCCCAGATCCAGGTAGGTGGCCATGCACTGCGCCAGATCATCAATCCGATCAACACCCCCGACGGCGGCTGTGTCGGCTATGTGGTGGAGTGGGATGACCGCACGGTCGAGGCGCGTATCGAGGAGGAAGTCAGCACGATAATCGCCGCCGCTGTTCGCGGCGACCTGTCCGGACGCATCACCATGGACGACAAGACCGGTTTTCTGGCCACGCTCTCGGCACAGATGAATGATCTGCTGGGTGCCATCTCCGGCAGCGTCGAACAGGTGTCGGCGGTGCTGCATGCGCTTTCGCAGGGTGACCTGACCCGGCGCATGCAGGGTGACTATCACGGCGTGTTCGCACGCATGCGTGATGACGCCAACACCACCGTCGAGCAGCTGACCACCATCATCGGCGGCATCCAGAAAGCGGCCGCCAGCATCAACCTGGCCGCACATGAAATCGCCAGCGGCAACCAGGACCTGTCGCGGCGCACCGAGCAGCAGGCTGCCAACCTGGAGGAGACCGCCGCCTCGATGGAGGAGCTGACCTCCACCGTGCGCCAGAACGCCGAACACGCCCGTCAGGCCAACCAGCTCGCCATCGGCGCGCACTCCATCGCCTCGCAGGGCGGCGACGTCGCCACGCAGATGGTGAACACCATGGGCGCGATCGAACAATCGTCGAAGAAGATTGCCGACATCATCGCGGTGATCGACGGCATCGCCTTCCAGACCAACATCCTGGCGTTGAACGCGGCGGTGGAAGCGGCCCGCGCCGGTGAGCAGGGCCGTGGTTTTGCCGTGGTCGCCTCGGAGGTTCGCACGCTCGCCCAGCGCAGCGCCGCTGCCGCCAAGGAGATCAAGCAGCTGATCGACGACTCGGTGGAAAAGGTGTCCGAAGGCTCGACGCTGGTGCATCAGGCCGGCAGCACCATGGGCGAGATCGTCAGCTCGGTGCAGCGGGTGACGGGCATCATGGCCGAGATCTCCGCTGCATCGCAGGAGCAGAGCGCCGGCATCGAGCAGGTCAACCAGACCGTGGTGCAGATGGACGAGACCACCCAGCAGAACGCCGCGCTGGTGGAGGAAGCCACCGCCGCCGCGCGTGCGATGGAAGAGCAGGCACAGCTGCTCACCGAGGCGGTAGCCCGCTTCCGGCTGGAAGAAGCGGACGCGGCTTCATTCCTTCAATCCACAGCACAGGCGCCCCGGCCGGCAACGCCCCGCCCCCGTCCGGTCCTGCGCGCGATTCCCGTCGCCCCGCCCTGCGCATCACCTGCACACGACGACTGGCAGGAGTTCTGACGCCACCGATAGCGGCCGCCTTCCGCACCCGTGCATCCGGGGTCTCCGGAGCACGGGCTAAAGCAAACGCGGATGTGGCCGATAACACGGATCAGCAGTATCCCGCTGCGACCTGCCCACCTTCTGGGTACCTGCTTCCCGATCATGCCCGAGCTCGATCCGACAACGCCCGATACACCGGCCTTCGAAAGCGACCAGTATGTGGATGAGCGCTACAGCGTGCGCAATCCACGCCAGATCCAGCTGTTGTTGCGTGCCCTGATCGACCAGCGTGCCATCGTCAGCGCCCACCCGGACGGTGGCAGCCACGCCTTCCCTACCGCGATACTGGAACTGGACGGGGACAGCCTGCTGCTGGATGGCAGTCCGCTGGCAGCCATCAACCGCCAGGCCGGAAATGCCGCCTGGTTGCTGTGCTTTGCCCAGGTGGACAGGGTCACCGTGCGCTTCCGGCTGCCGCAGGTGCACTGCGTCGACGACCAGGGCCGCAGCGCCTTCCGCACCACCGTTCCGGAAGAAATCCATCACCTGCAGCGCCGTGATTTCTATCGTCTGGAAACACCCGTCACCGATTCGCCGCTCTGCACATTGCGACTGGAAGACGCCGGTGAACCGGCAACCGTACGGGTGGTGGACATCAGCGCCAGCGGCATCGCCCTGCTGCTGCCCGGTGACACCCCGCCGCTGCCACTGCAGAAATCCTGCCGTGGCAGCGAACTGCGCCTTCCCGATGGCACTTCGATTCCCCTCACCCTGGTTGTCTGCAACCAGCGCCTGCAGAAGCTGGCCAACGGCACCGAGCAACGCCGCGTGGGCCTGCGTTTCGAGGATCTGCCGCGCGGCGCCGACGCCCTGATCCAGCGCTACATCTTCCGTATCGACCGCGAGCGCAAGGCACGACAGAACGGCGACCTGTAAGCGCCAACGCTAAAGTCCGCCGGCCTGACGCCGATACCGGTGCTGTACCCCGCCCGCACCGGCACCCGCCAGGACTCCCAATCGCCATGAACGACACCCGCTCCCCTGCCGCCAGCTCCGGCGGTGAATTCCTCAGCTTCACCCTCGGCAACGAACACTACGGCGTGGATATCCTCAAAGTGCAGGAAATCCGCGGCTATGACGCCGTTACCCGCGTTCCGGACGCGCCGGACTACATCAAGGGCGTCATCAACCTGCGCGGCACCATCGTGCCGGTGATCGACCTGCGCCTGAAACTGCACCTTCACGAAGCACGCTACGACGCCTTCACCGTGATGATCGTGCTCAACGTCGAAGACCGCGTGGTCGGCATCGTGGTGGACAGCGTTTCGGACGTGATCCCGCTCGCCGCCGAGCAGATCCGCGCCACCCCCGAATTCGGTGCCGCAGTCGATACCCGCGTGATCTCCGGTATCGGCACCCACGATGAGCGGATGCTGATCCTGCTGGATATCGAAACCCTGCTGGACATCGCCGATCTCGGCCAGCCCGCCGCCGTGGAAGCACCGGTCGCCTGAAAAGCGAATCCGTGAAACACACCTCACTTCCATACATTCCCCTCAAGCGCGACTGCCGCCGGCCGATAGGGAATTCATGCCCGACTTTCCGGGCTTCCTGCAAGGCCATTCCGGAGATAACGATGTACAAGCACATGATTCCGCTGTTCTCGGCTGTTGTTCTGGCCGCCGCCTCCAGCACCGCACTGGCCGCCAGCGGCGAAATGATTCCGCCGGAAAATGCGGCCCGCTTTGCCGGCCAGGACGGCATGGTCTGCGGCAAAGTGGAAAAGGCCCGCTATGCGGAAGGCTCCGAAGGCCAGCCCACCTTCCTGCACATGGGGGGTGCATTCCCGCGCCACGCCTTCTCCGCCCGTATCGCCGGCAGCAACCGCGACAAGTTCAACTTCCCGCTGGAAACCCTGGAAGGCAAGACCGTGTGCGTGATCGGCAAGATCCGGCGTGATGCATCGCGCGCCGAGATCGAAGTCACCGCACCGTCGGGCCTGAAGCTGGCGAACATCAAGTAATCCGCGTTTCCGGCAGCCGTCCTTGACGGCTGCCGACATCGCCTCCCTGCCACTCCGGCAGTGTTTGTCATCGGAGATCTCGCCCCAATGCAGTGGATCCACTCCCTCAAACTTAAGCCGAAGCTGATGCTCACCTTCGGCATCGTCCTGCTCGTGATGCTGGTCCAGGGCATCGTCGCCTATCGCGGCCTGAGCTCTCTGGACAACGTCACCACCACTCTGGCTGAAAAACGCGTCGTGGACCTGCGTACCACCGGCGAGCTGTCCGGCATGGTCAACGAATACCGCAACGCGTCCTACCAGGGCCTGGTGCGTGCCAGCGACGAGGTCAAGACGGAAGCCAGGAACAGTGCGGCCAATCTGCGCCAGCGCATTGACGACACGATTGCCAGCTATTCCAAGCAGATCGACAGCCCGGAACGACGCAAGCTGTTCGACACCTTCGTTGCCGACTGGACCGCCGCCAAGGCGTCCTATGACACAGTGAACGAACTGCTGGAGCTGGAGCTGCCAGACGACGCCGTGGACACCTTCGTCGGCGAAACCCGTACCCTGCATCGCAAGAGCACCGCATCGCTGGCCGCGCTGTCAAACGACTCCAATACCCGCGCCAAGAGCGCCGCTGAAGCCGCCGCCGCAACCTACACCTCTTCGGCGGCGATGACCGCGCTGACGGTGGTGATCGGCATCGGCGCCGGCCTGCTGCTGGCATGGCTGTTCGCCCGCTCGCTGGTCGGCGCGATGCGCAGCGCGGTGGACGTGGCCAACGAGATCGCCAGCGGCAAGCTGGATGGCAGCATCGACACCTCGCGCGCCGATGAAGTCGGTGACCTGTTGCGGGCGATGCAGCGGATGCAGCGCGACCTGCGTGAACGCATCGAGCGCGATGCCGCCGTTGCCGCCGAGAACCTGCGCATCCGCACCGCACTGGACTACTCCTCGACCGGCGTGTATCTGACCAACACCGATCTGGAAATCGTCTACGCCAATCGCGCCCTGCAGGATAAGCTGGTGCAGTACAGCGACGACTTCGCCGGCGAACTGAGCCACTACGACGCCAGCAAGCCGCTGGTCGGGCAGCCGTTTACCGCACTGGAGTACCGCGGTGAAGTCGAGGGCAAGGTCCTTGAGGTGCTCGACAAGACGGGCGTGTTCAAGCGTGACATGCAATTCGGTGCCGCCCAGTTCGCGCAGACCATCTCGGTCATCCGTGATGATGCCGGGGTGGCGGTGGGTCATGTCGTCGAATGGCGTGACCGTACCACCGAAGCGATGATCGAGAAGGAAGTGGCGCGGGTAATCGAGGCCGCCGCCGCCGGTGACCTGAGCGGGCGTATCGACAGCAATGGCAAGGAAGGCTTCTTCCTGCAGCTGGCCAGCCAGCTGAACAGTCTGCTTGATGCCAATGCCAGCAGCCTGGAGCAGATATCCCAGCTGTTGTCGGGCCTGTCGCAGGGCGATCTGACGGTGCGCATGCACGGCGACTTCCAGGGTGTGTTCGCCACCATGCGCGATGACGCCAACGCCACCACCGGACAGCTGTCGGATATCGTCAGCCGCATCAAGCAGTCGTCGCTGTCGATCAACTCGGCGGCCACCGAAATCGCCAGTGGCAACAGCGATCTGTCGCGTCGCACCGAGCAGCAGGCGGCCAACCTGGAGGAAACCGCGGCATCGATGGAGGAACTCACCTCCACCGTACGCCAGAACGCCGACTCGGCACGCCAGGCCAACCAGCTCGCCATCGGCGCCGCCGCGGTGGCCTCGCAGGGTGGCGAAGTGGTCGGCCAGGTGGTGACCACCATGAGCCAGATCGAGCAGTCGTCGAAGAAGATCGCCGAGATCCTGTCGGTCATCGATGGTATCGCCTTCCAGACCAACATCCTCGCCCTCAATGCCGCAGTGGAAGCCGCCCGTGCTGGTGAGCAGGGACGCGGATTCGCGGTGGTCGCCTCGGAGGTACGTACCCTGGCGCAGCGCTCGGCCGGTGCCGCCAAGGAGATCAAGACGCTGATCGACGACTCGGTGAGCAAGGTCGCCGACGGTTCGGCGCTGGTACGCAAGGCCGGCAGCACGATGGATGAGATTGTCGCTTCGGTACGCCGCGTCACCGACATCATGGCCGAGATTTCCGCCGCCTCGCAGGAGCAGAGCGCCGGTATCGAACAGGTCAACCAGACGGTGGTGCAGATGGATGAAACCACCCAGCAGAACGCCGCACTGGTGGAGGAAGCCACCGCCGCCGCACGCGCGATGGAGGAACAGGCCGTGCACCTGGCCGAAGTCGTTGCCGTGTTCCGCTTCGATGACAGCTCCAGCGCTCCCGTCGCAACTCCGGCGCCGGCCCCGCGCCCCCCCCGGGCAGCACCTGCCGTCACCAAGGCAGAGCCCGCCGCCCCCCGCGCAAGGGCATCACGCGTGGCGGTGGCCGAACTGGCCGAGTCGGACTGGCAGGAATTCTGACAACACCTGCAGTGCATCCCAGGCCCCGGCACTTCCCTGCCGGGGCTTTTTCATTCGCTCAATGAATCGGTCTTGCGGCCGATAACAGCAGTGCGATGCGTGTTTACGCGAACACCGATTGCCGCCCTACCCTTCAGCTCCCGAAGACTGCATGAACATCGTCAAACTCTGGTCCAGCTACATTTCCAACATCTCGGTCCGGCGCAAGCTGAACCTGTTGACGGCACTGATCGCGCTGGGGGTGATCGCACTGTCGATCATTGCCGCACGCATGCAGTACCTGGATCTGTATGACACCCGCATGCAGACCATCAAGAGCCAGGCCGAGCTGGGCAACAGCGTGCTGGCGCATTACGACGCACAGGTGAAGGCCGGCACGCTGGAACTCGGGCAGGCCCAGGCGCTGGCCATCGAAACCCTCGCTGGGATGCGTGCGGAAACCGGCAAGGTCAACTACACGATCTACAGCCTGGACAACACCATGATCATGCATCCGTTCCGGCGTGACCGGGCGGGCATGGACCTGGACCAGTTCGATGACGGCACCGGCAGAAAGCACTACGCCGAACAGGTCGCGGTTGCGCGCGCGGGTGGCGGCTATGTCACCTACAACTCCAAGCTGCCCGACAGCGACAAGCCGTTGCCGCGGGTGTCCTATGCGCAGAGCTTCCAGCCTTGGGGATGGGTGATGTCCACCGGCACCTATCTGCAGGATCTTCAGCAGCAGGCTCTGGCCTTCACCGCGGTGATGACCGTCAGCGGCGGCCTGCTGGTGCTGCTGGTGATCGGGCTGAGCTGGACCATCGGCAACCACATCGTGGTGCCGCTGCGTGGCGCCACCGCGGTGGCCGACGCCATCGCCCACGGAAAGCTGGACAGCGCGATTGCGGCGCAGCCACGCGACGAATCCGGACAGTTGCTGGAAAGCATGCGCCGCATGCAGCAGCAGTTGCAGGCGGTAATGGCGGCACAACGTGAAATGGCCAGCCAGCACGATGCCGGTGCGATCAGCTACCGCATGGATGACAGCCGGTTCCCGGGTGATTACGGGCGCATGGTGCGTGACACCAATGCGCTGGTGGCTTCGCATCTTGCAGCGATCGGCAGCGCGATGCAGATCATGCAGGAGTATTCGGTGGGCGATCTGCGCAGTGACATGGAACGTCTGCCCGGCGAGAAGGCCGTCCTGACCGCGACCATGGATGCGACCAAGGCCAACCTGAGCGCGATCAATGCGGAAATCCAGCGGCTGGGCATGGCTGCTGCGGCGGGCGATTTCAGCCAGCGCGGCGATGCCGGACGCTTCGAGCACGACTTCCGGCAGATGATCGACAACCTCAACGCGATGATGCAGGTCAGCGACAGCAACCTGGCGCAGATCTGCGAGGTGTTCCATGCCATTGCCGAAGGCGACCTGACCCGTACGATGGATGGTGAACACCACGGCGTGTTTGCCACCATGCGTGACGACGCCAATGCCACCATCAGCCAGCTGACCGGCATCATCGGACGCATCCAGCACGCGGCCGCCAGCATCAACCTGGCCGCCAGCGAGATCGCCACCGGCAACCAGGACCTGTCGCAGCGCACCGAACAGCAGGCCGCCAACCTGGAGGAAACCGCCGCCTCGATGGAGGAACTGACCTCCACCGTGCGCCAGAACGCCGAACACGCGCGGCAAGCCAACCAGCTGGCGCAGGGTGCGCACGGCGTGGCCTCGCAAGGCGGTGAAGTGGTCGGGCAAGTGGTCACCACGATGTCGGCCATCGAAGCTTCGTCGAAGAAGATCGCCGAGATCCTGTCGGTCATCGATGGTATCGCCTTCCAGACCAACATCCTCGCCCTCAATGCCGCAGTGGAAGCCGCCCGTGCTGGTGAGCAGGGACGCGGATTCGCGGTGGTCGCCTCGGAGGTACGTACCCTGGCGCAGCGCTCGGCCGGCGCGGCCAAGGAGATCAAGGAATTGATCGAAGACTCGGTCGGCAAGGTCGCCGAAGGTTCGCAGTTGGTGCACCAGGCCGGTACCACGATGGGCGAGATCGTCAGCAGCGTGCAGCGCGTCACCGACATCATGGCCGAGATTTCCGCCGCCTCGCAGGAACAGAGCACCGGCATCGAGCAGGTCAACCAGACCGTGATGCAGATGGACGAAACCACCCAGCAGAACGCCGCGCTGGTCGAGGAAGCCACCGCCGCCGCGCGTTCGATGGAGGAGCAGGCCAACCAGCTGGCCGAAGCCGTGGCGGTGTTCCGGCTGGAAGCCGCCAAGCCCAAGGCAAGCATTGCCCCGGCGCGGGCACAGGCCGTTGCAGCGGAAGGCCGCGACATCGCCTCCTTCGAGGAAATGATCGAAGCCCACCTGAAATGGAAGCTGCGCCTGAAGGAATACCTGGCCGGCGGCGGCCAACCCATCAATGCCGACGAAGCCTGCCAGGACCACCTTTGCCAGATGGGCAAGTGGATCCACGGCAAGGGCCGCAACCTCGCCGGCATGCCCGAATACGAGAACCTCAAGCAACACCACGCCGCTTTCCACCAATGCGCCGGCCAGATCATCCGCCACAGCGACGACGGCCAACGCGAACAGGCCGCGCGCCTGCTCGACGGCACGTTCAGTGACTGCACCCAGAAAACCGTCGGCGCAATCCGCGTGCTGAGAACCAGCTTGCAACGCCGCCCGGCCTGATTGATCGCACCACGCCGCACATCCCGCCACTTCGTTCCGGTATCCCGATGCAATCCAGCCACAAGCCAGAGCAGCACACTCCCGGGGGACGCGACTTCGAGTTCAACGACCGCGACTTCCGCCGCGTCTGCGAGCTGATCCACCAGCAGGCCGGCATTTCCCTGGCGCCGGCCAAGCGCGACATGGTCTACGGCCGTCTGTCACGCCGCCTGCGGGTGCTGGGGCTGCGCAGCTTCAAGGACTATCTGGACCAGCTGGAGCGTGACGGCGGCGACGAGTGGCAGGCGTTCATCAACGCGCTGACCACCAACCTCACCTCGTTTTTCCGCGAACCGCACCACTTCGAGCGCCTGCACGGAGAACTGCAGGCGCATGCTGCGCAGGCGCCTTTGAACCTGTGGTCGTGCGCGGCCTCCACCGGCGAGGAGCCCTACTCGATCGCCATCACCGCCTGCGAGGCCTTCGGCACCCTGACCCCGCCGGTGCGGATTCTCGCCACCGACGTGGATACCCAGGTGCTGGCGACCGCGGCGCAGGGGGTTTATCCGCTCGAACGCATCGCCGCCCTGGATATCGCAGTGAAGCGGCGCTATTTCCAGCGCGGCAGCGGCCCCAACGAAGGCAAGTGCCGGGTGGTGCCCGCCTTGCGCGCGTTGATCGACTTCCGCCCGTTGAACCTGCTGGCACCGCGCTATGACGTCGGCGGTCCGTTCCAGGCACTGTTCTGCCGCAACGTGATGATCTATTTCGACAAGCCGACGCAGCGCACCATCCTGTCGCGGCTGGTGCCGCATCTGGCCGACGACGGCCTGCTGTATACCGGCCACTCGGAGAACTACCTGCATGCGGCGGACCTGATCCAGCCCTGCGGCCGCACCCTGTACCGGCGTGCGCAAGGAGCCCGTGGATGAAGTCCCGCACCCTTCCCGACGACGGCGTGATGCGCTATCGCGACAGCCGCTTCCAGACCATCGCCGCCAAGCTGCTGCCGACCCAGTATCTGGTGGTCGACGACGATACCGCACTGACCACGACGCTGGGTTCGTGCGTGGCCGCCTGCATCCGCGACCCGATCCTCGGCATCGGCGGCATGAACCACTTCCTGCTGCCGGAAGGCACAGCCAGTGATGGCGCACCGGCACGCTACGGCAGCTATGCGATGGAACTGCTGATCAACGACCTGCTCAAGCGCGGCGCCCACCGCAAGCGGCTGGAGGCCAAGGTCTTCGGTGGTGCCAACGTGCTCAAGGGCTTCACCAGCAACCCGGTCGGCACGCGCAATGCGGAATTCGTCCGCCAGTACCTGCAGGCCGAACACATCCCGATCGTGGCCGAAGACCTGTGCGGCATCCATCCGCGCAAGATCTGGTTCTTCCCGCCCACCGGCCGGGTGGTGGTGCAGCGCCTGCCGCATGCGCATGACGATGCCGCCGCCGTGGCCGCCACCGAGTCGGCGGTCCGCGCGCAGCTGTCGCGCACCCCGGTCAGTGGCGGCGTGGAGTTGTTTGAATGATGCCCGCAGCGCCCTGCCGCGTCCTGATCATCGACGACTCCGCGCTGGTGCGGCAGCTGCTGTCGGAAATCCTCTCCGCCGACCCGGGCATCGAGGTGGTCGGCACCGCCGCCGACCCGCTGCTGGCGCGCGAGAAGATCAAGCGCCTGAGGCCGGATGTGCTGACGCTGGATGTGGAAATGCCGCGCATGGACGGGCTGGCGTTCCTTGAAAACCTGATGCGGCTGCACCCGCTGCCGGTGGTGATGGTGTCCTCGCTGACCGAGCATGGTGCCGACGCCACCCTGCAGGCACTGGCGCTGGGAGCGGTGGAGTTCGTCGCCAAGCCCAAGATCGATGTCGCCCACGGACTGCAGGCCTATGCCGAGGAGCTGTGCAGCAAGGTACGCATGGCGGCCCGCTCGCGGGTACGCGCGATCAGCAGCCCGGCCGCGCCCAGCCAGCGTCTTGCAGGACAGGTCCGTGCACCGGCCTCGATGCGATTCCGCACCACCGACCGGTTGATCGCCATCGGCGCCTCGGCCGGAGGCACCGAGGCCCTGCGCGTGGTACTGGAAGGCATGCCGGCCGATGCGCCGGCGATCGTGATGACCCAGCACCTGCCGGCCAGCTTCAGCACCGCCTTTGCCGAACGCCTGGACCGTCATTCGGCGATGTCGGTGCGTGAGGCCGGCGACGGCGAAGCGGTGCTGCCCGGCCATGCCTACCTGCCCCCCGGTGGCCGCCACCTGCGTATCATCCGCGACGGTGCACGCTGGCGTTGCCGCATCGATGACTCGGCCCCGGTCAACCGCCACAAGCCCGCCGTGGATGTGTTGTTCCGCTCGGTCGCCGTCGCCGCCGGTGCCAATGCCATCGGTGTCATTCTTACGGGAATGGGCGACGATGGTGCACGTGGCCTGCTTGAAATGAAGCAGGCCGGCGCCCACACGCTGGTGCAGGACGAAGCCAGCAGCGTGGTCTGGGGAATGCCCGGCAGCGCGATCCGCCTGGGAGCGGCGGAAGAAACACTGCCACTGGAACAGATCGCCCACCGCCTCATCACGCTTTCCCAGCCCGGATAACCCATGCACGAACCCTGTGCCGGCCACATCGTCACTCCTCCCGGAAAAGCGTCGGCGATTCCTGCGCCGCCGGCATATCCAGTCAACGCCACGCCGGCCGTGCAGCGGGTGGATGCGCAGCGGCTGGCGCTGGCACTGGACCACAGCGCCAACACCATCCTGCTGTGCGATCGCAACGCCATCATCCAGTACAGCAACAGCGGGTTCTTCCGCATGTTCGGCTACAGCATGGAGGAAGCCCGCGGGCAACGGCCGCAGGACCTGCTGTCCGGCCCGCATACCGATCCGGAGACAATCCATCATCTCGGCGAACAGCACCGCAACGGCCAACCCCACCGCGCCGACCTGCTCGGCTACCGGCGTGATGGCAGCCCGCTATGGGTATCGGTGGTCGCCACGCCGGTACCGGCCGCCGATGGCGGCATCGACTGCTTCATCAACGTCCTGACCGACATCACCGCGGCCAAGACCCATGAAGTCCTGCAGAACAAGGTGCTTGATGCACTGGTCCGCGATGTCCCGCTGGCCGAGACCATGGCCCTGATCTGCCGCGAGATCGAGCGTGTCGCCCCCGGCGTGGTGAGCTCGGTCCATCGCGTCGATGCCGGGCACACCCTGCGTCTGGTCGCCGCACCGGGCTTGCCCGCCAGTCTGGTGGACTATCTGGACGGCCAGCCCGTCAGCCTCAAGGGCGGTGCCAGTGGCGCGGCGGTGTGCCGCAACCGGCCGGTCATCGTCGCCGATATCGCCACCGATCCACTGTGCGCGCCCCACAGCGGTGAACTGCTGACGGCCGGGTTGCGTGCCTGCTGGTCCAACCCGATCCGCTCCGGTACCGGCCAGGTATTGGGCGCGCTCACCTTCCACTACCGCGAGCCTCGCGAACCGGCACCGTGGCATCGCGCCCTGGTCGAATTGTCCCTCCACCTGTGCCTGCTGGCACTGGAGCGTGAACAGATCCGCCAGCGCGTGCATCAGCTGGCGTTCTACGACGCGTTGACCGGCCTGCCCAACCGGGTGATGTTCAGCGCCCGTGCCGAGCAGCTGCTGGCCAGTGCCCAGCATCTGGGCCAGCAGGTGGCGGCGCTGTTCATCAATCTGGACCGCTTCAAGCGTATCAACGAGACCCAGGGGCACTCCGCCGGTGATGACCTGCTGCGGGACATGGCGCAGCGCCTGGCCGCCCTCGCCGGTCCCGGTGCCCTGCTCGGCCGCCAGGTCGGCGACGAATTCCTGCTGCTGTTGCCCGCCTGCAGCGCGGTGCAGGCCGCCGCTCTGTGCGAGCGTCTGCTGGCGGCCATCGCCGCGCCGCTGTATGTCGGCCAGATCAGCGTCCACACCTCTGCCAGCATCGGCGTGGCGATGTACCCGGTGGATGGACGGGATATCGACACCCTGCTGCGCCATGCCGATCTGGCAATGTACCGTGCCAAGGATGAAGGGGGCGGCAGCTTCCGCTTCTTCAGCCTGGAGATGAATCGCGTCGCCCAAGAGCGCGTGGTGATGGAAGCGGCACTGCGCAACGCCTTGGGCAACGACGAGCTGTGCCTGCATTACCAGCCGCAGCTGTGCAGTCGCACCCTGCGCCTGCTGGGCGTGGAAGCACTGCTGCGCTGGGAACACCCGCAGATGGGCAGCATCCCGCCCGCGCGCTTCATTCCACTGGCCGAGGAATGCGGGCTGATGGATGAGCTCAGCCTGCGGCTGCTGCGCCAGGCGTGCAGCGATATCGCACGCTGGCGTCGCAACGGCATACGGATCCCCCGGGTCTCGGTGAACCTGTCGGCCAGCAATTTCGACAACCCTGCCCTGCCGCGCCAGCTGCGTGAACTGCTCGGTGAGTTCGGCATCACCCCTGCCGACCTGGTACTGGAAATCACCGAAAGCCTGATGCTCTCGGCCCATGCCCACGCCCTGAAGAACCTCGATGACGTGCATGCGCTGGGATTCTGCCTGTCGCTGGACGACTTCGGCACCGGCTATTCCAGCCTCAGCCAGCTGCACCGCCTGCCGATCAGCGAACTCAAGCTGGACCGCAGCTTCGTCCAGGACATCGAGCACAGCGAGAGCGCCCGTTCGCTGATCACCTCGGTGCTGCGCATCGGCGAGAACCTCGGCAAGCAGGTGGTCGCCGAAGGGGTGGAAACCGAAGGCCAGCGGCGCTTCCTCACCGGCCAGGGCTGCGATCTGCTGCAAGGCTTCCTGTTCTCCCCGGCCCTGCCGGTGGCGGCGCTGGAACACTGGCTGGAGCAGCACCTGAGCTCGCTCGTAACGCCCTGAAGATCCATCTGCACAGCCGCTGCGATATCGGTGCACGGACAAAAAGAAAGCCCGGCGATTGCCGGGCTTTCCGCTGTTACGCAACCATCACTTTCAGGCGGTGACGGTATCGGCCACGTCCTGGTACTCCTGGATCTGGTCGAAGTTCATGTAGCGGTAGATCGAATCACCGGCACCGGCCAGCACGCCGGCCGCTTCCATGTACTCCTCACGGCTGGGGATGCGGCCCAGACGCGAGCAGATCGCGGCCAGCTCGGCCGAACCCAGGTACACGTTGGTGTTGCGGCCCAGGCGGTTGGGGAAGTTGCGGGTCGAGGTCGACATCGCAGTGGAGCCTTCGCGGATCTGCGCCTGGTTGCCCATGCACAGCGAGCAGCCCGGCATTTCCATGCGTGCGCCAGCGGCGCCGAAGGTGCCGTAGTGGCCTTCCTTGGTCAGCTCGGCGGCATCCATCTTGGTCGGCGGCGCGATCCACAGACGGGTCGGGATGTCGCGCTTGCCTTCCAGCAGCTTGGCGGCGGCACGGAAGTGACCGATGTTGGTCATGCACGAACCGATGAACACTTCATCGATCTGCGCACCGGCCACGTCCGACAGGGTCTTGGCATCGTCCGGATCGTTCGGGCAGCACACGATCGGCTCGACGATCTCGGCCAGGTCGATCTCGATGACCGCGGCGTACTCGGCGTCGGCATCGGCTTCCAGCAGCTGCGGGTCGGCCAGCCACTGTTCCATCTTCTCGATGCGGCGCGCCAGGGTGCGGGCATCGGCGTAACCCTCGGCGATCATCCACTTCAGCAGGGTGATGTTGCTGTTGAGGTATTCGATGATCGGCGCCTTGTCCAGCTTGACTGCACAACCGGCAGCCGAACGCTCGGCCGAGGCATCGGCCAGTTCGAAAGCCTGCTCGATCTTCAGGTCCGACAGACCTTCGATCTCGAGGATGCGGCCGGAGAAGATGTTCTTCTTGCCCTGCTTGGCAACGGTCAGCAGGCCCTGCTTGATCGCGTACAGCGGAATGGCGTGGACCAGATCACGCAGGGTCACGCCCGGCTGCATCTTGCCCTTGAAGCGTACCAGCACCGACTCGGGCATATCCAGCGGCATCACGCCGGTGGCGGCGGCGAAAGCCACCAGGCCGGAACCGGCCGGGAAGGAAATGCCGATCGGGAAACGGGTGTGCGAATCGCCACCGGTGCCGACGGTGTCGGGCAGCAGCATGCGGTTCAACCACGAGTGGATGATGCCGTCACCCGGACGCAGCGAGATGCCGCCACGGGTGGAGATGAATTCCGGCAGGGTGTGGTGGGTCTTCACATCCACCGGCTTCGGATAGGCGGCGGTATGGCAGAACGACTGCATCACCAGGTCGGCCGAGAAGCCCAGGCAGGCCAGGTCCTTCAGCTCGTCACGGGTCATCGGGCCGGTGGTGTCCTGCGAGCCGACGGTGGTCATCTTCGGTTCGCAGTAGGCACCCGGGCGCACGCCCTGGCCTTCCGGCAGACCGCAGGCGCGGCCCACCATCTTCTGCGCCAGGCTGAAGCCCTTGCCGGTGTCGACCGGGGCGGTGGGCTGGCGGAACAGATCGGTGACCGGCAGACCCAGCGCTTCGCGCGCCTTGGCGGTCAGGCCGCGGCCGATGATCAACGGGATGCGGCCACCGGCGCGCACTTCGTCAAACAGCACGTCGCTCTTGACCTGGAATTCGGCGATCACTTCGCCGTTCTTCAGCGCCTTGCCTTCGTATGGACGCAGCTCGACCACGTCGCCGTGGTTCATCTGCGACACGTCCAGCTCGATCGGCAGCGCGCCGGCATCTTCCATGGTGTTGTAGAAGATCGGCGCGATCTTCGAACCCAGGCAGACGCCACCGGCACGCTTGTTCGGGATGAACGGGATGTCGTCACCGGTCCACCACAGCACGCTGTTGGTGGCCGACTTGCGCGAGGAACCGGTACCGACCACGTCACCAACATAGGCGACCAGGTTGCCCTTGTCCTTCAGCGACAGGATTTCCTGGATCGGGCCGCGCTTGCCGTCTTCTTCCGGCACGAACGGCGCATCGTCGCGCTTGTTCTTCAGCATCGCCAGCGCGTGCATCGGAATGTCCGGGCGGGTGGTGGCATCCGGGGCCGGTGACAGGTCGTCGGTGTTGGTCTCGCCCGGCACCTTGAACACGGTGACGGTCAGGCTCTGCGGCACTTCCGGGTTGGAGGTGAACCACTCGGCGTCGGCCCAGCTCTGCATCACGCCCTGGGCGTTGGCGTTGCCGGCCTTGGCCTTTTCCTGCACGTCGTGGAAGGCATCGAACACCAGCAGGGTCTTCTTCAGACCGTCCGCGGCGATGGTGCCGACTTCGGCGTCGTCCAGCAGCTGGATCAGCGGGGCGACGTTGTAACCGCCCAGCATGGTGCCCAGCAGTTCGGTGGCGCGCGCGCGGCTGATCAGCGCGTTCTTTTCGGTACCGAAGGCGATGGCGGCCAGGTACGAAGCCTTGACCTTGGCGGCGTCGTCGACACCGGCCGGCACGCGGTGGGTGATCAGCTCGACCAGGAACTCGGCCTCACCGGCCGGCGGATTCTTCAGCAGCTCGATGACATCGGCCGTCTGCTGTGCAGTTAGCGGCAGCGGCGGGATGCCAAGCGCGGCGCGCTCGGCTACGTGGTGGCGATAGGCTTCCAACATGACAACTCCCGGGGGTACGGTTTGAGAATGGGTGGGCTCAGGCTTGCGGCACGATCAGCTTCAAGCCCTTGAAGTAATCGCGATAAAACGTGTCGTTCCAGGTGATCAGGCCGTCGCATTGCAGCAGCGCATGGGCGCCGACCATGAAATCGTCGATGCGGCGGGTGTCACCGCTGCGCTGGCGGTGGCGGCGGTGCATCTCGCCGGCGCGCAACGCGGATTTGGCTTCCAGCGCGTTGAAATGGACGCCCATTTCCTCCAGCGCCTCCTGCACCTCGGCGCCGCCGCGCAGCGAGGCACAGATCTCGGCCAGCGTGGTGCCGCATACGACCACCCGGCCACCGACCAGCGCCTGCCGCAGGCAGGCTTCCACCGCATCGGCGCGCGGGCCGTCGCTGAGCAGCTCGATCAGGACCGGGGAGTCGACGGCGATCATGCCTCGCCGGTCTCGTCACGGACGGTATGCACGGCCTGCTCGGCCGATTCGAAACCGTCCAGCGCGAACTTGCCGCGCGCGCGGGAGATGGCGTCGTCCACACTCTTGCGCAGGATGATGCGGCTGCCGTCCAGTTCGACCTTCAGCAGCGTGCCCTTGGTCAGGCCCAATGCATCACGCACGGCCTTGGGCAGGGTGATCTGTCCGCGTTCGGCAACGGTGGCTTCCATGGGACCTCCAGCGAAGTATGCATGAATTATACATACCCGCAGCGGCATACCCAAACCCGCCCCGGTCTTCCCGAACCACTCCCTGCGGCCTGAGTCAGCGGCCCCATTACAAAAGCGCAACAAACCGCTGCCTAGACTGAACCCATGACATGGCCGCCGCCGGATACCGCGTCCATACTCGGAACGGCGTCCCCGCCAGAGCCAGCCCGGAAAGCACGCGCGACACCCCACGGTCGCCGCCAGCCATCTGTAAGAAGAGGAGCAAAGCCGTATGAACGATTCCTTCTCCACCCGCAGCCAACTGGACGTTGGTGGCCGGCAGTACACCTACTGCAGCCTGCCCAGGCTCGGCCAGAAGTTCGACATTTCCCGCCTGCCCTATTCGATGAAAATCCTGCTGGAGAACCTGCTCCGGCATGAGGATGGCGGCCATACCGTCGGCCCGGAACACATCGAGGCGGTGGCGAGGTGGAATCCCGCAGCCGAGCCGGCCACCGAGATCGCCTTCATGCCGGCGCGCGTGGTGCTGCAGGATTTCACCGGCGTGCCCTGCGTGGTCGACCTGGCGGCAATGCGCGATGCGGTGGTCAGGCTGGGCGGCCGCGCCGGGCAGATCAATCCGCAGATTCCCTCGGAACTGGTGATCGACCACTCGGTGCAGGTGGACGTGTTCGGCCGTCCCGATGCGCTGGACCTCAACGGCAAGATCGAGTTCGAGCGCAACCGCGAGCGCTACAGCTTCCTGCGCTGGGGCCAGAACGCATTCGGCAACTTCAAGGTGGTCCCGCCCAACACCGGCATCGTCCATCAGGTGAACCTGGAGCATCTGGCGCGCGTGGTGATGGAGTGCGAGATCGACGGCCAGACCTGGGCCTTCCCGGACACCGTGTTCGGCACCGACAGCCACACCACCATGATCAACGGCATCGGCGTGCTCGGCTGGGGCGTAGGCGGTATCGAAGCCGAAGCGGCGATGCTGGGCCAGCCCTCCTCGATGCTGATCCCGCAGGTGGTCGGCTTCAAACTCAGCGGCCGGCTACCCGAAGGCGCGACCGCCACCGACCTGGTGCTGACCGTCACCCAGATGCTGCGCCAGCACGGCGTGGTCGGGAAGTTCGTCGAATTCTTCGGTGACGGCCTGCAGCACCTGCCGCTGGCCGACCGCGCCACCATCGGCAACATGTCGCCCGAATACGGCGCCACCTGCGGCATCTTCCCGGTCGATGCCGAGGCCATCCGCTACCTGCGCCTGTCCGGCCGCAGCGAGGCGCAGATAGCACTGGTGGAGGCCTACGCCAAGGTCCAGGGCCTGTGGCACGAGCCGGGTCAGCCCGAAGCCAGCTACTCCTCGGTGGTCGAGCTGGACATGGCCACGGTCAAGCCGTCGCTGGCCGGCCCCAAGCGCCCGCAGGACCGCGTGCTGCTGGAGGACATGAAGCAGAACTTCAACAGCAACGTCACCGGCTTCGTCGCCCACCGCAAGACCGGTTGCGCGGTACAGGAACTGGCCGCCGAGGGGGGCGACCAGCCGCAGGCCACTCATCTGGCAGCCAAGCCGGTATCGAAGATCACCCTCGACGACGGCGAACACCATCTGTGTGACGGCTCGGTGGTGATCGCCGCCATCACCTCCTGCACCAACACCTCCAACCCGGCGGTGATGCTGGGTGCCGGTCTGCTCGCGCGCAATGCGGTAGCCAAGGGCCTGAAGGCCGCACCGTGGGTGAAGACCTCGCTCGGCCCGGGTTCGCTGGTGGTCACCGACTACCTGAAGAAAGCAGGGGTGATGGATGACCTGGAAGCGCTCGGCTTCTATGTGGTCGGTTATGGCTGCACCACCTGTATCGGCAACTCCGGGCCGCTGCCCGATGCGGTCTCCAGGGGCATCGCCGCCAACGATCTGGCCGTGGCCTCGGTACTGTCGGGCAACCGCAACTTCGAGGGCCGCATCCACGCCGAGGTGAAGATGAACTACCTGGCCTCCCCGCCGCTGGTGGTCGCCTACGCCATTGCCGGCACCGTCGACATCGACCTCACCCGCGAGCCCTTGGGCAAGGACCGCGACGGCAACGACGTCTACCTGCGCGACATCTGGCCCAGCAACAAGGAGATCGGCGACACCATCGCCGCCACCGTCGGCCCGGAGCTGTTCGCGCAAAACTACGCCGACGTGTTCAAGGGGGACAGCCGCTGGAACGCGATGGCCTCGCCGGAGGGTGAAATCTACGACTGGGACAGTTCCTCCACCTACATCAAGAACCCGCCCTATTTCGACGGCATGACCATGCAGGTCGGCACGATTGCCGATATCCACGGCGCACGCGTGCTGGGCCTGTTCGGCGACTCGATCACCACCGACCACATCTCTCCGGCCGGCAACATCAAGGCCGATTCGCCGGCCGGCCGTTTCCTGCAGTCGCGCGGCGTGCAGCCGGCCGACTTCAACAGCTACGGCAGCCGCCGCGGCAACGACGATGTGATGGTGCGCGGCACCTTCGCCAACATCCGCATCAAGAACCGCTTCTTCAATGGCGAGGAAGGCGGCAACACGCTGTATTTCGGCAGCACCCCGCCGGAAAAAATGCCCATCTACGACGCGGCGATGAAATACAAGGCCGCCGGCGTGCCGCTGGTGGTGATCGCCGGCAAGGAGTACGGCACCGGCTCCTCGCGCGACTGGGCGGCCAAGGGCACCAACCTGCTGGGGGTGAAGGCGGTGATCGCCGAGAGCTTCGAACGCATCCACCGCTCCAATCTGGTCGGCATGGGCGTATTGCCGCTGCAGTTCCGCGAGGGCGAAAGCGCCACGTCGCTGGGACTGGACGGCACCGAGACCTTTGATATTACCGGTCTGGACGACGGCAAGGCCAGGACCGCCACGGTCACCGCCACCCGGGCCGATGGCACCCGCAAGATCTTCACTGCCACGGTGCTGCTGCTCACGCCCAAAGAGGTCGAATACTTCCGCAATGGCGGCCTGCTGCAGTACGTACTGCGCCAGTTGGCGGCGAAGGAGGCCGCTTGACCGCGCCTTGAAGGAGCGGAAATTCCGCTCCATCCCGGACACGGACGTGTCGCGGACAGGAGGTTGAAAACGGCGCCGTGGCGGAAACACTGCTGCGGCGCCATTGTTCCAGTTGGGGCGGTGGCAGCGCCGATGGAAGCGGTACCGCCCTTGCCGGCACATGGATCAAAGGCGAGGCCGTGTCTGCTGAGGCCTGCACCGGTCACCTGCGCAGCGATCGCAGCATGACACGCCCTCCACACCGGCCGACACACCATTGCCGGAACTGTTCCCTGCCCTGCGGATCGGAGTTCCCATGAAGCTGCTGCAGAAGCTGTTCGCCATCGCACTGGCTCTGGTGGGCGCGGGATTGCTGGTCGGCGGTATCTGGCTGGCCACGCTTGGCGGCAGCGGGTACTACCTTGTGCTGGGCATCGCCTACGTCATTGCCGGCATACAGCTGTTTATTGGCCGGCGCAGCGGTGCGGTGATCGCCTTGCTCGCCGCGCTGCTCACCGTCCCCTGGGCCGTGTGGGAAGGCGGCTTCAATTTCTGGCCTTTGTTTCCGCGGCTGGTGGTGCCGTTTGCGGTGGCCGCGCTGGCAATGATGCTGGCGCCTGCCGCACCGGGCATGGATCGGAGCAAGGCAGCGTGGCGCATCGCCCCGGCGGCCTCTGCCTGCTGGCTGTTGTCATCGGCGTGGGCATGGCCTTTGTGCCGCACGGTGCCCTGATCGCCACCGATGCCTGGCGCGCGCCAGCTGCCGACAACGCCCGTTCCGAATGGTCGGCGTATGCGCGTACCACCGCCGGGCTGCACTTTGCTCCCTACAACCAGATCAACCGCGACAACGTCAGCCAGCTCAAGCCGGTATGGACGCTGCGCACCGGTGACACCGGCCCGGGCGATGACCAGAACACGCCACTGCAGATCGGCAACACCCTGTACAGCTGCACACGCAACAACCGCATCATCGCCATCGATGCCGACAGCGGGCAACCGCGCTGGAAGTTCGACCCGAAGGTCAATGCACCGATGTGGCAACGCTGCCGCGGCCTCGGCTTCTACCGCAGCCCGGATAAGGCGGCAGACGCCGCCGCTGTCGTTCCCGAAGCAGGCATCAATGCCGACGCGACGAAAGCAGCCCCGACCCCGGCAATCTGCCGCGAACGCATCATCCAGACCACACTCGATGCCCGCCTGATCGCCCTGGACGCTGGCACCGGCCAGCC
Source organism: Stenotrophomonas sp. UBA2302 (assembly GCA_002345545.1). Classification (GTDB taxonomy): domain Bacteria; phylum Pseudomonadota; class Gammaproteobacteria; order Xanthomonadales; family Xanthomonadaceae; genus Stenotrophomonas. The sequence goes on along the minus strand of DDVW01000064.1, from coordinate 69,727 downwards.
CTGCCCCGGTTTCGGCCAGAACGGCATGGTCGACCTGCAGGCCGGCATGGGCCCGGTCAAACCCGGCTTCTATTTCCAGACCTCCGCACCGCTGGTGGCGCGCGACCGCGTGGTGGTCGGTGGCTGGGTGCTGGACAACCGTGAGCGTGGCGAGCCTTCCGGCGTGATCCGCGCCTTCGACGTGAACACCGACGCACTGCTATGGGCGTGGGATCTGGGCAACCCAGCCATCACCGCGCTGCCGCCGGAAGGCCAGACCTATACCCGCGGCACGCCGAACATGTGGACGACCGCAGCCTACGATGACGCGCTCGGTCTGGTCTATGTGCCGCTGGGCAATGCCACGCCGGACTATTTCGGCATGGGCCGCCCACCGGGCGCCGAGGACTACAACGCCTCGCTGGTGGCGCTGGATATCACCACAGGCCGCGAGCGCTGGAAATTCCAGACCGTCCACCACGATATCTGGGACTACGACCTGGCCAGCCAGCCGGCCCTGGTCGATCTGGCCGATGGCACGCCCGCGGTGCTGCAGGCGACCAAGCGCGGGCAGCTGTTCCTGCTCAACCGCGCCACCGGCGTGCTCCTTGCCGAGGTGGCGGAGAAGCCGGTCCCGCAGAACGGCGCGGTACCGGAAGAGCGGCTCTCGCCCACGCAACCGTATTCGGTCGGCATGCCGACGATCGGCGCGATGCGTCTGGATGAAACCAAAATGTGGGGCATGACGCTGTTCGACCAGCTGATCTGTCGCATCCAGTTCCGGCAGCTGCGCTACGACGGCGACTTCACCCCGATCGGCCTGCAACGTGCCATCCAGCAGCCCGGCAATCTGGGCGGATTGAACTGGGGCAGCGTGTCGGTGGACAGCCACAACCAGATGGCCTACGTCACCGATATCCGCATCCCCAGCCGTTACCGGCTGATTCCGCGCAACCGCTTCAACGACCCGGCGGCGAAGGACAGCAATGGCCACAGCGGCGCCTCGCCCCAGCTGGGCACGCCGTATGCCGCCGATTCCTTCATGTGGATGTCGCCGCTGGGCGTCCCCTGCGCACAGCCGCCCTACGGCACGCTGACCGCGGTGGATCTCGCCACCCGCAAGATCGCCTGGCAGGTCCCCGCCGGCACCGCCGAGCAACTCGGCCCGCTCGGGATCAGGCTGCACCTGCCGATGCCGATCGGCATGCCCACCTATGGCGGCAACATCGTCACCGCCGGCGGCCTGGTGTTCTTTGCCGGCACCCAGGACTACTACCTGCGTGCCTACGACGCCGCTACCGGCAGGGAACTATGGAAGCACCCGTTGCCGGTCGGCTCCAGCGCCACCCCGATGACATACATATCCCCGCAGACCGGCCGGCAGTACATCGTCGTTTCCGCCGGTGGTGCGGCGTATTCCAGGGAAGTCGGCGACTACGTCATCGCCTTCGCACTGGACCCGGCCAAACCGCAGTGAAGCAGAAGCGGTCCGGGACGCTCAACGCGCCCCGACCGGCTCCCATTCGGCACTGTAAACGCGCCATTGCCCCTGCTCGTCGCGCCAGCCGCTGACGATCTCCTGCATCTGGCCGCGCTCGGGCAGGAACCGTCCGCTGCCGCCGGCCATCAGTACAGTGAAGCGGACCGTCGCCGTATCCATCGCCTCCCCCATCTGCACCGTCAGCGGCCCGGTCTGCAGGCCCACCTTGCTGTTGAGCAGCAACTGCGCCTTGAGCATCCGCTCCAGCGCGTCGTGGTCGAGCCCGTTGTTGCCCACGAAATCCGGCGATACCGATGCCATGAAGTCGCCGGCATCACCCGACTCGACCGCCTCCTGCATCGCCATCACCGTCTGCCGCAGCCGCTGCTCGGGGGGTTCGGCCGTACAAGCCGCCAACCCGAGCACGATCAGCCCCGAAAGAATGCAATTGACTACAAATCGACCCATATCTCCCTTCGCCTTTTCCATTCTGAACGGTATGCTGCAAGCAGCGGCCTGAAGTGTGAAGGCCGGGCAAGTCCACTAGACCATATCCATTTCCTGGAGGGGAAAATGAATCAGGAACGTCCCTGGCTGCAGAGTTATCCGGCAGGCGTACCGGCCGAGATCGACGTTGACGAGTTCCGCTCCGTCACGGCGGTATTTGACGCTTCTGTCGCCAAGTTCCGTGATCGCCCCGCCTATTCCAACTTCGGCAAGACACTGACCTACGGCGAGACCGACGCGCTGGTCACCCAGTTCGCCTCCTACCTGCTGGGAGAGCTGCAGCTCAAGAAGGGTGACCGCGTCGCGGTGATGATGCCCAACTGCCTGCAGTATCCGATCGCCACCTTCGGCATCCTGCGTGCCGGGTTGACGGTGGTGAACGTCAACCCGCTGTATACCGCCCGTGAGCTCAAGCACCAGCTGGTGGATGCCGACGTCGCGGCGCTGGTGGTGGTGGACAACTTCGGCTCCACCGTGGAGCAGGTGATCGCCGAGACCCCGGTCCGGCAGGTCATCACCACCGGGCTGGGCGACATGCTGGGCTTCCCTAAGGGACCGCTCATCAACTTCGTGCTCAAGTACGTGAAGAAGATGGTGCCCGACTACCACCTCAAGGGAGCGATCCGTTTCAAGGAGGCGCTGGCACTGGGCAAGCGCCATGCGATGCCGGTGGTCGAGGTCGACCATGACGACATCGCTTTCCTGCAGTACACCGGCGGCACCACCGGCGTGGCCAAGGGCGCCATGCTCACCCACCGCAATCTGGTGGCGAACATGCAGCAGGCCTCGGCATGGATCAGCGGTTCGGGTGTGGAACCGGGCAAGGAAGTGATCATCACCGCGCTGCCGCTCTACCATATCTTCGCGTTGACCGCGAACGGACTGGTCTTCATGAAGATCGGCGCGTTGAACTATCTGATCACCAATCCGCGTGACATGAAGGGCTTCGTCAAGGAGCTCAGGAACAACCGTTTCACCGCCATCACCGGCGTCAACACGCTGTTCAACGGATTGCTCAACACCCCCGGTTTCGACGAGGTGGATTTCTCCGGCCTCAAGGTCACCCTCGGCGGCGGCATGGCCGTGCAACGGTCGGTGGCCGAGCGCTGGAAGAAGACCACGGGCGTGCCGCTGATCGAGGCTTACGGCCTGACCGAAACCTCGCCGGCCGCCTGCATCAACCCGCTGGACCTGAAGGAATACAACGGCTCCATCGGCCTGCCGATTCCCTCCACTGACGCCTGCATCAAGAACGATGACGGCCAGACGCTGCCCATGGGCGAGGTCGGTGAACTGTGCATCCGCGGCCCGCAGGTGATGAAGGGCTACTGGCACCGTCCCGACGAAACCGCCAAGGCGATGGATGCCGATGGCTGGCTGCATACCGGCGACATGGCGCGCATGGACGAGAAGGGCTTCTTCTATATCGTCGACCGCAAGAAGGACATGATCCTGGTGTCCGGTTTCAACGTGTACCCCAACGAGGTCGAGGACGTCATCGCGATGATGCCCGGCGTGCTGGAAGTGGCTGCGGTCGGTGTACCCAGCGAGAAGTCCGGCGAGGCGGTGAAGGTGGTCATCGTCAAGAAGGACCCCAACCTCACCGCGGAGCAGGTCAAGGACTTCGCCCGCGCCAACCTAACCGGTTACAAGCACCCGCGCATCGTCGAGTTCCGCACGGAACTGCCCAAGACCAACGTCGGCAAGATCCTGCGCCGCGAACTGCGTGATGCGCCCGCCCAGGGCTGACGCCACACAACCCGGCAACACCGGCGAAGGCCCCGTCAGAAATGGCGGGGCCTTCGCGCATTCACAGGACCGGTGCCGCGTGTAGGATCGGCCAGTGGAGCGTGTCCAGCCCGCCGCGCCCATGCCCTCCAGCGGGCCCTGCCTGAAGGATGAAGCCATGAACGTCGTCGAACTGATGCACGTCAGCAGCCCCTACTCCACCATCCGTGTCGAGTCATCGGCCACCCACGATGCGCACTGGCTGTACATGCACGCCGATGCCGCAGCGGGCGTACGCCCCTGCTGTCGCACCGAGATGCTGGAGGAGATATGGAATTTCATGAGCGCCATCACCCGCTCACCGGAGCAGCGCAGAAACGGCCCGCTACGACACTTCGTGCTGGCATCGGACGCGAGTGCCTACAACCTCGGCGGTGATCTGGAGCTGTTCGGACAGCTGATCCGCACAGGTGACCGCGAGCGGCTGCTGGCCTATGCGCAGCGTTGCGTGGAAGGGGTCCACCATCTGCATACCGGCTTCGGTGGCGATGTGCGCAGCATCGCACTGGTACAGGGAGATGCACTGGGTGGAGGGCTGGAAATGGCGCTGGCCTGCCACACCATCGTTGCCGAGGAAGGAGCCGGCATGGGACTTCCGGAAGCGATGTTCGGACTGTTTCCCGGCATGGGCGCGTACAACTTCCTGAGCCGGCGGGTAGCGCCGCAGCTGGCAGAGCGCATCATCCTGGAAGGCCGCGTGCATACCGCCGAGGAAATGCACGCGCTGGGTGTGGTCGACATCCTGGTACCGCGTGGCCAGGGTCCACAGGCGGTAAGCGAGCTGATCCGCCAGCAACAGCGTATCCCGCAGTCCTGCCTGGCAATGAACCGCGTACGGGACATCTCGCACCGGATCACCTGCGAAGAGTTGCTGGAAATCACCCGGGTATGGGTCGATTCGGCGCTCGCCCTCGACGAAAAATCCCTGCGCACCATGGATCGACTGGTCAAGGCCCAGACCCGTCGCAGCGAACGGGCGCAAGCCGCCATGGAGCGATGACGGAGGAACCGGGAGCCTGTTGATGCAAGCCGATCAACAGGCTCTCAGCCGCGTGCGTCATCCTGCGGCTGTGTACGTCCGCTGGCACGCGTTGCCAGCGCCTGCCGTCCTTCCTGCAACGCGGCGCCGATGCCCGCGTGCAGCGCCCGCCATTCGCCCTTGAGCTGCCAATCGCTCATCTGCATCAGCTCTCCACCTTGCCGGGCGACTGTCAGCAAGCCCAGGTTGAGGGCAACCCCCTTGATCGCGTGGGCATGTTCGCGCAACCGGTCCCACTGCATCTCCTGCGCAGCGTGCGACAGCCCGCCGATGCCGGTTTCCAGATCCGCCACACATTGCCGGATGAATTCCTGCTCGAAGCCGGTGCCCATGCCGAGCGCGGAGAGTTCATCAAGCACCGCGGTATCAAGCACCACGCTGTCATCGGGCTTTTTTGCAGCCTGTACGGCGACCGGCGCCAGCGCCGGCACCGTGCCGGTGGCGATGCCGGCCATCGCCTCCAGCAGTTTCTCCGCGGTCACCGGCTTGGCCATGAACGCGTACGCCCCCGCTTCGGTACAGCGGCGGATCGCCGCAGGCGTGACATCGGCACTGAGGATCAGCACCGGGGTTCGCGGACCACCACCGGCCTGCATCACCCGCAGCTGCCGCAGCATGTCCAGCCCGCTCAAGCCCGGCATGTGCAGGTCCGCGATGATGGCGTCGAATTCACCGGCGGCCATCACATCCAGCGCCTCTTCGGCCCCCTGCACACAGGTGACACGGTGGCCGGCCTTCTGCAGCAGCCGCTGCAATACCATCCGGTTGGCTTCGTGGTCGTCGGCCACCAGCACCTGCAGACTGCGCACCCGGGCGCGATGACGGCGGAATGGGTCGGTAAAGGCGATGATGTTGCCGGGTTCCTCGCCCGCCCCTCCATCTTCGCCGGACGCATCCGTGCCGGCGGCCTCCGTAACCGTGGACTGTGCGGGGGAAAACGGCAGCTCCACCCAGAAACAGCTGCCACCGGCCGGGTTTTGCCGGTAGCCGATGCTGCCCCCCAGTGCCTGGGTGAAGCCCTTGGCGATCGCCGTCCCCAGTCCACTGCCTTCATACCGGCGCGCCAGCGATCCATCGGCCTGTTCGAAAGCGTCGAACAGGCGTGGCTGCAGAGCCTCCGGCACGCCAACGCCGGTATCGACGATCTCGAAACGGATACGTGATGCGTCCGCACCGGCCGGCGCACAGAGCGACACCCGTATTTCAACACTGCCGTGCTCGGTGAACTTCACCGCATTGCCGGCCAGATTGAGCAGGATCTGCCGCAGGCGCCCGTCATCGCCATGCAGGCGGTCGGGCACACCGGACTCGATGAACACCCGGTAGTCCAGTCGCTTGTTGCGTGCCTGCGGCCTGAGAATCAGGCCGATGGACTCGACCAGCACCGCCAGTGAGAAGTCGCGTGCCTCCACACGCAGCTTTCCGGCTTCGATGGCCGAGATGTCCAGCACCTCCTCCACCAGCGCCAGCAGGCTGTGGGCCGATGCCTGGATCGTGCCCAGGCATTCACGCTGTTCCTTGTCCAGCCGCGTGGTGGCGAGCAGTTCCGTCATTCCCGACAGACCGTTGAGCGGCGTGCGGAATTCGTGACTCATGTTCGCCAGGAAGCGGCTCTTGGTGTCGCTGGCACGTCGTGCTTCGGCCATGGCCCCGGTCAGCTGCCGCAGCAGGCTGGCGAAATACAGCGGCACCGCAGCCAATCCCAGCAACAGCCCCAGTCCCAGCCGCAGGTTCTGCTGCCAATACCCGGTCAGTGCGACGGTCGCACCGAAGCTGGTCAGCGCCATCAACACCGCCACATACAGATAGTTGTTGCCATAGCGCATGCCGTTGCCGACGGTGACCCACATCACCACGATGTAGACCCAGGCCAGCGGCTCGCCCACCTGGATCATGGCGGCGGCCATCAGTCCGTAGTCGGCCAGCATCCCGGCCACCCTTCGCGGATCCGAACGTGCCGGCCACACCAGCAACCAGCCGAACAGCAGCAGTGACAGTCCCAGTCCACCCACGACAATCGACAGCACGATGCGATATTCGCTGTCGACCAATCCGCTGCGCACCGACGGCAGCGACACGTAGCCGAGGATCATCATGATGATGGCGATACGGACCAGCGCCTGGGCATGCTCACTGTCACCACGTTGCCGCAGGCGTTGCACGAGTCGGGCTGGCAGGCTGTTCATCTCATGCTTCCGGTCGTGGGAAAGCGGCAGAGTAACGCGCGCAGACTTCCTCCAGTTGCGGACGTGCCTGCAGTAAGGCATCGACACAGCGCGGGCAGAACAGCCGCCCGCGTTGCATGTACAGATAGGCCAGGGTGGCATCCATTGTCCACGCTTCCTTGTACGGCCGCGGCGAGATCAGCGCGTCGAACACGTCGGCCACGGCCACGATCCGCGCCTCAAGAGGCGTCGCTTCACCAACCAGTCCGTCGGGATAACCACTGCCGTCGAAGCGCTCGTGGTGACGCAGCGCGATGATGGCACCCAGCTGGATCAGGCGGTTGCTGCTGCCGCTGAGCAACTCGTGACCGATACGCGGGTGGCGGCGCATCACCGCCATTTCATCCTCCTCCAGCTTGCCGGTCTTGAGCAGGATCGCGTCGGGAATGGCGATCTTGCCCAGATCGTGCAGCGGCGCGGCCATCTCGATGGCACGGACCTCCTCGGTGGGCAGGCCCAGTTGCTCGGCGATCAGTCCGGCGACATGTGTCATGCGCTCCAGATAGGCGCTGGTGCCGGCATCGCGATACTCGATGGCGCGCGCCAGGCGCGAGAGGGTCTCGCGTTCGCGCTCTTCGACCTCACACATGCTGGCCAACAGGCGCTGCTCCAGCGACAGCGCCCGCTGTTTCACGTTGCGCGTCTGTTGCCGCAGCTGCAGAAGGTTGTTGCAGCGCGCCCGCAATTCGCGGGGCTTCACCGGCTTGACCAGGAAGTCGATGATCCCCGCTTCCAGTGCCGCCTGCCGCAGGGGCTCGTCCCCCACCACGGTGATCAGGACGATCGGAATATCCCGATGGCGCAGCTGTCGGCGCAGCCTGCGGGCGAACTCCAAGCCGTCCAGCTCCGGCATGCGGTAATCCAGCAGCACCAGATCGGCCCCATGGGTGTCACACCAGTCCAGCGCCTGCAGTGGATCGGCAAAGTCATACACCCGCAACTCCGGTGAGATGTCTTCGACCACCTGCCGGAGCATGGTCCGTATCGACATCTGGTCATCGACAATAACGATATCCAGGCCCATCGGGTTCTCTCGTCCAGTGAATTCGTGGTTGTCGGGGAGTTGCGTGATGTCTGCGCCGTCGCCACTTCCCTGCTGCCTCTGGTCATCGACGGGGACCATCATCAGCCGCCCTCGCCTCCCCCTGCAAGACTATTCCACGACGGGCCAAAACGACACGGCCGGCAATACTGCCGGCCGTGGTTTGACGCAATTCCCGGCAGCTGCCGGGGCGACTCAGTTTTCCGGACGCATGTACGGGAACAGCAGCACATCGCGGATCGAGGCGCGGCCGGTCAGCAGCATCACCAGCCGGTCGATGCCGATGCCCAGTCCGCCGGTCGGCGCCATGCCGTATTCCAGCGCACGGATGTAGTCGGCATCAAAGTGCATGGCTTCGTCATCACCCCCTTCCTTGGCCTCGACCTGCGCCTGGAAACGCGCCGCCTGGTCTTCCGGGTCGTTCAACTCGGAGAAGCCGTTGGCGATCTCCTTGCCGTTGATGAACAGCTCGAAGCGGTCGGTATAGCCGGCCTCGGTATCGCTGGCACGGGCCAGCGGCGAGACTTCCACCGGATGGTCAGTGATGAAGGTCGGCTGGATCAGGGTGTGCTCGACGGTGGCTTCGAAGATTTCCAGCAGCAGTTTGCCCCAACCATAGCCTGGCTTGACGCGGATCTTCAGGCGTTCGCAATGACGCAGCAGCGCTTCGCGGTCGGTGCAGTCAGCCACCGAGATTTCCGGGTTGTGATGGCGCACCGCCTCGTCCATGCGCCAGCGGCGGAACGCCGGGGCCAGGTCGATCTGCGCACCGTCCCATTCCACCTGGGTGGTGCCCAGCACGCTCTGCGCGACATCGCGGATGACACCCTCGGTGAGGTCCATCACTTCGTTGTACGTGGCATAGGCCTCGTACAGCTCCATCATGGTGAATTCCGGGTTGTGGCGGGTACTGACGCCTTCGTTGCGGAAGTTGCGGTTGATCTCGTAGACGCGCTCCAGCCCACCGACCACCAGCCGCTTGAGGTACAGCTCCGGGGCCACGCGCAGGTACAGGTCCAGATCCAGCGCGTTGTGGTGGGTGGTGAACGGCTTGGCCGTGGCGCCGCCGGGGATGTAATGCATCATCGGCGTCTCGACTTCCAGGAAGTCGCGGTTGTCCAGCCACGCACGCATCGCACGGATGATGCGCGAGCGCTTGATGAACACCTCGCGCGACTCCGGGGTGACGATCAGGTCGACATAACGCTGGCGGTAGCGCTGCTCGACATCAGCAAGCCCATGCCACTTGTCCGGCAGCGGGCGCAGCGACTTGGTCAGCAGGCGGATGCTGCTGGCCTTGACCGACAGCTCACCGGTCCTGGTGCGGGTAAGCCCGCCCTCGACGGCGATGATGTCGCCCACGTCCCAACCCTTGAACGCGGCGTAGACGTCCCCCAGCGCGGAGCCCTGCAGGAACAGCTGGATGCGGCCACTCTCGTCCTGGATCTGGGCGAAGCTGGCCTTGCCCATCACCCGCTTGGCCATCAGCCGGCCGGCCATCTTCACCGTGCGGCCCGAGGCCTCCAGCGCTTCGGCCGTCCAGGTGTCGGCATCGGCGAACTCGGCCTGCAGCGTGCCGGCGAAGTGCTCGCGACGGAAATCGTTCGGATAGGCGATGCCCTGCCCGCGCAGCGCCGTGAGTTTCGCGCGGCGCTCGGCGATGAGGCTGTTCTCGTCGACGGGGGGCTGCTGCGTTTCATGGGTCTGTTCGGTCATGGCATTGATTTCAGATAGGGGGAGGAAACCCGGTGCGGCAGCGGCTTGCGTACCGCACCGTATAAACAGGGGAACGGCCCGCGAGGGCCGTTCCAGTCACGCGTCGATGCGTTTGGCGCCGGCCTGCAGGCCGGACTTGAGGCTGGCCTCGATGAACTCGTCCAGGTCACCGTCCAGCACCTTCTGCGTATCGGTGCGTTCGATACCGGTGCGCAGGTCCTTGATGCGGGCCTGATCCAGCACGTAGTTGCGGATCTGGCTGCCCCAGCCGATGTCGGACTTGGTGGCTTCCACCGCGTCACGCTCGCTGTTGCGCTTCTGCACTTCCAGCTCGTACAGGCGGGCGGCCAGCATCTTCATCGCGCGGTCGCGGTTGGCGTGCTGGCTGCGCTCGGTCTGGCACGCCACCACCGTATTGGTCGGGACGTGGGTGATGCGCACCGCCGACTCGGTCTTGTTGACGTGCTGGCCACCGGCACCGGAGGAGCGGTACACGTCGGTCTTCAGATCGGCCGGATTGATGTCGATTTCGATGCTGTCATCCACTTCCGGCGACACGAACACCGAGGTGAAGCTGGTGTGGCGGCGGTTGTCCGAGTCGAACGGCGACTTGCGCACCAGGCGGTGCACGCCGGTCTCGGTCTTCAGCCAGCCGTAGGCGAAATCGCCTTCCACGCGGAACGTGGCCGATTTGATGCCGGCCACATCACCGCCGGACACTTCCAGCAGCTCGGCCTTCCAGCCGCGCGACTCGCACCAGCGCAGGTACATGCGCAGCATGATTTCCGCCCAGTCCTGGGCTTCGGTGCCACCGGCGCCGGCCTGGATGTCGACGAACGCGTTGCAGCTGTCCATCTCGCCGGAGAACATGCGCTGGAACTCCAGCTTCTCGATATGGGACTCGTGCTTGTCCAGGTCGGCGACCACCGCCAGCGCGGTGTCCTCGTCCTGTTCGCTTTCGGCCAGCTCCAGCAGTTCGCCGGCATCGATCATGCCGTCCAGTACGGTGGCGATGCCACTGACAGTCTTGTCCAGCATCGAACGCTCCCGGCCCAGCGACTGGGCGTATTCGGGGTTGTTCCAGATGTCGGGGTTTTCCAGTTCGCGGGTTACTTCTTCAAGACGTTCTTTCTTGACGTCGTAGTCAAAGATACCCCCTGAGCGAAACCACTCGATCGGTCAGATCTTCGATTCGCTGGCGGATGGGATTCAATTCAATCATGGTCGGTCTATCAGACAGGCAGACAAGCCGTGAATTCTACCATTGGCGGCCAAGTACAGCGCTGCAGCCACTGGAACCGCCAGAAATTGTCGCGGGAGTTGCACCGAATACCATTAAAATTCATGAACGGTCCTGTCGAACACCCGACATGGATGCCCTCACCTACGATCGATCAAGGATTGCGCTTGAATACCCACCCGTCCCGCATCTTTTCAGCAATCGCATTGACGCTGGCCCTGAGCGCCTGCCACAAGCTGGGCACAGCCATCAACAGCGACAAGACCCCAGGCCTCGATATCGGCAAGGCGGTCTCGGGCGAGATCACCTCCTCCAGCCGCCTCAACCACAACGACGGCACCCGCCACCAGGCCTACAGGATCACCCTGAAGAACGGCGAGGCGGTGTCACTGGAACTGGGCGGCTCGCTCCACGGGCAACTGGCGGTATTCGACGGCCAGAGCCTGGTCGCCCGTGCTCTCTCCGACGATACCGGTGAAACCGAAGCCGCCTCCAGCGTCACCAGTCTGGCATTCCGCGCCCCCAGGGACGGCACTTACCTGGTCGCCGTCAACAGCTCCAGCGCCGACAGCTTCGGTCCCTTCAAGCTCAAGGCCGCCCAGGTCGTGCCGTATGACGGCAAGCCATTGGGCGCCAACAGCAGCATCACCGACTGGCGGGTGGACAATGAAAAACAGGAGTACACGCTCAAGGTCGACAAGGCAGGCCTGTACGCGGTCACCATGGAGTCCAGCGCTTTCGACCCTTATCTGCGTTTGAACGGTCGCAACGTGGAGGTCGAGGACGACGACACCGCTGGCCAGTTCAACGCCCGCGTCCGCACGTTCCTCGAACCGGGCGAATACACCATCACCGCCTTGTCGGTGAACCAAGGCACCGGCGCGTTCAAGCTCGGCGTGTCGATGACCGCCACCGATCAGGCCCTGGTCACCCGTGACGGCACGGCGCTGACCGTCGGCCAGACCGCGCAGGCGATGATCGACTCACGTGGCCGCCGCACCTTCCAGCTGGAGCTGGACCGCGCCCGCACCATCCGCTTCGACGCCATCGCCGACGGCTTCGATTCGCTGCTGCATATCACCGGGCCCGGCGTGGATGCCGAAGACGATGATGGTGGAAACAACCTCAATGCCCGCCTGACCCTGCCACTGGGCGCAGGCCGCTACACCGTTGCAGTGACCTCGTTCGGCAACCAGCAGGGTGTTTTCGAGCTGGAAACCACCGACCTGGGCGGCGATGCCGCCATCCCAACCAACGCCAACCGCAAAGACTCCGTCGCAGATGCCGTGTCCGCTGCTGCCGAAGCAGCCGCCCAGGCAGCAGCGGATTTCGCGGACTGATACCGCCAGCGCTCATCCACAAATCGCGGGTGAGCGCCCTACCCGTTACCCTGCCGCACCCGCTGCAGAAGCAACCGGCAACTGCATGCCACTGCCTTTCAACTACAAGGAAATCCAGATGAAGCGTTTTGCAGCATCCTTGCTCGCCCTGGCGATCGCCACCAGCCTCAGCCCGGTCGTCGCTGCCACTCCTTCCGCACGGCCATTGACGCAGACCAGCGAGGTTTCCGGCGAAATCACCTCCACCACCGCGATCAACTACAGCGATGGCACGCGCAGCCAGCTGTTCTCGCTGCCGCTGTCCGCCGGTCAAGCGGTCACCCTGGAGCTGCAGGGTTCACTCACTGGTGCGCTGTCGGTGTTCCATCGCGATTCGCTGCTCAGCCGCTCCGATTCGGACGAAAACGGCAAGGCCACCTTGAGCATCCGCGCCGACAAGAACGGCACCTACCTGATCGCCGTCAGTGGCGCCGACGCACGCTCATTCGGCCCATTCCAGCTTTCCGTCGAGCCCATCGTCGCCTATGACGGCAAGCCGCTGACCGCCGGCCGCCGCATCACCGACTGGCTGCAGGGCAGCAACAAGACCTACACGCTGGAAGTGGACAAGCCGGGGATGTACACGATCGACCTGCAATCCAGCGAATTCGACGCCCGCCTGGAGCTGGCCGGCAACGGCCTCAACCTGGAAGACGACGACGGCGGCAACAACCTCAACGCGCGTCTGACTGCTCCGTTGCAACCCGGCCGTTACACCCTCAGTGCCGGCGGTTTCTCCGAAGCCAGCGGCGCATTCTTCCTGGGCGTCGAGCAGGCCGACTTCCCGGAAGGGCTGGTTTCCGCTGATGGCTCCACGCTACCACTGGATGGCACGGTCAGCGGCTTCATCAATGCCGGTGAAACCCGCAGTTTCATCCTCACCCTGCCCGAAGCCAGCCGCGTGCAGCTCGATGCCAGCAGCCGCGAACTGGACACCCTGCTCACCTTGCAGGGCGCTGACATCACCCTGAGCGATGACGACGGCGGCAGCGGCGTCAATTCGCGCTTGGGCCAGGTGCTGGATGCGGGCGAATACAACGTTTCCGTGCGCTCGCTCAACGAGCGTGCCGGTATTTTCCAACTGGCCAACGCCACCGCGCCTGCACCCGAAGGCAGCGGCCGCACCGAGCTTAAGATCGGCCATGAAATCCACGCCCAGCTGCGCGCGGGCAACCGCGACCTGTACACGCTGGATATCCCGCGCAAGGGCAAGTACATCATCAGCATGCTCAGCGATGGCAACGTCGACGGAGTGATCACCCTGATGCGCAATGGCCAGGAAGTCGCCCAGTTGGACGACAGCGACAGCAGCCTGGACCCGCTGCTGGAGATCGAGCTGGAAGCGGGGCGCTATGCCCTGCTCGCACACAGCTTCAACTCCAGCACCAGCGGAAATTACCGCCTGCTGGTCCGCCGTAAATAAAGCAGAACCGGAAACAGAGGGGGTGTCGATGCCTCTTTGCAGCGCCCCCCTCTTCCCGGCATACGGCCGGGTGCGCCACCCGTACAGTCTGTGCGGGTGACGCGCTGCTGGCGATTGCCGACTCGGATCGTCCAATCCAGTGACCGCCCTCCAGCAGCGCGAGCGGATCCGTATTTTCCTGATTCACCCTTCACCAGATGCCGGTCGTCGCCTGTTGGCTCATCCCGATGCCCCCCCGGCGGAGTGTTGGAGGCCATTGTCGGCCGCTGCGAAGCGACGGGCTGCGCCCATGCCTCGGGCTGAAACAACAACCACATGTCGGCATCATGCCGATGCATCAAGTCGCAGTCATACGCAAGCGGATATCGACGTCACCTGCGGGCAGAGATCTTCGATGGATTACCGGAAAAGGGGCGAGGACACGAGAGTGACGCGGTGGCGTATGCGGCCCGGCACCCGATGACCGCGATTTTCTCCGGACGCCTTCCAGCCAACCCGTCCGCAGCGACCCTACGTAACCCGTCGAGAAGGCCGCACCCGACACCCGGACACCGATCGGGCCGCTGAAATACCTGCCCGTCGTCAGGGGAGCTTTACTAAAGGCGATGGGAACGGCGACTGCAGAAACCGCGATCGATCCGCATGACTGTCCATTGACTCCAGCGCCCTTGTTCTCCTGTTCACGGCATCTTCCGTAAAGGAATGGAAGCGGACTGGAAAACGAAAAAGGGCCCGCACGATGACGTGCAAGCCCTTGTTCCTATTGCAGTATTTGGTCGGGACGGCCGGATTCGAACCGACGACCCTCTGCCCCCCAGGCAGATGCGCTACCAGGCTGCGCTACGCCCCGAACATTACTGCTTCGCCTTGCGGCGAGCCGGTGATTATACCGGCTTTGATTCAAAAATGGTTCAACGCCGCAGCAGTTGCAGTACTTCTTCCAGCTCCATTCGCACCTGGCGGATGATCTGGTTGCTCAGCGCCGACTCCTCACGTGCGCCCTCGCCTTCCAGACGCAGGCGGGCGCCGCCGATCGTATAGCCCTGCTCGTACAGCAGGCCGCGGATCTGCCGCACCATCAGCACGTCATGGCGCTGGTAGTAGCGGCGGTTGCCGCGACGCTTGGCCGGCTCAAGGCTGGGGAACTCGGTTTCCCAGTAGCGCAGCACATGCGGTTTGACATCGCACAACTCGCTGACCTCACCGATGGTGAAGTAGCGCTTGGCCGGAATCGGCGGAAGTTCGCGGTTACTGCCCGGATCCAGCATAAGTCTCCACCCTCTCCTTGAGCTTCTGGCCCGGCCGGAAGGTGACTACCGTACGGGCGGAAATCGGTATTTCCTCACCGGTCTTGGGGTTGCGCCCCGGGCGCTGGTTCTTGCGCCGCAGGTCGAAATTGCCGAAGCCGGACAGCTTCACCTGACGTCCCTGTTCCAATGCATCACGCAGCACATCGAAAAACGCGTCGACAAATTCCTTGGCCTCACGCTTGTTCAGACCTACCTCGTCGAACAAGCGGTCAGCCATCTCCGCCTTGGTCAATGCCATGCCTGCCCCCTGCCTCCCACCTCAATTACGAATCTTTGCGCCGTGTTCACGCTCGATCGCTGCGACAACGCCAGTGACCACCGCATCCACGTCACGGTCCGTCAGAGTGCGGGACTTGTCCTGCAAAATCAACCCCATAGCCAGACTCTTGAAGCCGGGTTCGACCCCCTTGCCCACATAGCGGTCGAACAGCACCACCTCACGCAGCAGCTCACCGCCCGCGTGATGGAGGGTGCCCGACAGGGCCGCCCAGCTGACCGGTTCAGCCACGACCACGGCCAGGTCACGACGCACCGCTGGGAAGCGCGAGATATCGGCAGAACGCGGCAACCGGCGCTGCACCAGCGGCGCCAGATCCAGCTCGAAGCCGATCACTTCCACATCGATCTCCATCGCCTTGGCCAGGCGCGGATGCAACTGGCCGATCCAGCCGATGCACTGGCCGTCGCGCCAGATATCGGCCGAACGCGCCGGGTGGGCGTACGGACGCTGCGAGGCACGGAATTCCAGCGCAGCACCGGCGGCAGCCGCCAACGACTCCAGGTCACCCTTCAGGTCGTGGAAATCGACCTTCCGCGCTTTTTCGTCCCACTGCAGCGGGCCTGCGTCGCCACAAACAACGGCAGCGACACGCACCGTCTCCTTCGGTGCCGGCTGGCCATCACCGGCCTGCAACTGGAACACCCGGCCGATCTCGAACAGGCGGACGCGCCCGGCTTGACGGGCCACATTGCGCCCCAGCGTGGCCGCCAGTCCCGGCAGCAGCAGCGGGCGCATCACCGCCAGTTCGGCCGACAGCGGATTGGCCAGCGCGACCAGCCCTTCCTTCTGATGCCACTGTTTCAGCAACCCGGCATCGACAAAGGCGAAGTTGATCGTTTCCAGCATCCCGCGCGCCACCAGCTGGCGGCGAACGCTCAGGTCATCAAGCCGGGTTTCGCTGGACATGGCGATACGCGCAGCACCGCCCGGCAGGGTCGTCGGGATCCGCTCGTAACCGTGGATGCGGGCCAGTTCCTCGATCAGATCCTCTTCGATGGCGATATCGAAACGGCTGCTCGGGCCGGTGACGGTCCAGCCGTCAGCGACGGCCTCGACCTGCATGCCGAGGGCGCGCAGGATGCGCTCAACCTCAGCGTCTTCGATCTGGATGCCCAGCACGCGCAGGATCCGCGCGCGGCGCAGGTGGATGGCGGCCGCCACCGGCAGGTCGGCCTCACGCACCGCTTCGGTGACCGGCGCCGGCGTACCACCGGCCAGGTCCAGCACCAGCCGGGTGGCGTACTCGATGGCGATGCGCGGCAGCTGCGGGTCCACACCGCGCTCGAAGCGGTGACCGGCATCCGTGTGCAGGCCCAGCTTGCGGCCACGGCCCATGATCGCCGCCGGGGCGAAGTGCGCAGCCTCCAGGAACACCCGGGTGGTGGCATCGGTGACGCGGGTATCGAAGCCGCCCATCAGGCCGGCCAGGCCGACCGGACGGTCGGCATCTGTCACCACGAGGAAACTGTCGCCCAGCGTAGCGTCCCGGCCGTCCAGCAGCTTGAGGGTTTCACCGTCGCGCGAACGGCGCACCGCGATTTGCCCCTTCAGCGTATCCAGGTCGTAGGCGTGCATCGGCTGGCCGAGTTCCAGCATCACGTACTGGGTGATATCCACCAGCAGCGACACCGGACGCACGCCGCTGCGGCGCAGGCGTTCGGCCATCCACAGCGGGGTGCGGGCGGCGGCGTTGACGCCTTCGATCACACGCCCAAGGTAACGCGGTGCTTCAGCGCCTGCGTCCAGCTGGATGGCGAGTTCGCGCGTACCGACCGCGGGCACGGGGTCGGCCGCAAACGGCTTCACTTCACTGCGGGTAGCGGCCGCCACATCAAAGGCGATGCCACGCACGCTGAAGCAGTCGGCACGGTTCGGGGTCAGCTTGATTTCGATGCTGGCATCCGGCAGGCCGAGGTAGTCGATCAGCGCGGTACCGACCGGCGCGTCGTCCGGCAGTTCCAGCAGGCCGGAGGCGTCGTTGTCCAGGCCCAGCTCCTTGGCCGAGCACAGCATGCCGTTGGATTCCACGCCGCGCAGCTTGGCTGGCTTGATCTTCAGCTCACCGATCTGTGCGCCGACCAGCGCCAGCGGCGCGACCAGTCCCGGGCGCGCGTTCGGTGCGCCGCAGACGATCTGCAGCAGCTCGGCCTGGCCGGCGTCGACCTTGCAGATCTGCAGGCGGTCGGCTTCCGGATGGCGGGCAGCTTCGACGATGCGCGCCACCACCACGCTGTCCAGGCCCGCGCCCAGCGCGGTGACTTCCTCGACTTCCAGACCGATGGCAGTCAGCACGGCGCTGAGTTCCTCGCGCGATGCGGTGGTCGGTACGTGGCTGCGCAGCCAGCTTTCAGAGAATTTCATGTGTTTACCCTGATGGGAGGCAAGCCTCCCGTTGGTTCCTTTGGATACCACCCAGCGCTTGGCGCCCGGGGCAGATCAACGTTCAAAAGCATCCGGGGGCATCCCGGGCCTACCGTGTCCGCTTACGCGAACTGCTTGAGGAAGCGGACGTCGTTCTCGAAGAAGGCGCGCAGGTCGTTGACGCCGTAGCGCAGCATCGCAAAGCGCTCCACGCCCAGCCCGAAGGCGAAGCCTGTGTAGCGTTCCGGGTCGATGCCGACCGACTTCAGCACGTTCGGGTGGACCATGCCGCAGCCCAGCACTTCCAGCCAGCGGGTGCTGCCGTCAGGCTGCTGCCAGGCGATGTCCACTTCCGCCCCGGGCTCCACGAACGGGAAATAACTCGGACGGAAACGCATCTCGAAATCGCGCTCGAAGAAGGCGCGCACGAACTCGGACAAAGTGCCCTTGAGGTCGGCGAAGGTGGAATGTTCGTCCACCAGCAGGCCTTCGACCTGATGGAACATCGGCGAGTGGGTCTGGTCGCTGTCGCTGCGATAGACCTTGCCGGCGGCAATCATGCGCAGCGGCGGCTTGTGCTCGCCCATGTAGCGCACCTGCACACCGGAGGTATGCGTGCGCAGCAGGCGGCCATCGCCAAAATAAAAGGTGTCATGCATGGCACGCGCCGGATGGTGCGGCGGGAAGTTCAGTGCCTCGAAGTTGTGCCAGTCGTCTTCGATTTCCGGGCCTTCGGACAGCTCGTAACCTAGGCGGCCGAAGATTTCGGTGATGCGCTCCAGCGTGCGTGTCACCGGGTGCAGGCCACCACGTTCACCATCACGGCCCGGCAGGGTGACATCGATGCTCTCAGCGGCCAGCCGCGCATCCAGTGCCGCATCTTCCAGCAGCGTCTTTCGCTCACCCAGTGCCGAGGACACCGCATCGCGGGCGATGTTGATCGCCTCACCTGCCGCCTTGCGCTCGGCCGCCGGCAATGCCCCCAACTGCTTGAGCTGCGCGGTGATGCTGCCGCTTTTGCCCAGCAGGGCTACCCGCAGGTTTTCCAGTGCTTCAGGCGTCTGCGCCGCGGCCACATCGGCCAACGCCTGGGAGGTCAGGGATTGAATGTCACTCATGGGATCGACGGAACCTCGGGTCGGCTTGTCCTGTACGGTCTGCGCCGGACCGACCCCCGTCGCCACCACTGCTGATCTCCACGCGCCCTGCAGGGTCAATCAGCACAAAAAAGAATGGGGAAGGACTTGCGCCCTTCCCCATGCATTGTCTCACTACAGCCGCTGCGCGTGAACGCGACAGCCGCCGCAGAGAAGAACTTATGCCGCCAGTGCGCCCTTGGCCTTTTCTGCCAGAGCGGCAAAACCGGCTGCATCGTGCACGGCGATATCAGCCAGCACCTTGCGGTCCAGGGTGATGCCAGCCTTCAGCAGGCCGTTCATGAAACGGCTGTAGCTCAGGCCGTTGATGCGGGCAGCCGCATTGATGCGGGTGATCCACAGCGAACGGAAATTGCGCTTCTTCTGCTTACGGCCAATGTAGGCGTACTGCTGTGCCTTGATGACCGCCTGCTTGGCAACGCGGAAGACCTTGCGACGGGCGTTGTAATAGCCCTTGGCCAGATCCAATACTTTCTTGTGGCGGCGACGCGCCTGCACACCACGCTTTACTCGTGCCATGGTTCAGTCCTCAGAGGTAGGGAAGCATACGATCAAGACGGCCTGCGTCTTCTGCACGGACGTGATTCGTCTGGCGCAGATTACGCTTACGCTTGGTCGCTTTCTTCGTGAGGATGTGGCTACGGTTGGCGTGGCCGCACTTGTACTTGCCGGAGGCGGTCTTGCGGAAACGCTTGGCCGCTGCCCGGTTGGTCTTGATCTTGGGCATTGCTATGTCCTTGATGGTCTCTTTTCACTGACTGGGCGGTGGCTGCGCCACACTTTCCGTCCTTGCCCTTGTCTGTCTAAAGCCCGCACTCCCACTGGAGGCAGGCAGGTCCTGGATGCTGCAAACAACAATCCCGGCGAACCGGGCCGCCCATTATGCCCACGGATCCAGCCGCTTGCAATCGAAAGCAGCAGGAAACGCAACACGAAACGGACGCAATCCGGGAGGGTCGAATCCCCGCACCCCCACCGAGCCGACCGGCGATCGCACGCCGGCCCGGCCAATTACTTCTTCTTGGGCGCGATCATCATGACCATCTGCCGGCCTTCCAGGCGCGGACGGGACTCGATCACGATGTCCTCACCCAGATCGGTCTCGATCCGGCTGGCCATTTCGCGACCCAGTTCCTGATGGCTCATTTCACGACCACGGAAGCGGATGTTGACCTTGATCTTGTCACCCTCTTCCAGGAAGCGGCGCATGTTGCGCAGCTTGATCTGGTAGTCGCCCTCGTCCGTGACCGGACGGAACTTCACTTCCTTGATCTCGACCTGCTTGGTCTTCTTCTTGGCCTCGTTGGCCTTCTTCTGCATCTCGAACTTGAACTTGCCGAAGTCCATGATCTTGCACACAGGCGGATCGGCCTGCGGCTGGATTTCGACCAGATCCAGACCTTCATCCTCGGCCATCGACAGCGCTTCGTCGCGCGTCAACACGCCAACCATTTCTCCATCGCTGCCGATCACGCGGACGCGCGGCACACGGATTTCATGGTTACGACGGTTCTGTTTGTTGTCAGGGGTACTGATATTGCAATCTCCGAATGGATTGAAACCGGCCCGGTGGAGCCTTCCACCTGGGCCGGGACTTTGCTTACATCAATTCAGCGTGCAGCCGTTCGATGAAGGCCTGGATCGACATCGACCCGAGATCCTCACCGGACCGTGTGCGCACAGCCACGGCCCCATTCTCCTTCTCGCGGTCACCCACGACCAGCAGATACGGCACTCGCTGCAACGTATGCTCGCGAATCTTATAGCCGATCTTTTCATTGCGCAAATCGGCGTCCACCCGGAAGCCTTGATCTGCAAGGGTTTTACGGACCTGCCGGACGTACTCCGCCTGCGCATCGGTGATATTGGCCACCACCACCTGCACCGGCGCCAACCAGGCCGGGAACGAGCCGGCATAGTGTTCGATCAGGATGCCGATGAAGCGCTCCATCGAGCCGACAATGGCCCGGTGCAGCATGACCGGATGCTTTTTCTGGCTGTTCTCATCCACATATTCGGCGCCCAGACGGCCCGGCATCATGAAGTCGACCTGCATCGTACCCAGCTGCCAGGTACGGCCGATGGCGTCCTTCAGGTGGTACTCGATCTTCGGGCCGTAGAACGCGCCCTCGCCCGGCAGCTCCTGCCACTCCACGCCGCAATGCGACAGCGCCGTGCGCAGCGCGCCCTCGGCCTTGTCCCAAGTGGCGTCATCGCCCAGACGGGATTCCGGCCGCAGCGCGATCTTGATCTGGATGTCCTCGAAGCCGAAGGCCTTGTACACCGCCAGCGCCTGCTGGTGGAACGCCGTCACCTCGGCCTCGACCTGCTCCTCGGTACAGAAGATATGGCCGTCGTCCTGGGTGAAGCCGCGCACGCGCAGGATGCCGTGCAGCGCGCCGGACGGCTCGTTGCGGTGGCAGGAGCCGAATTCGCCGTAGCGGATCGGCAGGTCGCGGTAGCTGTGCAACCCCTGGTTGAACAGCTGCACATGGCCCGGACAGTTCATCGGCTTGACCGCGTAGGTCCGCTTCTCCGACTCGGTGAAGAACATGTTGTCCTGGTAGTTGTCCCAGTGGCCGGACTTCTTCCACAGGCTCACGTCCAGGATCTGCGGGCAGCGCACCTCACCGTATCCGCTGTCACGGTAGATCTTGCGCATGTACTGCTCGACCACCTGCCAGATCGACCAGCCCTTCGGATGCCAGAACACCAGGCCCGGCGCCTCTTCCTGCAGGTGGAACAGATCCTGCTGCTTGCCGATACGGCGGTGGTCGCGCATCTCGGCCTCCTCGATGCGCTTGATGTAAGCCTCAAGCTGCTTCTTGTCGGCCCAAGCGGTGCCATAGATGCGCTGCAGCTGCTCGTTCTTGGCATCACCGCGCCAATACGCACCGGAGATGCGCATCAGCTTGAAGGACTTCAGAAAGCGCGTATTCGGCACGTGCGGGCCGCGGCACATGTCCACGTATTCCTGATGGTGGTACATACCCATCGCGGTGACGTCCTCGGACATGTCATCGATCAGGCGCAGCTTGTAGTCCTCGCCACGCGCCTTGAAGATCTCTACCACCTCCGCACGCGGCGTCATCTTCTTGATCACGTCGTAGTCCTGCGCGATCAACTCGGCCATGCGGTTTTCGATCGCCACCATGTCTTCCGGCGTGAACGGGCGCTCGCTGTAGATGTCGTAGTAAAAGCCCTCGGCGATCACCGGGCCGATCACCATCTTGGCCTCCGGGTACAACTGCTTGACCGCGTGGCCGACCAGGTGCGCGCAGGAGTGACGGATGATTTCCACGCCCTCCTCGTCCTTGGCAGTAATGATGCGCAGCGAGGCATCGTGATCGATCACGTCGCTGGCATCGACCTGCACGCCATCCACGACGCCGGCAATGGTGGCCTTGGCCAGGCCGGCACCGATGGACTGGGCCACGTCCATGACACTGACCGGATTTTCAAACTGACGGATGCTGCCGTCGGGGAGCGTGATGTTGATCATGAGGTTCACCTGGAGTCTCGACCCGCCGGGCGGGCCCGGAAACCGTCGTCACAGACGGCTTCCCTGGGGATTTCGGGGCAACAAAAAAGCGCCACAAAGGCGCCTTGGATCAGGGCTGTGGCGGAAGATCAGCGTTGGGCAATGGTAGTGCTCATGTCACACACTCGACCGGCGCTTTGGCGCGGGCCACCTGCTCTGCATTGACTGGCCGCGATTCTAGCGCAGACCCGCCACCTCCTGCATCCTGCACAACACCTTCAGCACAAGACCACCCCCTGTATGCGGGCAGCTGGCAGGAAGACCTGTTGCCACCCGGAGGCCGGGCGACAGCTTCACAGACCAAGGTCATGATCGCCCCGCCCCGCAGCATTCAGAGGAAGACCGGATGAACGTTCCCGCCACCGCACCCCACCTCGAGCAACCCCGTCGCCCTCGGTGCAAGGACACCGCCGCAGTCCGGGGGTGCGAACAAAGAAAAACCCCTGGTTTCCCAAGGGTTTTTCGTCTTGCAAGTACCTTGCGGCACTTCTAATTGGTGGAGGTGGGCGGAATTGAACCGCCGTCCGAAGGCACTCCATCCCCGGTACTACATGCTTAGCTCACCGTTGGGTCTCGTCCTGTGGCAGCACGGTGTGCGAAGCGCACCCCAGGACCAGCCTGTTTTGGTTAAGCGATGACTGACAGGCAGCCGTCAAAGCCGGTTCCGTGATAATGACCCTACATCCACGAGCACGGGCACAAGTGGGTTCGGGGCTTACGCCTTAAGCGGCGAGAGCGTAGTTGTCGTCGTTGGCAACTAGAGTTTTGCAGCTGGATTTACGAGGAAAGCTACCCCCTCGGCATGCACCAAGCGACTTCACAACCCCCGTCGAAACCAATGCACCCCCGGTTTCTTCAAGTGCTGAACCGCTTCTGGCCGGAATCTGACCGGAAGCCTGCTTGACCGTTGCATCCTACGACATAACAGCTGAACAGTCACCGCCATCCATCTCCACTGATGACGTACCGGCCTAAGCGCCACAAAAAGCCTTTCATCTTCGCGCTTCTATCCCGCCTGCGCCCTGCAACGGACAAGGGCCGCTTGCGCGACCCTTGTCTGTTCATGCCGGAATCATCTGTCTCAGCGCAGCGGAATCACCCGGATCTCGACACGGCGGTTCTGTGCACGACCAGCGTCGGTGCTGTTGTCGGCGATGGGATAGGCCTTGCCGGCCCCCAGGGTTTCAATACGCTCACGCTGCACGCCCTGCGCACTGAGGTAGGCGGCCACGGCCTCGGCACGCTCCTTGGAGATGCGGTTGTTCACCGCGTCAGTGCCGATGCTGTCGGTGTGGCCGACCACTTCGATCATGGTCTGGTTGTACTCGGCCAAGGTCGAGGCCACGCCATTGAGGGCACCATAAAACTGCGGCTTGAGCGTGGTCTTGTTGAAGTCGAAGGTGATGCCATCAGGCAGGTTCAGGGTGATGTTGTCGCCCTGTCGCTGCACGTCGATACCGGTGTTGGCGGTGCGCTCGCGCAGCGCGCGCTCCTGGCGGTCCTGGTAGTTGCCTACCGCAGCGCCGCTGAGGGCGCCAATACCGGCACCGATCATCGCGTGCTGGCGACGTTCGGTGGCGCTGTCACCACTGAGCAGACCTGCAGCCACACCGATCGCGCTGCCGATCAACGCACCCTTGCCGGTACGGTTCTGCTGCTGGGTGGGATTGCCGTAGGGATCACTCTGCACATAGGAGCCACCGGTGGCACAGGCCGAGAGAACGGCTGCCGTCACCAGGCCGATGGAAAAATTGCGGGCAACGTTGAAAGCTGTCATCTGGGTCTCCTTGAATGGCCATACCGGCCTGCGTGGGGTTGCCGGGAAAGCATAGACGCCGGGACCCAGTCCGGCATGACGGATCCTACACATGCACCGGCATCCATTCATAAATGACTCTTCCGGCGGTGGTGATGTCGCCGCGCGGAAGCCGCGGATGCCCGGTGTTACTCGAACGCTCCCACCGAGTCGTGCGACAGGTTGTCGAAACGGGTGTATTCGCCGAAGAACTTCAGCTTGCACGAACCGGTCGGGCCACCACGGTGCTTGCCGATGATGATCTCGGCCAGGCCCTTGTCCGGCGAGTTTTCCTTGTTGTAATAGTCGTCGCGGTAGATGAACACGATCATGTCCGCGTCCTGCTCGATAGCGCCGGATTCGCGCAGGTCGGCCATCACCGGGCGCTTGTCGGTACGCGTTTCCAGCGAGCGGTTGAGCTGCGACAGCGCGATCACCGGCACGTTCAACTCCTTGGCCAGGCCCTTGAGCGAACGCGAGATCTCGGAGATTTCGGTGGCGCGGTTCTCGCTGTTGCCGGGCACGCTCATCAGCTGCAGGTAGTCGATGACGATCAGGCCCAGGTCATGCTCGCGCTTGAGGCGGCGGCACTTGGAGCGCAACACCTCCGGCGACACGCCCGGGGTGTCGTCGATGAAGATCTTGGTTTCCTTCAACATGCGGATGGCGCCGGTGACGCGGCTCCAGTCCTCGTCCTCGAGCTGGCCGGTACGCAGGCGCTGGGCGTTGATGCGGCCGTTGGAGGAGATCAAACGCATCGCCAGCTGCGAGGCCGACATTTCCATCGAGAACACCGCCACGCCCTTCTTCGACTTGATCGCCGCGTACTCGGCGATATTCAGCGCGAAGGTGGTCTTGCCCATGGCCGGACGCGCGGCCAAGATGATCAGGTCGGTCGGCTGCAGGCCGGCGGTCATCGCGTCGAAGTCGTTGTAGCCGGTCGGCAGGCCGGTGATGTTACCGCCGTTCTCGAAGCGGTTGCGCAGCTCCTCGAAGGCGTCCTTCAGCGCTCCGGGCATGGCCACGAAGTCGGTACGACCACGCGCGCCCTGCTCGGCGATGGCGAACACCGACTTCTCGGCGGTAGCCAGCAGCTCGGAGCTGTCGCGCCCCTCGGGCTGGAAGCCATCGTTGACGATGTCGGTACCGACCTGGATCAGCTGCCGCAGCACGGCCTTGTCGCGCACGATCTCGGCGTAGGCGCTGATGTTGGCCGCCGACGGCGTGGTGCTGGCCAGTTCGATCAGATAGGCACCATCGCCGACCTGTTCCAGCTTGCCCTGCGACTCGAACCATTCGCCCAGCGTGACCGCGTCAAACGGGCGGTCGCGCTCGGACAGCTCGCGGATGGCACGGTAGATCAGCTGGTGGTCGCGGCGGTAGAAGTCCTTCTCGGTCAGCGCCTCGTTGACCCGATCGAATGCCTCCGGCGCCAGCATCAGGCCACCGAGCACCGCCTGCTCGGCTTCCACCGAATGCGGGGGTACGCGCAGGGCATCAATGCGCTGTTCGCCGCGCTCAGCGCGGTCGTTGCGGTCGGAACGGAAACCAGTACGAGCGGACATAAGAAAAACGTGATTCCTGCGCTAAGGCACTACGGCCATGGTAGGTGGGGATCTGCCACCGGGGGTACGGACAACTCTGTGGATAACCTGTCCACAATTACAGCCCCCGCGGCCTGGCGGGGCGTTCCGGTCTGGGCGGCCATACAGAAAGAAGCACCCGACGCCGTTGCGGCGCCGGGTGCCGATTATCGCAAAGCCGCCGCGTCCGTGCCGACCGCTCAGCCGGCGTGGTGGGTCCCGATCCAGGCCAGGAAGCGATCCACGAAGTCCTGCAGGAACGTCCGCGTGGCCTCGTTGGTGATCGTGCCGTCGGCCTCGATCAGCCCCTCCTTGAAGTGCAGGAAGGCCTCCGGCTGCGCCAGCACCGCCAGATTCACGAACACGAGCACGTTGCGCAGGTGCTGCTGGGCCAATGCACTGCCGATGGCCCCGATGGAGGCACCGGTCACCGCCGCCGGCTTGCCGTCGAAGGCATTGTCGCCGTACGGCCGCGACGCGGTGTCGATGGCATTCTTCAGCACGCCGGGGATGGACCGGTTGTACTCGGGGGTGACGAACAGGACCGCGTCGGCGGCGCGCACCTGGCTCTTCATCCGCGTGCCCTGCGCCGGAAACTGGCCGTCGTGGTCCTGGTTGTACAGCGGGATATCGCCGATCTGGATGTACTCGAAGCTGGCCCGGTCCCCGGCCAGCTTCTCCAGCGCATGCGCCAAGCGGCGGTTGATCGAATCCTTGCGCAGGCTACCGACGAAAACGGCAATCTTGTACGGGCTCATGGCGGGCTCCAACCGGAAGATGGGAGCAGGCTAGCCGCCCGCCGCGTTGGACCGGGTGAAGGCCGCGCGCCCCGCCCCGTTCCCGCGGACGCGGGAGGGGCGAGCTTGCCGCAACGCGCGGGCGTGCCAGCCGGACCGCGATGGCAGATGCCTCACTCCAGCTGCGCGGCCGCGGCCACCACATCCTCATCGCCTGGCAGCACCAGCAGGGCGGCACCGGCCAACGGCGTGTAGGTATCGGCACCGGTCACCCGCCGCAGCGGAACCCCACCCAGGCCGGCCTCGACCAGCGCGGTGATCACGCCCTCGCCGATCCCGGCGCTGTGGCGGCCTTCGTCCAGCACGATGATGCGTCTGGCACCCTTGGCCTGGGTGGCGATCCAGTCGGCGTTGAGCGGCACCAGCCAGCGCAGGTCGAGCACCCGCACCTTCCACCCCTGCGTGTGTTCGATGGTCCGTGCGGCCCGCAGTGCCATCGGTACGCCGTTGCCATAGGTGAAGATCACCAGATCATCGTGGCCTTCTCCGTACACGCGGCCCTCGCCAAGGGTGAGCGCCTGTTCTGGTGCCGGGTACGGGAACAGCCACTGTCCATCACCCGGCTCGTACAGGTCCTTGGTCATATACAGCGCGATCGGCTCCAGGAAGATGCATACCCGCCCATCCGCCTTGGCCAGTGCCGCCAGCGTGCGCAGCATCGCCGCCGCGTCGTCGCCGCGCGACGGACAACCCACCACCAGCCCGGGAATATCGCGCAGGGCGGAGATCGAGTTGTCGTTGTGGAAGTGGCCACCGAAGCCCTTCTGGTAACCCAGACCCGCCATGCGGATCAACATCGGGTTGCGGAACTGGTCGTTGGAGAAGAACTGCAGCGAACAGGCTTCGCCGCGCACCTGGTCGATGGCGTTGTGCAGATAGGCCAGGTACTGGATTTCCGGCACCGGCATCAGGCCCATGTTGGCAAACCCCTGCGCCATGCCCAGGATCATCGTCTCGTCCAGCAGGGTGTTGAACACCCGGCACGGGCCAAATGCCTTCTGCAGGCCCTTTGTAACTGTATAGACGCCGCCCTTCTGCGCCACGTCCTCGCCGAACAGCACGGTTTCCGGGTACTTGGCGAACAGGTCGTGCAGCGACTGGTTGATCTGGATGGCCAGATGCCTGGCCGGCTGCTTCTCGGGCAGTGCCGCCTCGCTGCTGAACACCTGCAGCCGTCGCTCGCCGAAGTCGGCGCGCGTGGCTTCGGTCTGCACTTTTTCCGGGGTATAGGGCGCCAGCGGAGCGATGACATCGGCCAGCGCGGTCAGGCGCGGGCGCTGGTCGGCCGCTTCCGCGGCGGCGAAACAGCGCTTGCGCGTCTGTTCGTACAGCGCCAGCACTTCATCCTTGTCCATCAGCCCCGATTCGACCGCAATCTGTGCCGAACGCAGCAGCGGATCACCCGCCTCCACCGCGCACAGCTCTTCCAGCGCACGCCACTCGATCTCGAAATCGGTGCCGGCGTGCCCCATGATGCGGGTGGTGCGCAGGTGCAGGAAGGTCGGCCGCCGGGTGGTGCGGCAATGCTCCACCGCCCGCTGCACCTCGGCATAACCGCCGGCCAGATCCAGCCCATCGGCATGGAAGTAGTCCAGGCCGGGACGATGGCGGAAGCTTTCGGCGATCCAGCCGTCCGGCGTCTTCACCGAGATGCCGATGCCGTTGTCCTCGCAGATGAACAGTACCGGCGCCGGCAGCTTCTGGAAGCTGCTCCACGCCGCGGCGTTGAACGCGGTCTGCGCGGTGGCATGGTTGGCCGAAGCGTCGCCGAAGGAGCAGATGGTGATGCTGTCATCGGGAACCGGCAGGCTGAGGCCAAGGCGCTTGCCGGCCTCGATGGCCATCGCCGTGCCCAGCGCCTTGGGCAGATGCGAGGCGATGGTCGAGGTCTGCGGCAATACCCACAGCGGCTTGCTGCCCCACACTTTGTGCCGACCGCCGCTGGCCGGGTCCTCCTTGCTGGCAGCAAAGGACAGCGCCGAATCCATTACCGGATCCATGCCCGGCAGCTTGCGGAAGCGCTCGGCCATGAAGCCGCCCGAGCGGTAATGCAGGAATGCCGGATCGGTATGCCGCGTCGCACGCGCCACCATCGCATTGCCTTCATGCCCGGACGAGCCGATCGTGTAGAAGACCTTGTTCTGCACGCGCAGCACCCGGGCCATCAGGTCCAGGTGACGGCTGATCAGCTGCGACTCGAACAGCTCGCGGAACCCCTGCGCATCCAACGCACTGCCCGGCAACACCGGTGCCGCATCTTGTGGGGCATGCCCGGGGCCCTGCCCCAATCCATTGACGAACTCGATGAAGTTGACATCGCAGATTTCGGCGCGGTTCAAGCCCTTCATCCGGGCGGGAATGGGATCGGGTACACAGGCAAACATGCAGACAAGCTCCACGGAAGCGGCAAGGTGACGGAAGGGGTTGGAACAGTGCGATGCGATCCAGGCCAGCGGCGCATCGACAACGAGTCACGCCATCAGGAAACGCCCCACGAACCGATGTAACGCAAAATATGCCCCCGGCCTGCACAGGCCATGCCGCATCAAGCAGACATCGGGGTTCACCATGGCGACGCGTTCCGGAAAAGGTGGGACGTGACAGCGGATACGCGCTCATCACACCGCAATTGTCCGTACTTGGAAAGTGCGCCTGCAGCAATTTCGTGCGCGTCCGGGAAGCTGATGAATTGGCTGGGTCATCCATCCGCAAGCACCGGCGCACGGCCCTGGAGCTGAAAGCCGGACAGCGGCAAAGAATGTCGGCAACGGGACAGGTCAGACGCGGGCCAACCGCGCCCTACAATCAATGGCAGTCACCCACGGAGAGAGGCCATGCATCCCGACTTCTGGCTCCAGCGCTGGCACGATGGCCAGATCGGCTTTCATCGCGAGGAGGTGATGCCGTTGCTGCAAAAGCACTGGCAGGATCTCCAGCTGCCCCGCGGCAGCCGCGTGCTGGTGCCGTTGTGCGGCAAGACGCTGGACATGCACTGGCTGGCGGCACAGGGCCACCGCGTGCTTGGCGTCGAGCTGTCGCCGCTGGCGGTGTCACAGTTCTTCGAGGAGGCGGGAATACAGCCGCAACACCACACCACCCCGCTCGGCGAGCACTACCTGGCCGGGTCGATCGAAATCATCTGCGGTGACGCCTTCGCCCTTGACGACACCCTGCTGGCCGACATCGCCGGCATCTAAGACCGCGCCGCCCTGATCGCACTGCCGCCGGAGCTGCGCCAGCGCTACCGCCACACCGTGTACCAACGGCTGCCCTCCGGCTGTGGTGGTCTGCTGATTACCCTTGAATATCCGCAGGAAGAAAAGGCCGGCCCGCCGTTTTCGGTGGAACAGGCGGAGGTGATGCTATTTGCTCCCGCCTGGCAGGTGGAGCCGGTCGAGCGCCGCGACATCCTCGCGCAGGAACCCGGCTTCCGCGCCGAAGGAGTGAGCGCATTGTCCACGGCGGTCTACCGCATGCGCCGTGCCGAAAGCTGAAAACCTTACTCCCGGAAACGACAAAGGCCGGCGATCCCGGCCTTTGTCATTGCTGCTGCCGGCATCAGTGTGCCGGCGCACCCTTGGCGTCGATCTTGCTGGTCTGGTACAGCTCCAGGCCGATGCGCTTGATCAGGCCCAGCTGCTGCTCCAGCCACCAGGCATGGTCTTCCTCGGTATCACGCAGCTGCGCGATAAGGATGTCGCGGCTGACATAGTCGCCGTGCGTTTCACACAGCTTCACGCCGGCGGCGAGACTGGCGCGCACCTGGTATTCGACCTGCAGGTCTTTTTCCAGCATTTCCACCACGGTCACGCCCGGCTCGAACGCATGCGGGCGCATGTCCGGATCGCCGCCCAGGAACAGGATCCGGCGCAGCAGCGCGTCGGCGTGTTCGGTCTCCTCTTCCATTTCGTGGCCGATGCGTTCGTACAACGCCATCAGTCCCTGATCCTCGTAGCGGCGGGAATGGATGAAATACTGGTCGCGTGCCGCCAGCTCGCCGCGCAGCAGCTCTTTCAGGCATTCGATGACGTCGGGATTACCTTGCATGGGGGGCTCCTGATGGTTAGGACAGTGCATAGAGTGCCCGATCCGGCAGGTCGATGATCTAATCGGAATCACTTTCAATCGCGTCCCGCCCGCTTCCGGCTGGACAAGCTGTCTACAATCGCCACAGAACCGCTACCGGGGGTAGGTCTGTGCTGCATTGGCTGCTGCGTTCACTGGGGATCGTTCTTTGCTTGCTGCTGCTTGCATTGCTGAGCCTGTGGCTGTTGCTGCGTGGCAGTCTGCCGCAACTGGAGGGAGAGCCCCTTCTCCCCGGCCTTGCCGCTGCGGCCTCCATCGAGCGCGACGCGCTGGGGGTGGTCACGGTCACGGCCTCCAGTGAAGCCGACATGGCCCGCGCCCTGGGCTATGTACATGCACAGGAGCGCTTCTTCGAAATGGACCTGATGCGGCGCTCCGCTGCCGGCGAGCTGGCCGAGCTGTTTGGCCCCGACGCGCTGCCAATGGACCGCCACCTGCGTGTCCACCGCCTGCGTGCCCGCACCCGCGACAGCCTTGGCACCGCACTGGGCGACAAGCGCGCCCTGATCGAAGCCTATCGTGACGGTGTCAATGCCGGCCTGGCCGCGCTGAAGGTACGGCCCTGGCCCTACCTGCTGCTGCGCCAGACACCCCGTCCGTGGGAAGTGGAGGATTCGATACTGACCGGGCTGGCGATGTATACCGACCTGCAGGACCCGGCCAATACCCGCGAGCTGGCCTTGGCCCGCCTGCGCGAAGTCACCCCGCCTGCGCTGTACGCCCTGCTCAGCCATGACGGCAGCGATTGGGATGCCCCGCTGTTCGGCACGCCGCGTGGCGATGCGCTCTTGCCGGGGGCCGATGCCGTGGACCTGCGCAATCTGGCAGACAGCAGCCTGATGCAGACACCCACCGTCCTGCAGGAGGACGGCCACGGCACACCCGCCGCGGCGCAGGAACACTTCCCCGGCAGCAACAATTTCGCTGTTGCCGGCGCACTCACCGCCGATGCCCGCGCGATCCTCGCCGACGACATGCACCTGGGCCTGCGCGCACCCAACATCTGGTTCCGCGCACGGCTGCGCTATACCGATCCGGCCACACCCGGCGGCAAGGTCGATGTCAGCGGCTTCACCCTGCCCGGTCTGCCGGCCGTGATCGTCGGCAGCAATACCCGCGTCGCCTGGGGCTTCACCAACAGCTACATCGATACTGCCGACTGGGCGCGGCTGCCAGCGGGCGCACCACTGCGCGAGCAGCGGGAGATGATCACCGTGGCGGGCGGTCCGGCCGAGCCCTTCATCGTGCGCGAAAGCGACTGGGGCCCGGTGTTGCACGAGGATGCCGATGGCAGCCTGCTGGCGTTGCGCTGGGTGGCACAGCTGCCGGGCGCGGTGCGGCTGGATTTTGCCGGAATGGCACGCGCTTCGGATCTCGATGCCGCGCTGGCGGTAGCCGACCGCTCCGGCATCCCGGCACAGAACCTTTTGCTTGCCGACAGCCGCGGCCGCATCGCCTGGCGCCTGATCGGCGCACGTCCGGATCGCGACGGTGCGTGCCACACCACCGGCATCAATGACCTGCGGGAAAAAGACACCACCTGCCGCCCCTGGCCGGTTCGCAGCGACCAGGCGCCGGCACTGGTCGACCCTTCCGACCATCGCTTATGGACCGCCAACACCCGCGTGCTGGACGGCGCCGCGCTGGATCTTGCCGGCGATGGCGGCTATGACCTGGGGGCGCGCGCACGGCAGATCCGCGAACAACTGTTCTCCCGTGAGCGGTTCCGTGAAGCCGACCTGCTCGACATCCAGCTCGATGATCGTGCAGTGCTGATGGAACGCTGGTGGAAACTGTTACGGGCTACGGTCGAACACAGTGACGACCCGGCGCTGCAGCGGATCGAGGCCGCCAGCCGGAACTGGGACGGCCATGCCAGTGTCGATTCCGTGAGCTACAGGCTGGCCCGGGGCTTCCGTGGCATCACCCTGGATACCCTTCAGGAGGCGCTGCTGGCGCCGGCCAGGAGCCAGCTGGGTGAGCGTTTCATCACCCCGAAATTTGCCCAGCTTGAAGGGGTGGTCTGGCCGATGCTGGAACAGCGCCCCGACCACCTGCTGCCACCTGCCTACAGCAACTGGGACGGACTGTTGGCGGACAGCGTGCGCAGACTGGAGGCCGACCTGGCTGCACAAGGGGCCGATCTTGCCGGGCGCACCTGGGGCGAGCGCAACACCAGTACGATCTGCCATCCGCTCTCACGCGCCCTGCCCGCGTTGTCCCACCGCTGGCTGTGCATGGAACCGCAGCCGCTGCCCGGCGATGACAACCTGCCACGCGTGCAAGGCCCGAAGTTCGGCGCCTCGCAGCGGATGGTGGTTTCCCCCGGCCATGAGGCCGATGGCATCGTGCACATGCCCGGCGGTCAGAGCGGCCATCCACTCTCGCCTTTCTGGGGCGCTGGCCATGAGGACTGGGTACAGGGCAACGCCCGCCCCTTCCTGCCCGGCCCGCCCCTTCACACCCTCACCTTGCGCCCACGCTGAGCCGGCACGGGACATGAGCTGGCGCAGGCGCACCGTCCACTCCACTTCAAGCAGATGCCCGGCATCGTACAGGCGCTGGACCTGCACCCAGGCCGCGGCGGGATAACGTGCATCGGCAAAAAAGGTCTTGCGGTCGGGGAGGGCCTTGATAAGCGCGTCCATATCGGTGGTGTAGACCGTCTCCCTGACCACCTGGCTGCTGTCGGCACCGAAGCGCTGCAGGATGCCGTTCAACTGGCGATAGCAGTCCTGCACCGCCACCTGCATGGTGGCGCCCTTGTACGGCACGCCCGACACATGCAGCGTGTCGCCCTCACGGATTACGCCGGTACAGCCGATATCCGCTTCTTAGCTGCCCAGCGTGGGCCGCTCCAGCGACACCTCCACTGCCTGGAGCAGCGGACTGCACAACATGCCCAACAGCATCATCGCGGGTGTTCGCATCGTCTTCCCTTGACTGCATGTATGGGTGGCTGCGAGCCGCACAGCGACCGCTGCGACAAAATGGCCCGCATCACTGCGGGCCATGGATCAGCACTCAGCCTGCCAGCGCCTGATCGTGGACGCCGGCGACCGCACGGCCGGACGGGTCGGCCATGTTGGCGAAGCTGGCATCCCAGGCGATCGCCGCCGGCGAGGAACAGGCGATCGACTTGCCGCCCGGCACGGTCTCCGCCGCCGCACGGCTGGGGAAGAACTGTTCGAACAGGTGGCGGTAGTAGTACGCCTCCTTGGTCTGCGGCGGGTTGTAGGGGAAGCGCTTGTCGGCCGCGGCCAGCACCCGGTCGCTGACCTGCGACTCGGCATGCGCCTTGAGCCCGTCGATCCAGCCATAGCCGACGCCATCGCTGAACTGCTCCTTCTGCCGCCACAGGATTTCCTTCGGCAGGTAGCCCTCGAAAGCCTCACGCAACACCGCCTTCTCGATGCGGCCGCTGGCCTTGTCGATCATCTTGTGGCGCGCATCCATCTTCATCGCCACATCGAGGAACTCGCGGTCCAGGAACGGCACGCGCGGCTCCACGCCCCAGGCCATCATCGATTTGTTGGCGCGCAGGCAATCGTAGTTGTTCAACGCATCGATCTTGCGCACCAGCTCTTCGTGGAATTCGCGCGCGTTCGGGGCCTTGTGGAAGTACAGGTAGCCGCCGAAGATCTCGTCGCTGCCCTCGCCCGACAGCACCATCTTCACCCCCATCGCCTTGATCCGCCGCGCCAGCAGGAACATCGGCGTGGAGGCGCGGATGGTGGTGACGTCATAGGTCTCGATGTGGCGGATCACCTCCGGCAGCGCATCCAGCCCTTCCTCGAAGGTGTATTCGAAACCATGGTGAACGGTGCCCAGCATCTCCGCCGCTACCTTGGCCGCAGCCAGATCGGGCGAGCCCTTCAGGCCGATGGCGAAGCTGTGCAGGCGCGGCCACCAGGCCTCGCTGCGATCACCGTCCTCGATACGGTTGCGCGCATAACGCGCGGCCACGGCGGCGACCAGCGACGAGTCCAGACCGCCGGACAGCAGCACGCCATAAGGCACATCGGTCATCAGCTGGCGGTGCACCGCCGCCTCGAACGCCTCACGCAGCTCGGTGAGCGGGACATCCACGCCCTGCACTGCCTCGTACTCGCGCCACGGCCGCTCGTAGTATTTGGTCAGGGTATCGGTGCTGCTGTCGTACCAGTGCCCCGGCGGGAATTGCGCGACATCGGCGCAGGTGTCGGACAGCGCCTTCATTTCCGAAGCCACGCACAGCCGGCCCAGCTTGTCGTGGCCCCAATACAGCGGCACCACGCCGATCGGATCACGGGCGATGATCACCCGCTGCCTGGCCTTGTCCCACAGCGCGAAGGCGAAGATGCCGTTGAGGCGGTTGAGGTACGAGGCCTGCCCGCTTTCATCGACGGCGCTCTCGCGGTACAGCGCGTTGATCACCTCGCAGTCCGAGCCCGTCTGGAACGCGTAGGGCTGGACCAGCTCCTTCTTCAGCTCCCGGTGGTTGTAGATCTCGCCATTGACCGCCAATGCCAGTTCGCCATCCTCCGACAGCAGCGGCTGCGAGCCACCGGCCGGGTCGACGATGGCCAGCCGCTCATGCACCAGGATCGCACCGGTATCGACGTACACCCCGCTCCAGTCCGGGCCGCGGTGGCGCTGGCGCTGGGATTGTTCAAGCGCCTGCCGACGCAATGCCTGCAGGTCGTCACCGGGTTGCAGGCCGAAAATGCCGAAGATGGAACACATGGGGAAGCTCCTGGATTTGTGGGGTCGAACGGTGGAAGCAAGGTCGCAAGGCCAGTAACTGGCCGTTGGGTGTTGCCGCCCGGCCATCCACAAAAAAACCCGCATCAGCCGATGCGGGTTTTCTGGTCACTGGGCGTGTGGTGCTTTGGCTCAGTCGCAGACCCGCATCGGCCGCGCGCAATTGTTCGCAATCGCATTATTGCGATTGTTCGAAGCATTCACGTTGGTGCGGGCGGTGCGGATCATGGGCCGACAATAGCCCGGGCTCCGGGAGCCGCGCAACTGTTTCAATGGCAATGACCGGCGTTCATGTCCGGACGGTCGCCCAGTCATCCAGCACGGCGGCTTCGACCCGGTTGCGTCCACCGAATTTGACCCGGTACAGCGCCTGATCAGCACAGCGCACCAGCGCCATCGGATCCTCGCCCGGCTGCGGATGGGCCACCGCCACTCCGACACTGATAGTCACCGGCAACCCCGCCCGGGCGGTTTCCTGCTCCACCGCGCTGCGCAGCTGCTCGGCGCGGCTGGCGGCTGCTGCCGCCTCACAGGCCGGCAGAATGACCATGAACTCCTCGCCACCATAACGGGCTACCAGTTCATCGGCATCGCGCATTCCGGCAGAGAGGATGTCGGCGACACGGCGCAGCTGCAGGTCGCCCATGTGGTGTCCATAGCTGTCGTTGAA
Source organism: Stenotrophomonas sp. UBA2302 (assembly GCA_002345545.1). Taxonomy (GTDB): domain Bacteria; phylum Pseudomonadota; class Gammaproteobacteria; order Xanthomonadales; family Xanthomonadaceae; genus Stenotrophomonas. Next base: position 33,586 of record DDVW01000064.1, on the reverse strand, counting down.
TCGTTTGAAGTGATCCACGTCGATCATCATCACCGCCAGTGGCTCGTTGTGTCTGGCACAGCCCTGCCATAGTCGCTGCAGGGCCTTTTCCATCGCATGCCGGTTGGCGATGCCAGTGAGCCCATCGGTAACAGCCAATGCCGAAAGCCGTGCGTTGGCCGCCTCCAATGCCGCCGTGCGCGCGGCGATTTTCCACTCAAGCTCGCGGTTGCGCGCATTGACGCTGCGGGTGCGCAGGCGCACCACCACTGCCACGAACACCACGCCAACGACGCCAAACAGCAACCATGCCCAGACACGCTGATACCAGAACGCCGCCACCTGCAGTGGATAGTCCACCGGCTCGGTCGGCAGGTCACCACGCACCCGTGCCTGCAGCTGGAAGGTGTAGTCACCGCCCGGCAGGCGTTGATAGGTCAACTCGCGCCCGGCGCTCCAAGGCGACCATACGTCATGGTAACCAGGCATGCGGTAGCGGAACTCCACTTCCGGCTCCATGCTCTGGATACCAAAGCGCAACGCCAGCCCGGCACCGGCCGGCAGCTGCCGCGCTGCAGCTGGAGACAGCGGCAGCACCTGTGCCCCATGGCTCGGGCGACGCAGCTCAATCCGGTCCAGTCGCGCCCTGGCCGGGGCAAGCATGGGCCCGGAATGCGTTCCGTCCAGCTGCAGCACACTGTCGCGGGTGACCACACGCACCTGCCCGTCGCGATGCAACGCCAGCGTGGCAAAACCCGGCATGCGACCGTCACCGACCCGCTGCAGCTCGAAGTCAGTCGCGCCGGGCCTGCGCCACCACAGTTGCCGTGAGGTCCAGGCAAAACCGCCCTGCTCATTGTCCTGGCCCTCCAGCTCCCATGGCGACATCAGCCCGGGAAGCGGCGGCAGTGCGGCGGCGACAAACCGCTCACCGTTCCACCTGCTCACCCGCATGCCGGAGATGGCATACAGCTCACCGCCACGGGCAAACACGCGCGTGCCGTACCCGGGTTCCTGCAGCACGCCCTGCTCGGCGGTGTAGCGCCGGTGTTCCTGCAACTGCCCGGTATCCAGATCCAAACGCCAGTAGTGCACACCGCCAGCGCCATCACCGGCCCAGACTTCGCCCGGCGCCACTTCGTACAGCCCCTGCAGCACCCTGACCTGGCTGGGCCACTGCGCCCTCACCTGCCAGCGTCCGTCACGCTGCTCCAGCAAGTTCATCTGCCGGATACCCCTGGCCAGCATCCACCTGGAATTGAAGGCTGAAGGCAGCAGATGGGTGACGCTGTTGGCCAGTTCCACATCAAGCAGGCGCCTTGGTTGGTCCGCACCCGGATCAAGCACCATCAATCCATGCCGATCTCCGACCACCAATCCCGCATCGGTACCCCGCAGGGCGAACGTTTCCATATCCGGATACGGCCAGGGCAGTTGCGAAAATTGCGGGCTGCTTCCGGCCGAAGCCCGCGCACGCCAGACGCCCATACCAGCCACCCACAGCTGGCCGTCATACCAGGTGCTGTCAAACAGTCTTCCCCCCAGCCCATGCCGGTGGTCATAGCGAGTCCACGGCAAGGACAGGCGCAGGCGTGTGAGTCCGCTTTCGCCCACTACCCACAGGCTCCCCTCGGCATCCTCGACAAAGTCATGCATGCCGCCGCGGTTGGGCCTGACACTGTCGAGCAGGCGCAGATCGGGGGAGAAACGCAGCACGGTTCCATCGGAACTGCCAATCACCCAGCCACCGTTGGCCAGCGCAATGCCGGTGTAGGGTGCATGCTGAACGAAGGCGGTATCAGCCTCGCTGCCGAGCTTGTGCAGTTGCCTGCCATCACTGAAATGGAAACCATCACCCGCGGCCACCAGCAGCCCGCCCTGGTACGCCCAGACGCCGGCAACACGCAGATCGGCCAGTGCCCCGGTACCGGCAACCCGTTCCGGTGCGGAGGCGCCCATGCGATACAGGCCCTCTCCCTCGACCCGGTAATAGACTTCATCACCGGCAACCATCAGCTTGAAGCTGCCAGCCCCGACCAGTGCCCGACGCGAGGTCGTGCCATCGGAACGCAACTCAAAAAAAGCGCCGGCACTCACCGCATGGATGCCGCGCGAGGTTTCCCCAAGCGAATAGACTTCGGCCGGCACCCGCAGCGGCCCGGCACTGGCCAACCGTGGCAACAGATCCACGAAATCATGGGTACCGTCCGGGCGCGGGCGCAACTGGCCGAATACACCATTGCCGGCCACGTAGATGCTGCCATCACGCGCCAACAGCAGCGAGTACACCGGGGCACTGCCAGCGACCTCCAGCACCTCCCACACGCCACTGCGGAACAGCATCACCCCTTCACCGCTGCCCGCATAAAGACTGCCGTCGGACGTGACGACAACATCCGCATAAGCAGGTGGCGCAGGCAGCTGGTTCGCCCCGTAATGGCGCAGCAGCGGCCACCCCTGTATTGGCGTGGTGGCCTGCGCTACCGGCAGCAGGCACAACATTGCCCAGGCCAGCAGCCCAACCACGCAACGCATTCGAACTTGGTCCATCTCGCCCCCCCCGGCAAGATCCGCCCGGCTGTCAGGTAAAGCTCAGCCGAGCAGTTTTTCGATCAACGTCCGATAAAGATCAGGCAATGCCTCAAGATCGGCTACCCGCACATTCTCGTCCACCTGATGGATGCTGGCATTCACGGGCCCCACTTCAATGCACTGTGCGCCCAGCGGCGCAATGAAGCGGGCATCGGAAGTGCCGCCACCGGTGCTCTCGACCGGCTCCACTCCCGCGAACCTGGCCAGCACCTCGCGTGCCACCTGCCGCAGGCGCCCTTCTGGGGTGTAGAACGGTTCGCCACTACGGTGCCAATGCAACTCATAGTCCAATGCGTGCCGGTCCAGCAGCACGGCGATTTCCGCCTCCAGCCGCTCCGCATCCCAGTGCGGGTTGTAGCGTAGGTTGAACACCACCTGCAGTTCGCCGGGAATCACATTGGACGCACCGGTGCCGGCATGGATATTGGAAATCTGCAGGCTGGTTGGCGGGAAGCTCTCATAGCCGTCATCCCAGTGTCGCGCGACTAGCTCGGCCAGCATCGGCGCGGCAGGATGGATCGGATTGCGCGCCTTGTCCGGATAGGCAACATGGCCCTGCACGCCGCGCACGCTGAGCGTGCCGGTAAGCGAACCGCGACGCCCCACCCGCAGCAGGTCACCCAGCCTGGCCGTGGACGACGGCTCGCCGGTGATACACCAGTCGATGCGCTGGCCGCGCTCGGCAAACAGGCGGGCGACATGGCGCACGCCGTCGATGGCATCGCCCTCCTCGTCGCTGGTCAGCAGCACCGCCAAGGTGCCGGGATGCTCCGGGTGCGCGGCGACGAACTGCTCGGCGGCGACGACAAAGGCGGCCACGCTGCCCTTCATGTCGGCGGCGCCACGGCCGTAGAGCACGCCGTCACGCACTTCCGCAGTGAACGGGTCACTGGCCCAGTCCTGCCGCGGGCCGGGTGGCACCACATCGGTATGTCCCAGCAACACCAGCACAGGGCCGCCCTGTCCGTGCGTGGCCCACAAATTGTCGACTTCGCCCAGCCGCAGCTGCTCGATGGCGAAACCGGCAGCGGCAAGGCGGCCGGCGATCAGCGGCTGGCAACCGGCATCGTCCGGCGTCAGCGAAGGGCGTGCGATCAGCTCGCAGGTCAGGTCGAATACGTCGCTCATGGAACCTCATGCTAAAGCGCCTGCGGTGCGCGCGAACTGGTTGTGATGGCTGCGGCGGCAGGTGTGCCACCATGGCCGCCGGGAATTAGGCGATGTTGAAGCGCTTCTTGAAGCCGGTGTCGCTGAAGCCCTGGCTGAACTGGCCATCGTCAGTGATCACCACCGGGCGCTTGATCAGCTGCGGATACTCGCGCAGCAGCAGCTTCCACTCGGCCTCGGAACCGGCCGCCTTGCGGTTGTCCGGCAACTGCCGCCAGGTGGTCGAGGACCTGTTGATCATCGCTTCGAAGCCGCCGGCCTTGCCGGCCCATTCCACCAGTGTTTCCGGGGTGGGCAGGTTGTCGCGGTAATCGACGAAGGTATGGGCGACATCGAAGCGCTCCAGCCACTTGCGGGCCTTCTTGCAGGTATCGCAGTTCTTGAGTCCGTAGATCGTGGTCATTCTGTAATCCGAAACTTGCCCGTCAGTCCCCGCGGCAATCATCGGGCAGGGCGGGTGGTTATCGCCTCCGCTGTCGGGAGGCGCTCGCGTCATGCAGGCCGATAGCCTACCGACGGCATTCTCGCCTTCATCAACGCAGCAGCGGAATACCCGATGTGCGCCTCAGTCGGCCAGGCCACGCAGCAGTTCGTTGACGCCGGTCTTGCTGCGGGTCCGTGCATCGACCTGCTTGACGATCACCGCGCAGTACAGCGAGTGCGTGCCGTCCTTGGCCGGCAGCGAACCGGACACCACCACGCTGTACGGCGGCACGTAGCCATAGCTGACTTCGCCGGTGGCGCGGTTGTAGATGCGTGTGCTCTGGCTCAGGAACACGCCCATGCCGATCACGCTGTGGTGGCCGACCACCACGCCCTCCACCACTTCCGAACGCGCGCCGATGAAGCAGTGGTCCTCGATGATGGTCGGGCTGGCCTGCAACGGCTCCAGCACACCGCCGATACCGACGCCGCCGGACAGATGGCAGTGCTTGCCGATCTGCGCACACGAACCCACCGTCGCCCAGGTGTCGACCATCGTGCCTTCACCCACATGCGCGCCGATATTGGTGAAGCTCGGCATCAGCACCACGTCCTTGCCGAAATAGCTGCCGCAACGGGCGATGGCCCCGGGCACCACGCGCACGCCGGCCTGGCGGAAACGGGTTTCGTCATAGCCTTTGAAGCGCGGGTCGACCTTGTCCCAGAACGGTGCCGGGCGGCCGTCCACCACCGCCATGTCGTTGACACGGAAATACAGCAGAACCGCTTTCTTCAACCATTCGTTGACCTTCCAGCCGCCGTCACCATCGGGTTCGGCAACCTGGAATTCACCCGACTCCAGCCCAGCGATGACGCGATTGACCAGCAGCCGGGTGGAGCCTTCGATCTCGTCCATGGTCAGCATCGCGCGGCGCTCGAACGCGCTTTCAATGCCGAACTTCAGCTCCGCCACGCCGGGGGCCGGGGGCTTGCGCAGGCTGCGTCCGCCATGCGGAATGACGGCAGCGGGCTTTGCCTTCCTCGGTTTGCCAACGGCTGCCGGCGAGGCCGGTGCGCTGGCCCGCCGGGTCGCTGCCGTTTTCTTCGCCGGCACGCTCCCCGGTTTGGCAGCCGCGGGCTTTCTGCTGGCGGCAGCCGCCTTGGCCGGTGCGGATCCGGCCGTCTTTTTCGGTGCAGCCTTCTTTGGAGCAGCCTTCTTGGTTGCAGTCTTCTTTGTTGCAGATCGGGTAGCCATCAGCGCAGATCTCCGGAGTCCCTGTCGGGTTCCAGACAGGCCATCAACGCTGTGCGCAATGACTGCCGGGAGGAATCATCAAGTGGTTGATCGTGGTGGTCGGTCAGCTGGAACTGGTCTTCCGCACGCTCGCCGAAGGTGGCGATGCGCGCATCATGCACGCGCAGCCGCTGGTCGCGCAGGACATGCGCCACATCCGCCAGCAGGCCGGGGCGATCAGGCGCGACCAGGTTCAGCAGCGTGCAATGCTGCTCGCGTGCGTCGATGAACTCGATCCGGGGAGCGAAGCGGAAATGCTTCAGCCGGCGTGGCATCACACGCCGCGATGGCCGCAGGATCTGGATGTCGCCGGCCAGCGCCTTGCGCAACTGCGCCTCCAGCCGCGCGGCATCACCATCGGCGAAGCTGTCGGCCGGAGTGACCTCGAAGGTATCGAAAATCGCATCCTCCGGACCATCGAGCACGCGGGCACGGTGGATGCCATAACCGGAACGGTCCAGCGTCATCACGATCGCGGCAAACAGGCCATCGCGATCCGGCGAGTGCACGAACACTTCCAGCGCGTCGCTTTCCGGCGCGATCCGCCGCACCTTCACCAGCGTGCCGCCCTTGTGTATCTCCACCAGCGATGCCGCCTGCCAGACCAGCTGCTCGGGGCGGAAACGCACGAAGCCTTCATCCGGCATGGCCGCCAGCTGGCGTTCGATCACATCCTCGGCGTACCCGAGCCCGCGCATCTGCGCGCGCACGCTGTCGCGCGCNNCTGGTGCCTGCGATATCGGCGCAGGTCAGCAGATACAGGTAGTCCAGCCTGTCGCGGGTTCCCACCAGCCGCGCAAAGCGATGGATGACTTCCGGATCGCTGATGTCCTGTTTCTGCGCGGTCATCGACATGCGCAGGTGCTGTTCCACCAGCCAGGTGACCAGCCCGGTATCGGAACTTCCCAGCCCATGCGCGCTGCAGAACGCCTGCGCATCCACCGCGCCGAGTTCGGAATGATCACCGCCCCGGCCCTTGGCGATGTCATGGAACAGGCCAGCCAGCAGCAGCAGCTCCGGCTTGCGCAGCCGCGGCCATACCTCATGGGCGATGGAAAAACGCTCATCGGCACGGCCCGTGGCGAAGCTGCCGATGTTCCGCAACACCATCAAGGTGTGCTGGTCGACGGTGTAGACGTGGAACAGGTCGAACTGCATGCGCCCGGATACCTGCGCGAAGGCCGGAATCCACTGCCCCAGCACGCCAAGGCGCGCCATCCGCGCCAGCGTGTCCACCGCACGCGGGCCGCGCAGAAGGGCCATGAACTGCTCGCGCACCGCTCCGTCCACACGCGTGTAGGCGGGAATCTCGTCGAGCATTTCCGCCAGCCCACGCGCGGTCAGCGAGTGCAGTCCACGTACCTCCGGCGTACGCGCCCAGCAGGCGAACAATGCGAATACATGGCTGATATCCGCATGCGGCCACAGCGGATCATCCGCCGACAGATAGCCGCGCCGCAGCGAGAAACCCGTCCCCACCGGCTCGGGCACCGCCTCGCCGTCGAACTGTTCCTCGAATCGCTGCAGCAGGCGATCGCTGATCCGCCGGATCACCGCAGCGCTGCGATAGAACCCCTGCATCATTTTTTCGACGGCCAGATTCTCGGCGTCGTCGCTGTAGCCCATCCGCTCGGCCAGCGCCTTCTGGTAGTCGAAACGCAAACGCTCCTCGGCGCGCTGCGCCACCAGATGCAGGCCGAAGCGCAGCCGCGCCAGCACCTGGCGCTCGCGCTTGAGCGCGGCCGCCTCATCCAGCCCCAGATGGCCCAGCCCGACCAGTGCATCGATATTGCTGACGCCGAACGTACGCAACGCCATCCAGCCCAGCGTATTGAGATCGCGCAGACCGCCGGGCCCCTCTTTGATATCCGGCTCCAGATTGTCGGCGGTATCACCAAAGCGCTGATGGCGCGCCAGCAGCTCCTCGCGCTTGGCGAGGAAGAAATCACGCGCCGGCCAGACCAGGGTGGGCGAAACCGCACGTGCCAGCAGTTGTTGCTCAGCGGCCGTGGCGCACAGCGGGCGGGCCTCGATCAGCGCGGTCAATACCGTCTGTTCGGCAGCGGCCTGGGTACATTGCGCCGCCGAGCGCACCGCATGGCTGGCCGGCAGGCCGGCATCCCACAACACCGCAAACAGGCGCGCCAATGCCGCCTCGTGCGCCTGTTGCGCAGCGGTTTCTCCCAGCACCAGCAGATCGATATCCGATCGCGGAAACAGCTCGCCACGGCCATAGCCACCGACTGCGAACAGGGCCAGCCCCGATCCGGCAGGGATACAACGCCGCCACGCCTGCCCGATCAGCTGGTCGACCGCGCGCGTCCGCAACGCGAGCAGGCGTTCGATATTGGCACCGCGCTCAAAACGCCGGCACAAACCGGCATCGGCATGGGCCAGCGCCTGCTTCGCATCGGTGATCCAATGCATATCGCCGGCAGGCCCGGCCGGTATTTCCAGTCCGTCGCCTGCCGGCATGGGCCTCATGCGAGCGCGGCTCGCTCCTGCCCGGATTCGGCCGGAGACAGCGTCAGCACTTCCACACCGTCTTCCGTCACCACGATCGTGTGCTCCCACTGTGCGGAGAGCTTGCGGTCCTTGGTGACCACGGTCCAGCCATCGGGCAGCACCTTGGTGTGGCGCGCGCCCTCGTTGATCATCGGCTCGATGGTGAAGGTCATGCCCGCCTTCAGCACCAGCCCCTGTCCGGGACGGCCGTAATGCAGCACCTGCGGCTCGTCGTGATAGACCTTGCCGATGCCATGGCCACAGTACTCGCGCACCACCGAGAAACGCTCGGATTCGGCGTATTCCTGGATGGCATGACCGATGTCGCCGAGCGTCGCCCCCGGCTTGACCGCACGGATGCCGCGCCACATCGCTTCCCGGGTGGTTTCCACCAGGCGCTTGGCCATCACCGAGGGCGTGCCCACGTAATACATGCGGCTGGTGTCACCGTGCCAGCCATCCTTGATGACGGTCACGTCGATATTGACGATGTCCCCGTCCTTGAGCACCTTCGTCTCGCTCGGAATACCGTGGCAGATGACGTTGTTGACCGAGGTGCACACGGTCTTGGGGAACCCGCGGTAGCCCACATTGGCTGGAATCGTCCCCTGCACATTGACGATATGGTCGTTGCAGATGCGATCCAGCTCTTCGGTGGTGACACCGGGCTTGACGTGCGGGGTGATGATGTCGAGCACCTCGGCCGCCAGACGGCCGGCGATGCGCATCTTCTCGATTTCTTCGGGAGTTTTCAGATGGATTGCCATGCGGTGGATTATCGCTCATTTCCCCGCATCGCTGAATTCCCCGGCCTGCCCGGCCCGGCCGCCCACACCAGCCACCTGCCCCGGTTTGCACGCAACCCCCGGTGCCCCGTATACTTCCACGGCTCTGCGGGAGTTTTGTCGCCTGCGGAACCGCCCACATCGAGCGCCCTTCGATGAATTCACACCTGTCGCCCCCATCCGTGCCGGGGTGCCCTGCCAATACAGGGTTCGGCCACGAGAAGCGCCAGGGAAGCCCAACCCCGGAACCATGCGTACGCGCACCGCCACACCTAATTCCGGCGGCCGGTTCCCCATCAGGAGTTTTGCAATGCCCCAGGTCACCATGCGTCAGATGCTGGAAGCCGGCGTCCACTTCGGCCACCAGACCCGCTACTGGAACCCCAAGATGGCTCCGTACATCTTCGGCGCCCGCGGCAAGATCCACATCATCAACCTGGAAAAGACCGTTCCGCTGTTCAACGATGCGATGAACTTCATCTCGTCGGTTGCCCAGAAGCGCGGCACCATCCTGTTCCTCGGCACCAAGCGCAGCGCCCGCGAATCCATCAAGGAAGAAGCCGAGCGTTGCGGCATGCCGTTCATGAACCAGCGCTGGCTGGGCGGCACCCTGACCAACTTCGTCACCGTGAAGAAGTCGGTCGCCCGCCTGAAGGAGCTGGAAGCCAGCGAGACCGATGGCACCTTCGACCGCCTGGTCAAGCACGAAGTGCTGGGCCTGCGCCGCGAGCGCGACAAGCTGGAGGCCTCGCTGGGCGGCATCAAGGAAATGGGCCGCCTGCCGGATGCCATCTTCGTGATCGACATCGGCCATGAAGACATCGCCATCAAGGAAGCCAAGAAGCTCGGCATCCCGGTGATCGCCGTGGTTGACACCAACTACAACCCGGAACTGGTCGATTACGCCATCCCGGGCAACGACGACGCCATCCGTGCCGTGCAGCTGTATGCCCGCGCCGCTGCCGACGCCGTGCTGGAAGGCAAGGCCGCCGCTCCGAACTCCGCCTCCGTGCGTGAGGAAGAGTTCACCGAAGCCGCCGCTGCTGAAGAAGCCAAGCCGGCCCGTCGCACTGCTGCCAAGAAGGCTGCCACCAAGGGTGACGAGGCCTCGGCCTGATCCCCGCTGTGGGCGTGCCCGCCGCGCCCACTCCCCTGCACCGGCGCACCTGCTGCGACCGTGGCTGACAGGGACGCGTAACAAACGGCCGGCAATCATTGCCGGCCTACCCCTTTCTATTCGTGAGGAAATCCCATGGAAATCACTGCTTCCCTGGTCAAGGAATTGCGCGAGCGCACCGGCGCCGGCATGATGGAATGCAAGAAGGCCCTGACCGAGAACGCCGGCAACATCGACGCCGCCGCCGAATGGCTGCGCAAGTCGGGCCTGGCCAAGGCCGACAAGAAGGCCGACCGCGTCACCGCTGAAGGCCGCGTGGCGGCTGCACAGAGCGGCGGCAAGGCGGTACTGGTCGAGATCAACTCCGAGACCGACTTCGTCGCCAAGGACGAGAACTTCCTGAAGTTCATCGATACCGTCGCCCAGGCCGCCCTGGCCTCCGACGCGACCGACGCCGAAGCCCTGAAGAGCGCCAAGCTGACCACCGGCGAAACCGTCGAGGAATCCCGCGCCGCCGCCATCGCCAAGCTCGGCGAGAACATGCAGATCCGTCGCCTGGCGCGCATCGACAGCAGCAACAACGTCGCCGCCTACGTTCACGGTGGCCGCATCGGCGTGCTGATCGAAGTCGCCGGCGGCAACGAAGAGCTGGCCCGTGGCCTGGCCATGCACGTGGCCGCCATGAACCCGCCGCACAACAAGGCTGCCGACGTGCCGGCCGAGTTCATCGCCAAGGAAAAGGAGATCGAACTGGCCAAGATGTCCGACAAGGAAAAGGCCAAGCCGGCCGACATCCTGGAAAAGATCATCTCCGGCAAGCTCAACAAGATCGTCAGCGAAGTGACCCTGTACGGCCAGCCGTACGTGCTGGACACCAACCAGACGGTCGAGCAGGTGCTGAAGGCCGCCGGTGCCGACGTGATCGGCTTCCAGCGCCTGGTTGTCGGCGAAGGCATCGAGAAGGTGGTGGAAGACTACGCCGCCGAAGTCGCCAAGGCGATGCAGGTCTGATCCAGACCCCGGCATGAGCCCCAGAAGAAGCCGCAGTTCCTGCGGCTTCTTTTTTATCTGCGCTCCACCCGGCAGAGAAGTGAGGTCCTTGAGCCTCCCGACCCACACGCATGTATCCTTGGACCACTGCTGAATCCGCCAATGACATGTCGCCCGAGCTGATCACCACCCTGTCCCTTTGCCGGAACCTGCCATCGCCGCCCACCGTCGCCATGCGCATCATCCAGCTAGCACAGGATCCGGAAGCAGATATCGCCACCGTGGCCGACGTCATCGCACTGGATACGGCGCTGAGCGCACGGATGATGCGCATCGCCAACTCGCCGCTGTACGCCAGCCGCCGCCGGATCGAGAACCTCGGCCAGGCACTGACCATGCTCGGGCTGAACGCGACCCTGCAGCTCGCCCTGGGCTTTTCGCTGTTCCAGGCCCTGCGCGAAGGCGGGCACGAATCCCGTTTGCTGGAAGCCACCTGGCGGCGCAGCATCCTCGCCGCACTGGCTGCACGCTTCCTCGGCCAGAACTGCGGCATACGGCGCATCGAGGAGCTGATGCTTGCCGGACTGCTGCAGGACATCGGCATTCTCGCACTGCTGCAGATCCGGCCCGACAGCTACAGCCCCCTGCTCGCCACCGCCTCCAGCAATGACGAACTGCTGGCCCTGGAGCGGAGCGCGCTTGACTGCAGCCACGCCGATGTCGGCGCACAACTGTGCGACCAATGGGAGCTGCCGCGCTATCTGGTGGACGCTATCGCCCACAGCGAGCCACCGGCCGAGCCGGCCGACCTGTTCCAACGCTGCGTCGCCCTGTCCGGCTGCGTCGCCGAGATATGGCTGGGCGATGACGCCGACCGCGCCCGCACCCATGCCCTGCAACGCGTACACAATGCACTGGGAATGGACAGCGCCCGCTTCGAGGCGGTGCTGCGCCAGATCGACCAGATGCTGCCGGAGCTGAGCGCCCTGTTCGACCTTCCGCCACCGTCTCCCGCACGGCTGAACTATTTGCTGGAGCATGCCGCCGAACTGATGACGCTGCGCAACCTGCGCGAACTGCAGGACGCCAGCCTGGCACGCCAGCGCGCCGACGACTTCGAGGCCATGGCGCGCCAGCTGAGCGAACAGACCCACCTGGACGCCCTGACCGGTGTGCTCAACCGTCGCCAGCTGCATGTCGTACTGGAACAGGAATTCAACCGTTCCAGCCAACTGGAAAAGCCGCTGTCGATCGCCTTTATCGACCTGGACGACTTCAAGAAGATCAACGACCTGCATGGCCACCTGGCAGGTGACCAGGTGCTGCAGGCCTTCGCCGAGAAACTGAAGGGACAGCTGCGCAGCAGCGACACCGTGGCCCGCTTCGGGGGTGAGGAATTCGTGGTGATCTTCCCCGCCACCACCGAGCAACTGGCACTGCAGATCGTCCGCCGGGTGCTGCTGGCGATCGCCGACACGCCCATGGGCGGCACCGGAGAAGCACCGCTTCACGTCACCTTTTCCGCCGGCATCGCCACCCATGGCGATTACGAGCGATTCGCCGACGTGCGCGAGCTGCTCAAGGCGGCTGATGATGTGCTCTATCGGGCCAAGGCGCTGGGGCGCAACCGGGTCAGCGCCCGCGCTCCACACTCCGCCGCTTGCTGAACAGGCAGGCACCGGAACCGGAGATTTCCACGGTATCGCCGCGGCAACGCCGCCGCCGATCCGTGGCTTCCGGTAGAATTCCCCCGATTTCTGCCACCTGAGACCGTCATGTCCAAACTCGCCTACCAACGCATCCTTTTGAAGCTTTCCGGAGAGGCGCTGATGGGAGAGGAGGATTACGGCATCGACCCCAAGGTCATCAACCGCTTGGCCCATGAGGTCATCGAGGCGCAGCAGGCCGGTGCGGAGATCGCACTGGTGGTTGGTGGCGGCAACATCTTCCGCGGCGCCGGCCTGGCCGCTGGCGGCATGGACCGCGTCACCGGCGACCACATGGGCATGCTGGCCACGGTGATCAACGCACTGGCCATGCAGGACGCACTGGAAAAAGCCGGTGGCAAAGCGCGGGTGATGAGCGCCATCAAGATCAACGACGTGTGCGAGGACTACATCCGTCGCCGCGCGATCCGCCACCTGGAAAAAGGCCGCCTGGTGATCTTCGCCGCCGGCACCGGCAACCCGTTCTTCACCACCGATTCGGGCGCCGCGCTGCGTGCGATCGAAATCGGCGCGGATCTGCTGCTCAAGGCCACCAAGGTGGACGGCGTCTACAACAAGGACCCGAACAAGCACGCCGATGCGGTGCGCTACGACAACCTGACCTATGACCGCGTGATCAACGAGGGTCTTGAGGTGATGGACACCGCCGCGTTCGCACTGGCACGCGACAGCGACCTGCCGCTGCGTGTTTTCGACATGAGCCAGCCAGGCGAGCTGCTGAAAATCCTGCGCGGCGACAATATCGGCACGCTGGTCCACGGCCGCGACAGCCACTGACCTTCCATTACACGGTTCCGGTCAGGCAGCTGCAGGGTTCGCCTATAATCGACCGGTTCAAGAAACATCAAGGATTCGGCGATGATCAACGACATCAAGCAAGATGCGCAAGCGCGCATGACCAAGAGCATCGACGCTCTGCGCCACACCCTCACCACCATCCGTACCGGCCGCGCTTCCCCCGCGCTGCTGGACCGGATCACCGTCAATGCCTACGGCAACCCGCACACGCCGCTGAACCAGGTGGCATCGGTTTCCAATGCGGACGCCCATTCGCTGCTGGTCACCCCGTTCGACAAGAGCATGGTGAAGGAAATCGAGAAGGGCCTGTACAACGCCGAGCTGACGCCCAATACGATGGGCACGGCCATCCGCATCAACCTGCCGCCTCCGACCGAGGAGCGCCGCAAGGAGCTGGCCAAGCAGGTGCAGAAGGAAGGCGAAGGCGCCAAGATCGCCGTGCGCAACATCCGCCAGGATGCCAACAAGGAAGTGGCCAAGCTGCTCAAGGACAAGGCCATCAGCGAAGACGACAAGAAGCGCGGCGAAGACGACGTGCAGAAGCTCACCGACAAGGCGATCAAGGACATCGACGAAGTGGTGAAGCTCAAAGAACAGGAACTGATGGCGGTCTGACCCGTGCCGTCCGTCCCACCCAGCGGCAGCCCTGCACCGCGTATACCGGAGCACATCGCCATCATCATGGATGGCAATGGCCGCTGGGCGCAGCAGCGTCGCCGGCCGCGCATGATCGGACATCGTGCCGGCGCGCGCGCGGTCAACCGCACCATCGACTTCTGCCTTGAGCGGGGTGTCGGTGCGCTGACGCTGTTCGCGTTCTCAAGTGAGAACTGGGGTCGCCCGAAGGATGAAGTCGATGCGCTGATGAAGCTGTTCCTCGGCGCACTGGACCGCGAGGTGGACGAGCTCCACCGGCGCGGCGTCCGCATCCGCTTCATCGGTGATCGCAGCCGCTTCAGCAGCGCCATCCTGGAACGGATGACACGCTCGGAACAGCGTACGTCCGGCAACACCAGCATGACCCTGGCCATCGCCGCCAGCTATGGCGGACGACAGGATATCGCCCAGGCCGCCCGCGTCCTGGCAGCGCAGGTCGCTGCCGGCACCTTGACTGTGGACCAGATCGACGAACAGGCGCTGGCGCGCCACGTCGCCCTGGCCGACCTGCCGCCACCGGACCTGTTCATCCGCACCGGCGGCGACACCCGTATCAGCAATTTCCTGCTCTGGCAGCTGGCCTATGCGGAGCTGTGGTTCACTGACGTGCTGTGGCCGGACTTCGATGCCGGCGTGTTGCAGCAGGCATTGGACGACTACAGCCTGCGGGAGCGCCGCTTTGGCCTGACCAGCGCCCAGATTGCCGCGGCAACGGAGACCGCAAGCCCATGACCAAAACCCGAGTCATCGCCGCACTGATCATGGCCCCGGCCGCCATCTGCGCGATCCTGCTGCTCCCCACCCAGTGGCTGGTGGCCGCTGCCGCACTGGTCTTCCTGACCGGCCTGTGGGAGTGGCTCAAGCTGACCGGCGTCGACGGCCTGCCGCGTACCGTGCTGCTGGTGCTGAACCTGCTGCTGATGGTGCTGCTGGTGTGGGCCTCGGCCGGCAGCACTGTACTGTTCCAGCTGGCCACATTGGTCGGCGTCGGCTTCTGGATGGGCGCGCTGCTGTGGCTGCGTTTCTTCAATTTCGGCGCACAGGGCGAAGCGTCCGCGCGGATGCTCAAGCTGGCCGCGGCGACGCTGGCGATCGTTCCGGCCTGGACCGCGCTGGCCCTGATCCACGCCAGCGAGCCGGCCGGCAACCGCTGGCTGCTGACCGCACTGGCCATCGTCTGGGCGGCCGACTCGGGGGCCTATTTCGCTGGTCGCGCCTTCGGCAAGCACAAGCTGGCGCCGCGGGTGAGCCCGAACAAGACAGTGGAAGGCCTGCTCGGCGGGCTGGTTGCCGGCCTGCTCACTGCCTGCGTATTCGGTTGGATCGCCGGTGTGCAGCTGTCCGGCCTGGGCTGGCTGCTGCTGGTGGCCACGGTAACGGTACTGGCCTCGGTGCTGGGCGATCTGTTCGAGAGCCTGCTCAAGCGCCATGCCGGCGCCAAGGACTCCGGCCATCTGATTCCCGGCCACGGCGGCGTACTGGACCGCATCGATGGCGTCCTGGCCGCCTTGCCGGTATTTGCGCTGGGCAAGGAAATCTTCGGTTTCTGACATGTCCGTCTCTTTTTCCCCGCGGCAGGTCGCGATCCTCGGTGCCACCGGCTCGATCGGCACCTCGGCACTGGATGTCATCGCCCGCCACCCTGCACGGATGCGCGCCAGCGTGCTGGCTGCAGGCAGCAATGTGGAAGCGCTGGTCGCACTGTGTCGCACGCACCGGCCGGACCACGCCGCCATCGCCGATCCGGCGCTGTATGAACGTCTGCGTTCAGGCTTGGCCGATGCCGGCCTGAGCACGCAGCCCCATGCCGGTCCCGAAGCGCTGGACGCGCTGGCCGCCAGCGACAGCTGTGACACCGTCGTGGCGGCGATTGTCGGCGCAGCCGGGCTGTCGTCCACGCTTGCCGCCGCCCGTGCCGGCAAACGCCTGCTGCTGGCCAACAAGGAATCGCTGGTACTGGCGGGCGAACTGCTGACCCGTGAAGCGGCCGCTGCCGGGGCGGAAATCATTCCGATCGACAGCGAGCACAACGCCATCTTCCAGTGCCTGCGTTCGCGCGATGCCAGCGTCGAGGGGGCCGGTGTCCGCCGGATCATCCTCACCGCGTCCGGCGGCCCGTTCCGCGGACGCACGCGTGCCGAACTGGAAGCCGTAACTCCCGCACAGGCGGTTGCGCACCCGAAGTGGTCGATGGGACCGAAAATCTCGGTCGATTCGGCCACGCTGATGAACAAGGGGCTGGAGGTCATCGAGGCCCACCACCTGTTCAACATCGCCGGCTCGCGCATCGACGTGCTGGTGCATCCGCAAAGCCTGGTGCATTCGCTGGTCGAATTCATCGATGGCTCCACCCTCGCCCAACTGGGCCTGCCGGACATGCGCACCACGCTGGCGGTGGGCCTGGGCTGGCCGCAGCGCATCGAGTCGGGTGTCTCCGGGCTGGACCTGCTCAGCCAGGGCCGGCTCGATTTCGAAGCGCCAGATCTGGAGGCATTCCCCTGCCTGCGCCTGGCCTGGCAGGCGATGGACGCCGGCGGCAGCACGCCGGCCATCCTGAACGCGGCCAACGAAGTCGCTGTTTCAGCCTTTCTTCAGGGCCGTACCGGCTTCCTGTCCATTCCCGCCCTGGTCGAACACACCCTTTCCACCCTGCCCGGCGAAGCGGTCGATACACTGGACGCCCTGCTGGCAATCGATGCACACGCCCGCCAGATCACCGAAAGCACCATCACCCGCCTGCCCCATGCCTGACACTTCCTTCCAATCGAACCTTGCCCATGGGTGACTTCCTCGGCTCCGTGTGGTGGATGATCGTCAGCCTCGGGCTGCTGGTCACCTTCCACGAGTTCGGCCATTACTGGGTGGCGCGCCGCTGCGGCGTCAAAGTGCTGCGCTTTTCGGTCGGATTCGGCAAGCCGCTGTGGAGCCGACGTAACCGCAACGGCACCGAATTCGCCATCGCCGCCATTCCGCTGGGCGGCTACGTGAAAATGCTGGACGAGCGCGAGGGCGACGTTGCCGCCGGTGAGCGCGCCGTGGCCTTCAACAACAAGAGCGTCTGGCAGCGCATCGCCATTGTCGCCGCCGGCCCGGCCGCCAACCTGATCCTGTGCATTGCCCTGCTGTGGGCGATGTTCGTGATCGGCAAGCAGGACTACTCGGCCACCATCGGCCGTACCACCGGCATGGCCCAGCAGGCCGGCTTCGCCACCGGCGACCGCATTTTCGAGGTCGACGGGCGCCCGGTGGACACCTGGGCCGAGGCCAGCCTGGCCCTCACCACGGCGGCGATGGACCATCAGGATGCACGCGTCAAAGTCCGTGATGCGCTGGAGAACGAGCGCACCCGCATCCTGCCGCTTTCACAGCTGCCGCAGGGTTTCGACGAGCGCAATGTCCCGGTACAGAGCGGCTTCATCTGGCAGTTCTGGCTGCAGCCGGCGCTGATCGACTCGGTGCTGGAGGACTCCGCCGCCAACGGCGTGCTGGAGCCGGGCGACCGCATCCTCGCCATCGACGGCCAGCGCGTGGAAAGCGCCGATCAGGTCGCACCGCTGGTGCAGCAACTGGGTGAGCGCGGCGGCGGCATGCTGGATATCGAGCGCAACGGTGAGCGCCTTGCGCTGGAGCTCACCCCGACCGCCGGCGAAGGCCAGGACGGCAAGCCGCGCTGGCTGATCGGTGTGGGCTTTGTCACCGGCAAGGCCGCCACCTATGACGCCCGCCAGCAGTACGGCCCGTTTGCGGCGATCCCGGCCGCCATCCGCGAAACCGGCAAACTGGCCAGCGATTCGCTGGGAATGATGCGGCGCATGCTGACCGGGCATGCCTCGGTCAAGAACATCTCCGGGCCGATCACCATTGCCCGCGTGGCCAACGCCTCGGCCGAGCGCGGTGTCGACTGGTTCCTGTATTTCCTGGCGCTGCTGTCGCTGAGCCTGTGCATCATCAACCTGCTGCCCATCCCGGTCTTGGACGGCGGCCACCTGCTGTATTACCTTATCGAGTTGGTCAAGGGCAGCCCGCTGAGCGAGCGCGCCATGGCAACGGGCCAGTTCATCGGTCTGGCGCTGCTGGCCGGGTTGATGGGACTGGCGTTCTACAACGACATCCTCAGCCTTGTCCCCTGATGAAATTTTTCCTGCTGTCGTCATACGCCGGCACCCACGCAACACTGAAATCGACTCCAACCGGACGTGACATGACGCGACTTCCCAATCGCCGCCTGCTAGCCCTCGCCCTTGCTGCCGGTCTGGCCCTGCCCGCGCTTGCGCTGGCGGCCGAGCCCTTCACCGCCAGCGACATCCGCGTGGACGGCCTGCAGCGCATCTCCTCCGGTACGGTGTTCACCTATCTGCCGATCGAGCGTGGCGACACCGTTGACGACGCCAAGGTCGGCGACACCATCCGTGCGCTGTACAAGACCGGCTTTTTCGAAGACGTGCAGCTGGACCGCCAGGGCGACATCCTCGTGGTCACGGTCAAGGAACGTCCGGCGATCAACAAGCTGACCGTCACCGGCAACAAGGACATCAAGAGCGAGCAGCTGCTCAAGGGCCTGAGCGACATCGGCCTGAGCGAAGGTGGCACCTTCGACCGCCTGAGCCTGGACCGCGTGACCCAGGAGCTGCGCCGCCAGTACAACGACCGCGGCAAGTACAACGTGGAGATCACCCCGACGGTGAGCCCGCTGGACCGCAACCGCGTGGACGTGGCCATTGCCGTCAAGGAAGGCAAGGCCGCCAAGATCCAGCACGTCAATCTGGTGGGTACGGAGAAATACGAGGCCGAGGACATCCTCGACACCTGGGAATCCAAGGAGCACAACTGGGCTTCGTGGTACCGCCGCGATGACCAGTACTCCAAGGAAAAGCTGTCCGGTGACCTGGAAAAGCTGAATTCCTGGTATCTGGACCGTGGCTATGTCGATTTCAGCATCGATTCCACCCAGGTCTCGATCAGCCCCGACAAGCGCGACATGTTCATCACCGCCGGCGTGACCGAGGGTGAGCAGTACAAGATTTCCGAGATCAAGGTCACCGGCGACACCATTCTTCCGCAGGAGGATGTGGAGCGCATGGTGATCCAGAAGGCAGGCGACACGTTCTCGCGTGCCCTGCTGGAGTTCAGTGCCGACGCGATCACCAACAGCCTGTCCAACGTCGGCTACGCCTTCGCCAAGGTCAATCCGATTCCGACCAGCAACCGCGCCGACCGCACCGTGGCGGTGAACATGCAGGTGGTGCCGGGCCCGCGCGTGGCCGTGCGCCGCATCGTGTTCAAGGGCAACACCCGCACCGCCGACGAGGTGCTGCGCCGCGAGATGCGGCAGTTCGAGAACAGCTGGTATTCGCAGGCGGCGATCGACCGTTCCAAGATCCGCCTGCAACGGCTGGGCTATTTCGAATCCGTCGATGTCGAATCCAACCCGGTCACCGGCAGCAACGACCAGGTGGACGTGGTCTACAACGTCAAGGAAACCACTTCCGGCAGCTTCGTGTTCGGCCTGGGCTATTCGCAGTCCTACGGCATGACCACCTCGATCCAGCTGTCGCAGAACAACTTCCTCGGCGGCGGCAACCGGGTCTCGGTGGATGCCTCGCGCAGCAGCTACCTGCAGCGCTACGGCTTCTCCTACATGAATCCGTATTTCACCGATGACGGCGTCTCGCTGGGCTACAACCTGTCCTGGCGCGAGCTGGATTATTCGGACTTCAACACCGCCCAGTACAACAGCACCAACGGTGCTGCGCAGGTGGTGTTCGGCGTGCCGATCACCGAGAACGACGCGTTCTCGCTGATGTTCGGCATCGACAGCAACCAGATCACGACCTACAGCGGTTACACGCCGAAGGCCATCATCGATTACATCGATGCGATGGGCACGCGCACTTTCCACTCCTGGCGTACCGAGCTGGGCTGGGCCCGCGATACCCGCAACGACTACTTCATGCCGACCCGCGGCACCTACCAGCGCCTAGGTCTAGAAGCCACCCTGCCGGGTTCGACGGCCGAGTACTACAAGCTCAGCTACCAGATCTCCAAGTACTGGCCGATCATGCCGTCGCTGGTCATCAACACCCGCCTGGAGCTGGGCTACGGCGACTCCTACGGCAGCGACAAGGTCCGCGACATCTGCTGGAACGACATTCCCGCCGTTCCCGGCATTCCCGCCGACGGCGATACCCCGGCGGTACCGGGCAAGCCCGCCACCACCGAAGTCGTCGACTGCGGCACCCCCGGCGCCAACCACCGCCAGGTGGTCGCTTCGGGCCTGCCGTTCTTCGAGAACTTCTACGCCGGTGGCACCAACTCGGTGCGCGGCTTCGAGGACAACACCCTCGGCCCGCGTTCGGAACCGATGGGCGGCTACTACAACGGCCAGCCGCTGGGCGGCTCGGTGAAGACGGTCGGCTCGATCGAGGCCTACTTCCCGAAGCTGTTCGACAGCCCGTCGGCACGCGTCTCGGCCTTCCTCGATGTCGGCAACGTCTACGCCGGCACCAACAACTTCAAGGCCAACGAACTGCGTGCATCCACCGGTATCGCCCTGCTGTGGCGCGCGCCGGTCGGACCGATTTCGATCAGCTACGCATTCCCGCTGAAGAAGAAGGATGGCGACGAGATCGAGCGCCTGCAGTTCACCTTCGGCGGCCAGTTCTGACGAGCTGATCCGCTTGGCCGGGGCCAGTGCCCCGGCTCTATCCGGTTCTACGCCACGGTGTAGAACCAGGGCACGCTCCGGCGTTCGGGATCCCCGCGCCTGTGCGTGCCCCCCCTTCGTCAGCGCGGGCTTTCCTCCAAGGCTGTCAGCGTGCAGCTCTGGTCGTTTCAGGCTTCCGGCACAGGGTTTCCGTTATCGGCCAGCCGGAAGCACCACGAACGCCTGTTTCCTTTTCCGGCCGGCAACCTACCCTTTGTGGCGGTTTCTGGACGGCTGTGCGCACGACGCCTCAACCAGCCGGTCGGCATGACCACCACCTGCACAGGCTGTAAACTCGCCACGTGAATATTCCTACCCATACCGCACAGGAACTTGCCGACCGCTTCGGTTTGCAGGTGCATGGCGATCCGTCCGCCGCCATTTCCGGAGTGGCCACGCTGGCCCATGCCGGTCCCGGCCAGCTGACCTTCCTCGCCAATCCGCGCTATCGCGCGCAACTGGCTGACAGCAAGGCCTCCATCGTGGTGCTGCGTGCCGACGATGCCGCCGCCGCGCCGGGCACCGCACTGATCGCCAAGGATCCCTACACGACCTTCGCCAAGATCGGCGCGCTGTTCGAGACCGTGCCGCTGCGCGAGCCCGGCATCCATGCCAGCGCGGTGGTCGACCCGAGCGCGCAGGTGGCCGCCAGCGCCCATATCGGCCCGCACGTGTGCATCGGCGCGCGCAGCGTGATCGGNNGAGGCCGGCTGCGAACTGCTCGCCCGCGTCACCCTGGTGGCACGCGTGAAGCTGGGCAAGCGCGTGCGCATCCATCCCGGCGCCGTACTCGGTGCCGAGGGCTTCGGCCTGGCGATGGACAACGGCCACTGGATCAAGGTGCCGCAGCTGGGTGGTGTGCGTATTGGCGACGACTGCGAGATCGGCGCCAACACCTGCATCGACCGCGGCGCGCTGGAAGACACGGTGCTCGAGGAAGACGTGCGCGTGGACAACCTGGTGCAGATCGCCCACAACGTGCAGATCGGCGCACACAGCGCCATCGCCGGCTCCACCGGTATCGCAGGCAGCGCCAAGATCGGCCGCTACTGCCTGCTCGGTGGTGCGGTGGGCGTGGTCGGCCATCTGGAAATCTGCGACCACGTGGTCATCACCGGCAAGTCGGTGGTGCGCAATTCCATCCATGAGCCGGGCGAATATTCGTCCGGCACCCCATTGACCGACAACCGCACGTGGCGCAAGAACGCCGCGCGCTTCAAGCAGCTTGATGTGCTGGCAAGGCGCATCCTGGCTGTGAGCAAGGAGAAGGAATGAACGCAAGTCCGCAACTGCCCATCGACGTCACCACCATCCAGACGCTGATTCCGCACCGCTATCCCTTCCTGCTGGTCGACAAGGTTGTCGAGCTCGACATCGAGGGCAAGCGCATCGTTGCGCACAAGAACGTCACCATCAACGAGCCGTTCTTCCAGGGGCATTTTCCGACCCAGCCGATCATGCCGGGCGTGCTGATCATCGAGGCGCTGGCGCAGGCCGGCGGCGTGCTGACCCAGCTCAGCCTCGGCCGTGACGCGCAGTCCAAGCTGTTCTACCTGGTCAAGGTCGACAACGTGCGCTTCATGAAGCAGGTCGTGCCCGGCGATGTGCTGGAGCTGCACGTGCAGGTCAAGCGTGTGATCCGCAACATGGCCGTGTACTACGGTGAGGCCAAGGTCGATGGTGAAGTGGTCGCGCATGCCGAAGTGCTGTGCGCCGGCACCCGCGAATAACCTGCACGGAGTTCCTGCATGAGCAACAGCGCCCCCCTGATCCATCCGTCCGCCGTCGTCGACCCCGCCGCCCGGCTGGGCGAAGGCGTGCGCGTGGGCGCTTTCAGCCTGATCGGTGCCGATGTCCAGATCGGTGACGGCACCGAAGTCGGTCCCCACTGCAGCATCCAGGGCCCGACACGGATCGGCCGCGACAACCGTTTCATCGGCCACTGCGCCATCGGTGGCGAGCCGCAGGACAAGAAGTATGCCGGTGAGCGCACCGAGCTGGTGATCGGCGATCGCAACGTGTTCCGCGAGTTCGTCACCGTCAACCGCGGCACTGCCGGCGGCGGCGGCGTGACCACCATCGGCAATGACAACTGGATGCTGGCCTACGTGCATGTCGCCCATGACTGCCATGTGGCCGATCACTGCGTGTTCTCCAACAACACCACGCTGGCCGGGCATGTGAGCGTCGGCAACTGGGTGATCATCAGCGGCTTCGCCGGTGCCCACCAGTTCTGCCGCATCGGCGATCACGCTTTCCTCGGCATGGGTGCGCTGGTCACCGGTGATATTCCGCCGTTCACCATGGTCGGCATCGACGGCCACGGCCGTCCGCGCGGCATCAACAGCGAAGGCCTCAAGCGCCGCGGCTTCGATGCCGAGCGCATCAGCGCGATCAAGCGCGCCTACCGCACCCTGTATGTAGCGGGCGTGCCGCTGGCCGAAGCCAAGCAGCAACTGGCCGAACAGGCCCGCGACAGTGACGATGTGCGGCAGCTGCTGGAGTTCATCGAGCACTCCGACCGCCCGCTGCAGCGATGACTGCCACCCGCATCCCCGCCGCTGCCTCCCGCTCCGGGATGGCAGCACCTGCGGCCACGGCACGGCCGCCGCGCATCGCGCTGGTGGCTGGTGAGGCGTCGGGGGACGGGCTGGGCGCCGGGCTGATCGAACAACTGCGCCAGCGCTATCCCGATGCCGAATTCGCCGGCATCGGCGGCGATGCCATGCGCATTGCCGGTTGCGACACCTGGTTTGATGCCAGTGAACTGGCGCTGATGGGGCTGGCCGAGATCCTGCGTCACCTGCCGCGCCTGCTGAAGCTGCGCAAGGCGTTCCGCCAGCGTGCGCTGGAATGGCAGCCGGATGTGTTCATCGGCATCGATGCACCGGATTTCAATCTGGGCGTGGAGAAGTGGCTCAAGCAGCGTGGCATCCGCACCGTACATTACGTCAGCCCGTCGGTATGGGCATGGCGGGAGAAACGCGCGGAGAAAATCGGCGCCAGTGCCGACCTGGTGTTGTGCCTGTTTCCGATGGAGCCACCGATCTATGCCAGGCACGGCATTGATGCCCGCTTCGTCGGCCATCCGATGGCCGATGCGATCGCGCTGGAAAGCGATCGCGAGCAGGCGCGCAAGGCGCTCGGCATCGCGGCGGACGTGCCGGTGCTGGCCGTGCTGCCCGGCAGTCGTCTGGGCGAGGTCAGCCGCCTGGGGCCACCATTCTTCGCGGCTGCACGGCAGCTGTGCGAAACCATGGAAGGACTGCAGTTGCTGGTGCCCGCCGCCAACGCCAAGTGCAAGGCGATGATCGTCGAACAGCTCCACGCTGCCGCGCTGCCCAGCGCGCGCGTACACCTGCTGGAGGGCCGCGCCCGTGAAGCGATGGTCGCCGCCGACGTGGTTCTGCTGGCCTCCGGTACCGCGACGCTGGAAACCATGCTGGTCAAGCGGCCGATGGTGGTCGGCTACCGCGTGTCCGAACTCACCTATCGCATCGTCAGCGCCCTGGGCCTGCTCAAGGTCGACCGTTATGCGCTGCCCAACGTGCTGGCCGGCAAGGACCTTGCGCCGGAGCTGATGCAACATGACTGCACGCCGGAAAAACTGGCCTCGGCGATCTCGCAATGGTTCGAACATCCGGACTGTGTGAGCGGCCTGCAGGACGACTACCTGCGCCTGCACCATGAGCTGCGCCAGGACGCCTCCGCGCGTGCGGCCGAAGCGGTCGCGGGCCTGCTGCAATCCTCCACCGCTGGCCGGCCATGACTGCCCGCCGTATCCGCACCCGCGCTGCCGGGGCGTCGCTGCCGCTGTTTGACGATGCCATGGCGGACAATCCCTCGGCGCCTGGACGGATCGCCGGTGTCGATGAGGCCGGGCGCGGACCGCTGGCCGGGCCGGTGGCGGTGGCGGCCGTGGTGTTCGATCCACAGCAACCGCCCATCGATGGCCTGGATGATTCCAAGGCACTGACCGCCAGGCGCCGTGAACTGCTGTTCGATCGCATCCTCGAACGCGCCCTGGCGCACCACATCGTCATCGTCGATGTGGCCGAGATCGACGAGATCAACATCTTCCAGGCCACCATGCAGGGTATGCGCCGGGCGGTGGAAGGCGTGGCGCACGTGGCGCAGTTCGCGCGGATCGATGGCAACAAGATCCCTGCCGGCCTGCCCTGCCCGGCCGAAGCACTGGTAGGTGGCGACGCCATCGATCGCGCGATCATGGCCGCCTCGATTCTCGCCAAGGTCAGCCGCGACCGTTACATGCTGGATCTGCACCGGCAGTTTCCGATGTATGGCTTCGACCGGCACAAGGGCTATGGCACCGCCTTGCACCTGGCCGCCCTGCGGGCACACGGCCCCTGTCCGGAACACCGTCGCAGCTTCGCCCCGGTCCGTGCCTGTCTCGCGCCGGCCTGAGCCCGGCAGCGTCCTCAGCGCGGCATGATCTTGATTCCCGGATCGACAACCGTGTCGCCGATACGGACCTCATAGGGGATCCGGCTGGCGGCCACCACCGGCTTGGCAATGATCGTCAGCTCCTGCCGGTCGCCTACCTGCCGGGAAGTGAAGCGCTTCTGCCCGGCGGCCATACGCAGGTACGCACCCGACAGCGTTCCCGGCGACTCGGTGAAATCCAGCTCGAAGGTTTGCCGCATATCCGCCGTCATACGCCAGACGACCTCGGTGCCACTGCGCACGGTGCACCACTCGGGCACAACCACCGTCCCAGCCGGACTCGACGTCACCTCGACGTAGACCCGCGCGATATCGCTGGCCGGAAGCGTATCCGTACAGCGCGGCGGATCAGCGGCACTTCCGGGCGATACCGGATGGCTGGAACAGGCCACAAGACCACCCAGAACCGCCACGCATACCCACATCCTGTTACTCATGAGCGCAACTCCTGAAGGCGTCCGCCGCCACGGACAGGGGGATCGGATGTCTCCTGTGAATCTGCGGCCATGCCGGCCGAAGCGAAGCGCGGCAACGACAGCAGCGCATCGATGCGCTGTTGTGGAATCCCCTCGCGCAGCGCACTGGCGACACAGGCACGGCTGCCGGCCCGGTCTGCCAGCAGGGTCAAGGTCTGCGCACACCACAAGGCGACTTCGGCCGGCTGCGAACCCAGCTTGCGGGCGGCGTCCAGGTCCTGCAGCGCACGTCGACGCTCGCCGAGGTTGGCGCGATACCAGGACAGCACCGCCAGTGCGTAGGCATCGTCCTGCCGCACCTGGACATACTCCTGCGCCAGCTGCGCCGCACGGTAGTAGTACGGCTGTGCCTGCGCGGCGGTATCGGGCACGGCGGCCAGCGCATCGGCCAGATTGCCCCAGTGCAGGTAGTCGCTCGGCTCCAGGTCGGCGGCCTGGCGGAACAGCTCCGCCGCCACGGCGTACTCTCCCTCATCGAAGCGCATCGCCCCCAGATTGGTCAGCGCGCCGGAATTGGGTTCGATCGACAGCGACATCCTGAACGCACGGTCGGCCTGCAGCGCGTTGCCCTGGGCCAGATACAGCCCGCCCAGGCTGCTCCACAGGCGGCTGTCCTGCGGCTGCAGCAGGGTCGCGGTGAGATAGGCGTCGATAGCCTTGGACAATTCGCCCCGCAGCCAGTGGTGATAGCCCAGCAGTCGATGGATCTGCGCATCGCTGGGGCGCGCGGCAATCGCCTGCTGGAAGTAGTCCAGCGCCTTGGGCTCCTCACCCTCCTGCGCACCATAGATGCGGGCCAGCCCGACCAGCCCGTCCGCACGCAATGCCGGATCATCGAGGACCTGCCGGTACAGGGTCAGCGCGCGTGCGTTCTGACCACTTACCCGGGCGATTTCCGCCATCGCAAGGTGCACTTCACCCAGGTCAGGGTCCATCGCCTGCGCCTGCGCACAGGCCTGCCGCGCACGTGCGAACGCGACCGCATCACTGACCGTCTCCAGCCGCGCGATTTCAACCCGGCAGATACCCGCCTGCGCCCGCGCGAAATGTGGATCGGCCACCAGCGCCTCCCGGAAACTGGCCAGCGCCCGCGCATTGCTGTCCTCGCCCACCGGCTGCTGCAGCAACGCCAATCCACGCAGATAGGCGTCGTAGGCATTCACATCGCGGGTGGGCGCCAGACGCCGGGCCAAGCCCGGTGCCTGCCCGGGAATATGTCCCAGCAATGCCTGCACCACCTTGGCGGCGATCTCGCTCTGCACCGCGAACACGTCATGCAGCTGGCGGTCATAGGTCGCCGCCCACAACGTGAATCCGGTCCGCGTATCCGACAGCCGCGCATTGATACGCACCTTGCCGCCTTCGCGACGCACATCGGCATCGAGCAACGTCGCCACCCCCAGACGGCGGCCGATCCGGCGCACATCGTCCCCGGCCTGCCCCCCGTCCGGATCACCGAGCTGTCGCGCCGCGACCTTCAACCCCGGCACATTGGCCAGCGCATCGTGCATTTCCACCGCCAGGCCGTCGGCAAAATAGCGGTCATCCACACTCCCGCTCAGGCTGGTGAACGGCATCACGGCAATCGACGCCTCGCCCACCGCGGGATTGGCCCGCGGCAACCGCGACCACCACCAGCCGCCACCGGCCAGCGCCAGCAGCACCAGCACCAGCCCGGACCACGGCATCCAGCGGCGCGAACGCCACCAGAAAGGCACCGGCACGTTGGCCGCACTCTGTCCGTCCACCTGCCACAACACGCGCGGGGCCGGCATTGGCGCCCGCTCCGCGGCAGCATGGCCACTGTCCTGCCCGTCGTCAGACGGCGTGCCTGCCGGTATCGCCGCAGCACCGGGCACGGCAACCGGCCCGGTGCTGGACTTCAGCACCGTCTCCGCCTCCAGCCGGCCGATGAAGCGGTAGCCGAGACTGTGCTGGGTCTGGATATAGCGCGGCTCATGCGAATGGTCGTCCAGTGCCAGCCGCAGCTGGGCGATGGCGCGGGTCAGCACGCCCGGGGTGACATGCCGGTGGCCCCACACCGCATCCAGCAACTGGTCCCGCGTCACCAGTTCGTCGGCATGCCGCAACAGCAGCAACAGCACCGCGAACGCCTTGGGTTCGACAGAATGGAACTGGCCGTCACGGCAGAGCGTGTGTGCCGCCGCGTCCACCACGATGTCGTCGAAACGGTAGCGTTCCAGCGCCTGGCCTGTGCCACCGGGCTCTTGTGTCGCAGCCATCGGCAAGCCCTCATGAAAACCTCAGAAACCAGTGCAATCAGTGTCTGAAGGCTCCGCCTGCCATCATGCTTAATGCTACGCCGAAGCCGATGCTGGTGCTGCGCCCGATCTTCACAGGCGCCCTTCCCCGATGGAGCACCGCCATGTACGCCTTCCCCGACACCCGCATCCCGCTGCCTCAGGTCCTGCTGCACCACCAGGGCAACCGTCCGCACCGCCGCACGCATGTGCGGGACTTCCTGCTGGCCGCGCCGGAGATGGAGCGTTTCAACCTGCTGCTGGCCCGCCTGGACCACACCCGCGCCCCGCTGGAAACCGACCAGCTGGCCACCGCCGCCCGCAACCTTGAAGACGGGGCCGATGATGCCGCCCCGGCGCCCTGCATCCTGCAACGGCTGCAGCTGGCCGGAACCGTGGAGCAGATGCTGCTCGACCCTGACTGGGAGCCGGCCACCGAGGCCGCAGATGAAGCCCGCGAAGTGGTCGACTACCTGCACGCCAGCTGGCAGCTGATTCCCGACACCCTGCCCGGCATCGGCCAGCTGGACCAGGCCATCGTCATCGACACCGCCTGGCCAAAGCTGGTCCGCGAAGTGGACAACTTCCTGGACTACCAGCGCCTGCGCCGGATCGAGGCCATCCGCCAGGAGCGCGACTATGCAGCGGTCACCTTCAACCGCCGGCTGTGGCTGGAAAGCCGTGAACTCGAGGCCCGGCTGCGGGAACACCACAACCGGGTGCGTGAGAGCAGCTACGCGCCACCGTCGCCCAGCTGTTTCCGCGTCCACTGAAGCCACACCATGGCGTGGCCGGCACCTGCCGGGGGGCTGGCCACCGCCACGGCCCGGTCTTGCGGGCCGGCACATCACCAGCAGCCGGGGGTACACGCTGTCAAGCCTTGTTCCCATCGCCCCCCGCCGCTACGCTGCCTTGGCACACTTCTGGCCAGGCATGTCTACTACTTCCCGTTTCGTCCATCTGCACGTCCACACCGAATTTTCGATGCTGGACTCCACCATCCGCGTGCCCGCCAAACCGGATCAGGCCGATCCGAAGAAGGCCAAGCAGCCCAATCTGCTCAGCCGCTCGGTGGAAATGAAGGCCCCCGCACTGGCCGTCACCGACCTGAACAACCTGTTCGCGCTGGTGAAGTTCTACAAGGCCGCCGAAGGCGTGGGCGTCAAACCGATCGCCGGTGCCGACCTGCTGATCGCCGAAGACGGGCAGGACCCGTGGCGGATGACGCTGCTGTGCCGCGACCGCGAGGGCTACCTGAGCCTGTCGCGGCTGCTCACCCGCGCCTGGATGGAAGGCCACCGCAATGAAGGCGGCGTGGCGGTGCATCCGCAGTGGCTCAAGGACAGCTGCCAGAACCTGTTCGCGCTGGCCGGGCGCCAGAGCCTGGCCGGCCGCCTGGCCGCCGAGGGCCGCCACGACCTGGCCGAACAGCAGCTGGCCGACTGGCAGCGCGTGTTCGGCGACGGCCTGCATCTGGAGCTGACCCGCACCGGGCGCGACGGCGAGGAGGCTTTCAACCAGTTCGCGCTGATGGCCGCCGGC
This sequence comes from Stenotrophomonas sp. UBA2302, assembly GCA_002345545.1. Lineage (GTDB taxonomy): Bacteria > Pseudomonadota > Gammaproteobacteria > Xanthomonadales > Xanthomonadaceae > Stenotrophomonas. The sequence goes on along the minus strand of DDVW01000064.1, from coordinate 4,106 downwards.
CAGCGCGGCCTGCCGGTGATCGCCAGCAACGACGTGCGCTTCCTGGCGCCGGAGGATTTCGACGCGCACGAAGCGCGCGTGTGCATCTCCACCGGCCGCGTACTGGATGACCCCAAGCGTCCGCGCGAATACAGCCGCGAGCAGTACCTGAAGTCGCCCGAGCAGATGGCCGAGCTGTTCGCCGACATTCCCGACGCGATCGACAACACGCTGGCGCTGGCACAGCGCTGCAACCTTGAGATGCGGCTGGGCACCTACTTCCTGCCCAACTACCCCGTGCCCGACGACGAGACCCTGGACAGCTGGATCCAGAAGATGTCGCGCGACGGCCTGGAAGAGCGCCTGCAGAAGAATCCGCTGGCGCCGGGCATGAGCCGCGAGGACTATTTCGAGCGACTGGAATTCGAGCTCAGCACCATCATCAAGATGGGCTTCCCCGGCTACTTCCTGATCGTGGCCGACTTCATCCAGTGGGGTAAGAACCAGGGCATCCCGATCGGCCCGGGCCGTGGTTCCGGTGCCGGTTCGCTGGTGGCGTGGGCGCTGAAGATCACCGATCTGGATCCGCTGCCGTACAACCTGCTGTTCGAGCGCTTCCTCAACCCCGAACGCGTGTCGATGCCCGACTTCGACATCGACTTCTGCATGGACCGCCGCGACGAGGTGATCGACTACGTCGCGCGCAAGTACGGCCGCGAGCGCGTCAGCCAGATCATCACCTACGGCACCATGGCCGCCAAGGCGGTGGTGCGTGATACCGGCCGTGTGCTCGGCTTCCCGTACGGGCTGGTCGACGGTGTTTCCAAGCTGATCCCCAACATCCTCGGCATCCATCTGAAAGATGCGCTGGGCATGGGCAAGGAAGGCGCCAATTCGGAAATGGCCTCGGCCGAACTGATCGCCCGCTACGAGAGCGAGGACGATGTCCGCGACCTGATCGACCTGGCGTTGCAGCTGGAAGACCTCACCCGCAACGCCGGCAAGCACGCCGGTGGCGTGGTGATCGGGCCCGAGCCGCTGAGCGAGTTCTGCCCGCTGTACGCCGAACACGACGAAGGCGGCCTCGGCAAGAACCCGGTCACCCAGTTCGACAAGAACGACGTGGAAGAAGTGGGCCTGGTGAAGTTCGACTTCCTCGGCCTGCGCACGCTGACGATCATCGACTGGGCGGTGAAGGCGATCAACGCCCGCCACGAGCGCGCCGGCATCCCGCCGGTGGATATTTCCGCGATCCCGCTGGACGATGCGCCGACCTACAAGGACATCTTCGCCAACGGCAATACCGGCGCGGTGTTCCAGTTCGAATCCTCGGGCATGCGCCGCCTGCTGAAGGACGCGCGCCCGGACCGTTTCGAAGACCTGATCGCGCTGGTGTCGCTGTACCGCCCCGGCCCGATGGACCTGATTCCCTCCTTCAACGCGCGCAAGCACGGGCAGGAGGAAATCATCTATCCCGATCCGCGCACCGAAGCGATCCTGAAAGACACCTACGGCATCATGGTGTACCAGGAGCAGGTGATGCAGATGGCGCAGATCGTCGGCGGCTACTCGCTGGGCGGCGCCGACCTGCTGCGTCGCGCGATGGGCAAGAAGGTGCCGGCCGAGATGGCCAAGCACCGCGAGATCTTCCGCGAAGGTGCGGCCAAGGACGGGGTCAGCGAAGCCAAGGCCGATGCGATCTTCGACCTGATGGAGAAGTTCGCCGGCTACGGTTTCAACAAGTCGCACGCCGCCGCCTACGCGCTGGTCAGCTACCAGACCGCGTGGCTCAAGCGTCATTACCCGGCCGAGTTCATGGCCGCGACGCTGTCCTCGGACATGGACAACACCGACAAGGTGGTCGGCTTCCTCGACGAGGTCCGCAACCTTGGCCTGACCGTGCTGCCGCCGCGCGTGAACGAGTCGGCCTACATGTTCGAGGCCGCCAACGCCGACACCATCCGCTACGGCCTGGGCGCGATCAAGGGCGTCGGCCAGGGCGCCTGCGAGGCGGTGGTGGAAGAGCGCGGGCGCAAGGGCGAATACGCCTCGCTGCTGGATTTCTGTACCCGCATCGAATCGGGCAAGCTCAACCGCCGCACGCTGGAGGCGATGATCAACTGCGGCGCGCTCGATGGCCTGGGCAAGAACCGCGCGACCTTGATGCTGCAGTTGCCGGAGGTGCTCAAGGCCACCGAACAGATGGCACGCGAGAAGGCCTCCGGACAGAACTCGCTGTTCGGCGCGCCCGATCCGGTCAACACCGCCGCACAGCTGGATCTGCCGGAGAGCCGCGAGTGGCCGCTGGCGCAGCTGCTGGGCGGCGAGCGCGAGACGCTGGGCTTCTACCTCAGCGGCCATCCGTTCGATCCGTACGCCAGCGACGTCAAGGAGCTGGTCGGTACCGACCTGGGCGCGCTGGACAAGCTCGTCACCCCGGCCCGGCCCTCCAAGGATGGCGAGAAGCCCGCCTGGCGCCAGGAGTCGCCGGTGATCCTCGCCGGCATGGTGGTGGGCATGCGGCGCAAGGGCGACAGCCAGGTGTTCATGACCCTGGAAGATGGCAAGGGCCGGGTGGAATGCAGCGCGTTCTCCGATGGCCTGGCCGAGTTCGGCCACCTGATGACCCGCGACCGCATCCTCGTCGTCAAGGGCGGCCTGCGCGAGGACGAGTTCAACGGCGGCTACGCGCTGCGCATCCGCCAGTGCTGGGATTACGAACAGCTCTGCGCCGACCACGCCATCCGCCTGTCACTGCGCGTGGACGGCCGTGGCGGCGCGGTGTGGCAGCGCATCGATACGCTGCTCGCCGCACACCGCCCCGGACGTACGCCGCTGCGTCTGGACCTGCTGCTCAAGGGCAGCTCCGGCAGCTCCGGCAGCATCGCCGGCATGCTCGACCTCGGCGGCAGCGGCGCGGTACGCGTGAGCACGCAACTGCTCGACAGCTTGCGCGCGGATCCGGCGGTGCGCCGGGTCAAGCTTTCCTGCAGCCCGCCGTGGGCCAACTGATTGTCCGCACGCACGCGTACGGGCTGTCCCGACGCGTTCGGCTACACTTCCCTCCTTTCATTGCTGACGGTTTCCGATGAACCCGAACTACCTCGATTTCGAACAGCCCATCGCCGATCTGGAAGCCAAGATCAAGGACCTGCGCAGTGCCAGCGCCGGCCCGGCGGTCAATGTCGAGGCCGAAGTAAAGACCTTGGAAAACAAGCTGCGCCTGCGTACCGCGCAGATCTTCCGCAACCTCACCTCGTGGCAGGTGCTTCAGGTCGCGCGCCATCCGTCGCGCCCGTATCCGCTGGATTACATCCGCATCTTCTGTGATGAATTCCAGGAACTGGCCGGTGATCGCGCCTTTGCCGACGACAAGGCCATCGTCGGCGGGCTGGCCCGCATCGGCGGCCGTCCGGTGATGCTGATCGGCCACCAGAAGGGCCGTGACACCAAGGAAAAGGTCAAGCGCAACTTCGGCATGCCCAAGCCCGAGGGCTACCGCAAGGCGCTGCGGCTGATGAAGATGGCCGAGCGCTTCAAGCTGCCGGTGCTGACCCTGATCGATACCGCCGGCGCCTGGCCGGGCATCGACGCCGAGGAGCGGGGGCAGTCCGAAGCCATCGCCCGCAACCTGATGGAGATGGCCGAGCTGAAGGTGCCGGTGATCTGCACGGTGATCGGCGAAGGTGGCTCCGGCGGTGCACTGGCACTGGGCGTGGGCGACCGCACGCTGATGCTGGAATACAGCGTCTACTCGACCATCAGTCCGGAAGGCTGCGCCTCGATCCTGTGGAAGGACGCCGGCAAGGCCAAGGACGCCGCCGAGCAGCTGGGCATGACCGCGCCGCGCCTGAAGGCGCTGGGTCTGGTCGACAAGGTGATCCGTGAACCGATCGGCGGCGCGCACCGCAATCCGACACAGATGGGCAAGCGCCTGAAGGCGGTGCTGCTCAACGAGCTGGATGCGCTGGAGCAGCTCTCCACCGAGGAGCTGCTGGCCAAGCGCTATGCACGCCTGCGCGGCTATGGCGCCTACGACGTCGCCTGACCTCGAAGCAGCCTGATCCCCAGAGCACGAAAAAGGCCGGCATTGCCGGCCTTTTTCATGGTTCATCTCCCAATTCCGG
>DDVW01000059.1:644-8441 GCA_002345545.1 Stenotrophomonas sp. UBA2302 | reverse complement strand
AGGCCGCACGGGCCACCGCGGCCCTGACTGCGGCGGTCCAGCAGCAGGCCACTGTGCCGGCACCGGCGCCGGAATCGGCCGCCAAGAGCGGGCAGCTTTCACCCGCCGCGATCCTCAATGGCCAGGGTGCCGCTCCGGCCAAGGCGACGGTGGCCAGCGCGACTCCGGCCCCTGTCGTTGCCGCACCGGCCCCGGCAGCCGCCACGCCGGCACCGCGTCCGGCCATGCCCAGCGATGCCTCGCGTATCCGCATGCAGCCGGGCATGCGCACACTGGTGGTGGCGATCGATCCCGGTCACGGTGGCCAGGATCCGGGTGCTGTCGGTCCGACCGGCAAGCGCGAGAAGGACGTGACGCTGGCGGTCGCCCGCGAGCTGGCCCGACAGGTCAACGCCACGCCCGGGCTGCGTGCGTTCCTGACCCGCGACACCGACGTATTCATCCCACTGCCGCATCGCGCGCAGCGAGCGCGTGCGGCCAAGGCCGACATCTTCATCTCGATCCATGCCGATGCGGCGGAAAACCGCTCGGCGACCGGGTCGTCGGTGTATGTGCTTTCGACCAAGGGTGCCTCCTCGCAACGCGCGCGCTGGCTGGCGGACAAGGAAAACGCGGCCGACCTGATCGGTGGCGTCAGCCTCAACCGCACCGAGGGCACGCTGGCCAACGTGCTGCTGGACCTGGCCCAGAGCGGTAACATGAAGGCTTCCGAAGACGCGGCCAGCCATGTGCTGGGCGGCCTCAAGCGGATCGGCAACAACCACAAGCCGAACCTGGAGCGCGCCAACTTCGCCGTGCTGCGCACTTCCGACATGCCGGCGATGCTGGTGGAAACCGCCTTCATCTCCAATCCCGACGAGGAGCGGCGGCTGGTCGATCCGGCCTACCAGCGGCGTATCGCCGGGGCCGTGCTCGATGGTGTGCACACCTTCTTCAGCCGCCAGCCGCCACCGGGGACGCTGTTCGCCGCGCGGGCGCAGGCGGAAATGGACGCGGCGGCCGGTACCGTGGCCGGCGGCAGCAAGTAAGGCCGGGGCGTCGTGGGGCCGCCGGCGTGGCGCAAGTTGCGGTTGGCCAGCGTCGCCGATAGCTCCTCTGATACCCGAACCGGCCCGGTGAAAGGGCGATGCTCGGCTATCATCTGCATATGCATGATGTCTGTCTGATCATCCCTCGTTTTTCCTCCGCCTCACCCGCTTCTCCGTGTTCGCAGGAGGCTGCGGCATGAGTTCGATCCGTCCGCTGCCGGAAATCCTGATCAACCAGATCGCCGCCGGTGAAGTGGTCGAGCGGCCCGCCTCGGTGGTCAAGGAACTGGTCGAGAACGCGCTCGATGCCGGTGCCACCCGCGTCGATATCGACCTGGAAGAAGGCGGTGTGCGGCTGATCCGTATCCGCGACAACGGCGGCGGCATTGCCGCCGACCAGTTGCCGCTGGCGGTATCGCGGCATGCCACCAGCAAGATCGCCAGCCTGGATGATCTGGAAGCGGTGGCGACACTGGGCTTCCGTGGCGAAGCGTTGCCGTCTATCGCCTCGGTCAGCCGTTTCAGCATGGCCTCGCGCCAGGCCGATGACGAGCATGGCGCGGCCCTGCAGGTCGAAGGTGGCCGGCTCGGCGAGGTGATGCCGCGCGCACATGCGCCGGGCACCACCGTGGAGGTGCGCGAGCTGTTCTACAACGTGCCGGCACGCCGCAAGTTCCTGCGCGCCGAACGCACCGAGCTGGGCCATATCGAAGAATGGCTGCGCTCGCTGGCGCTGGCGCGGCCGGATGTCGAGTTGCGGGTGTCGCACAACGGCAAGGCCTCGCGCCGCTACAAGCCCGGTGACCTGTATTCGGATGCGCGGCTGGGGGAAACGCTGGGTGAGGATTTCGCCCGGCAGGCGCTGCGCGTGGATCACAGTGCGGCCGGGCTGCGCCTGCATGGCTGGATCGCGCAGCCGCAGTATTCGCGGGCCAGTACCGACCAGCAGTATCTGTACGTCAATGGCCGCTCGGTGCGTGATCGCAGTGTCAGCCATGCGGTGAAAATGGCCTATGGCGATGTGCTGTATCACGGTCGCCAGCCGGCCTATGTGCTGTTCCTGGAGCTGGATCCGACCCGGGTGGACGTCAACGTGCACCCGGCCAAGCACGAAGTGCGTTTCCGCGATGCGCGGCTGATCCACGACTTCGTCTATCGCACGCTCAAGGAAGCGCTGGCCGAAACCCGCGCTGGCATGGAACCGGCCGCGATGGCGCCAGGGTATCCGGCGCATATGGCCGCGCAGGCCACGCCTGCGGCAGGTGCTTACGGTGGCGGTTATGTGCTGGGCCGCCCGCCCGGCAGCACCGGCGTGGGAAGCAACGGCAACTGGCAGGCGCGGCAATCCCCGCTGGGCCTGCAGGTGGCCGAGGCGCCGTCGGCCTATGCCGCGCTGTATTCCAGTCCTGCCGGCGACAGCCTGCAGACGCCCGCCCAGGCGCTGCCGGCAACGGCCGCAGACAGTGGCGTGCCGCCCTTGGGCTATGCCATCGCCCAGCTGCACGGCATCTACATCCTGGCCGAGAACGCCGAAGGCCTGATCGTGGTGGACATGCATGCCGCGCATGAGCGCATCGGCTATGAACGGTTGAAGACCGCGCATGACGGCATTGGCCTGCATGCGCAGCCGTTGCTGGTGCCGATCACCCTGGCGGTGGGCGAGCGCGATGCCGATGTCGCCGAGCGCGAGGCGGCAACGCTGGCCGAGCTGGGTTTCGAGATCACCCGCTCCGGGCCCGGCTCGCTGCATGTGCGCAGCATCCCGGCGCTGCTGGCCAATGCCGAGCCGGAAGGGCTGCTGCGCGACGTGCTCACCGACCTGCGCGAGCATGGCCAGAGCCGGCGCATCGCCAGTGCCCGTGACGAGCTGCTGTCGACGATGGCCTGCCACGGTGCGGTACGCGCCAACCGGCGGCTGACGCTGCCTGAAATGAACGCCCTGCTGCGCGACATGGAGATCACCGAGCGTTCCGGGCAATGCAACCATGGCCGCCCGACGTGGGCGCGTTTTTCTCTGGCTGAAATTGATCGCTGGTTCCTGCGGGGGCGTTGAGATGAGACTTTGGGGAAGTGCGGCGCTGGTCGTCGTGATGCTGGTCGCCGGTTGCGGGGACAGGGACGAGGCGCTCGCGCCGGCACCGGTCAAGGTCGATGCCGGCTTCAAGCGTGAAAACCAGCTGTGGCGCGAGCAGCGCCTGACCGAACTGTTGATGGTCGATGGCTGGACCAGTCTGGTCGGCCTGCACTGGCTGGAACTGAAGGCGCACTACATCGGCAGCGGCAGCACCAGCGGCATTCGCCTAGCGGTGGGGCCGCCCCGCATGGGCATGGTGTCGCGCGAAGGCGGGGCGCTGTGGTTCACCCCCGAGCCCGGTGTGAGCCTGCAGGTGGAGGGCCGGCCGCTCAAGGAGCGCATCCGTTTTTACAGCGACGCCGAGGCCGAGCCGACCGTGATCCACTTCGATGACGGCAAGGGCGCGCTGAGCCTGATCCAGCGCGGCAGCCGCCATGCGTTGCGGGTCAAGCACGCCGATGCACCGGCGCGCATGCGCTTCACCCATCTGGACTACTGGCCGCTGGGCCCGGACTGGCGCATTACCGCACGGTTCGTTCCCCACGCTGCCGACAAGACCCTGCCGATTGTCGATATCACCGGCACCACCACCGCGCAGGCCAATGCCGGTGTAGTGGAGTTCGAGCGCGAGGGCCGCACCTGGCGGCTGGAAGCGCTGGGTGAGCCGGGGCGACCGCTGCAGATCATCTTTGCCGACCGCAGCAGCGGCCGTGGCAGTTATGCCGCCGGCCGCTATATCGATCTGGAGGTGCCGGATGCGAACAGCCAGGTGGTGGTCGACTTCAATCGCGCCTACAACCCGCCGTGTGCGTTCACGCCCTTTGCCACCTGTCCGCTGCCGCCGCCGGAAAACCGCATGGACCTGCTGGTCGAGGCGGGCGAGAAGGCTTATGTGACCCCAAGCGACGAGGTGACCGAATGAAGTGGATGATGCGCACGGCAGGAATGCTGCTGGCTGCGGCCATGCTGGTGGCGCCGCTGGCGGCCGCCCGTCCGGCACCGCCGGACGTGAAGCCGGACGCCCAGGCGCCGCCGGTGCCGCTGCTGTGGAAGGTGTCAGGTACGCAGGGCAGCGCGCTCTACCTGCTCGGGTCGTTCCACCTGCTCAAGCCCAGCGACTATCCGGTGTCCAAGGACGTGGACCAGGCGTTCTCCAGCGCCCAGCGGGTGGTGTTCGAACTGTCATCGGAGGAGATGAACTCGCCGGCGCTGGCGGCGCAGATGCTGCAGGCGGCGGTACGCACCGATGGCCGCCTGCTCAAGGACGATCTCGATGCGGACACCTGGCAGCTGCTGCAGGACTGGGCCAACGACAACAGCATGCCGCTGGACCGCCTGTCGGGGCTCAAGCCGTGGTTTGTCGGCCTGACGGTCAGCATCGCGCAGATGACCCGGCAGGGGCTGGATCCGCAGTCCGGCCTGGACCGCCACCTGATGGAGCGGGCACAGAAGGCCGGCAAGCCGGCGACCGGCCTTGAGAGCGCTGCCGCGCAGATCCGCATGCTCGATGGCATGGGGACCGAAGAGCAGCGCCAGCTGCTGCGTGAAGCGCTTGAACTGGCCGGCAAGGGCGACGAGCAGAGCCAACGCCTGCACGATGCCTGGCGGCGCGGCGATGCGGACCTGCTGTGGCGCGACATGGCTGTCGAAATGAAGCGGCAGTATCCGGACCTGTACCAGCGCATCAACGTCGATCGCAACGATGCCTGGTTGCCGCTGTTGCAGCCGTGGTTGCAGGCCGGGCAGGGCGACACCCTGGTGGTGGTGGGCGCGCTGCACCTGCTGGGCGAGGATGGCGTGGTCGAGAAACTGCGTGCGCAAGGCTACAAGGTCGAGCGGATCTGCAGCAGCTGCAAACGCTGAACCAATCGCAAGGCGGCAGACAAAAAGAAGGCCGACGCTTGCGTCGGCCTTCTGCTGTGGGTCAGCGTTTGCTGCGGGTCTTGCCCGGTGCCGGCGGCGGCTCGGCCGGTTTGCCCGGGGCGCCCGGCGGACGGCCGAAACCGGCGCCCATGTTGCGCTGGAATTCCTGCCACAGCTCCAGGTTGCGTTCGGTGAGCTGGTTCATCATCGCCCACGGTGCCTGCCCGAGCAGGTTGCCCATCTGCTGGCGGAACTGCTGCTGCTGGTCGAGGAACACCTGCATGCTGCGTTCCAGATAGTTGCCCATGAAGCCCTGCAGCGAATCGCCGTAAAAACGGATCATCTGGCTCAGCAGCTGGGTGGACAGCATCGGTTCGCCGTCCTGCTCCTTGTCGGCGATGATCTGCAGCAATACCGAGCGGGTCAGGTCCTCGCCGCTCTTGGCATCGCGAACTTCGAACGTCTCGCCGTCCAGGATCAGCTGGCGGACATCCTCGATGGTGATGTAGCTGGAAATCTCGGTGTCGTAGAGTCGGCGATTGGGATACTTCTTGATGATGCGGGTCGCAGCCATTAAGCAGGTACTCATCACGGTCAGGCGTCCAGCATGGCGCAGTGCAACAGGGCTTGCAACCGCCAAAAGTACAGGTTGCAGGCTGGAAAGCACGGTTTTTATGTTGCGCAGCACGACCTGTGGCCGGCTGCAGCATGGCACTCACCAGCCCATGTGGTGGCCGCCGTTGATGTCCAGGTTCGAACCGGTGATCCACGCCGCCTCTTCGGCGACCAGGAAGGCCACCGCATAGGCGATTTCCCCGGGCGTGCCGAGGCGTCCGGTGGGAATGTCGGCGATGATCTTGGCGCGCACTTCCTCCGGCACCGCCATCACCATGTCGGTGGCCACGTAGCCCGGCGAGATGGTGTTGACGGTGATGCCGAAGCCGGCGTTCTCGCGCGCCAGCGAAATGGTGAAGCCGTGCATGCCGGCCTTGGCCGCGGCATAGTTGGCCTGGCCGTACTGGCCCTTGAGGCCGTTGATCGAGCTGATCTGGATCACCCGGCCCCAGCCGCGCTTGCGCATGCCTTCGATCACCGGACGGGTGACGTTGAACACCGAATTGAGGTTGGTGTTGATCACCTCATGCCATTGTTCGGCGGTCATGCGGTGGAAAGTGGTATCGCGGGTGATGCCGGCATTGTTGACCAGGATCTCCACCGGCCCCAGCTGCGCTTCCACCGTCTGGATCAGCTCGCGGCTGCTTTCCGGATCGGCGACATCGCCTTCGAACAGGGCGATGTCGTAGCCCTCGGCCTGCATCTTCTGTTGCCACTGCCGGGCCTTTTCCGCATTGCGGAAGTTGCTGGCAACCCGGTGCCCTTGATCGGCAAGCCGCTGGCAGATGGCCGAGCCGATACCGCCAGTACCACCAGTGACCAGTGCAACGCGAGATGTCATGGGCAACGCTCCAGGGCGAGGGACGCAGGGGAGCCGGTGATTCTAATGAAACTGCGCTCAGCCCGGGGGAATGTCGCCGGGCTTTGGTGCGGCGGTACGCAGTCGCGCCGGCTCGAAGCCGGCCGCCGCCTGTTGCAGCAGCTCCGGCAGGGTGGTGGCCGTCTCCAGCCGGGACGGCGACTGGCCCAGTGCGGTCCACAACCAGCGCAGCACCGGCAGCGGCTGGCGACCATCCACCGGCAGCGCCGCCAGCGATTTGGAAAGCTTGTGGCCGTTGGCATCCAGCAGCAGCGGCAGGTGCAGGTAGTGCGGCGTGGGCAGGCCGAGCGCCTGCTGCAGCAGGATCTGCCGCGGCGTGGAGTCGAGCAGGTCGGCGCCGCGCACCACGTGGGTGATGCCCTGTTCGGCGTCATCCACCACCACTGCCAGCTGGTAGGCCCAGCAGCCGTCGGCGCGCAGCAGCACGAAATCGCCGACCTCGCGATCCACCGATTGCTCGAAACAGCCCTGCAGGCCATCGTCGAAGCCGATGTGGCTGCCATCGGCCACCCGCAGGCGGATCGCCGGATGCGGCCGCTCGTGACCGGCGACGCATTGACGGTGGATGCCCTGCTGGCCGGCCAGGTCGGTGCGGCTGCAGTGGCAGCGGAAGGCCTTGCCTTGTGCCAGCAGGCTGTCGATGGCTGCGCGATAGAGTCCGTGGCGCCGGCTCTGGTAGACCACCGGCAGATCCGGGTGCAGGCCGAAGGCGGCCAGCGTGGCCAGTTGCGAGTCGGCCGCACCGGCCACCTCGCGTGGCGGATCGACGTCCTCGATGCGCACCAGCCATTGGCCGCCGGCATGGCGTGCCAGCAACCAGCTGCCGAAGGCGGCCAGCAGCGAGCCAGGATGCAGGGGACCGGTGGGAGAGGGCGCGAAACGGCCGCGGTAGGAGGAAGAAATCATCGAAGCTGAATCCTCGCGCGCGCGGGTGCTTGAATTCAAGCGGTTCGAGCCGCAGATTTACCGCACTTTCCCATGCACATGGATATCTCCCCCTCATGCTTACCCGTATCGGGCTGTTTCTTCTGACCAACCTTGCGGTGCTTGTGCTGGCAAGCGTTGTCATGTCCCTGCTGGGCGTGAACTCCTCGCAGATGAGCGGCTTGCTGGTGATGGCCGCGATCTTCGGTTTCGGTGGTTCCATCATCTCGCTGCTGCTGTCCAAGTTCATGGCCAAGCGCGGTACCGGCGCGGTGGTCATCACCGAGCCGCGCAACCAGACCGAGCGCTGGCTGCTGGATACGGTGGCGCGCCAGGCCAAGGCCGCCGGTATCGGCATGCCGGAAGTGGCGGTGTACGACGCGCCGGAAATCAACGCCTTCGCCACCGGCGCC
>DDVW01000059.1:0-636 GCA_002345545.1 Stenotrophomonas sp. UBA2302 | reverse complement strand
TGGGCCATGAGATCGCCCACGTCGCCAATGGCGACATGATCACCATGGCGCTGCTGCAGGGCGTGCTGAACACCTTCGTGATCGTACTGGCGCGCGTGGTCGGCGGCGTCATCGACAGTGCGCTGTCGGGCAACCGCGAGGGCGGTGGCCGTGGATTTGCTTACTACATCATCGTGTTCGTGCTGGAGATGGTGTTCGGTATTGGTGCCACGATGATCGCGATGTGGTTCTCGCGTCGCCGCGAGTTCCGTGCCGACCATGGTGGCGCCACGCTGGCCGGCCGGCAGAAGATGATCGCCGCGCTGGAGCGTCTGAAGCTCAACCACGGCCAGAGCACGCTGCCGGCGCAGATCGCCGCCTTCGGCATTGCCGGTGCCACCGCCAAGAAGCTGTTCCTGAGCCATCCGCCGCTGGATGAGCGCATCGCCGCGCTGCGTTCCTCGACGGTGGTCTGATTGATTCCGGTCAGCCGGTAACAACAACGGGCAACAGCAAAATGCCAGTCAGCCGACGCTGACTGGCATTTTTCATTGGGGCTTATGGAATCGGGGCGGGACGCTCAGGTACCGGGAAGGTGGGGGATGCCGTCGTATGCCTTCAGACAAACCGGTAAAAACAAAGGGGAGCGTGTTGCCC
>DDVW01000023.1 GCA_002345545.1 Stenotrophomonas sp. UBA2302 | reverse complement strand
TCTGCTCTTCGGTGAACTTGGGATGCTCTGAATAATTCCTCGGCGACAATAGCGCAAGGTTCGACGGATGACGACGATGCAGCTGAGCTTCGGGGACGCGGAACACACGGGTAAGCGGAAGAAGACGCGACGCGAGATCTTCCTGGCGGAGATGGAGCAGGTTGTGCCGTGGAACGCATTGCTGGCGCTGATCGCACCGCACTACCCGAAGATGGGCCAGCGTGGCCGGCAACCATACCCGCTGGCGACGATGCTGCGCATCCACTTTCTGCAGCAGTGGTACGCGCTGAGCGACCCGGGCATAGAAGAGGCGCTGTACGAGATGCCGGTGATGCGCCGCTTTGCCCGCCTGAGCGGGCTGGACAACATCCCGGACGAGACCACGATCCTCAACTTCCGCCGGCTGCTGGAGACGCATGATCTGGCGCCGCAGCTCCTGGAGCGCGTGAACGCGCACCTGGCGCGCAAGGGCCAGAGCTTGAAGGCCGGCACGATCGTCGATGCCACGATCATTGCGGCACCGAGCTCTACCAAGAACAGGGACGGCAAGCGCGACCCGGAGATGCACCAGACGAAGAAGGGCAACCAGTGGCACTTCGGGATGAAGGCGCACATTGGCGTGGACGAGGAGTCGGGCCTGGTGCACCACGTGGAGTGCACGGCGGCGAACGTGAATGACGTGACGCAGGTGCACAAGCTGCTGCACGGCAAGGAAGATACGATCTGCGGCGACAGCGGCTACACCGGCGCGGACAAGCGCGAGGAGCTGCAAGACGTGGAGGCTGCGTTCTGGATCGCGGAGAAGCCCTCGAAGTTGCGAGCGCTGAAGAACAAGCGCGAGCGCAAGTACGCCGAGCGCTGGGAGCACTTCAAGGCCAGCCTGCGGGCGAAGGTGGAGCACCCGTTCCGGGTGGTGAAGCGGCAGTTTGGTTACACCAGGGTGCGCTACCGCGGCTTGGCGAAGAACACGGCGCAGGTGCTGACGCTGTTCGCGCTGTCGAATCTGTGGATGGCGCGGCGACGTCTGTTGCTGCCGACGGGGTAAATCCGTCTGTTGGACGGGGAAACCCGTCGAAAAGCGTCAGAAACGGCGCAAAATCGATCATATCGAGGTCGACTTGGCGCCTTGACGCGGAAATCCAAGCATCAGAGCGCTTTGATCAGACCTTCCCTTGGACTTCTTCATGGCGACGGGCCTCCTTAGGCCTGAGTGTCGCCGAATCCTCTACTTCTGGCTGGTCCGAATTACAGGGAGGACGTCATTTACACCGCCCGCGTGGATATAGCCGAGGCATCATGTGATTACAGCCTGAGTACGACGACGCCTTGGGGGTCAAAGCCGTATTCACCCTCGCAGCTGCACATGTTCCTGGTGTCTGGCGGTGTGGAGCATTCCATCACCGATCAGCCCATCGTGGCTTGTGACGATAGCCGTGCGGCCAACTATTCTTCGCCGGGCTTGTTGGCCAACGTCGATGGCGGGCTTGAAAGCGGGCCGAGCAATGACGGCTGGGAAGGCGGTGGCGCTACGGTGAAGGCGGGTCGCTTCTATTCCGATGCCGCGATGAAGCTGCCCAATGCTTCCAGCGTGCAGGTTCGCCTGCGCAACCGCACCGGCTACGGTGACGGCAATGACGCCGCCATCGACAACATCGTCATCACCGATGCCACGCCGAAGCTGGCCAAGCAATTCCTACCCGGCTCCATCCCGGCCGGTGGTGGCAGTGCCACGATGGTGTTCACCATCCAGAACCGGCCCGATGGCCTGGCCAAAACCGGCTGGAAGTTCACCGACACCCTGCAGAATGGCCTGACCCTGGCCAACACCACGGTGGGTGGCACGTGTACCAACTACACCAATGATCCCGGGAGCAAGGCCGCGTTGACGGGTACCGCGGGTGGTACCGCGATCACCATCGCAGGCAGTCTGCCGGCCGGCCCGTCCTGCACGGTGGAAGTGCAAGTGGACGTGGCTGCCACCGTGGCATCGGGGAGCAGCCTGCAGAACTGTGCGGCCGACCTCAGTGCGCTGGAATACCTTGATGGTCCGGACAGATGCGCCACCTTGCAGGTCACACCTGCGGCCGACCTGTCCATCGTCAAGACGGCCGCTGCCACCGTGGCTTCGGGAAGCATGCTGCGTTACGACATCGTGGTGAAGAACGCCGGGCCGGACGCCGCCGATGGCGCCGTCGTCCGTGACATGCCGGATGCCGGCCTGGATTGCAGCACCGGCAGCGGTGCGACCTTGACCTGCGCAGGCAGCGGATGCCCGGCAGGGCCGCTCAGCCCCGAGACACTGACCTCGACCGGAATTGTGCTGGCCAGCTTCGCCAAGGATGCGGAGGCCACCTTCAGCCTGACCTGCAAGGTGACGGCCAGCGGTCTCTGAGCACCGCCACCGCGGGGGAAGACCGGGCATGCCTCGACAAGGGGCATGCCCTTTTCATTTCCGCAGGCTCCCGGGATCAAGCGGATGCACGGGACAGGCCGTGGCGAGGACCGGCCCATCTGGATTTTTTTCAGTGATGTCGGCGTCGCCCCCTTGAAAGCCCCGTGGCGGGCCCCATCTCGCTGTCATGCCCGTTCACGGGCGTTTTTACGCGTGACGTCCGTATTGCCTGTACGGGATCGGGTGTTGCCGAAGTTTTCAGGCCAATCAATAACTTAAGAGGTCTTTCATGAGCATCAAGCCGCTTCACGACCGCGTTGTGGTCAAGCCGATCGAAGCCGACGAGATTTCCGCCGGCGGCATCCTCATCCCCGATTCGGCCAAGGAAAAGTCCACCAAGGGTGAAGTCGTGGCCGTCGGTCCGGGCAAGCCGCTGGACAACGGCTCGGTGCGTGCGCCGGCGCTGAAGGCCGGTGACAAGGTCATCTACGGCCAGTACGCCGGTTCCACCTACAAGGCCGACGGCGTCGAGTACAAGGTGCTGCGCGAGGACGACGTGCTCGCCGTGATCGGCTGAGCTGACGCGTCACCTGCTCCTGTCACTCCCCTTTCCCGATAAAAGCAGCCGGGTATCGCCCGGCTTTACTCAGAGGTAATCGCAATGGCTGCCAAGGATATCCGTTTCGGCGAAGACGCCCGCTCCAAGATGGTGCGTGGTGTCAACGTTCTCGCCAATGCCGTCAAGGCAACCCTCGGCCCGAAGGGCCGCAACGTCGTGCTCGAGAAGAGCTTCGGCGCCCCGACCATCACCAAGGACGGCGTGTCCGTCGCCAAGGAAATCGAACTGGCTGACAAGTTCGAGAACATGGGCGCGCAGATGGTGAAGGAAGTCGCTTCGCGCACCAATGACGACGCGGGCGACGGCACCACCACCGCCACCGTGCTGGCCCAGGCGCTGATCCGCGAAGGCGCCAAGGCCGTGGCCGCCGGCATGAACCCGATGGACCTCAAGCGCGGTATCGACAAGGCCGTGGTGGCCGCTGTCGCCGAACTGAAGAGCCTGTCCAAGCCGACCACCGACGACAAGGCGATTGCCCAGGTCGGCACCATTTCGGCCAACTCGGACGAGTCGATCGGCAACATCATCGCCGAAGCGATGCAGAAGGTCGGCAAGGAAGGCGTGATCACCGTCGAGGAAGGCTCGGGTCTGGAGAACGAGCTGGACGTCGTGGAAGGCATGCAGTTCGACCGCGGCTACCTGTCGCCGTACTTCATCAACAACCAGCAGTCGCAGACCGCCGACCTGGATGACCCGTTCATCCTGCTGCACGACAAGAAGATCTCCAACGTGCGTGACCTGCTGCCGGTGCTGGAAGGCGTCGCCAAGGCCGGCAAGCCGCTGCTGATCATCGCTGAAGACATCGAAGGCGAGGCGCTGGCCACCCTGGTGGTCAACACCATCCGTGGCATCGTCAAGGTCGTGGCCGTCAAGGCACCGGGCTTCGGCGACCGTCGCAAGGCGATGCTGGAAGACATGGCCGTGCTGACCGGCGGCACCGTGATCTCCGAGGAAGTGGGCCTGTCGCTGGAAAAGGCCACCATCAAGGACCTGGGCCGCGCCAAGAAGGTGCAGGTCTCCAAGGAGAACACCACCATCATCGACGGCGCCGGCGAAGCCGCTGGCATCGAGTCGCGCGTCAAGCAGATCAAGACCCAGATCGAAGAGACCACCTCGGACTACGATCGCGAGAAGCTGCAGGAGCGCGTGGCCAAGCTGGCCGGTGGCGTTGCCGTGATCAAGGTCGGTGCCTCGACCGAGATCGAAATGAAGGAAAAGAAGGACCGCGTCGACGACGCCCTGCACGCTACCCGTGCAGCGGTTGAGGAAGGCGTGGTGCCGGGCGGCGGTGTTGCCCTGGTCCGTGCCATCACCGCACTGGCCGGCCTGAAGGGCGCCAACGAAGACCAGAACCACGGCATCCAGATCGCCCTGCGCGCGATGGAAGCGCCGCTGCGCGAGATCGTCGCCAACGCCGGTGAAGAACCGTCGGTCATCATCAACAAGGTCAAGGAAGGCACCGGCAGCTTCGGCTACAACGCCGCGACCGGCGAGTTCGGCGACATGCTGGACTTCGGCATCCTGGACCCGACCAAGGTGACCCGTTCGGCGCTGCAGAACGCCGCCTCGATCGCCGGCCTGATGATCACCACCGAAGCGATGGTGGCCGATGCTCCGAAGAAGGACGAGCCGGCCATGGGCGGCGCCGGTGGCATGGGCGGTATGGGTGGCATGGGCGGCATGGACTTCTAAGTCCGCCGCAGCTTTCCCGCTGCTGATGTACGCAAAACCCCGCCGCGAGGCGGGGTTTTGTTTTGTCTGTACGCCGGAAGGCGATGTTGCCGGCGCGTCAGCCGCGCAGCTGGGTGCTGGCCCATTGCACGATGCGGCTGGCCGGCATTGCACCGGATTGGCGGGCGATCTCGCGCCCACCCAGGATCAGCACCATCGTCGGGATGCTGCGGATGCCGAAGCGGGTGGCGATGGCGGGTTCGGCCTCGGTATCGAGCTTGCCCAGGCGCATGTGCGGCTCCAGCGCGGCGGCGGCCTTGGCGAACTCCGGCACCATCTGCCGGCAGGGTCCGCACCATGCCGCCCAGAAATCCACCAGCAGCGGAATCTGCGAGCGGCTGGCGTGGGCCTCGAACGCGGCGGCATTCAATTCCAGTGGCGTGGCGGTGAACAGCGGCTGGTGGCAGCGCCCGCAGGCCGGCGCCTGTCCCAGTCGCGCGGTCGGTACGCGGTTGATGGCATGGCAATGGGGGCAGGCGATCTGCAGCAGTTCGGTGGTCTCATTGTTCATCGCAACGGTCGGGAAAGCAGTCAGCGGTGTTGCAGTATGCCGCCGCCGTGGTGAACTTCTTATCGCGCGCGCATGCCCGGTGTGTGGCGCACACCCGCAGCGGCCGGCTCCGCTTTCCGTGCTTCGGGCAGCGCCTGCATCAACGCCGGACCGGTGCAGGACGCGCGCACATCATCCAGATTGCCGGTACGCAGCTGCGGACGTGTCGTTGGCGGCGCGCGTGTCGCAGGCGCACAGGGCCAGGGCGATCAGGGCGGCGGACAGGAGGGCAGAGGAAGCAGGGAATGTCGTCATCGTTCAGCACATTCAGGTGTGGGACCGGGGAAGCCCGTTCATCCGGGCTTCCCGTTGTCCGCTGTCGAGGAGTGGTACGCCGTATAGGCCGGTCAGCGTCCGAACAGGCCGCGCAGCATGCCCTTGGCCGCATCCTTCACCGCTTCGCGCGCGGCCGGTTTGGCGGCTTCACCACCGATGGCGGCGACGCCCGGCATCAGCATCGCGGTGGACTTGTTGCGCACGCGCACGTTCCAGGCCGGCTGCCAGTCGCGCGGTGCATTGGCCGGGCGCGGCTCGGCGAGGTGGCGCTCGTTGCCGTAGGCGATCATCTGCACCATCGCGGTGTTCTGCGCGGCGTCGCCGAAGACACCCGGCGGGATGCGGCACTGGCGCGTGTCGCCACCCATCAGGGTGCGCTTGCCGATCCATTGTGTGACCAGTGACTCGGGCAGGAAGGTGATCATCTCCTGGCCGGCATAACCGTCTTCGGAACTGCTCCACATCACGATGGTGTCGCCATCCATGGCGGTGGCCTGGGCGAAGTAGGCGCGCGCGCCATCCACCTGATCCCAGGCCAGGGCGATGCCCTTGCCGGCATCACCTTCGCGCCGGAGCTTGAGCTCGGGCAGGAAGTCGTGGTCGCTGCCGAGTTCAAAACGCATCGATTCGGGTAGCGCGTTGCCGGTGACATGGTGGGCGCCGATCAGCGATGCCTGATTGCCGACGGCCTTGCGCGCGGCCGGATTGGGCCACAGAACATACTGCGGGCCAGCATCGATGGTGTTCGCCGGTACGTTGCGTGGCTGCATCTGGCGGCCGCTGGTCACCGGTTTGCCATTGCGCACGGTCATGGAGAACTCGAGCGGTTGCCCGGCACCGACCTGCTCACCGCAGCCCCAGTAGTAGCGGATCTTGTAGCTGCCGTCCTGCTGCGGGCCCGAGGCATCGTGCTCGCTTGTGCTGCCACCGTTGGAGGAGCTGCTTTCGGGTGCTTGCAACCGGATCTGCTCGCCGAGCCCCAGCCCCTTGGGCACGGCCTGGTCAGCCGGTGCGCCGGGCTGGCGGCGGTTGTGCAGGGCCACATCCAGGTATTTGCCTGGCATGCCGGGATGACGGGCCATGCCGTAGCTGGCGCGATCACCGCCCATGGCGCCCGCCAGGCGGCCGATTGCGCCCATGCCGGGGGCGCCGGGCATGCTGTGGGTGGCTACGTCGAGGTAAAGCTCGGCCTGTGCCGCCCGCGCATCGGCGGAGAGGGTGGCGGACAGGGCGAGTGCCAATGCCGAGGCGGCGGGAATGAAAGAAACATGCATGATCGTGCCCTTGCGGAGAGACAGGCCGAACGGCGGCCGGGCCGGCCCCGGATGTGTCCGGGTACACCATCCACGACAAATCCGGGCGGGAACTGACAGGCTCGATACCCCCGTCGTTCGCGGCCCGGGTTCCGGAAGTCCTCCCCCCCTTAAGCTCGGGGAGAGGACCGGTTGGGAAGGTGAGGTCGAGCGTCAGCGCGGGGTGTGGCGCAGCGTGGCGATGCCGACATCCTCGAACGATGCCATGGGCGTGCGCGCATTCATGATCGACCAGTCGGCGGTGGCGGTGACGAAGGTGTGGCCCGCAGGGATCTTGCTGCCCTGGATTTTCCAGTCGCGGATGAAGCCGTCGCCGTGATTGAGCAGATAGACGGCGGGGGCGCCGACAAGATCGGCTGTGGGCGGGGCAGTGACGCCGCCGCAGGACATGCCGGAAATACTGACCTGGGGCGAGGGCAGGCCGAGCTCGACTTCGATCGACGTGACACCGCCACCGCCCTCGTACAGATCGGTAGGATCGATCCCGAGGTCCATCGCCAGGAAATGCCCGGTGTCACTCCAGCTCGAAACGGTGCCCGGGATGCATCCCGGTGCCGTCTGCCGGTAGAGCTGTTTGAGCGATTCCATCGGGCCGCTGGAGGGTTCGAAGTACGTCTTGCCCTCGGTACCCAGCGTTTTGTCCATATCGAACACGAGTTCCGTGAAGAGTTCGGTGCTTTCGGCAAATGACATGTAACTCTGGTTGAGAGACCGCGTGTCGAACTCGAACCGCGTGTCGACCTTGAATTCCAGATCGAAGTGCAGGCAGTTGTTGACCTGCTGTTTCATCTTTGCGAGGACCGGAGAGTTTTCGATGCCGAGCAGCGCCAGTTGCCTGTTGACCCCCATGTAAGCCACGGCGATGCGGTGCACGATGTGCTCATTCACGCACATCGCGTATTCCTCATCCATGCACTTGGGGGCGACGGTGTTTTCGAGCAGGTCGGCGACTTGGGGCATGACGTTGTCATCCTCGTATCCGAGCAAGGCACGCATTCTCGAGTAGCCGAGCACAGTGATGATGGCCGAACGTCCGGCCGCGCAGCTCTGGCCGGCTGCCGCGAGGCGCGGTTGGATCACCTCGCGTTCGTACTGCTCGAAATACGGTTGCAGCGGATAGCCGAATCTTTGCCGAGGTTCGCCGCGCTCTTCAGCCTGGTGCGCCGCCTGCATGACCGCCCGCATTTCGCTGTAGATCCGCTCCTCGGCCGATCCGCCGATCCGCTCGAGCGCTTCTTCGACATCGCCCATGAAGCCCTTGGCCACGCCATAGCCGCTGAAGTGCGGCACCACGATGGCGATGCCTTCGGCCTTGAGCACCGGTTCGGCGAACACCAGCCGGTCCTCGGAATAGCCGTAGAGGATCTGCTCGCCGGCTGGGATCGGTGTGGCCGGTTCGATGCGCAGCGTGGCCGGCACGTCGAACACCAGCCCGGACGGCTGCAGGTCGACGGTGACGTCGGTGCCGTTGCCGAAGGGCAGGCCTTCGAGCTTGCTCACCGGGGTCAGGGTGATCGACGTGCGCTGGCGCACCGAATCGGCCGGAACGGTGAGCGTGAACACGGTGCCGTCGGCGGCGGTGGTGCTGATGCTGCCGCCGTCGAAGCCGATGACCTGAGTGACGGCCCGTTCGCTGTCGAGCGTTGGCGTGACCTTGATCGCGTTCTCGTAGTTGCCGAGTTGGACGGGGGCCGCCCCCCCGGTGCTGGTGCCACCGCCGGGGGTGCAAGCCCCCAGCAGGCCTGCGATCAACGTTGTTGTGACGATGATTCCCGCTGCGTGGGAAAGCCTGTTCAGCAGGGTCTTCATGGCGGCCGGCCCGGGCCATGCGGCGGGTGTGGGGGGAATGAAGCGAATCTGCATGATCGTGCCCTTGCGCAAAGATAGGCCGGACGGCGGTCCGGGTATTCCATCCACGCGATCCGGTGGCGAAAACTGACAGCTGCCCGATTCAATAGCGCGCGGGCTTCAGTCGGCGATGGCGGCCAGATCCAGGTAGGCGTCGTATTGCGATCGCAGGAGGGCGAGCCGCGCCTGTACCGCGTCACGTTCGACGGCTGACAACGAGGCATAGGGATCGCGGGCCAGCACTTCCACGGCGTACGCGCGTTTGTGCGGTTCCAGCCCGACCAGCCGCGTTTGGCCCGCGGGGCCGGCATAGCGCTCATGCATCATCACTTCGTGGAGCATCCTGTGCATGTCCGTGCGCAGCGCCCGGTACGCCGGCAGTGGCAATCCGGCCTTGGCCGCCACCCGTCGACCTTCATCGCCGTATTTGGAAAGGGATACGAAGTGGGTGCCGTTGGCGCGCATCAGGGCGATCTCTTCCTCCTGGCCGCGGACGTAGGCGTCCAGCGTGGCGACGGTGATGGCGGGTCGGGTTTCCTCGTCGCGTGTGTGGCCGGGCGTGGCGAGACGATTCCGGGAGACGGACGTGGGCTCGGCAGGACTGGCGGCACAGCGGGCATGGATCGTTGCCACGCGACGCCTGGCGTCAGCGGTTTCAGCAGCGAAACGGGAGTGCAGTCCGGTCGCATCCACCGCCGCGACCCAGCCTTCCAGCGCCTGGCCGAGGGCGGGCGCGCTGTCGCAGGATTGTTCCTGCGCGATGGTGGGCGGATCACTGAGCTGCCGGTAGGCCGTCTCCAGCGGTTCGGCCAATTGCGATTGCGATGATGGAGCCATGGGGGCGTGCCCGTCGCAGGCGACGAGCAGCGCCAGCAGAACCGTGACGGGCAGGCTCGCTGCGGCGCGAATGGCGGGATGGCGGTCAGGCGTGGGTGGCGTGGTGAGCGGGTGCATGGGATCGGAGCCTCGGCGGCGTGGAAATGGGCCGGGTCGTGCTGTGTCGGCAGACCCGGATATCCCATCCACGCAATCCGGCGGCCTGGACTGACAGCGGCCGTGATCGCAGGCGGCGGTGGCCGGCCGGCGGTGGCTCGACTACAGAAGCGTGAGGCAGTTTGTCCGGTCAGGTGTGGCAAGGCACTGCGCCAGCGGCGCCTGCTGTGCGAACTCCCCGAGTCCGGCGACCAGCGCCGCCCTTGCCGTGGCATCGCCCGTTTCGTGTGCCAGCAGCAGTGACAGCATCCATGGCCGCATCCAGCTGCGGTCGGCGCCGCCAGGGGCGTTCTGTGGCTGCTCGCGGATCGGCGTCACCAGTTCAACTGCCCGGCCGCGATTGCCGCGGGCCAGTTCCAGTTCCACCTGCGCCATCGAATACCAGAACGAGGTGCCGGTTTGTGCGCTCACGGGGCAGCCATCGAGTGCCCGCGTCGCGGCGGCGACGTCGCGCTGCCGCAGGTGGACGGAGGCGCGCAGGCCGCAGATGCCGCGGGTAGTGCGGCTGTCCAGCACCTGGTTGAGCTGGCGCAGCGACTGGCTGCGGTCGAGGTCGCGCAGGGCCTCGTCGTAGCGCCCCAGACTGGCATGGGCGATGGCGCGGTAGCGGCTGCATTCGGACGACTGCACGTTCTGGCGGCCGGTGGCGGCATCGATGTCCAGTGCGCGGCCATAACTGCGCGTCGCCTCGTCCAGCCTGCCGCCGGCATGGAACCAGGCGCCGAGATGGCAGTGGATCACCGCGCTCGCGTGGTGGGGCTTTTCGTAGATACGGTCGGCGATGGCGGCGGCCTGCTGGATCATCTCGCCAGCGCGATCCGCCTGGCCGGACGCGAGGAAGACCCCGCCATTGCTGGCCAGCATGTACGCGTAGGTGCCGCTGTCTTCGCCCAGGATGCCGCGCCACAGTTGCAGCTCCTGTTCGAGCAGTTGCAGCACCTGGTCGCGGTCGCGGTTGGCCTGGAGCATCGCGCCGCTGAGTACACCCAGGACCTCGGCGTGCAGGCGGGTCTGTGCCAGGCCGTTGCCCGGAATCTCGTCGAGGATGGCGCGCAGTTCCGCCTCCGCCTTCTCCGGCGCGGTGAACGCCAATGCCTCGGCGAAGGCCTTGCGCGCGCGCAGGCGATCCTCGGGTGCGGCATCGAAGCGTTCCCCCTGGGCGATGGCGGTACGCGCCTGTTCGAGCGCGGCAGCGGCATCACCGGTGGCCGCGGACAGCGCCGACAGGCTCATGTGCACCTGCATGCGGTCGCGTGACGCGTCCGGCGCATGGCGTTGCAGCAGGGCCAAGGCGGCCTGCAGATCGGCCTGTGCGGCGGCGTATTCGCTGAGGCTGGAGCGGGCGTTGCCGGTCAGCATCAGGATGTCGGCGGCGGCCAGTGGATCGCTGGCCGACACGTCGCTGTGTGCGCGGCGGGCACCTTCGTCCAGCAACTCCAGCGCGGTCGGCACGCCGCCGGAAGCCGGTTCGGTGGAGGCGAACACGCGCCGCAGGAAGTCACGCACCAGTACCGCGCGCTGCGCCTGCGCGCGCGCGTTGGCGGCCTCGCGCCGGGCCTCGCCGGCCTGCCACAGGGTGGCGCCGATGCCACCGGCCAAGGTCAGCAGCAGCAGGGCGGCCGCGGCCACGCCCAGTTTGTTGCGTGCGATGAACTTGCGCAGCCGGTAGCCCAGCCGCGGTTTCTGCGCG
>DDVW01000045.1 GCA_002345545.1 Stenotrophomonas sp. UBA2302 | reverse complement strand
CCGGACCAGGCCTCGGCCGGGACGGTCACGCCGCTGCTGCTGCTGCTGGGCGCGCGCGCCGAACCGGGCACCGCCTGCGACGAGCAGGTGGTGCTGGCCGGGCTGGAGCGCCTGCTGGACGAGGATGTGGCGCTGGATGTGCGTGACCCACGCGGCTTCGGCCCGTTGCATCTGGCCGCGCTGCACGGCCTGCCGTTGCTGGTGCAGCGACTGCTGCGTGCCGGTGCCGATCCGGACATGCGCGATGCGCTGAACCGCAGCCCGCGCGATATCGCCATCATGCGCGGCTTCATCGACATCGCCGGCGAGTTCGAGCCGGCGCTGCCGGGGGTGTCGTCGATGGCGCGCTTCCTGCGCGACCGCGGCTGAGCGTCGCGCGCGCTCAGTCCGGGGTCTGTTCCCGCCCCTTGTCGGCATCGGCCTGGAACAGCTGCATCAGCTCGTCACGCGCCGCGCGCGAACTCTGGATCACCGCCGCCTCGTCGTCGTAGAGAAGATGCTGCGTCCTGAGCAGGTTGTCGTCGTGTTCGCGGAACCGCTGCACATGCGCGCGCGCCACGTGGCCGGGGATGCCCAGTGCGGTCAGCACGCGCTCGCCGACTTCCAGGCTGGAGCCGAGCACCTCGCGGAACGGTTCGCTCGACAGGTCCATCAGCTTCCACGCATGCTGGCGGTTGCGCGCGCGCGACAGCACCCGCGCGGCAGGGTACAGGTGCCGCACCAGCCGCACCGCGCGCAGGTTGCTGTCCGGATCGCCCATCGCCATCACGAACACGCGGATATGCTCGCCGCCGGCCGCGCGCAGCATTTCCGGACGTGACGGATCGCCGTAGTAGAGCTGGTTGCCGAAGCGCCACAGGTCCTCCACCGTATCCGGGTCCGGCTCCAGCGCCACGAACGGGATGTGCTGGGCGGTCAGCAGGCGCGCGACGATCTGGCCGAAGCGGCCCATGCCGGCGATCAGCACCTGCGGCCGTTGCGCGCCGGCCGCGTCCAGTGCCGGGTCCGGTGCATGCCCGGCGGCCGCCGCGGCCGGGCCAGGGCGCAGCAGCCGGTGCAGCAGCATCAGCAACAGTGGCGTGATCGCCATCGACAGGCCGACCACCGCCACCAGCAGGTCGTGGTCGCTGCGTTCCAGCAGCTGCGCGCGTTCGGCCTCGTTGAACACCACGAAGGCGAATTCGCCGCCCAGCCACAACACGCTGCCCAGCAGCAGCGCACTGCGCCATGGCAGGCGGGCAGCGCGACCAGCAGCGGGAATTTCACCAGCAGCAGCACCGCCACGCCCAGCGCCACCCGCTCCGGCTGCGCGGCGATCTGGTGCAGGTTGATGCCCATGCCCACGGCGATGAAGAACAGGCCCAGCAACAATCCTTTGAACGGCTCGATCTGTGATTCGATCTCATGGCGGAATTCCGAGTCGGCCAGCAGCACGCCGGCGATGAACGCGCCCAGACTGGCGCTGAGCCCGACCTCGGCCATCAACCAGGCCGTGCCCAGCACCACCAGCAACGCGCTGGCGGTGAACACTTCCGGCATGCGGGTGCGCGCGACGACCACGAACAGGCGCCGCAGCAACGGGCGGCCGAGCAGCATCACCAGCGCCAGCACGCCCAGCGCGGCGACCACGTCCAGCCAGTTCAGCGTCTGGTTCCTGACCCCGCCCAGCAACGGGATCGCCGCCAGCAGTGGAATCGCGACCAGATCCTGGAACAGCAGGATGGCGAAGCCGAAGCGGCCGTAGTCGCTGTTGAGCGCCTTGTGCTCGGACAGCAGCTGCAGGCCGGCGGCGGTGGAGGACAGCGCCAGCGCGGTACCGATCACCAGCGCGCTCTTCCAGTGGAAATCCAGCGCCAGCAGCAGTCCGCCCAGCACCCCGGCGCTGAGCAGCACCTGCACGCTGCCACCGAAGAACACGCCCTTCCGCATCCGCATCAGGCGGGCCGGCGACAGCTCCAGCCCGATCACGAACAGCATCATCACCACGCCGGTTTCCGCTGCAACGAGGATCCGCTCGCTGTCCTGCACGAAGCCCAGCACATGCGGGCCCAGCACCACCCCGGCCACCAGATAGCCAAGCACCGCGCCGAAGCCGAAACGCTTGAATACCGGTACCGCGACCACCGCGGCCAGCAGCAGGACCAACGCCAGTTCGAGACCACCACCGTGCATGCATCGTGCTCCTGCGGGAAGACGGGAAAAACCGGCGCAGGGAGAGCGCCGGTCCCATTATGCGAGTGCCGCGGTGGATGCGTGCGAAGGCGACGGGAAGGCTTCCAGGTTGACCACCGCCGTGCCCCGCCGCAGACTGCCCCGGCTGTGCGGCGTGCCCGCGCGGCACCTTGTCCGGAGTCCAACCCATGCCCAGCGACAGTAGCAGTCGACCTCGCCCGACGTCCGCGCCGGCAACCGCCTGATACGGCCGGTTCGCCCGTGCGGGCGTTGCGCACGCACTACACAGGCGAACCGAAATGAACCAGAAGCAGCTTCTGCGCCCGGTGGTGGATGCCGCCACCCTGAGCGCGCCCCTTGCCGATTTCAACACCGCCGATGCGGTGCAATACCTCAACGCGCTGGAGCTGGCGCATGCCGCCGACACGCTTGCCGCGCTGCCGTTGCCGCGTGCGGTGAAACTGCTGGAAGCACCGGAGCTGCAGCGCGCCGGTGCGCTGGTGGCGACCTTGCCGCCGGCCCGCGCCGCCGCATTGCTGGGGCTGATGGCCGACGACCGCGCCACCGACATCGTCCACGAGCTGGATGCCGGCGAGCGCGCGCGGCTGATCCCGCTGCTGGCACCGGACGCGCGGCAGTCGATCCAGCTGCTGCTGAGCTATCCGCCGAACACCGCCGGCGCGTTGATGACCACTGAATTCGTCGGCGTGCCGGCGGACTGGACCGTGGCGCAGACCCTGCAGCACATCCGCGAAGTGGAGCGCAGCCGCGAGACGGTCTACGCGATCTATGTGCTCGACCCGCACAGCCGCCAGCTGCTGCAGGTGGTGACCATGCGCCGGCTGATCACCGGTGAGCCGGATGAGCCGATCCTCGACGTGGCCCAGGTCAACCCGCCGGTCACGGTCGGGCCGCAGCTGGACCAGGAGGAAGTAGCGCAGCTGATCCGCCGCCACGATCTGCTGGCGATCCCGGTGGTGGATGCGCAGCGGCAGATGCTGGGTATCGTCACCGTCGATGACATCCTCGATGCGCTGATCGACGAATCCACCGAGGACGTGCACAAGTTCGGCGGCGTCGAGGCGCTGGACAGGCCGTACATGCAGATCGGCTTTCTCGACATGCTGCGCAAGCGCGCCGGCTGGCTGAGCGTGCTGTTCCTCGGCGAGATGCTGACCGCCAGCGCCATGCAGCATTACGAGGAGGAACTGGCGCGCGCGGTGGTGCTGACCCTGTTCATCCCGCTGATCATGAGTTCCGGCGGCAACTCCGGTTCGCAGGCGACCTCGCTGCTGATCCGCTCGCTGGCGCTGCAGGAGCTGCGCCTGCGCGACTGGTGGAAAGTGGCCCTGCGCGAACTGCCCACCGGGCTGGTGCTGGGCTGCATCCTCGGCCTGCTGGCGATCATCCGCATCGGCATCTGGCAGCTGGGCGGTCTGCACGACTACGGCGAGCACTGGGTGCTGCTGGCGCTGACCATCGGCGCGGCGCTGGTGGGCATCGTCACCTTCGGTTCGCTGTCCGGCTCGATGCTGCCGTTCATCCTCAAACGGCTCGGCTTCGACCCGGCCAGTGCCTCGGCGCCGTTCGTGGCCACGCTGGTGGATGTCACCGGGCTGGTCATCTACTTCAGCATCGCCGCGCTGATCCTCGGCGGCACGCTGCTGTAACGCGGCCGGTGGCGGCTGCGCCGGGGGGAGCGCGCTTGATCCGGCGCAAGCCAGAGCGCCGCCGGGCCGTGTACCTTTGCCCGGTACCCCGCAACAGGCACCGTGATGAGCACCTACCACCTGCAGACCGTGTTCCGTCCCCGTTCGGTAGCCGTCATTGGCGGCAGTCCGCGCGAGCGCTCGGCCGGGCGCGCGGTGGTGCGCAACCTGCGCGCCGGCGGTTTCGCCGGGCAGATCGGCTGGGTCAGCCCGCGCTATCCCGAGATCGACGGCATGCGCACGGTCAAGCGGCTCAAGGACCTGGGCTGGGTGCCGGAGCTGGCGGTGATCACCGTGCCGGCGGCGATCCTGCCGCAGGTGGTGACGCAGGCGGCCGAACTCGGCGTGGCCGCGGCGATCATCCTCACCTCCGGTCTCGGCAGCGGTGCCGGCTCGCTGGCCGCGCAGGTGGAGGTCGCGGCGCGGGCCAGGGGCATGCGCGTGCTCGGCCCGCATTGCCTCGGGGTGATCGCCCCGCATGCGCGGCTCAATGCCAGCATCGCCGCGCACATGCCGCAGGCCGGCGACCTGGCGTTGATTTCCGAATCCAGCGCCATTGCCGCCGCGCTGGTGGAATGGGGCGTGGCGCGTTCGGTGGGCTTTTCGGCAGTGGTGTCGCTGGGCGACGCGCTGGACGTGGATTTCGCCGACCTGCTGGATCATTTCGCCACCGATTACCGCACCCGCGCGATCCTGCTGTACGTCGACCAGATCAGCGATGCGCGCAAGTTCATGTCGGCCGCACGGGCGGCGGCGCGCGCCAAGCCGGTGGTGGTGGTCAAGTCCGGCCGCCAGCCCAAGCGCGGCGAGGTTGAAGTCAGCACCCATTCGCAGGCGCTGGCCGCCTCCGACGTGGTGTACGGCGCGGCCTTCAACCGCGCCGGCCTGTTGCGCGTGAATGCGCTGGACGAACTGTTCACCGCCGCTGAAACCCTGGGCCGGCTGGGGACGTTTCCCGGCCACCGGCTGGCGATCCTCAGCAATGGCGGCGGCGTCGGCCGGCTGGCGGTGGACCGGCTGCATGCCCTGGGCGGCACCCTGGCCGAGCTGTCGCCGGCCACCGTCACGCAGCTGGATCAGGCCTTGCCGCAGGGCTGGTCGCGCGACAATCCGGTCGACATCGTGGTCGATGCCGATGGTGGCCGCTATGCGGCGGCGATCGAGGCGCTGCTGACCGACGAGGCCAACGATGCGCTGCTGGTGATCAACGTGCCCACCGCGTTCACCTCCTCGGCCGATGCGGCGCAGGCGCTGACCAGCACGCTCGGATTGCGCTCGCGGCAACTGCGCGACAAGCCGGTGTTCGCGGTGTGGCTGGGCAATGACGAACAGGCCACCGCCACACTCAACACCGCGCGCGTGCCCACCTATCCGACCGAGGCCGAAGCGGTGCGCGGCTTCCAGCATCTGGTGAAGTACCGCGCGGCGCAGGCGGCGCTGATGGAAACCCCGCCCAGCCTGCCGGCCGATTTCGTGGTCGATGCCACCGCGGCCCGCGCACTGGTCGACTCGGCGCTGGCCAATGGCCAGCAGTGGCTGGACCCGGTCGCCACCCATGCGCTGCTGCAGGCCTACGGCATTCCGGCGCTGGAGGTGATGGTCGCGCGCAATCCGCACGAGGCGATGGAACTGGCGCAACCGCTGCTGGAACAGGGCCAGAGCGTGGCGGTGAAGATCTTCTCCACCGACATCCCGCACAAGTCCGAGGTCGATGGCGTGCGCCTGAACCTCACCACCCTGCAGGCGGTACAGAACGCCGCCGCGACCATCCTGCAGCGCAGCCGCGAGCTGCGGCCGCAGGCGCGCATCGAAGGGGTGCTGATCCAGCCGACGCTGGTGCGGCCCAAGGCGCGCGAGCTGATCGCCGGCATCGCCGATGACCCGGTGTTCGGCCCGGTGCTGGTGTTTGGCCGCGGCGGTACCGCGGTGGAGGTGATCGACGACAAGACCCTGGCACTGCCGCCGCTGGACCTGCGGCTTGCCCATGAGGTGATCGGTCGCACCCGCGTGTCGCGCATCCTCAAGGCCTATGGCGACGTGCCGGCCGCCGACGAGCGTGCGGTGGCGCTGGTGCTGGTCAAGCTGGCGCAGCTGGCCGCCGACATTCCCGAGATCCGCACGCTGGACCTCAATCCGCTGCTGGCCGACCGCAACGGTGTGATCGCGCTGGATGCACGCATCGCCATCGCCCCGGTCAAACGCCTGCACAAGGGCCGCGGCCATCCGCGCTTTGCGATCTTCCCGTATCCGACCGAATGGGAACGCATGATCGACCTGTCCGATGGCGGCAAGGCCTTCGTGCGGCCGGTGCGGCCGGAGGACGACGCGCTGTTCCGCGCCTTCTTCGCCCGCGTCACCGATGACGACCTGCGGCTGCGCTTCTTCCAGTCGGTCAAGCACTTCAGCCACGAGTTCATCGCCCGCCTGACCCAGCTCGACTACGCCCGTTCGATCGCGCTGGTGGCGATCGATCCGAAGAGCGGCGACATGCTCGGTGCGGTGCGGCTGCATGCCGATGCCGACTACGACCGCGGCGAGTACGGCATCCTGATCCGTTCCGATCTCAAGGGCCACGGCATCGGCTGGAAGCTGATGCAGATCATGATCGACTACGCCAGCTGGCTCGGCCTGAACATGGTCGAAGGCCAGGTGCTGCGCGAGAACAGCACGATGCTGGCGATGTGCCAGAGCCTGGGCTTCAAGGTGAAGTCCGATCCGGACGACGCCACCATCATGACGGTCACGCTGCCGGTGGGCGGTGACTGACAGCGGCGGGGCCTCGGCGGCGGCCGCTTGCCGTCGCTGTTCCGCGATTGCCCGTGGCTCGTTCACACTGGCGCGATGGAAACCGCTACCCCCGCACGAATCCCGCTGTTGCTGCTGCCCGGACTGCTGAACGATGCCGCCCTGTGGCGCGCGCAGATCGACGCGCTGGCCGATATCGCCGACTGCCAGGTGGGCGACCTCACCGCGCATGACAACCTGCGGGCCACCGCCGAAGCGGTGCTGGCGCGTGCGCCGCCGCGGTTCGCGCTGGCCGGTTTCTCGCTGGGCGGCTATATCGCCCAGGAGATCCTGCGTATCGCCCCCGGACGGGTCACCCGCCTGGCGCTGCTGGGCAGCTCGTTCAAGCCCGATTCGCCCGCGCGCGCCGCGCAACGCATCGCCCAGCAGAACAGCGCACGCCTGCCCGGCACCTTCCACGGTTTTGGCGACCGGTTGATGCGCAGCTACATCGATGCCTCGCGGCTGCACGACCAGGCGCTGGTGGCCACGGTACGCGGCATGACCACCCGGCTCGGTGCGCAGGTGTTCATGCGCCAGAGCCGGATCGCGCGGGTGGACGGCCGCGCGGTGCTGCGCGCGTGGCACGGCCCGGCGCTGGTGTTGTGCGGCCGCAACGATGCGATCACACCGCTGGCGGTCAGCGAGCAGATGGCGGCGCTGATGCCGCAGTCCTCGCTGGTGGTGCTCGACGACTGCGGCCATCTCGCGCCGCTGGAAAAGCCGCAACAGGTGAGTGCGGCACTGCGCGCGTGGCTGTTGCAGTAGCTACAGCAATGAGGCTCACGCGGCGGCGCCGCTGTCAGCTTTCGGCGCTGGCCGCATCCAGCTGGGCGATATCGGTGCTGCCCAGCTGCAGCCGCGCGGCCGCCAGTATCTCCTGCAGCTGCGCCACGCTGGTGGCGCTGACGATCGGTGCGCTGATGCCGGGACGTGCGATCAACCACGCCAGCGCCACCTGCGCCGGTGTCGCCTTGTGGCTGGCGGCGATGTCATCGAGTGCACCGAGGATGCGCAGCCCGCGCGCGTTGAGGTAGTGCGCCACCACCTTGGCGCCGCGTGCGCTGCTGTGCGAGGCGTCGCCGGCAGTGCGGT
This sequence comes from Stenotrophomonas sp. UBA2302, assembly GCA_002345545.1. Lineage (GTDB taxonomy): Bacteria > Pseudomonadota > Gammaproteobacteria > Xanthomonadales > Xanthomonadaceae > Stenotrophomonas. The sequence continues at coordinate 18,121 of DDVW01000045.1, read as the reverse complement.
ACTTGCCGCTGAGGAAACCGCTGGCCAGCGAGTAGTAGCTGATCACGCCCAGCGCCTGTTCGCGCACCAGCGGCTCCAGCTCGGCCTCGTAGCCGCGGCGGTCGTACAGGTTGTACTCCGGCTGCAGCGTTTCGTAGCGGGGCAGGTGGTAGTCGGCCGAGACCTGCAGCGCGTCGCGCAGGCGCGTGGCGCTGAAGTTGGAGGCACCGATCGCCCGCACCTTGCCCTGCGCGATCAGGCGGGCGAAGGCGCCCAGGGTTTCCTCCATCGGCACCGATTCATCATCCTCATGGGCCTGGTACAGGTCGATCACATCGGTCTGCAGGCGGCGCAGCGAGTCCTCGACGGCGGCGTTGATGTTGTCGGCCGACAGTCCCGGGCGCTCGGCCCATTTGGCGACCTTGGTGGCGATCAGCAACTTGTCGCGCTTGCCGCTGTGCCTGAGCCAGCGGCCGATGATGGTTTCCGACTCGCCGCCACGGTTGCCCGGCACCCATGCCGGGTACACATCGGCGGTGTCGACCAGGTTGAAGCCGGCGTCGACGAAGGCATCGAGCAGGGCGAAGGAGGTTTTCTCGTCGGCACTCCAGCCGAACACATTGCCGCCGAAGGCGATGGGGCTGGCGTGCAGGCCGGAGCGGCCGAGTTGGCGTGGCTGAGGCATGGGCATCTCCCTGTTTACCGTGCATCAGGATAAACGCAGGGTGTTCATGTTCCGTTGCGATGGGCCGGAAGGGCGGCTGCGGCTGGCACCGGCCATGGCCGCGGCGACCGTTCCTGGCGCCATGCTAGGCTCGCTGCGATCCCGCCACACCCAACCATGGAGTCCACGATGAGCAAGCCCGTACCGTTGTTGTGTGCCTGTCTGCTGGCGATGGGAAGCTGGGGGGCGACACCACTTTCGCACGCGCAGCCGGCGACAGCCGCTGCCGCCGATGTCGCGGTTGCCCCGGCCCTGCAGTCGGCGGTCGACGGCAACTGGCGCACCCCCGCCAATACCGCCCGCGATGCCTACCGGCATCCGGCACAGACGCTGGCGTTCTTCCAGCTGCAGCCGCAGCACACGGTGGTGGAGATCACCCCGGGGGGCGGCTGGTATGCGGAAATCCTGGCGCCGTACCTGCGCGAGGACGGGCAGTACGTGGCCGCCGTGGTTGATCCGCAGGCGCTGCCGGCCGGTGGTGGCCGTGATTACCAGCAGCGCTCACGCGATGGGCTGGCCCGGAAGTTCGCCGCCGCGCCGGCCCAGTTCGATCGTGCGCAGACAGTCGCGTACGATCCGGCGGCGCCGGTACTGGGCGCGCCGGGTTCGGCCGACCGCGTGCTGACCTTCCGCAACGTGCACAACTGGCGTGCCAATGGACAGGCCGAGGGCATGTTCCGTGCGTTCTTCGAGGTGCTCAAGCCCGGCGGTACGCTGGGTGTGGTCGAGCATCGCGCTAAGGCCGATGTGCCGGCCGATGACAAGAGCGGGTATGTCGGCCAGGCGCAGGTGATCGCGATGGCCGAGGCCGCCGGCTTCAGGCTTGATGCCGACAGCGAGATCAACGCCAACCCGCGCGACACCACCGAGCATCCCAACGGCGTGTGGACGCTGCCACCGTCCAACAACCATGACGCCGCCGATGCGGACAAGTACCAGGCCATCGGCGAGAGCGACCGGATGACGCTGCGCTTCGTCAAACCGGCCGGCTGAGGCACGTCGTTGCGGCGGGAATGGGACAATGGCCGCGCCATTCCCGTTCCCGCCGTCCGATGCTCATCGCCTTCAACAAGCCGTTCAACGTGCTGTGCCAGTTCACCGACCGCAGCCAGCCGCCGCGCGCGACGCTGGCCGGATTCGGCCTGCCGCCGGAGGTGTACGCCGCCGGACGTCTGGATTACGACAGCGAAGGCCTGCTGCTGCTCACCGACAACGGCAATCTCGCACACCGGCTGACCGATCCGAAACACAAGCAGCCCAAGACCTACTGGGTGCAGGTCGAGGGTGTGCCTGCCGAAGAGAAGCTGCAGGCGTTGCGCGATGGCGTGCAGCTCAACGACGGGCCGACGCTGCCGGCCACGGTGCAGCTGCTGGAAACACCCCCGGCGCTGTGGCCGCGTGATCCGCCGGTGCGTTTCCGCAAGACCGTGCCCGACGCGTGGCTGGCGATCACACTGCGCGAAGGCCGCAACCGCCAGGTGCGACGCATGACCGCGGCGGTGGGCCTGCCGACGCTGCGGCTGGTGCGCGTGTCGATCGGCGCGTACCGGCTGGATGATCTGCGCCCGGGTGAATGGCGCCGGTGCTGAGCCGCCTTGCCTCTGCACGCCTGTGAGGGGGACTGGCGTGGTTCAGCCGTGGTCGCGTGTTTCCAGGGCGATGCCGTTCACGCGGTTGCGGCCGGTATGCTTGGCCCGGTACAGGCAGGTGTCGGCGGTTTCCAGCTCGGCGTCCAGTGTCACTTCCGGCTGCGGGTGGAATTCGACATAGCCGATGGACGCGGTGACCGTGTACTCACCGTTGTCCAGTGTGAATGGCGTATCGGCCAGCGCCTTGCGCAGGCGCTCGGCGATGTCGCCGGCGCGCCGGCCTTGGCCGAGCTGCGGGGCCAGCACCACGAACTCCTCGCCGCCCCAGCGGGCGATGATGTCGCTCTCGCGCAATGCCGCGGCCAGCCGGCGTGCGGTCTCGCGCAGTACCTGGTCGCCGACCGCGTGGCCGAAACGGTCATTGATCGACTTGAAGTGGTCCAGGTCGATCAGCGCCAGCATCGCCGGATGGCCGTCGTTGTGGTTCATCCGCTCGGCGAAGCTGCGGATGAAATAGGCGCGGTTGTGCAGCCGGGTCAGAGGGTCGTGGGCGTTCTCGTGGTCCAGCCGCGCGTTGGTGCGTGCCAGCAGCCGGCTGGCGCGGCGCAGGCGCAGGTAGGACAGCAGCAGCAGCAGCGCGATCACGGCAAGCGCGGCCAGCCCGATGCTCCACGCCGCCGTGCCCAGGCGGCGCTTCTCCATCTCCAGCCGCGCCACTTCGTTCTGCCGGCGCAGGCGCTCGATCGCCACGTCCTTCTGCCCGGCATCCAGCACCGCGCTCAGTTGCTGGGCGTTGCGCTGGTGCTCGGCGGCGCGGGATTCGGCCTGCAGCTGCACGCTGCGCGCCAGCGCGCGGTATGCCTCCTCGTAGCGGCCATGGGTGGCCAGCCGTTGCGCCCACAGCGCCAGATCGGTGATCACGTGCGAGTGCTCGCCATTTTTCTGTTTCAGGGCGATGCCCTGCTCGAACAGCGTACTGGCCTCGGCGCCACGCTGGTTGTCGACCAGGGCGAAGGCACGCACCACCAGCGCATAGCCCAGGTAGTAGTCACGGTCCAGGCGGCGGGCCATTTCCAGCGCCTGCGCGCTGAGCTGCAGCATCTGTTCCCTGTCGTTGCGCAACGAGTGCGCATCGATCAGGTTCAGCACCGCGCTCAGCTCGTTCTCCGGCGCATCCTGCTGCCGGGCCAGCTGGCGCACGCGCTCGTAGATCGCAATCGCCGGAGCGGCCTGCTTGGCCCGCAACAGGATGTAGCCGCGGTTGAGCAGCAGGTCGATCCGTTTATCGCCGCCCGCCAGTTCCAGCGCGGCGGCACTGTTGCGCAACGCCGCCTCGTGCTCGCCCATGTCGGCCTGGATCAGTGCCAGGCTCATCAGGCTGTCGCGCTGGTAGGGTTCGTCCTCGTTGCGCCGGGCGATCTGCAACGCCACTTCGGTGGCGCTCAGCGCCTGGTCCACCATGCCGGTCGCCAGCGCCTGCTGGGCGTAGGCGGTGGCCGCTTCGTAGCGCAGCAGTGGCAGCTCCAGCGTTTCGGTGTCGGCGAAGGTATCCCGCCAGCTTTCGAACGCGTTGCGGTCCTCGCCGTTGCGGAAATCCCGGGTCAGCGTGCAGAAACGGATGAAGACCGGGATTGCCGCCTCGGCCGGCACCTTCTGCTGCTGGCGTGCCAGCCGCTGCTCGAACGCGGCGGTGTCGTCACCGGCATGCGCCGCCAGCACGCATTGCTGCCAGGTCAGCAGCGCCTGCGCGCGTGGCGAAGCGAATGCCGGTGCATCACGCAGCTGGTCCAGTGCCGCCAGACGCTCGTCGTTGCGCGCGGCCGGAACCCGGTCCAGCAACTCCAGAATGGCCTGTTCCTGCGGCGGATAGCGGCCACTCCCGGTATCCGCCGCCTGCAGCGGTCGCGGGGCGACGGTCGATACGCTGCCCAGCAGCACCAGCACGATAGCGAAGGATGACATGGGCCGATCATGCGCAGCGCCCCGGTCGACCACAAGCCCCGGCCGGGGCTGGCGGGCAGCGGCCGACCGCGCTATGCGCTGCCGGCCGCGCACCCGCTATCCGTTGTGCCGGTCAGCGCAGGCCGTACGAGCCGGACACGATGGGGGCGATGCTCAGGCATCGCTGCCGATGTCGCTGGTTTCCTCGACCACGCTGGCCGGATGGCGGCGGCGGGTGATTTCGCGGGAACGGGCCTCGATGGCGGCGTTGTCACGCTTGTTCTTGCGATAGACGGCATAGCCCAGCAGCCCCAGCCCGACCGCCGCCACGGCGATGGTCGCGGTGGGGTTGCGGCGGGCGACGCGGCTGACGGCCTTGCCACCGGTCTTCATCGCGCCGATGGCGGCACCGGCCTTGAGCCATTCGGCGGCATTGGAGCCACCGCTCTTGAGGTTGTCGCCGGCGTGGCTGACCAGTTCCAACGCGCGTTCCAGGGCTGGACCGGTGAGATCGCTGAATTTGCTCATGGGGTGTCCTCGACTGTGGGCGGAAGCTGGACAGTAAAGCAGGTACGGGTGAAGAAAAGTGAGCGCCGGCGGTTGGCCGTTGTGTGCCGGGGACATCGGGCCGCGCCACGCATGCAGCCGTAGTGCAGCCTTCTGTCACCGTCGCCACGGGTCCACTTCTTTCACGTCCCGCGAGGTTTTGCGCGGTGCGTGGCAGTTGCTGTCCACGGGTCGTCGGGCCGCGCCACGCATGAAGTTGCAGTCCGGTTGCTGTCTCACCGTCGCCACGGGCCCATTTCTTTCACGTCCCACGTGGTTTTGCGCCATGGGTTGCGGTTGCGCTCCACGGGTCGTCGGGCCGCGCCACGCATGAAGTTGCAGTCCGGTGCTGTCTCACCGTCGCCACGGGTCCATTTCTTTCACGTCCCACGAGGTTTTGCGCGATGGGTTGCGGTTGCGCTCCAGGGATCATCAGGCCACGGATGCTTCGGATACCGCCCCTTCATTTCCTTCTTCACCTCGGCATAGGTGTTCTGCCAGAAGTTGCGCAGGTCGGCGGTGACCTGCAGCGGCTTGCCGCCCGGGGAAAGCAGGTGCAGTAGCACGGGCACGCGGCCATCGGCGATGCGCGGGGTATCGGCCAGGCCGAACAGCTCCTGCAGTTTCACCGCCAGCACCGGCGGGCGCGGGCTGATGCCATCGTCATCGATCGCATAGTCGATGGCGCGTTCCATGCCGGAAGGCACGCTGATGCGCACCGGCGCATGCCGGTCGATCAGCTGGCGGGTGCTCCAGTCGATGGCGGACCTGAGCGCTTCACCCAGCTCCTGTTCGCCCAGGGCATCCAGCCGGGTCTTGCCGGCGAAGGCCGGCAGCAGCCAGTCGTCCAGCGTGGCCAGCAGCGTCGCATCGGACAGGTCGGGCAGTGCCAGTTCCGGCATCCAGTGGTGCAGGCCCTGCACGCGATGGCGCCATTGCCGCAGGTTGCCGGTCCACGGCAGTGACTCCAGTCCCAGCTCGCGCACCGCGTCGGTGAGCGCGCGCGCGGCCTGCGCCGGATCGACTTTCCCGGCCGGACGGCTGTCCAGCACGATGCGGTCGAAGCCGGATTCGCGGCGTGCCTCCAGCGCCCGCCGTGTGTCGTTCCAGCGCACCACGTCGTGCTGGTGGAAACGCTGCGGGAAGTCGGTGCGCAGGCGTCCTTCGTCCACCGGCGCCGCACGCAGGATCAACGCGTCGCGGGCCTCGCCGCGCAGCTCGCTGATCACCAGCCACGGCTCGCCACGTAGGTCGCTGTGGTCGAACTGGCGCGCGCTGCGACCATTGGCCAGCTGGTAGCGCTGCGGATCGGCCGGATGCTGCACGGCGATGCGGTCGGGGAAGGCGTGGGCGAGCAGATCGCCGAGTTCATGCGCTTCGATGTCGGCCGGTGGCGTGGCCTCACAACGCAGGCGTCGGCGCCATTGTTTTGCCGCCGCATCGATGGCCGCCAATGCACCGCGGCTGGCATCCTGCGGTGTGCGGCCGTTGCGGAACGCGGCCAGGGCGCGCCAGCGGGCCGCCAGCGCATCGCCGCCCTGGCGGAGTGGATCACGTGCTTCCAGCAGCGCGGCAAGGTCGGCTGCCAGCGCCTGTTCACGCGGATTACGCGCTGCCAGCAGCATCGCCGCCATGCGCGGGTGGGTGCCCAGCCCGAGCATGCGCCTGCCGGGTGCGGTGAGGGTGTTGCCGCTGTCCAGTGCGCCCAGCCGTTGCAGCAGTTCGCGTGCGGCGGCCAACGCACCGGCCGGTGGTGGATCGACGAACCGCAGGTTATCGCTGCCCCATGCGGCCAGTTCCAGCGCCAGCGCGGCCAGTTCGACCTGGGCGATCTCCGGCCGCCGTTGCGGCTCCAGCCGCTGTGATTGCGGCCACAGCCGATACGCCCAGCCTGCGGCCACGCGTCCGGCACGGCCGGCACGCTGGTCGGCCGAGGCCTGCGAGATCGTCACCGCATCCAGCCGCGAGAAACCGCTGTTGGGGTCGTAGCGCGGCTCGCGCGCCAGCCCGGCGTCGATGACCACGCGTACGCCCGGCAGGGTCACCGAGGATTCGGCGACGTTGGTGGCCAGCACCACGCGACGGCGACCGTCCGGGTCGGGCTGCAGCACGCGCGACTGCTGCTCGATGGCCAGCTCGCCATGCAGCGGCAGTGCGTCGGTATCGGCGGGCAACTCCGGTTCCAGCGCGGCCAGCACGCGACCGATCTCGCGCTGGCCGGGCAGGAATACCAGCACGTCGCCCGGACGCGTGGCCAGCACCTGTTCGACCGCGCGCCGCGTCTGTGCTTCCACTGCCTCGTCACGCCGGGCCGGGAAGTGGCCGACGTCCACCGGGAAGCTGCGACCTTCGCTGGACAGCCGCGGTGCATCGAGGAAATCCGCCAGCCGCTGGCCATCGAGCGTGGCCGACATCACCACGATGCGCAGGTCCTCGCGCAGCTGCGACTGCACATCCAGTGCCAGCGCCAGGCCGAGGTCGGCGGCCAGGTGGCGTTCGTGGAATTCGTCGAACAACAGTGCCGCCACGTCCTCCAGCAGCGGGTCGTCCTGCAGCATGCGGGTCAGGATCCCTTCGGTGACCACCTCGATACGGGTACGCGCGCTGACCTTGTTCTCGAAGCGGATGCGGTAACCCACGGTCTCGCCGACCGGCTCGCCGAGCTGTCGCGCCATGAAGGTGGCGGCGCTGCGGGCGGCCACGCGGCGCGGTTCGAGCATGATGATCCGGCGTCCTTCCCGCCACGGTGCCTCCAGCAGTGCCAGTGGCACCTGGGTGGTCTTGCCGGCCCCGGGCGGGGCTTCTAGCACCAGCCGGGGATGCGTGGCCAGACTGGCGGTGATGGCCGGCAGCAGCGGGGAAATGGGGAAGTCGGAACGTGCCATCGCGCAAGGATAAAGGTTCGCTCCGGCGCGACGGCCTACAATGCGCGCTTTCCGCATCGTCCTCCCCGTTACCGTCCATGCAACTGATCGACATCGGCGTCAACCTCACCCACGAATCCTTTGACCGCGATCTGGACGCGGTGCTGGAGCGCGCCCGCGCGGCCGGCGTGGTGCAGATGGTGGTGACCGGTGCCAGCCGTGAACACTCGCCGCTGGCGCTGGAACTGGCGCGCCGCCATCCCGGTTTCCTGTACGCCACAGCCGGCGTGCATCCGCATCACGCGGTCGAGTACACCGACGAGTGCGATGCGGAAATCCGCGCGCTGCACGCGCATCCGGAAGTGGTGGCGGTGGGCGAGTGCGGGCTGGACTACAACCGCGACTTCTCGCCGCGCCCGGCGCAGCGCAAGGCGTTCGAGCGCCAGCTGCAGATCGCCAGCGACGTGCGCGCCAGTGACGGCGAGCGCAAGCCGCTGTTCCTGCACCAGCGCGATGCACACGATGATTTCATCGCGATGATGAAGGACTTCGATGGCCGGATCGGCGCGGCGGTGGTGCACTGCTTCACCGCCGAGCGGCGCGAACTGTTCGACTACCTGGACCGTGACTGGTACATCGGCATCACCGGCTGGCTGTGCGACGAGCGCCGCGGCGAGCACCTGCGCGAGCTGGTCAAGCACATCCCGGCCAACCGGCTGATGATCGAGACCGATTCGCCGTACCTGCTGCCACGCACGCTCAAGCCGATGCCCAAGGACCGCCGCAACGAGCCGGCGTTCCTGTCGCACATCGTCGAGGAACTGGCGCGTGACCGTGGCGAAACGGTGGACGTGACCGCCGCCAACGCCACCGCGGCCGCGCGCGCGTTCTTCCGCCTTCCACCGGTCTGAGCGCTTGAAACGAAGCGCCCGGCCAAGGCCGGGCGCTCCTGCTTTTCGTACCTGCGGTGGCGTTTACTTCGTGGGCGCTTCCGGCAGCGGGCCTTCGGCCACCATCAACGCGCCCTGGTTGTTGCCACTCTGGAACACCACCCAGATGGCTTTGTCGGCGCGGTGGATGACGTAGGTATCGGCATCGCTGTCGTACCAGTAGGCATCCCGGATGCGACTGAACTCCTTGCGGAAATCGTCCACCGCCTTCTCATTCGCCTTGTAGACGGCGTTGTCGAAGCTGCGCTCGCCCAAGCGCACGCCGCCCAGCGCTTCAACTGCCTGCTGGATGTTCTTGCGGACTTCGAACTTGGAGTAGGTCTTGCCGTCACTGTTGTCGATGTTGTCGCTGAACACCTTGCCTTCCACCCACAGCAACTGGCTGCCGGTCCACACCGGGACGCGTGCCAGGTCCTTGCTGCGCTTGCCGAGGTCGTCGGCATCGTCAAACTCGTAGCCTGCCGGCAGTGCGACATACGGCCAGTCCGGCAACTCCGTGGCGCTGACGGGAAGTGAAGTGATGTCGAAGTCGGCCACTGTGGCGGCAGCCGCCTCCGCGGCGGGAGCTGCCTCGGGTCCGGCAGTGGCGTCACTTTCGCTGGTCGCCACCGGCGCTGCTGATGCGGCCGGTTCCGGCGTCGCGCTGGCAGCGTCTTCCTGCTTGCTGCAGCCGGCCAGCAGGGTCGCGGTCATGGCAAGCGCCATCAAGGTCCAGTTCTTCCTCATGTATCCATACTCCTCACTGTGGGATGGCGAGTGTAGCGGAGCCCGCATGGCGGGCCCGGATCAGGGCCGTTGTATCGGCGCCCAGTGCGCGACGGGCGTATCCGCTTCCGGTACGTGCGCGGCAGGTTGACTCCGCTCGATTAGCCCGCGCGCTGCGCCTCGTAGGCCTGCAGGTGGCAGTACGCCGCCTGCAGCAACGGTGCGGCATGGCCGGCCCGGCGCGCGCGTTCGAGCATGTCGCCGACGATATGCGCCGCTTCCACGCGTTGCCCGGCTTCCAGATCACGCAGCATCGAGGCCTTGATCGTCGAACCCGCCTTGGTCAGCGCTGCGAGTGCGATGTCCTGCGCCTTGGCCGGGATCGGCTGGCCGGCCTGCGCGGCCACGGCCAGGCATTCGGCATACAGCGCCTGCATGAACGCGTTGCCGTGATCGCTGGCAACGATGTGGCCCACATCGGCACGCATCAGGCAGGTACCGGCCGCCAGCGCCGTCAGGAAGCTGTACTTGATCCACTGTTCCTGGGCGATACCGGTCGAGGCGGCATGGTCGATGCCGGCCTGCTCGCAGGCCTTGGCCAACGCGGCCACGCGCGGGCTGATGACGCCGCCGTCGCGTTCGCCGAAGGTCAGCTTCGCCGGTTTGTCCAGATGCAGCACCGCGCCGTCATCGGCCTTGGTCGCGCTGATGAAGCACAGCCCGCCCAACACCCGCTCACGGCCGAAGCGGGCGTCCAGCACGGTGTAGTGGCGCAGGCCGTTGAGGATCGGCAGCACCGTGGTGCGGGTGCCCACTGCCGGCGCGATCGCGTCGATCGAGCTGTCCAGGTCGTAGGCCTTGCAGCTGAGGATCACCAGGTCGAACGGCCGCTCCCGCGCCAGCGCCGGCAACGCCTCGGCCGTGACGTGCGCGACCGGCAACGCCGCATCGCCCAGCGGGCTGCGGATCACCAGCCCATCGCGCTGCAGCTGCGCGGCGCGGTTGGCACGCACCAGGAAGGTGACATCGATGCCGGCCTGGGCCAGCCGTCCGCCGAAGTAACCACCGGTACCACCGGCGCCGAGGATCAGGATGCGCATCAGATCGGAAGTCCATCAACGAAAGGGGCAGCCCGATAATAGACGCCTGCGCGGGTCGGTGGCGCGCAAAAAGAAGGCGCCTTGCGGCGCCTTCGTTCTCAGCTGCGCAGGCCGACGCCGCGCTTGAGCAGCCACAGCGACAGCGTGGTGAGCACGGTGACGAAGCCCAGCATCAGCGCGTAGGACACCCACAGCGGCACGTCGCTGCTGCCCAGCAGGCCGTAGCGGAAGGCGTTGACCATGTAGAAGATCGGGTTGGCGTGGGTCAGCGTCTGCGCCCAGCCCGGCAGCAGGGTGATCGAGTAGAACACGCCGCCCAGATAGGTCAGCGGGGTCAGGATGAAGGTCGGCACGATCGCCACGTCATCGAACTTCTTGGCGTAGACCGCGTTGATGAAGCCGGCCAGCGAGAAGATGATCGCCCCCAGCAGCACCGTGCTCAGCGTCACCAGCGGATGCGGGATGCGCACCGGGGTGAAGAACATCGCGATCAGCAGCACGATCACGCCGACCATCAGCCCGCGCAGCACCGCGCCGGCGACGTAGCCGCCGAGGATCACCCAGTTCGGCATCGGGCTGACCAGCAGCTCCTCGATATGGCGGCCGAACTTGGCGCCGAAGAACGAGGAGGAGATGTTGCCGTAGCTGTTCTGGATGATGCTCATCATCACCAGGCCCGGCACGATGAACTGCATGTAGCTGTAGCCGCCCATCGGCCCGATCCGCGAGCCGATCAGGCCGCCGAAGATCAGGAAGTACAGGGTCATGGTGATCGCCGGCGGCACCAGGGTCTGGCCCCAGATGCGCAGGATGCGGTTGATCTCGCGGCGGACGATGGTGCCCAGCGCCACCCAGTTGCGGCTGCTGTTGGTCACGGGGACGGGCGTGCTCATGCTGCGGTGTTCTCCAGGTTGCCGGTCAGGCGCACGAACAGCTCTTCCAGGCGGTTGCTCTTGGTGCGCATCGAGCGCACGCGGATGCCGGCGCCGGCCAGGGCTTCGAACACGCGGTTCAGGTCCATCGCGCGCGGCATGTCCAGTTCCAGCGTATGCGCATTGGCGGCCACCAGCGTGGCACCTTCGATCTGCGGCAGCTGCGCCGGCAGTTCACCGTCGATGTCGAAGATGAAGCCCTCCACGTCGAGCTTGGCCAGCAGGCTGCGCATCGGCCCCTGCTCGACGATGCGGCCATGGTTGATGATGGCCAGGTTGCGGCACAGCTGCTCGGCTTCTTCCAGGTAGTGGGTGGTGAGGATGATGGTGGTGCCGGCGGCGTTGATCGCCTGCAGCGTCTTCCACATGTCGCGGCGGATCTCGATGTCCACGCCGGCCGTGGGCTCGTCCAGGATCAGCAGGCGCGGCCGGGTCATCATCGCGCGGGCGATCATCAACCGCCGCTTCATGCCGCCGGACAGGGTGCGGCTCATCATCTGCGCCTTCTCCCACAGGTGCGCACGCTTGAGCTCTTCCTCCGCGCGCACTTCGGCCTCGGCGCGCGGAATGCCATAGAAGCCGGCGTAGTTGACCAGGATGTCGAACGGCTTTTCGAACAGGTTGAAGTTGATTTCCTGCGGCACCAGTCCGAGCAGGCGCATGGTCGCGCTGCGCTCGCTCACCAGGTCGGTGCCGAACACCTGCACTCGGCCTTCGCTCAGGTTCACCAGCGAGGAGACGATGCCGATCAGGGTCGACTTGCCGGCGCCGTTGGGGCCGAGCAGGGCGAAGAAGTCCCCGGGCGCCACTTCCAGCGAGACGCCCTTGAGCGCCTGCACGCCGTTGTCGTAGGTCTTGCGGAGATTGTCGATGCGCAACGCGGGCGCCACGGGGGAGGTTGGGGTGTCCAAGCTTCGGCCTTCGCGCCGGGAGAGGGCGCCGGATAAGAGCAAGCCGGTATTATAGAAGGCCCCGCGGCGCCAGCCCGGCTACACACTGTTCCCTCTTCGTGCCTGTCCAATTCCCCCTCAAGCTGGTCGGCCGGCGCATGCTCGCGCCGACGGTCGGTCATTACCAGTTCGTCCGTGATGACGGGCAGCCGCTGGATTTCCAGCCTGGCCAGTTCATCCAGGTCCATTTCGCCTATGCCGACGGCACCGCGGCCAAGCGCAGCTACTCGCTGGCGACCATCCACGAGCATGCGCAGGCGCCGGGCGAGGCGGTGGAGATCGCGGTCAGCTTCGTCCCCGGCGGTGCGGCCACCGCGCTGTTCGAGGGGCTGGAGACCGGCGGGCATATCAGCGCCAGCGGCCCGTACGGTCGCTTCTGTCTGCAGCCCGGCGACCACAATGCCCGCTACCTGTTGATCGCCACCGGCACCGGTGTCACCCCGTACCGCTCGATGCTGCCGCTGCTGCGCCGGGCCATCGCCGAACGCGGCGTGGAGGTGGTGCTGCTGCAGGGCGCACGGACCCCGGGCGAGCTGCTGTACAGCGAGGATTTTTCCGCCTTCGCCGCGGCCAATCCCGGCTTCCGCTACCTGCCGTGCCTGTCGCGGGAACTGCCGGTGGCGCCGTCTGCGGAAGTGCGCAGCGGCTATGTGCAGCAGCAGCTGGGTGAGATCGGCCCCGACCCGGCGCGTGATATCGCCTACCTGTGCGGCAACCCGGACATGGTCGATGCCTGTGTCGAGGCGCTGAAGAGTGCCGGCTTGGGCAATGCGCAGATCCGCCGCGAGAAGTACGTCAGCAGTAAATAAGCTGCGTGAGTGGGCCGGTATGCTGGCTCCAGCGCTGACAGCAGTGGCGCCATTACATCTGTAAAGTTTGCTTGACAGTCGGGCGCAGCCACGCCTATTGTCTGTCAAGCGTCCTTTACAGGGTGGTTGATATGCAGTCCCACAAGCAGTCCCGCACCGTTGTTCAGTACGCCCTGGTCGGCGGCAGCGCCTTGCTGCCCCCGACCACGGTCGGGCTCGCCGTGGTCACTACCGGCCGGTCGACCAGCTTGCTGCGCCGCCGGGGAATGCATTGATGACCATGACCGCCACACGCTGGCTGCTGGTCGCTGCCGCCGGGGCAGCAGTGATCAGTGGCGTACTCTTTCAGCTCATGCGGCAATCGCCCGGGCCGATGATCGCCGGTATTTTTGCCGGCCTCACGATCGGCCTGCTGTTCGCCGCACTGCTGCGCTGGCAGCTCCCCGATGCTTGCGACAGCGCACCGCCGCAGCTGCGCAAGCGGTATAGCCGCGAAATGATGGTCGCCATGGGCGGCTACGCGGTGCTGCTGTTCACTTCGATCTGGTTGCTCAAACACGTCGACACCACCGGCTTGCGGGCAGTGATCGCGCTGCTGCCGGTGCCGCCGATCGCGCTGATGCTGCGCGCGATGATCCGCTACATTCGCGATGCCGATGAACTGCAGCAGCGGATCGAGTTGCAGGCGGTCAGTTTCGCCACCGCCTTTGTGTCGTTGCTCTACCTCAGCGGTGGTCTGCTGCAGACCGCACGGGTGCTGGATGTGCCGGCCAGCGCGGCGATGATCTGGGTATTCCCGCTGGTGTGCCTGGGCTACGGTCTGGCCAAGATCGTGGTCGCACGGCGCTACCGGTGAGGCGCGGGCGATGAACAACCGTCTGCGCGAACTGCGCGATAGCCGTGGCTGGTCGCAAGGCGAGCTGGCCGAACGGCTTGAGGTGTCCCGGCAGACGGTCAATGCGCTGGAAACCGGCAAATACGATCCCAGCCTGCCGTTGGCGTTCCGCATCGCGCGGCTGTTTGACGCGCGGATCGAGGAGATCTTCCTTCCCGATGTCACATGAGGCTGCTGGCGGCGTCCTGTACCGGCAGCACCGAATCCGTTCCATCAACCATAAGGGGCCGTTCCGATGATGTCCCGCAAGACCCGCACCATCCTGGCTGTGGCCGTGATCGCCGGCGTGCTCGGCTATCGCGTCCTGCAGCCCAAACCCGAGGCCGCCACCGGTGCCGCCGGCAACACCGCCGCGCCCGCGGCGGTCGAACCGCTGAAACTGGGCAGTCTCGCCTTTACTCCGTGCAGCCTCAGCTCGCCGATGAGCCGCAGCAGTCTGGAGGCGCAATGCGCGACCTACGAGGTGCCGGAGGACCGGGCGAATCCGGACGGGCGCACGATCGCGCTCAACATCGCCTGGCTGCAGCCCCGCGGTGGCGGCGAGCAGCTGGCTGATCCGGTGTTCTTCCTGGCCGGTGGCCCGGGGCAGGCGGCGGTGGCTACCTACCCGCCGCTGGATCCGGTATTCCGCGAGGTACGCAAGCAGCGCAGCGTGATCCTGGTCGACCAGCGCGGCACCGGTAAATCCAACCTGCTGTCCTGCGAGAGTGATGACGACAGCGCGGCGGACCTCTCGCCGGCGGCACTGCAGGCACAGGCCGCGCGCTGCGTGGAGGTACTGTCCAAGAAGGCCGACCTGCGCCACTACACCACCACCGACGCCATCGCCGATCTGGACGCTGTGCGCCAGGCCATCGGCGCGGCGCAGATCAACCTGGTCGGCGTCAGCTACGGCACCCGCGTCGCCCAGCAGTACGCCATGCGCTACCCGGCCAGCACCCGCAGCCTCGTGCTGGATTCGGTGGTGCCCAACACGCTGGAGCTGGGCAACATCTTCGCGCGCAACCTCGATGATGCGCTGACGCTGCAGTTCGCCCTGTGCACCAAGGACCCGGTGTGCAAGGACAAGCTGGGCGATCCGCGTGCCGAACTCGACACGCTGCTGGCCCGGCTGCGCACGCAGCCGGTGGCGGTGCAGTACCGTGACGCCAGCAGCGGCGAGCTGAAGCAGGACACGCTGCGTGCCGAATCGGTGGCCGGGCTGGTGCGCATGTATGCCTACATGCCGTTGGCCAGTTCGCTGCTGCCCAAGCTGATCCATGAGGCCAATGCCGGCCGTTATGAAAACCTGATGGCGCTGGTGCAGATGATGACCGGGCAGATGCAGGACGCGATGGCGATGGGCATGCAGATGTCGGTGGTGTGCAGCGAGGATGCCGACAGCATGGTGGTGCGCGCCGAGGATGCCGGCACCGTGCTCGGCAACCAGATGCCCGAGGGCATGGCGGCGATGTGCAAGGTGTGGCCGAAGGGACAGGTGCCGGACGATTTCCACAGCGCATTGTCCAGCGACGTGCCGGCGCTGGTGCTGGAAGGCGAGTTCGACCCGGTCACGCCGCCGCGCTATGGCGAGGAAGTGGTCAAGAGCCTGCCGAACGGCCGTCTGTTCGTGCTGCGCGGGCAGGGTCACAACGTGATTGGTGCCGGCTGCATGCCCAAGCTGTTCGCCCAGTTCATCGAGAAGAACGATGCCGCGGCACTGGATGGCAGCTGCCTGGAAAAGCTCGACTACGTCGCCCCGTTCACCAGCTTCAACGGCGCCGAGCCGTAAGCACATTCCAACAGGAACCTTGCAATGATCGTTGCAGAACATCTCCGCAAGACTTTCCCCGGACGGGGCAAGGACAAGGCGCCGGTAATCGCGGTGGACGACGTCGGCTTCATCGCCAACGATGGCCAGATCACCGGCCTGCTCGGCCCCAATGGCGCCGGCAAGACCACCACGCTGCGCATGCTCTACACGCTGATGTCACCGGAAACCGGGCGCGTGCTGGTGGATGACGTCGATGTCGCGCTGGACCCGGAGCGCGTGCGCCGCAGCCTCGGCGTGCTGCCGGATGCGCGTGGCGTCTACAAGCGCCTGACCGCGCGCGAGAACATCGAATACTTCGGCCAGCTGCATGGCATGAGCGCGCAGGAGATCACCCAGCGCACCGCGAAACTGGCGGCTGCGCTGCAGATGGAGGATTTCCTCGACCGTTCGACCGAAGGCTTCAGCCAGGGCCAGCGCACCAAGACCGCGATCGCCCGCGCACTGGTGCACGACCCCAAGAACGTGATCCTCGACGAGCCCACCAACGGCCTGGACGTGATGACCACCCGTGGCCTGCGGAGCTTCCTCAAGGAACTGCGCGCCGAAGGCCGCTGCGTGATCTTCTCCAGCCACATCATGCAGGAGGTGGCGGCGCTGTGTGACCGCATCGTCATCGTCGCGCAGGGCCGTGTGGTGGCGCAGGGCACGCCGGATGAACTGCGCGCGGTCACCGGCGAGGCCAATCTGGAAGACGCCTTCGTCAAACTGATCGGCAGCGAGGAGGGCCTGCACGCATGAATGCCAACACCCGCAAACGCGGCGGCCTGCTGGCCACCATGTTCATCGTAATGCGCAAGGAGTGGCGCGATTTCTTCCGCGACCGCCGCACCTTCTTCCTCAGCCTGCTGGTGGCGCCGCTGCTGTATCCGGTGATCTTCCTGGGCATCGGCAAGCTCAGCGAGATGCGCGCCGAAACCCAGCTGGAAAAGAACCTCGACGTGCCGGTGGTCGGCATGGAGCACGCGCCCAACCTGGTCAAATATCTCGCCAGCTACGGTATCGACGCGCGGCCGGCGCCGGCCGACATCGAGGCGCGGATCCGCGCCCAGCAGGAAGACATCGCGCTGGCGATCGACGCCGACTTCGCTGCGGACTGGTACGCCGGGCGGCCGGCCAAGGTCGACATCATCACCGACACCACCCGGCGCAATACCGATGTGATGGTGGCGCGGGTCAACAAGGTGCTGGAAAGCTACGGTGCCGGAGTCGGTGCGATGCGGCTGCTGGTGCGTGGCATCAATCCCGGCATCGCCACGCCGCTGCATGTCGGCACCCGCGACATGGCCACCGCCGAAGCCAAGAACAGCCAGTTCATGGCGGTATTGCTGCCGATGATCCTGACCATCTTCGCCTTCATCGGCGGCGCCCACCTGGCGATGGACACCACCGCCGGCGAGCGCGAGCGGCAGTCGCTGGAGCCGCTGCTGGCAACGCCGGTACCGCGCACCGCACTGGTGGGCGGCAAGATGCTGGCCGCGGCGGTACTGGGCATGGCCTCGATGCTGCTGATCCTGGTCTCGTTCAAGCTCTCGGCCACGTTGGCCAGTGGCATGGCCAAGCAGATGGATGTCAGCTTCCTGGCGATGGGCAAGCTGCTGTTGACCCTGCTGCCGCTGGTGCTGATCGGCACCGCGCTGATCACCGCGCTGGCCGCCGGCGCCAAGAGCATGAAGGAAGCGCAGAGCCACATCATGTGGCTGATGATGCTGCCGATGCTGCCGGCCTACGGATTGATGGCCTACCCGCTGAAGGACACGGCGCTGTGGCAGTACGCGGTGCCGTTCCTGTCGCAGAACCAGATGATCCAGAAGATCACCCGCGGCGAGATCGCCTCGGCCGGGCAGTGGGGCGTGTATCTGGCCAGCTCGCTGGCGCTGGCCGCGCTGCTGTGGGCGCTGGCGGTATGGCGCTACAAACAGGAAAAACTGGCCATCTCCGGCTGACCGGGGACGCCACCAGCGCCGGGGTGCCCGGCGCCTGCCACCAACAAAAAGGCCCGGAGTAATCCGGGCCTTTTTGTTCGCAGTGACGTTGCCGCCGGCTTACTGGTTGGGCTGGAAGGCCAGCGTGCGGCGGGTGGTGGTCGGGGTGCTGATCGGCTCGAACTTCCAGCGTTTGACCGCGTTCAGTGCCTCGCGGTCGAAGGTGCGCGGCGGGTTGGAGCGCAGCACGCGCGCATCGGTGACCGAGCCATCGGTGCCGACCGAGATTTCCAGCAGCACTTCGCCGGACGTGCCCGAGCGCAGCGCATCGGCCGGATAGCGCGGTGCCGGCGTGCTGACCGCACGCAGCACCGGCGCGGCGGCCGGCTTGGGTGCGGCGGT
>DDVW01000034.1 GCA_002345545.1 Stenotrophomonas sp. UBA2302 | reverse complement strand
CCCATGCAGAAACTGGCACTTGCCGCTTAGCTCCACTTTTGGAGACCGCTAAAAGCGGGGGGATTACCGGTTGATGTCGATGGGAGGCGCGGGCCTGCTGCTTGCCGGCCCATGTGCTGTCCGGTCGCAGTACTGCTGTCGGGAGGGGCGGCTATGTCCGTCGTGGGCAAGGACTGGACGGTGTGGCGCGGGTGCTGCGTATCCGTCCGACGTTGTTGACGACCACCGTATTGAGCAGTTCGCCACGCTTGTTGCAGACGGAAATGGTCAGGTTGCTGCCGGTGCTGCGACCATCGGGAAGGTAGCGGGCCTGCACCCGGCCGGAGCTGCTTGTCAGGCGCAGGTGCTGAGACAAGGCGGTGCGCTCGACGCGCACGATGTCGTCAGCACTGTCGGGGCGGCGGTTGCCATCCCGGTCGAGGAACAGCATCCAGCCACCACTCCAGTCGGTACCGGCATCGCATCCCGTACCGCTGGCGGACGGGCAGAAAACGGTGTGGCTGTTGTGGGTGATGGCGGTCAGGCGGGCAAGGGACAGGTGGGCAACCAGGGCGTTGGTGGCTGCGACGGCGCGCTGGCGTTCAAGCAGGGTGCCCAGCGAGGGCGCGGCGATGGCGGCGAGGATCGCCAGTACGCAGATACTGACGATCAGCTCCAGCAACGTGAAGCCGGCATGCCGGCTGCGGGGGGAGGTGGACATCCCTGTCATCTGCTTTCACTCCATGAAAAGCCCGTCGATATCCTCACCTGCGATGCGGACCGGTAATGTCAGCGTCCACGCCAGCGCCCTGTCAGGAAGCTGCTCAGGCGGTCGTCATCTGGGCGGCGGCTATACTTGCCGGTCGCTTTCGTCTGTGCCGCCATGTCCGATCATTTCCAGCTTGTCTCGCCGTACTCGCCTGCCGGCGACCAGCCTGCCGCCATCGACAAGCTGGTGGCCAACTTCGAGGCGGGCATCGCCAAGCAGACGCTGCTCGGTGTCACCGGTTCGGGCAAGACCTACACCATCGCCAACGTGATCCAGCAGGTGCAGCGGCCGACGCTGGTGATGGCGCCGAACAAGACGCTGGCGGCGCAGCTGTATGGCGAGTTCAAGGCGTTCTTCCCGCACAACGCGGTGGAGTATTTCGTCAGCTATTACGACTACTACCAGCCGGAGGCCTATGTGCCGTCGTCGGACACCTTCATCGAGAAGGACAGTTCGATCAACGAGCACATCGAGCAGATGCGCCTGGCCGCGACCAAGACGCTGCTGTCGCGCCCGGATGCGATCGTGGTGGCGACGGTATCGGCGATCTACGGCCTTGGCGCGCCGGAAGACTACCTGTCGCTGCGCCTGATCCTCTCCAAGGGCGAGCGCATCGACCAGCGTGACCTGATCAATCATCTCACCACGTTGCAATACACACGCAACGAGTACGAGCTGCAGCGCGGTACGTTCCGTGTGCGCGGTGAGGTGATCGACGTGTTCCCGGCCGAGCTGGACAGCGAGGCGGTGCGCATCGAACTGTTCGATGGCGAGGTCGAGCAGCTGAGCATGTTCGACCCGCTCACCGGTGAAAGCCTGCGCAAGATGCAGCGCTACACCATCTATCCGAAGACCCACTACGCAACCACGCGCGAGCGGGTGCTGGCGGCGATCGAGACGATCAAGGTCGAGCTGAAAGAACGGCTGGAACAGCTGTACGCGCAGAACAAGCTGGTGGAGGCGCAGCGGCTGGCGCAGCGTACCCAGTTCGATCTGGAAATGATGGCCGAGGTCGGTTACTGCAACGGCATCGAGAACTACTCGCGGCACCTGACCGGCAAGGCTGCCGGCGATCCGCCGCCGACGCTGTTCGATTACCTGCCGCCTGACGCGTTGCTGGTCATCGACGAATCGCACGTGACCATTCCGCAGATCGGCGCGATGTACAAGGGTGACCGCTCGCGCAAGGAGACGCTGGTGGAGTTCGGCTTCCGCCTGCCGTCGGCGCTGGACAACCGCCCGCTGCGTTTCGAGGAATGGGAGGCGCGCTCGCCGCGCAGCATCTATGTGTCCGCCACGCCGGGACCCTACGAATTGCGCGAATCCGGTGATGACATCACCGAGCTGGTGGTGCGGCCAACCGGGCTGGTCGATCCGCCGGTCGAGATCCGGCCCGTGGGCACCCAGGTCGATGACCTGATGTCCGAATGCACTGCGCGCATCAAGATGGGCGACCGCGTGCTGGTCACCACGCTGACCAAGCGCATGGCCGAGAACCTTACCGAGTACCTGGGCGAGCACGGCATCCGCGTGCGCTACCTGCACTCGGATATCGACACGGTGGAGCGCGTGGAGATCATCCGCGACCTGCGCCTGGGCAAGTTCGATGTGCTGGTCGGTATCAACCTGTTGCGGGAAGGCCTCGACATGCCGGAGGTATCGCTGGTGGCGATCCTCGATGCCGACAAAGAGGGCTTCCTGCGCTCGACAGGCTCGTTGATCCAGACCATCGGCCGCGCCGCCCGCAACGTCCGCGGCAAGGCGATCCTGTACGCGGACAAGATGACCCGCTCGATGCAGGCGGCTATCGATGAAACCGACCGCCGCCGGCAGAAGCAGGTCGAATACAACGAGGCCCATGGCGTCGTACCGATGTCCGTGGCACGTCCCATCACCGATATCCTTGAGGGCGCCCATTCGGAGGGTTCACTCAAGTCCAACCAGAAGGGCAAAGGGCGGCGCGTCGCCGAAGCCGAGGCGGAGTACCTGCCACTGGAGCCGGCGAAGCTTGCCGCGCGCCTCAAGGAGCTGGAGCAGCAGATGTACCAGCACGCGCGTGATCTGGAGTTCGAGGATGCGGCTCGCGTGCGTGACCAGATCCAGCGCTTGAAGGAAGCAAGTCTCGGCTGAGCGGGGCAGCGTGAAGAATTTTCAGGAAAGTGTTGTTCTTTGTCGCAGGCAGGGTTAAGATACGCGCCCTCGCAACGAACAAACTGTTGCCGAGAAGGGCGGTTAGCTCAGCGGTAGAGCACTACCTTGACATGGTAGGGGTCACAGGTTCGAACCCTGTACCGCCCACCACGAAATCAAAGACTTAGGACTTTGGCTCGTGGCACGTACGGAAAAAATACGGAAAAGCGGCCTGCATAAGCGCCGCTTTTTTTGTGCCTCGATTCTGAGCTGGTGACGTGGCCTTTCATGCTCGGGGTGTGTCACCTTCAGCGTCCGATACGAGCATTGGAGTGCATCCCTTGGCCGATCTTGTAATGACCCAGCGATTCCTGCACAGGTCTGGCCACTAAATCGTACGCCTCGGCGGTATCGTTCAGGTTTTCTTATCCTATCGGCACGTGCTATTCACGCAGGGTTTGTTGGTCGCTTGGGGTATGGGCGCGGCGGAGTTGGCGATCCGCACCGTACGTTCGGCTTCGATCCGGTGGTGACCTCCATCGCGCTGTGCACGTAGATGAAGCACGTGGCGTTACCGGTCGAACAAGCGCTTCATAGAGCGTTTGGATGGGAACTAGAGCCCTGTGCGGCAAATGCCACGCATACAAAAGAGCCATACAGGGAATAGTTGCGCTAATCTTTTGTTCCTTAGAAGGAACAATCATGGCTCCCAGCGCAACTTCCCGGATGCGTCGCTTAGCCCGGTTCAAGCTTGATCAAACCGGTGATTGGCTGCGTCAGATACTACCCAGACTTCGACCCGTACCACGTGGCGGTTGGATCGCGGCCACTCGCGACGCCTTAGGAATGTCCCGAACCGAGCTCGCACGACGACTGGGGGTGCAGCCTAGTTCGGTGCTCAAGCTGGAGAACAGCGAGCGGGCCGGAACGGTGCAGGTTGACACATTGCGCCGCGCAGCCGCGGCCATGGATTGTGAAGTTGTCTTGCTGGTGGTGCCGAGACAGTCGCTACAGGCAAGCGTCGATCAACAGCGCCTGAAGCTCTTCAACGCCACATTCAATCGGGTTCTACCCCGACACCAC
>DDVW01000066.1 GCA_002345545.1 Stenotrophomonas sp. UBA2302 | reverse complement strand
TTTGATCAGACCTTCCCTAGCCAGAACTCACTCGCTGGGATGGTATCAATAACCCTCGATCGCCTGCTCGAATCAGCAAACGGCAGCGGGGGCGAGACATCCGTAAGCCGTTCTAAACCTGCCAAATATTTTGTCAACCCCGCGCATCAACGTGGTGCTCATGTGCGGCTGATGCCTTGATCGAACTGAGGTTGTAATGACGGCTTTGGGTCGAATGCTGCCCTAACCCCGATAAACATCCCTAATCTGCAGCAAGGTCTGCCCCGGCCACTTCCAGCGTTGAGGTAAAGGCCTCCGAATTGGTCGAACCAGCTGTTGGACCAGCAAGGACCAGGACGGGGCCCCGCTGATGGCGGCATCAGCGGCACAGCCGTACTTTTGAACGCATGAAGTCCAGACCATCCCGCACCGCCGGTCGCATCCGGGCCCTGACCTGGCCGCTGGCCGGCGTGCTGCTCTGGTTGGTTGCGCCTCCACACAGCCGGCAAGCCGGTATGCCGGCGCTGCGTCGGCCGCGTCATCTGACGAGGTGCCGCTGCAGGCAGTGACCAGCGGCCTGTTTACCTCCGGCCAGCCCGCGCCTTCCCAGTGGGCTTCGATCCGCTCAAGCGGGGTTACTACCGTCATCAACTTGCGTCTCGACGAGGAAATGGCCGGGCGCGATGAAGCATCCGAAGTCGTCTCCGCCGGCATGGCCTACCGCCAACTTGATGTCGGTGGGGTCCAGGAAATCACCGATGCGAACGCAGCGCAGGTACAAGCCTGGATCGACGAGGCACCGGGTCCTGTGCTGCTGCACTGGGCTTCCGGCAATCGCGCCGGCGCGCTGCTGGCGATGGCGGCCGCACGCAACGGCGCGCCACCGGAAGAGGCCCTGGAGCTGGGGCGCCGTGGCATGACAAGTTTGCAGGAACCGGTGCGTGCCCTGCTTGACCTTAAAATGGTGGACACCCCTTAATCAGGCCAGCAGCAAAGAGGCGCGCCTTGCGCCACCGGGCTGGAGCAGTGCCGCACGGGGAATTGGCGATCCAACTGCCGATGCTCGAGAACGCCCCGGCGACGTGGAAGTTCTGATTGGCCCGGGTGCGATCGGCGACGCGGCTGCGTTTCCGGTGCATTCATCCAGAGTTTAGATCCGAACGTATAATTGGGCGCATGTCTTTGCGTGCGCTCCTGATGCGGGTGTTCCTGATCGTTGCCCTGTTGGCCAACGGTCCGGGCATTGCTGGGGCGGCCATGCATATGGATCATCTGAGAGACTCCGCGGGCGACGTGACCTCCGTGGCCGCGGCGCAGACACGAAGCGAGGCCATGGCTGCCTGCCACGGCACAGCGACCCCGCCGGTGGCCGACGATCACAGTCACCCGCGGCCCGCTGAGCTGGTAGACGCGAAATCGCCGTTGGGCGATTGCTGCCAGGCGGGCGATTGCTGTGCGTGCATGCACCATTGTTTTGCGGCACTCGTCGGTTCAACACTCGGCAACGTCTCCGTCCTGTATCGGCAAACCGCCGAGCCCTTCCTGTCGCTGCACGCGTCCGCTGCCCTGACCAATCTGTTCCGACCTCCGATCGGCTAAGTGTCGCTGCACGCCTCTTGAGGCGTTGATGGACCCTGTCCGCTGTTCCGCACCGACAGGGCAAGGCTCGCCCCGCGACCCCCCGACCTTTCCCCGGAGTTTCCATGTCTTCCGATTCTTTCGGCCGTGCCGAGGGGCTGTCTGCCCCGTCGCGCCGCCTCTTCGTGCAAGGCCTTGCCGCCGGTGGCGCCGTTGCAGCCTTGGGCCTCTGGCCGCGTTCCAGTTGGGGCGTCCAGGCTGAGGGCGTACCCAACGTGCTCTCGGGCACCGAATTCGACCTGACCATCGGCGAGACGCCGATGAACTTCACCGGCGCCACGCGCCCCGCGATCACGGTCAACGGATCGATTCCGGCGCCCCTGCTGCGCTGGCGCGAGGGCACCACCGTCAACCTGCGGGTCCGCAATGCCCTGCCCCCCGGCTCCATCCATGGCGACCAGGCGTCGATCCACTGGCACGGCATCCTGCTGCCGGCCGACATGGACGGTGTGCCGGGGCTGAGCTTCAACGGCATCAACCGCGGCGAGACCTACCAGTACCGCTTCAATGTCGTGCAGGGCGGCACCTACTGGTACCACAGCCATTCCGGCTTCCAGGAGCAGGCCGGACTCTACGGGCCGCTGGTGATCGAGCCTCTGGAGCCCGAGCCCTTCGCCTATGACCGCGATTACGTGGTCATGCTCAGCGACTGGACCGATCTGGATCCGAAGCGCCTGTTCGCCAGGCTCAAGAAGCGGTCTGACTTCGACAACTTCTCCAAGCAGACGGTCGGCGACTTCTTCGACGACGTGAAGCAGCACGGCCTGGCCGCTACCGTCGAAGACCGCAAGATGTGGGGCCAGATGCGGATGACGCCGACCGACCTGTCGGACGTCAACGGCAACACCTATACCTTCCTCATGAACGGCACCACCTCGCTGGGCAACTGGACCGGTCTGTTCCGGTCGGGCGAGAAGGTGCGCCTCCGCTTCATCAACGGGTCTGCGATGACCTACTTCGACGTGCGCATCCCGGGGCTGAAGATGACCGTGGTCGCGGCCGATGGCCAGTACGTGCATCCGGTCACGATCGACGAGTTCCGCATCGCCACCGCCGAGACCTTCGACGTCATCGTCGAACCGACCGGGCAGGATGCGTTCACCATTTTCGCGCAGGACAGCGGCCGCACCGGCTACATCAGCGGCACGCTTGCCGTCAGGGAAGGCTTGCGGGCGCCGGTGCCCGACGTCGACCCCAAGCCGCTCCTCACCATGGACGACATGGGCCACGGCGGAATGGGTGGCGGCGGTCACGACATGTCCTCGATGTCACACGGCGCGATGGCCGGCGGTGCGATGGCCGGGATGGACCACAGCGGCCACGACATGTCGGCGATGGCCGGAGGCGCGACAGCCGGCGGGAGCATGGCCGGCATGGATCACGGTGCCGGCGGGATGCAGGAACACCCTGCCAGCGAAACCGGCAATCCTCTTGTGGACATGCAGACGATGGCGCCCGCGCCAAGGCTGGATGACCCGGGCATCGGTCTGCGCGACAACGGCCGCCGCGTGCTGACCTACGCCGATCTGCGAAGCACGTTCCGCGACCCCGACGGGCGCGAGCCTGGCCGCACGATAGAGCTGCACCTGACTGGCCACATGGAGCGCTTCGCGTGGTCATTCAACGGAGTGAAGTTCGCTGACGCGGAACCGCTGCGCCTGAACTACGGCGAGCGCCTGCGGATCGTGCTGGTCAACGACACGATGATGTCGCACCCGATCCACCTCCACGGCATGTGGAGCGACCTCGAGGACGAATCCGGCAACTTCATGGTGCGCAAGCACACCATCGACATGCCGCCCGGCACTCGGCGCAGCTACAGGGTGCGCGCCGATGCCCTTGGCCGCTGGGCCTACCACTGCCACCTGCTTTACCACATGGAAGCCGGCATGTTCCGCGAAGTGCGGGTGGAGGAATGAACGCCATGACACTTTCGCGCCGCCACCCCCTGGCCATCGGCCTTGCCTCCGCACTGTCTCTCGCAGCTGCTTTCGCGCCGGCGTGGGCGCAGGAGACGGACCACGCCTCGCACCACCCGGAAGCGAAGCCCGCTGCGACACCATCGTCACCCAAACCTGTTGACCCACACGCCGGACATCAGCCGACTCCGACAGACAAAAGCTCCAATGATCACGGGACCATGGACCACGGAAACATGGACCACGGCGCCATGAAACACGGGGCTACGGACACTGCCGGCAGCGATCACTCCACGATGGATCACTCCGGAATGGATGACTCCGGCATGGACCACGCGTCCATGGGCCATCAGCCTGGTGCCAGCCAGGATCTCCCGGCGAACGCGGAGCCGCACGAGCCCATTCCTGCCATCACCGCGGCCGATCGGGCCGCGGCGTTCCAGGACCTCGATGCGCACGTAATGCACGGCGAATCGATCAACTCCTACTGGTCGCTTGACCGGCTTGAGGCCTGGGACGCGGATGAGGACGGCACCGGCATGGCCTGGGAAGCAAAGGGCTGGGTCGGCTCCGACTTGAACCGGCTCTGGCTCCGCAGCGAGGGCGAGCGTGCGGGCGGATCGACCGAATCGGCGGATGTGGAAGTCCTGTACGGTCGGGCCATCGCCCGCTGGTGGGACGCGGTCGCCGGTGTCCGCCATGACTTCGGTTTCGACGGCGGTCCATCGCGCACCTATGCCGCGCTTGGCGTCATCGGTCTTGCCCCGTACAAGTTCGAAGTCGAAGCGACCGCCTATGTGGGCGAGTCAGGCCAGGTCGGGCTCGGCGCGGAAGCCGAATACGAAATGCTGTTCACCAACCGGCTGATCGGCCAGTGGCTGGTCGAGGGCGAAGCCTGGAGCAAGGACGACCCGGCGGTTGGAATCGGCAGCGGGCTGAGCAAGGTCGAAGCCGGTTTCCGCCTGCGCTACGAGTTCCATCGGCAGTTCGCTCCCTACGTCGGGGTGGTGTGGGAGCGTGCCTACGGGGGCACGGCGGACCAACGTCGCGCGCAGTCCGGTGACATCGACGACACCCGGATCGTTGCCGGCGTTCGAATCTGGTTCTGATGGGAGAACATACATGCAACCGAAGACACGCAAGCGTGTTTGGTTGATCGGGGTTCCGCTGGTTGTCGTGGCCGGTACGGCGGGCTTCATGTGGGGCGGCGTGTACAACGTCGCCGCCGATGACATGCACACGAAGCCCGTGCATTTCCTGCTCGAAACCGCACGCGAGCGCTCCATCGTGGCACGTCTGGGACAGCTGGACGTGCCGTCGGATTTGGACGATCGCACACGGATCGTCCAGGGCGCGGGCAATTATGCGGCCATGTGCGCAGGGTGCCACTTGGATCCGTCGATGGCCGAAACCGAGTTGAGCCAAGGCCTGTATCCCACGCCTCCAGACCTCAGCAAACACAAGGTCGACGTGGCCAAAGCGTTCTGGGTGATCAAGCACGGGATCAAGGCTAGCGGCATGCCCGCCTGGGGCAAGAACATGGGGGACGAGTACATCTGGAACATGGCCGCGTTCCTGCAGGTGCTGCCCACGCTCGACGCGACTGCGTACAAGGAACTTGTCGACAGCAGCGAGGGCCATTCGCATGGCGGCGGCGAGACGCAAGGCCACCATGACGACGAAAAGGCCGAGGATCACCCTGCCCCCTCCGAGCCGGGCAACAACTCCATGCCGCATGCGCACCCGCCGGGCTTGGACGACGATCACCACGGCCCGACACTCAGCGACACGGAAGTCGGGTTGGTGGACCACCGCCATCCCAACGGCAAGGTGGAGTCGCACCCTGCACCACACACGCCCGTGGCCGGTGACGGCCATGCGCACACCCATTGATCTCCTTGGAGCCCACGCAATGAACGCAACAGCAATCTCGTTCACCCTCGCACTGGCACTGGCCGTCGTGTCCCCCGCAATGGCGCAGGCGACACAGCCGCACGCACATCACCCCGCTGCCGCGGCATCTGCGGACGTCGACGTCCCAGTCACTGCAGAGGCCGCGGTCGCCGTAGCGGAGCGTTTCAACAGCGCCCTGTCTAGCGGCGATCTGGCCACGGTCGAAGCCCTGCTCGCTGCCGACGTTCTCATCCTCGAGTCCGGGGGCGCCGAACACAGCCGCGAGGAATACATGGGCCATCACGCAGTCAGCGATGCGGCGTTCCTCAAGGGCGCCCATCGCCAGCTGCTCCGTCAGCGTGCACGAACCGCTGGCGAGTTCGCGTGGGTCGGAACCGAAAGCGAGCTGCACGCCCAGAAGGACGGCAAGCCACTGACCGTCCAGAGCACCGAAACGATGGTGCTGAAGCAGACCGCCGACGGCTGGCGGATCGTCCACATCCACTGGTCCTCGCGGACAAAGCGCTGAGTCGAGAGCTTGAAATGACTACGCTCAGATTGCACCGCCTGACTTTTGTGGTCCTTGCCGTGGCTGGTCTGGGTGCTTGCACCCAGGATGCTTCATCCGCGCAACCCACAACCTCGCCCTCCGCACAGGTTGTCGTCCAATCAGCCGACGCGACTCCAGCAGCCCTGCCACGCATGACCGTCCACAAGACCCCGACCTGCGGGTGCTGCGGTGCCTGGATCGACCACGTGCAGAAGGCGGGCTTCACCGTGGATGTGCACGACATGGATGACCTGGGGCCGCTCAAGGAGCGGCTGGGTGTCCCCTATGCAAAGGGCTCCTGCCACACGGCCGAGATCGGCGGATACGTCATCGAAGGCCACGTCCCGGCCGCGGACATCAAGCGTCTCCTCGAAGAAAAGCCGGACGCACGCGGCCTGGTCCTCCCAGGGATGCCGCTTGGTTCTCCCGGCATGGAGGTTCCGGAGGGGCGACAGCAGCCGTACACGGTCGAGCTGGTCCATCGCGACGGAACCACTGAACCGTTCGCACAGCACTGATCCGTCGCAGCAACAGGGGGCGGTGTTGCGGGCGCGCCGATTCTCGCCCGCAAGGAAGAAGGAGAACCACATGACTCACCATTCCGCCGCACACCGGTCCCAGGCCATGAACGAGTGCATCGACAACTGCACGCAGTGTCATGACATCTGCCTGGAGACCATCAACTACTGCCTGACCAAAGGAGGTGCCCACGCGACCCCAGAGCACATTGCACTACTTGCAACGTGTGCCGATATCTGCGCAACCAGTGCCGACGCGATGCTGCGCGGTGCCAGCGCTCACGACGTGGTTTGCGGTGCCTGCGAGGAGATCTGCCGCCAGTGCGCCGATGCATGCGACGCCATGAACGACCCGGAGATGGCGCGCTGCGCCGAAGTTTGTCGCCGTTGCGCGGAAAGCTGCAGCGCCATGGCGGCTTGACGCGTCGAGGATCCCGCCTGAGCGGCGGGATCCTCATCTCAAATATCAAAAGCCGACCAACCGTGGTTTCGGTGACAGCCCGACACCTAACGCTTGTCGGATCCAACACAGCACGGCGCCGAACGGGGCTTTGCATCACATTCGCAATGAGGATTTATCCCTATGAAATCATCAAACGTCCTTCGCTCCTTCGCGCTCGTCCTCGCGATTGCGGCTGGGCAGTTCTCCCTGCAGATCGCGCACGCCCACGCCGCGCTGCAGCAGTCCACACCGGCGGCAAATGCGGTGGTGGCTTCGCCGGGCCAGATCGATCTCGTGTTCAACGAAACATTGATTCCGCGGGCGTCGCGTCTCAAGTTGCTCATGAAGCACGGGAGTTCCACCATGCCGATCGAGAATTTCACGACCGAGATCGTCAACAACGGTAAGACCCTGCGTGCCAAGTTGCCCCAGCCGCTGACTCCGGGCGTCTATACCGTGGAATACCGCGCCGTTGGAGGCGACAACCACCCCATGACCGGCAATTTCAGTTTCACGGTGCGCTGAGGAGCAACAAATGTTCGACCTCTCGGCTTATGCACTGAGATTCCTGGAATACCTTGTTCTCATGGTGCTTTTCGGGGTTCCACTGTTCGGTTGGTACGGTTCGCGTCGATCGGCACTGGCCGACGCCCTGCCCGGGTGGCCGTTCGTGGGCGTTCTGTTGGTCAGTGCCGCCGTCGGTCTCGTGCTCACCGGGGCCGATGTCGTCTTCAAGACCGCGGGCATCATGGGAATGCCGGTCGCCGACGTTGATCGCGGATCGCTTGGCTGGTATCTGCTCCAGACATCCGCGGGCCGGGCAGCGATGGCGAGAGGCGCGCTGCTGCTCGCCCTGATGTTTGTGCTCGGATGGCATCGTCGACGTGGGAGGGCGGAGCCCGCCTTCCCGCTGGCGGCGACACTGGCGGGCGGCGCACTCGCTTCACTGGCATGGAACGGCCACGCGGCCGCTGGCGAGGGCGTGGCAGGCGCGGTCCGGCTTGTTGCGGGCCTCGTCCATCTGCTCGCGGCAGGCGGCTGGATCGCAGCGGTCCTGATGTTCCTGGGGATGCTCCTGCGCCGCAAAGAGGCCTCGAGCAGCGGGCGTCTGCGATCAACGCATGACTTCCTGCATGGATTTTCGACGCTGGGAACGATTTTCGTTGCTGCGCTCATCGTGTCCGGCGTCGCGCATTACGGTGATCTCACCGCGTGGTCATTGTCGACGCTGGTCCAGAGCACCTACGGAAACCTGCTGCTGTTCAAGCTTGCCCTGTTCGGTGGAATGCTGGGCTTGGGCGCGCTGCACCGATGGACGCTGGTGCCGCGCCTGGGACGGGCGCTGACCAGCGGCGATCCCGCGCAGGAGGTGCGGGCTTTGCGGCAAAGTGTTACGGCTGAGGCCGCGCTGGCCATCTTGATTCTCATTGTTGTTGCCGTGCTCGGGACGCTCAGTCCCGAATAGCTGTTTAACCCGCAATGGCACACTGCCTTGGCAGTCCATCTCCAGTAAAGCGAGCATCGGCATGAACTCACCGTCGTCCCATGACCATCACCATTCCACAGGCGAAGCCCCTGTCGAGACTGCGGGTGGACGGGTAACCGACCCGGTCTGTGGCATGCAGGTAGATCCCGCCACCACGCCGCATCATGCGGACCACGCCGGCGTCCCTTTCCACTTTTGCTCGGAGCGATGCCGTGCGAAGTTCGTCGAGGATCCCGAGCGCTACCTGTCGCCCCGGGATGAGCCCGAGGTGGCACAGCCCGGCGCCATCTATACCTGCCCGATGCACCCGGAAGTCCGGCAACCGGGTCCCGGCACCTGTCCCTTCTGCGGCATGGCGCTGGAGCCGGAGATGCCGAGCCTGGAGGACGATGACAATCCGGAACTCCGCGACTTCTCGCGCCGGTTCTGGTGGACGCTTCCGCTGACGGTGGCGACGCTCGTGCTGGCCATGTTCGGCCGGCATCTCCCGAGCCTCGAACTAGGCGGCGTGCAGATCCTGCCGCTGTCCATCCACGTGCAGACCTGGGTCGAACTGTTGCTGACCACCCCAGTCGTACTGTGGGCCGGCTGGCCGTTCTTCGAACGCTGCGTGCAGTCGATCCGCAACCTCCATCCCAACATGTTCACGCTCATCGGGATCGGCGTAGCAGCGGCCTTTGGCTACAGCTTGGCCGCCACCCTGGCACCTGGGTTGTTCCCGGCCTCGTTCAACGAGCACGGGCGCGTCGGCGTGTACTACGAAGCGGCGGCGGTGATCGTGTCGCTGACCCTGCTCGGCCAGATGCTGGAGCTGCGGGCGCGTTCGAAGACATCCGCGGCGATCAAGGGCCTGCTTGGGCTGGCGCCGAAGGAAGCCCGACGGCTCAATGCCGATGGCACCGAGGAAGACATCCCGCTGACCCACGTGCACGTCGGCGACCAGCTTCGCGTGCGGCCCGGTGAGAAGGTGCCGGTGGATGGTGAAGTGGTGGAAGGGCGCTCCAGCGTCGACGAGTCGATGCTCACCGGCGAGCCGATCCCGGTCGAGAAGACCGCGGGCGACCAGGTCATCGGCGCGACGCAGAACGGCACAGGTGCGCTGGTGATCCGCGCCGCCAAGGTGGGTTCCGATACCGTGCTCTCGCAGATCGTGCAGCTGGTCGCGCAGGCGCAGCGCTCGCGCGCACCGATGCAGCGGATGGCCGACACCGTCGCCTACTGGTTCGTGCTCGCGGTGCTGGCGATCTCGGTGGCGACCTTCTTCATCTGGGGCTTCTTCGGCCCGGACCCGTCCTGGACCTACGCGGTGCTAAACGCGGTCTCGGTGCTGATCATCGCCTGCCCCTGCGCGCTGGGCCTGGCGACGCCGATGTCGATCATGGTCGCCACGGGCAAAGCGGCGCAGGTCGGAGTGCTGTTCCGCGATGCCGAGGCGATCGAACACATGCGCCGCATCGACACCCTGATCGTCGACAAGACCGGCACGCTCACCGAAGGACGCCCGGCGTTCAAGGAAGTCGTGTCCTTCGACGGCTTCGACGCCGACCGGGTGCTGCATCTCGCGGCCAGCCTGGACCAAGGCAGCGAGCATCCGCTGGCCGACGCCATCGTCGCCGAGGCCCGGCGCCGGAACTTCGAGTTCGACCGCGTGGAGGACTTCGATTCGGTCACCGGCATGGGGGTGCGCGGAACCGTAGCCGGTCATGCGCTTGCCTTGGGCAATACCGCATTGATGGAGGATCTAGGCGCCAATCCCGGCGCGCATGTCGACGTGGCCGAGCGGATGCGTCGCGAGGGTTCAAGCGCCATGTTCCTCGCCGTGGACGGGCGCCTCGCGGGCCTTGTCGCGGTCGCCGACCCGATCAAGGCGTCGGCTGCGGTCGCCATCAACGAGCTGCAGGCCGCCGGGCTGCGCATCATCATGGCCACTGGCGACGGGCTCACCACCGCACGCGCCGTGGCCGCCGAACTCGGCCTGGACGAAGTGCATGGCGAGGTCCGTCCCGAGGACAAGGCCGAGCTGGTGCAGCGCCTCAAGCGCGAAGGACGGCGGGTGGCGATGGCGGGCGACGGCATCAACGACGCGCCAGCCCTCGCCGCGTCCGACGTCGGCATCGCCATGGGCACGGGCACCGATGTCGCAATGTCCAGCGCCCAGATCACCCTGGTCAAGGGCGACCTGCGCGGCATCCTGCGCGCCCGCAAGATCTCGCAGGCCACGGTGGCCAACATGAAGCAGAACCTCACTTTCGCGTTTCTCTACAACGCGCTGGGGGTTCCGGTCGCGGCCGGGGTGCTGTACCCCGCGTTCGGGATCCTGCTGAGTCCGATGGTCGCGGCGCTTGCGATGAGCTTGAGCTCGGTGTCGGTGGTCGCCAACGCGCTTCGCCTGGCCAAGACGGCGGCAGTTCCGACACCACCAAGGGCGACCGCGCCGGACCATACCTCCGGTCTGGCCCCGGATTGATCTGGATCAGTTGCATCTGACCGAGAAAAAGGTAACCTCAAGCCATGATCCGCCGTCGTCACCGTAGCTGGTTCCAGCGCACCGCCCTCCTCGCGATGGCGGCATTGCTCTGGTCTCAGCTCGCGCTGGCCAGCCATGGCGGCTGCCTGGATCTTCCGGGCACACCCGCCGCAGTCGCGGCCGGCGCGGATACCCCCCACGACCACGGCCACGGCTGCGACGCGGAGCTTTCCTCGGAGGACAGGGCGGTGTGTGCCGCGCACTGCAGCGAGGGGGGTATTTCGGCCGACAGTGGGCGCATCCCACCGGTCCCGCCGCTGTTTGTCGGATCGGTGGTCTCCTGGTTCGTCGTGGCCGAGGTCGCCGATGGCGGCCCAGGGGTCACGCCCAGCTGGGTGGAATCGCCCCCCAGGGCCGCCTGGCACCGGCCCACCGCCCATCCCGCGGCTCTCCTGCTGATCTGATGCCCGAACGCTGACCCGCGCCGCACAACTGTGCGGCGCGGTCCTGCGCGTTCGCGCCGTGGCTGCGTCACGGCATGTGTTCCTGCCCTCGTCCGAGCGACCTGCGTCGCGTCGGCCCAAGGACACTGATATGGCATCCCTGTTCGACCGAATGCAGGCCAGGCGCCTGCACCCTAACCCGCTATTCCGCCGTCGGCCACTGCTCCGGCACCTGCTTGCCTGCGTGTTCATCGGCGGCTTGTGGACGCTGGTCCTGCCGGTGACGGCAACCGAACCCATCCCGGGGCACAACCTCGAGTCGATCCGCGCCTGGGTGCTCGAGCACAACCCCGAGCTGCGGGCACTGGACTTCGAGGCCCAGGCCGCCGAAGCACGGATCCAGCCGGCAGGCGCCCTCCCCGACCCGACGGCCTCCCTTGGATTCCGCGGCCTCGATCCGGACAAGCCCTGGCGCACCGCCGGTGCCGAGCGCGAGGTGAACTACGCGCTGCGCCAGCGCTTCCCGCTCTGGGGCAAGCGCGGCCTGGCGCGGACCGCAGCCAGCCAGGACGCCGCCGCGGTCGGGCTCGACCGCGTCACCATGGCACGCGATCTGCTGTCCGACGCCGAGGCGGCCTACGCACGCTACTGGCACGCCGACCAGGCCGTGGCCGTGCTCGATCGCCGCATCGCCCTTCTGCGCCAGGTCGAAGAGATGGCCGGCGTGCGCTACGCCCTGGGTCGCGCGGCGCAGCAGGATGCCATCCGCGCCCAGGTCGAGCAGACCAGCCTCCAGCGCGAGCGGATCGAACGCCTCGCGACCAAGCAGGAGGCGGCCGCCACCTTGAACGCGGTGCTGGGGCGCCGGTCCGATGCACCGCTGGCGACTCCCGACGAGGCGCCGCGCCTCGCCGTCCACAGCGCCTCGCTTGCCGAGGCACTGGATGACGCCGATGCGCATCCCGCGGTGCGCTCGCAGCAGGCTCGCGCCGAGGCGGCGCGCACGAACGTGGTACTGCAGCGTCGCAACCGCTTTCCCGACATCACCCTGGGCGTGGGTGCGATGCAGTTCGGCAACGGCATCGAGAGCACCGAGCTGATGTTCGAGGTCGAGATCCCGTTCCAGCAGCGTGCCCGCCGCGAGCGCGAGCGCGAATCGCGCCTGCTCGAAGACGCAGCGCTTGCCCGCAGGGACGCCACGCTGCGGGCCGTCGAGGAACGCGGCGCTTCCGCCTGGTCGCAGTGGACCAGCGCGCGCGAGCGTCGCGGACTGATCGAGAACACGCTGCTGCCGCAGGCCGACGCCACCTGGCAGTCCGCCCTGGCCAGCTACCAGGTCGGTGAAGTCGACTTCGGGACGCTGCTGGAAGCACTCAATGAATGGCAGGGCGCCGACCTCGCACGGGTCGATGCACTGCGTGACGAACTGTTGGGCGCCGCCGCCGTGCGCGCCATCGAAGGAGAGATCCGATGACCCGTGTCCAGACCCTGTCGCTCGCCATCGGCGTTGCACTCGCCGCCCTCGCCGTCGGCTGGATTGCCGGCCGCGCCACGAACGACTCCCCGACCGCGGGCACGTCGATCGACGGCCCGGCCGCAGAACGCAAGGTGCTCTATTACCGCAATCCCATGGGCTTGGCGGACACGTCGCCGGTGCCGAAGAAGGATTCGATGGGTATGGACTACGTCCCGGTCTATGCCGACGACGCACCGCCGGCGGCACCGGGCACGGTGGTGCTGCCGCCGGACAAGGTGCAGGCGCTGGGCGTGCGCACCGAAGCGGTCAAGCGCGGAGCCCTGTCCGCTACCGTGCGCACCAGCGGCACGGTCGAGGTCGACGAGACCCGGCAGTACGCGATCGCCCCGCGCTTCGAAGGCTGGGTGGAGCGGCTGTACGCGAACCAGACCGGCATGCGGGTCAGCGCCGGGCAGCCGCTGCTCTCCGTCTACAGCCCGCAGCTGGCCGCGGCGCAGCAGGAATACCGGCTGGCCGACGAGACCGCCCGCAGGCTGGCCGGGTCCGATCCCGCGAGCGCGGCGTCGATGGTCCGCCTGCGCGATGCCGCCCGCACCCGCCTGCGCAACTGGGAAATCAGTGACGCGCAGATGGGCAAGACGGGCCTGGTGCTCACCGCGCCCGCGGACGCGGTCGTGATCGAGAAGCCGGTGGTCCAGGGCGCGCGTTTCGAGCCCGGCGAAACCATCCTGCGCCTGGCGGACCTGTCGAAGGTGTGGGTGATCGCCAAGGTGCCGGCGGCGCAGGCCGCGGGTATCCAGCCCGGCCAAACGGCCCGCTTTGAAACCGTGGCCCTGCCGGGCCAGGTGGCCGAGGGCGAGGTCACCTTCGTGCAGCCCGTCATCGATGCGATGACGCGCACCGTGGATGTGCGCATCGCCCTGCCCAACCCCGCTGGCGACCTGCGGCCCGGGCTGTATGGGACGGTGGTGCTGGAGGAGCCGGGGGCTGGACCGGTCCTGACCGTTCCGCGCTCGGCCGTGCTCGACAGCGGCACGCGCCAGGTGGTGCTGGTCGAGACCGGCCCTGGCCGCTTCGCACCGCGCGATGTCAGCCTGGGGCGGCGCGGCGGCGATCGCATCGAGATCCTCGACGGCCTGACCGAGGGCGAGCAGGTCGTGGTCTCCGCCAACTTCCTGATCGACGCCGAAAGCAACCTGCAGTCGGCACTCCAGGGTCTTGAGGGTCACACAGGACACGGCGCGCCTTCGGGCACCGCTGAGGATCCACACGCCGGGCACGGCGAGGACGCCGCCGACCCGCACGCAGGTCATGGTGACGAGGCCTCTGATCCGCACGCCGGTCATTCCATGCCGGCTACCCCGGAAGAGACTCCGACCGCCCCCACCGGCCACGAGGGGCACTGACATGCTTGGCCGTCTCATTGAATGGTCGGTGCGCAACGTCTTCCTGGTGCTGGTGATGGCGCTGGCGATTGTCGCCGGTGGCATCTACGCACTGATGAATACGCCGCTGGACGCACAGCCGGACCTCTCGGACGTGCAGGTGATCGTGTTCACGGAGTACCCGGGGCAGGCGCCCCAGGTGGTCGAGGACCAGGTCACCTATCCGCTGACCAGCGCCCTGCTCGCGACGCCGAAGTCGAAGGACGTCCGCGGCTTCTCGTTCTTCGGCGCCTCCTTCATCTACGTCATCTTCGAAGAAGGCACGGACCTGTACTGGGCGCGCTCGCGCGTGCTCGAGAACCTCAACGTCGCCTCGAAGAACCTGCCGGCTGGCGTGGCACCGGCACTGGGACCCGACGCGTCCGGCGTGGGCTGGGTCTACCAGTACGTGCTGCAGAGCGACCGCCACTCGCTGGACGAGCTGCGTGCCATGCAGGACTGGTACCTGCGCTACCAGCTCACCACCGCGCCCGGCGTGGCCGAGGTCGCCAGCGTCGGCGGCTTCGTGCGGCAGTACTCGATCACCGTCGATCCGGTCCGGCTGCGGGAGTTCGACATCCCGATTTCACGGGTGTCCGAGGTGATCGCCGAGAGCAACCGCGACGTCGGCGGCCGCGTGATCGAGATGGCCGAGACCGAGTACATGGTGCGGGGCCGCGGCTACCTGCGCGGCATCGAGGATATCGAGAGCCTGGTTCTGCGCGCCGAAGGGGGCGCACCGGTGCTGATCGGCGACGTCGCCCGGGTCGAACTGGTACCCGATGAGCGCCGTGGCATCGCCGACCTGGACGGCGAAGGCGACGTCGTGGGCGGGATCGTCATTGCGCGCTTCGGAGAAAACGCCCTGGCCGTGATCGGGGGTGTGAAGGACAAGATCGCGGAACTTGCGCGAGGCCTGCCCGAAGGCGTCAGCGTCCAGGCGGTCTACGACCGGTCCGATCTCATCGTGCGTGCGATCAAGACCCTGCGCACGACGCTGCTCGAGGAGAGCCTGATCGTCGCGCTGGTGTGCCTGGTGTTCCTGTTCCATGCGCGCAGCGCGCTGGTCGCGATCGTGATGCTGCCGGTCGGCGTACTGATTGCGGTGATCGCGATGCGCATGCTGGGCATGAACTCGAACATCATGAGCCTGGGCGGTATCGCGATCTCGATCGGCGTGATGGTCGACGCGGCGATCGTGATGATCGAGAACGCGCACAAGCACATCGAGCGCTCCGATGGCTCCCGCAGCCGGGCCCAGCTGATCATCGACGCCTGTCGCGAGGTCGGGCCGGCGCTGTTCTTCAGCCTGATGATCATCACCGTCTCCTTCCTGCCGGTGTTCGCCCTGGAGGCGCAGGAAGGGCGCCTGTTCAAGCCGCTGGCCTTCACCAAGACCTTCGCCATGGCCGGTGGCGCCCTGTTGTCGATCACGCTGGTACCGGTGCTCATGCTGCTGTTCGTGCGCGGCAAGATCGTGCCTGAACACAAGAATCCGGTGAACCGGTTCCTGGTTGCGGCCTATCGGCCGGTGATCAACGTCGTTCTGCGGCATCGCATGGCCACAATCATGTTTGCGTTGGTCGCCCTGTTTGCAAGCCTGTGGCCTGCATCGCGGCTGGGCAGCGAGTTCATGCCAACCCTCAACGAAGGCACGCTGCTGTACATGCCCGCGTCGCTTCCGGGCATGTCGGTGACCAAGGCCTCGGAGCTGCTGCAGCAGCAGGACCGGATCATCAAGGGCTTCCCGGAAGTGGAGTCGGTGTTCGGCAAGGCGGGCCGTGCCCTGACGGCCACCGATCCCGCACCGCTGGAGATGTTCGAGACCGTCATCAACCTCAAGCCCGAGGACGAATGGCGGGACGGCATGACCACCGACAAGCTCATCGCCGAGATGGACGCGGCGCTGAAGTTCCCGGGCGTCGCCAACTCCTGGACGATGCCGATCAAGGCGCGTACCGACATGCTGGCCACCGGCATCCGCACGCCCGTGGGCATCAAACTCTTCGGCACGGACCTTGAGCAACTCGACGCGCTGGCGACCGAGATCGAAGCCGTGGTGCGCGAAGTGCCGGGCACGACCAGCGCGTTCGCCGAACGCCTGACCGGCGCCTACTACCTCGATATCACCCCCGACCTTGGCAGCCTGGCCCAGTACGGCGTCACCCTGGGCGAGGTGCAGAACGTGGTGGCCGCCGCGCTGGGCGGCGAGATCGTCACCACCATCCTCCAGGGCCGCGAACGCTTCAGCGCGATCGTGCGCTATCCCCGCGAACTCCGCGACGATCCGCACCGGATCGGCAGCCAAGTCCTGGTGCCGGTGCCCGGCGGCGCCCAGGTGCCGCTGGGCGAACTGGCGCGGATTGAGGTCAGGAAGGGTGCGCCGAGCATCCGCACCGAGAACGCGATGCTGGCGGCGTACATCTACGTCGACACCCGAGAGAGCGATCTCGGCCGCTACGTGAAGGCTGCGCAGGAAGCGGTCACCGAGCAGGTGCAGTTCCCGCCTGGCTACTACGTGACCTGGAGTGGACAGTACGAATACATGCAACGTGCCGCGGAGAAGATGCGTGTCGTCGTTCCGGTGACGCTGGCGCTGATTTTCCTGCTGCTGTACCTCAACTTCCGCC
The DNA here is from genome assembly GCA_002345545.1 of Stenotrophomonas sp. UBA2302. Taxonomy (GTDB): domain Bacteria; phylum Pseudomonadota; class Gammaproteobacteria; order Xanthomonadales; family Xanthomonadaceae; genus Stenotrophomonas. Next base: position 33,027 of record DDVW01000066.1, on the reverse strand, counting down.
GTGTCACCGAGTCGCTGATCGTGATGCTGTCGGTGCCCTTCGCACTGGTCGGTGGCATCTGGCTGATGTGGATGCTCGACTACAACACCAGCGTCGCGGTGATCGTGGGCTTCATCGCGCTGGCCGGCGTCGCCGCGGAAACCGGCGTGGTGATGCTGATCTACCTCGACCACGCACTTGAAGCGCGTGCCGCGCAGAGGCAGGCCGAAGGCCGGGCACTGGATTCACGGGACCTGCGCGAGGCCATCATCGAAGGCGCGGTCGACCGCGTGCGCCCGAAGATGATGACCGTGGTCGCGATCATGGCGGGCCTGCTGCCCATCATGTGGAGCAGCGGTACTGGCTCGGAAGTTATGCGCCGAATCGCTGCGCCGATGGTAGGTGGCATGGTGTCTTCGACCATCCTCACCCTGGTCGTGATCCCGGCGCTGTACTCGCTGATCAAGCAGCGGCAGCTGGCCAGGAAGCCGCACCCCTCCTCCGCACTACCCAAGGAGAAGTAGTGATGGGGCCGCTCAACGCAGGCAGGGACCGACGGTTCATGCAACTGTGGCCGCGAACATCCGTCCGTCTACGGCCAATTCGCGCGTTACTGGCTTCGCCCACCGCAAGGCCGGTTGACCTGTGTGCGAGACACAGGTCTAGCCTGATCAACACCTCGCCGGGAGCAAGCCGATGACGACCAAGGAAGAAGTGACGCTGCCGCTGATGACGGTCCGCCAGCTGGCACGGCAGGGCGATGTCACGGTGCATGTGGTGCGCAACTACCTGCGGCGCGGCCTGCTGCAGGCGGCGAGGCACACCGAGAGCGGCTACCAGCTGTTCTCGGCTTCGGAGCTCCAGCGCCTGCGCTTCATTCGCACCGCCCAACAGCTCGGCTTCACGCTGGCGGAGATCGAGGAAATCGTCCGCCACAGTGTTCTGCGAAGGAGTCCCTGCCCGCTGGTGCGCGACATCATCCGACGCAGACTCGAAGACACCCGCCAGCAACTGGACAACCTGCTGGCCATGCACGGGCGGATGGAGCATGCCGTCCACGCCTGGACTTCGCTGCCGGACTCCATCCCGACTGGCGACGATGTCTGCGCATTGATCGAATCCGTTGCCGCCGCTGAGGGCGGCGGATTCGTCAGGTCCACCCCGGGGCGACTCCTTGGACGTCGCCCCACTCAGGAGAACTTGCCATGACTGTTCCTGGTCCTGCCACCTCAGGGTCCCGACGTTGGGTCTTCTGGATCTTCCTGGCGCTGGCCCTGTTCTATCTCGGCGTCGAGCACCGCGCCCACCTTGCGGGGACGCTCCGCTGGCTGCCGCTGGCCATCTTGCTGCTGTGTCCCTTGATGCATGTGTTCATGCACAAAGGGCATGGCGGTCATGGAGGCGACGGAAGTCATGGGCGCGACGGCAATGCCGACGACCCACCCCATGGCCANNGCCGCCATCAACGCCGCGTTCTTCATCTTCTTCGCCTGGAGCTTCTACAAACCGCTGACCCGTTGGGACTGGCGTGGGTTCGGTATGTTCTCCGCCTTCGTCGTGGCCCTGTTCGCGGAAATGTATGGCTTCCCGCTGACGCTGTACGTCTTGGGCGGGTGGCTCAGCGCCAACTATCCGCAGGTCAACTGGCTCAGCCACGACGCCGGCCATCTGCTGGAGATGTGGTTCGGCTGGCGCGCCAATCCGCATTTCGGTCCATTCCACCTGGCGAGTTTCATCCTGATCGGCGGCGGGTTCTGGCTCCTGTCGGCAGCCTGGCCCGTGCTGTATCGGGCACAGCGTGAGGGTCGGCTTGCCCGGGAGGGCGCGTATGCACGCATGCGTCACCCGCAGTACGTCGCCTTCGTACTCGTACTGACTGGTTTCCTCCTGCAGTGGCCCACGCTGCTCACGCTCGCCAGCTATCCGGTGCTGGTGTGGGCCTATGCCCGCCTCGCGCGTCGTGAGGAGAGAGATTGCCTGAGCCGCTTCGGCGAGGACTACGTGAGCTACATGCAGGAGGTGCCGGCCTTCATACCGCGACGCCGGCGCGGTCCTGTCCGATCGGCGGGGGAAGTCCGATGAAGGCCGACCGTCGTGTTCCATCCGTTTGTGCTCTCGCAGTCTCGCTGTTTCGCCTCACATCAATTCAAGGAGTCCACACAATGAACAACGTCACACATGCCGCCTGTTTTGCTGGCCCACGCACCAATCCCAATCGCTGGTTCGCCGCGCTGGCGCTGGCGGGCGCCTTTGCCTTCTCCTTCGCACTGCCGGGGGCTGCTTCCGCGAGCGAAGGCGGGTTCCGCCACAACGTGTTGATGCGCGGCCAGGTTCTGGAGACGCAGGACGACACACTGGTGGTCTGCGTCGGCAAGGCCGACGGAGCCCAGGTCGACCAGGTGCTGGATGTGATCCGGCACAAGCGCCGTAACCGCGGTCTCCGGGGTATCGGGCCGCGCTTTCGCCGGGAAGCCGTCGGTCAGGTGCGCATCACCGGGCTGTTCGACGACCACTACGCAGAGGCTGAAGTGATCTCCGGAAAGCCCAAGGTCAATGACATCGTCGAGCTGATTCGACCGTGAGCAAGCCACGCGTCCGGCGCGATCTGCGTCGGACGTGTGCCCGCTGTCCCCCATCACTTCCTGCCAGAACCGGAGCTCATCATGACCTCGACTTCCCGCCCGACGCTGCAGTTCCTCGGTGCCGCCGGTACCGTCACCGGATCGCGCTACCTGGTCGAGGCCAATGGCCAGCGCGTGCTGGTCGACTGCGGTCTCTTCCAGGGCTACAAGCAGCTGCGCGACCGCAACCGGGCACCGTTCCCAGTCGATCCGGCGTCCATCGACGCGGTGGTCCTGACCCACGCCCATCTGGATCATTCGGGCTACCTGCCCGCGCTGGTCAAACAGGGATTCCGCGGCTGGATCCACTGCACCCACGCCAGCGTGTCCCTGTGTGGCCTGCTGCTTCCCGACAGCGGGCACCTGCTTGAAGAAGAGGCGAAATACGCAGCCCGCAAGGGGTACTCCAAGCACAAGGAACCTCGACCGCTTTACACCGAGGAGGACGCCCGCCGCAGCCTGAAGCAGCTCAAGGGGCATGACTACGAGCGCGACATCGAGGTCGCGTCGGGCTTCAAGGTCCGCTTCCATCCCGCCGGCCACATCCTGGGCGCCGCACACCTCAGCTTGGACGTCCAGGGCCAGCGTCTGCACTTCAGTGGCGATCTGGGGCGTCAGCAGGAATCGCTGATGAATCCGCCCACGCCGCTGCCCGCCTGTGACGTGCTGGTCTGCGAGTCCACGTATGGCGACCGCGAACACATTCCCATCGACCAGGAAGCGGAACTGGCCCCGATCATCCGCCGTGTTGCCGCGCGCGGGGGCGTTATCGTCATCCCCGCCTTTGCTGTCGGACGCGCCCAGGCGCTCATGCTGCATATCGCCCGGCTGCGTGAGCGCAAGGAGATCCCTCGCGTGCCGGTGTACCTCAACAGCCCGATGGCGATCAACGCGACCCGGCACTACCACGCCCACCATTCCGAGCACCACGTGTCCGAAGAGGACTGCCAGCGGATGTTCGACGTGGCCACCTTCGTCAACACGGTGGAAGAGTCGAAGGCGCTCAACCGCCAGCGCGGACCGATGATCATCATCTCCGCCAGCGGGATGGCGACCGGGGGGCGCGTGTTGCACCACATCGAGGCGTTCGGTCCGGATGACCGAAACGCGATCCTGCTCGCGGGCTACCAGGCCGGCGGAACACGCGGTGCCGCGCTGGCGGCAGGAAAGCGAACCTTGCGCATGTTTGGCCGCGAGGTCCCCATTCGCGCCGAGGTAGTGCAGCTGGAAGGCTTTTCTGGCCACGCCGACGCCGGGGAACTGCTGGACTGGATGCGCACCGCGCCGTCCGCGCCGCGCGTCGTCTACCTCACCCACGGCGAGCCCGACGCTGCAGACACGTTGCGCGGGCGCGTGCAGCGCGAGCTGGGCTGGCGCGCGCGCGTTCCGGAGCACCTGGAGCGCGTTGGGCTGGAGGATGCGCGATGAGCGAGCTGGCCGCTGCTCACACCCTGCTGCGCGTCACCCGTGCCGGCATCGACACCTACCAGCAGCCGGTGGTGTACATGCACCGCGACTGTGAAGTCTGCCGCTCGGAAGGCTTTGCCGCGATGACTCGCGTGAGGCTAGACGTGGGTTCGCGCACGCTGGTGGCGACGCTGAACGTGGTCGTGGACGATCGGCTCGGCCTGGACGAGGTGGCGCTCTCGGAGACCGCGTGGACGCTGCTCGATCCCATGCCCGATGTCCTTGCCCGGGTCCGGCACGCGGAACCCGCGGCGTCGGCAGGCGCGCTCCGCGCCAAGGTGTTCGGGGCACGGCTGGACGACGCGCAGTACCTCGCCCTGGTGCAGGACGTGATGGAAAGCAGGCTGTCGGACCTGGAGCTTGCCGCCTTCGTCACGGCCAGCGCGGGCGACCGCCTCGACAACGTCGAGACGACCGCGCTGACGCGGGCCATGATCGCGGTTGGCCAGCGCCTGGACTGGGGCGATGGGCCGGTGCTGGACAAGCACTGCGTCGGCGGCCTGCCGGGCAATCGCACCACCCCGATCGTGGTGGCCATCGTGGCCGCGCTGGGCTACCGCATCCCGAAGACGTCCTCGCGCGCCATCACATCGCCCGCGGGCACCGCCGACACCATGGAAGTGATGGCGCCGGTGGCGCTCGACCTGGCGGCGATGCGGCGGGTGGTGGAGCGCGAGGGCGGCTGCATCGTCTGGGGCGGCAACGTGCGCCTGAGCCCGGCCGACGACATCCTGATCCGGGTCCAGCGCCCGCTGGACTTCGATAGTGACGGACAACTGGTAGCCAGCGTGCTGTCCAAGAAGATCGCCGCGGGCTCGACCCATGTCCTGATCGACATGCCGGTGGGTCCGACCGCCAAGGTGCGGAGTGAGGCCGCGGCCCACAGCCTCGGCGCGCGGCTTGCACACACCGCCGGCGCGCTGGGATTGCAACTAGGCATCCATCGCTCCGACGGCACGCAGCCAGTGGGTCGGGGCATCGGGCCAGCGCTCGAAGCGCACGACGTGCTCAAGGTGCTGCGCAACGCCGCCGATGCACCGGCCGACCTGCGCGAACGCGCGCTTGCGCTGTCCGCGGCGTTGCTGGACATGGCGCCGGGCAGCAGCGCCGGCACCGGGCTGGAGCGCGCACGCGACGTTCTGGATTCCGGGGCGGCGCTGGCCAAGTTTCTGGCGATCTGCGAGGCCCAGGGAGGCTTCCGCGAACCGCCGCGAGCGGCATTCACGGCTGACGTTCGGGCGGCCGCATCGGGCCGCATCACGGCGATCGACAACCGCAGGCTGGCCAAGCTGGCCAAGTTGGCCGGCGCACCCACATCGCCCACCGCCGGCTTGGAAACGAGTCTGCGCGTCGGCGATACGGTTGAGCGCGGACAGCCCCTGCTGACACTGCATGCGGAGTCGCCGGGAGAACTCGCCTACGCCCTTGAGCACGCGCCGGCGTTGCAACCCTTTGTCCTCGCGGAGACCCCATGAACCGTGTGCTGATGCCCTTCCCGGCCGATGCAGCATTGGCCGGCACCATGAACCAGGCTATGCAGGCGCGCATTGCACCTGTGGCTTGGCGGCACTTTCCCGATGGCGAGTCGCTGGTGACCCTGGAGGACTCGCTGGCTGGCGCGGATGTGGCCATCCTGGCCAGCCTGCGCCACGCCGATGCTTTGGCCCTCCCGTTGCGTTTCGCCGCCCGAACGGCCCGTGAGTTCGGGGCGCGCTCGGTCGGCTTGATCGCACCGTATCTGGGCTATATGCGCCAGGACACCCGCTTCCATCCCGGCGAGGCAGTCAGTACGCCGCTGTTCGCGCAATTCCTCGAGGAGGCTTTCGACTGGCTGGTGACCGTGGACCCGCATCTGCACCGCGTCGAGCGCCTGCAGTCGCTCTACCGGATGCCGACGACCCACGTGTCGGCGACGCCGGCCGTGGCCCGCTGGATCGCGGAGACCGTCCCGGACGCGGTGCTGATCGGACCCGACAGCGAGAGTGAGCAATGGGTCGCCGACATCGCCGCCCGCTCCGGCATGCCCTGGCAGGTGCTGGCCAAGGAGCGGCACGGCGACTACGACGTGCGCGTGAGCCTGCCCGACCCGCAGGCCGTGGCGGGCCGGACCCCGGTCCTGATCGACGACATCGTGTCGTCCGGCCACACGATCCTGGAGACCCTCGCACACCTGCGCCGGCTATCGCTGCCGCCGCCACTGCTGGTCGCCATCCATCCGGTGTTCGCCGGCGATGCCTATGCCCGCCTGCAGGAAGCAGGTCTGGCCCGCATCGTCAGTACCGACACCATTGCCCACCCGTCGAACGCGATCGCGCTCGGCGCGGACCTCGCTGACGCGGCATCGACCCTGATGTCCGCTTCGGCCGACTCCCCGGAGGACCCATGAACCTGCATCTCAACTGCTGCACCGCCGACCAGCTGTCGGCCGCCGAGCGCCAGCGGACCCTTGAACTCGCCGACGCCCACCGGCGGGCCGATCCCGCGTTTGACCATTGGGCGGCCGGCTACGGCGTGATCCGACATGACCCGCTCACCCAGCTCCGGGTCCGCCAGATGGTGCACGAGCTGGTGGCCCTGGGCCGCACGCCCGATGCCGGCACCGCCTGGCAGCGGCTCGCCGCGGCCGATCGCGTCACCAGCGCCGGCATGTGGCTGGTGGCCCACATGACCTACAGCCAGCGGGTCCGCACCGACGGCGCGGCCCTCGAGGCCGATGACTTCAAGGCCACGCCCGAAGGCCACACTGGCGGGTCCCTCAACATGGTGCCGGCCTACGCCGGCTACCTGCTGATGGACGCCCTGGATGGCGTCACCCGCGCATGGATGATGGGCCAGGGACACTGCGTGGCTGCGATCGACGCGCTGAACGTGCTGGTTGGCAACATGACCGCCCGGCACGCCGAACGTTACGACCGCTCCGACGCGGGGCTGAGCCGGTTCGTCGGCGACTTCTATGCCTACACCCTCAATCCGGACGGAACACCGGCGTCGCCCCTGGGCTCCCACGTCAATGCGCACACCGCCGGGGGCGTGATGGAAGGCGGCTATCTCGGCTTTGCCGAACTGCAGTACGTGCATGCACCGCTCAAGGACGAACGCCTGGTGGCGTTCCTCAGCGACGGTGCGTTCGAGGAACAGCGCGGCAGCGACTGGGCGCCGCGCTGGTGGCGTGCCGAGGACAGCGGGCTGGTCAGCCCGATCATCATCCTCAACGGGCGGCGCATCGAACAGCGCAGCCAGATCGCCCAGCAGGGCGGCGAGCGGTGGCTGGACCGGCACCTGCGATTGAACGGCTTTGATCCGATCGCGCTGGACGGGCGCGATCCGGCCAGCATCGCGTGGGGCATCCACGTGATGGAGTCGCGCCTGCAAGCGGGCGCCGCTGTTCCCGCCGACGTGCGGCTGCCCTATGGCATCGCCGAAACCGTCAAGGGCTTCGGCTTCCCCGGCGCCGGGACCAACGCCTCGCACAACTTGCCGCTGCCGGGGAATCCGGCGAAGGATGCCGCGGCGCGCACGCTCTTCAATGAAGGCGCAGCGGCGCTGTTCGTGGCCGCGTCGGAGCTCGAGCAGGCCGTTGCCGCACTCAACAGCCACGATCTCCAGCAGCGGGTGCGCGAGCGCGACCATGCGCTGGCCGATCGCCAGGTGGAGCCGCCCCACGTCCCGGCGATCGCCGACCGCGGCGCCGGCGGTGAGAGCTCGCCAATGACCGCACTCGACGAGCAGTTCGTCGCCATCGCCGAGGCGAATCCGGGACTGCGGGTGCGAGTGGGCAATCCCGATGAGCTGCGCAGCAACAAGCTCGACCGGACCCTGGACGCGATGAAGCACCGGGTGCACGAGCCCGAGCCCGGCGTCGCCGAATCGCCAACCGGCGCGGTCATCACTGCGCTCAACGAAGAAGCCGTGGTCTGCGCGGCGCTCGGCAACAAGGGCGGGCTAAACCTGGTGGTCACCTACGAGGCGTTTGCACCGAAGATGCTCGGCGCCGTACGTCAGGAACTGATCTTCGCCCGCCACCAGGCCCAGGCCGGGCGCCCACCCGGCTGGCTGGGCGTGCCCCTGGTGCTGACCTCGCACACGTGGGAGAACGCGAAGAACGAACAGTCCCACCAGGATCCGACCATGGCCGAGGCACTCATGGGCGAAATGGCCGACATTTCGCGCGTGGTGTTCCCGCCGGACGCCAATGGCGCTGCCGCCGCCCTCGCCCGCGCCTACGCGCAACGGGGCACGGTCACCACACTGGTCGTTCCCAAGCGTCCGGTGCCTCATGAGCTGACCCCGCAGCAGGCCCAGGCACTGGCCGAGACCGGCGCAACATGCCTCGCCGGCGATCCGGAGACGGCGGCGATCCTGCTGGTGGCCACCGGCGCGTACCAGCTGCAGGAAGTGCGCCGCGCACAGGCGCGTCTGGCCGCACGCGGAATGTCGGCCGCGATCGTCTATCTCGCCGAACCCGGCCGATTTCGCGCCCCGCGCGATCCGGAGGAGGCAAGGTACGTGCACTCCGACACCGCGGTCCAGGCGCTGTTCCCGGTGAGCAGGCCGCGCGTATTCGTTACCCACACCCGTCCGGAGCCCTTCCTCGGTGCGCTGCGCCGACTCGACACCGGCCCCACCACCACCGCGGCGCTGGGCTTCGTCAACCGGGGCGGCACACTGGACGTGCCGGGCCTGCTGTTCGCCAACCGCAGCACCTGGGCGCACGTGGTTGACGCGGCTGCGGGCGTCCTCGGCGAGTCCCGCGACAACCTGCTGTCCGAAGCGGAGCTGGCGGCCGTGGATGGTCGCGGCGATCCGACCGCCATCCTGCGCGCGGAAGCGGGGCCGGCATCGTGAGCCGGCCGGCCAGGACCTCGCGCTGATGGCGGGCACGGTGCGCCGCGGAGGCCAGATCGCCTGGGCCGGACTGACTCTCGGGGTCGCGGTGTTGCGCCTGCGCCGACGCAGACCCGAACGGCTTCCCGCGTACGTCAGCGCCACCCTGGTGGGGCTGGGTACCACCTTCGTCAAGCTGGGCCAGGGTTTGAGCCTGCGCTGGGACCTGCTGCCGGCGCCCTATCGCGAGGCATTGTCGCGGTTGCACAGCGACGTGCCGGCATTTCCTGCTGACCAGGCCAGACACATGGTCGAGCAGGCGTTCGGCGCCTCCGTCGAAGAGCTTTTCGCCAGCTTCGATGACCATCCGCTGGCCGCCGCGTCGGTGGCTCAGATCCATCCGGCACGCATGCATGACGGTCGCGACGTGGTCGTCAAGGTCACCCGGCCCGGCATCCACGCTCAAGTGCAGGCTGACCTGCGGCTGCTTCGACGCACGCTGCGCGTAGCCCAGTGGATCTGGCCGCCTCTGAAGCGACACCGCCCCCTCGAACTGGTGGACGAGCTGGGCGCATTCCTGCGCGATGAAATCGACATGCGTCACGAGGCGCAGAACATGCGCCGCATGGCGAAGGTGCTCGATGCCCTGCCCGGCATCACACAGCCACATGTCGTTGAGCCCTACGCCACCCGCGACGTGCTGGTCCAGGATCGTAGCCACGGCACCCGCCTGGAAGCCGCTTATGGAACGGCGGCGGCTCCCGCACTGGCAAGGGCGCTGCTCGGTGCCTACGTGCATCAGCTCTTCGGCGCCGGCGTCTTCCATGCCGACCCGCACCCGGGGAATCTGTTCTTCTTTGACGACGGTCGCCTGTGCCTGCATGACTTTGGCTCGATCGGCGTGCTCGACCCTGCATCCCGGCTCGCGCTCGGCGGCATGGTCGAGGCCATTGCGGCCGACGACGCCGAGGGCGTGCTGGATGCAGCGATCGCCATGGGCTTCTTCCCGCCGCAGGTCGACCGCCGCTCGCATGTGCGCGAGATCCACCTGATCCTGGCCGAGATGGCCAGCCGTCCGCTGGCGCAGTGGTCCATTGCCGAGGCAATCTGGCGCGTGGCACGCATTGGGCAGGGCGCTGGCTTCCGGCTTCCGGCCCACCTGCTGTCCCTGATCCGGACGCTGTTCCTGGTCGAGAACACGCTGCGGGCGCTGGATCCGGATCTGGACCTGCTGGGGACGCTGTCCGCGCAGGCGGCCGCGATCGCCGACATTGCCGAAGCCAGCCGCCCCAGCGGCAACAGGCCGCTTGCCATGCGGCTGGCCCGCACTGCGCGCCAATTGCCACAGATCGCCACCGACCTGTTGCGGCAGGCGCAACTGAGCGACGGACGACCCGCTTTCTCCGTACACCACCATGGCCTGAGTTCCACGCAGGAGGCAATCGCGCGCACGGGCAACCGGCTGGCGTTGGCCCTGGTCACCTTGGGCCTGTACGTAAGCGGTGCGCTGTTGAGCCTGCATTCCGACGGCCCGCAAGTGTTCGGTCACATGCCTTTCCTGGCTATGGTGGCTTTCGCTGCTGCGGGATTGCTCTCACTGCGGCTGGTGATGGCCATCGCCAGATCGGGACACTTGTAACAGAACACTGATCTATCTCCCCGCTGGTGCCCGGCGCATCAGTGCATCCAGGAAGGCAGACCCATGACGCAACACAATCATCATCATCAAGATCATCAGGCGCACGGCGAGCAACCGCCGCATCCCCGCACGGGTGCTGAAGGTGACGTCCATGCCGGGCACGACAAGCACGCCGGCCACAGCGTGGCGAGCTTCCGCGACAAGTTCTGGCTCACGCTGCTGCTGACCATCCCCACTCTGATCTGGAGCGGGATGATCCAGCATTGGTTCGACTACACCGCACCACAGTTCCCGGGGTCGGCGTACATCCCGGCGGTGTTCGGCACGATCGTGTACTTCTACGGCGGCTCGCCGTTCGTCCGCGGCGGATACCACGAGCTGAGAAATCGCCTGCCGGGCATGATGACGCTGATCTCGCTTGCGATCACCGTCGCCTTCCTTTACAGCGCGTTGGTCACGCTCGGCGTTGTCGAGGGCTTGGACCTGTGGTGGGAGCTGGCAACGCTGGTGGCGATCATGTTGCTCGGCCACTGGATCGAGATGCGTTCGATCAACCAGGCACAGGGCGCTCTCAAGGAACTCGCGAAGCTGCTGCCTGATATGGCGGTGCGGTTGGATGAGGCCGGTACCGCGAAGGAAGTCCCTGTCGCGGAACTGAAGCGCGGCGACCTGCTGCTCATCAGGCCCGGCGCGAGCATTCCCGCCGACGGCGTCGTGAAGGAAGGGACCAGCGCCGTCAACGAAGCGATGATCACCGGCGAGTCCAAGCCGATGGACAAGTCGACGGGCGACCGGGTGATCGCCGGCACCGTCAACGGACAGGGCTCGTTGCGTGTCGAGGTGACGGGAACCGGCGACGAGACCGCGCTCGCGGGTATCATGCGGCTCGTCGAGCAGGCCCAGACGTCGCGCTCGCGCGCCCAGGCCCTGGCGGACCGGGCGGCGTTCTACCTCACGATCATCGCCATCGTCTCCGCCGCGGTTACCGCCATTGTCTGGCCACTCCTCGGTCGACCGTGGAGCTTCACGATCGAGCGCGTAGTGACCGTGCTCGTGATCGCCTGTCCCCATGCGCTGGGTTTGGCCATCCCGCTGGTGACCGCCATCTCGACCACGATTGGCGCACGGAACGGCCTGCTCGTGCGCGATCGACGCGGCCTGGAAGAGGCCCGTTTGCTGAACACGGTCGTGTTCGACAAGACAGGCACGCTCACGCTCGGTTCGCACCGCGTCGTGAAGACCACTGCCGCCGATGGACTCACCGACGACGAGATGCTTCGCGTGGCCGCGTCGGTCCAGCGCGACGCTGAACATCCGATCGCGCAGGCGCTGATGACCAGCGCCAAGGAACATGGCATCGACGTTCCGATGTCGCAGGACTTCGAGTCCATGCCGGGACGCGGCGTGCGCGCAGTCGTCGAGGAGCGCTCGCTTCACGTTGGCGGGCCGGGTCTGTTGAGAATGCTCGCGGTCGAACCGCCGGAGACGCTTCGGCGGGCTGCCGAATCAGCGGCAGCCGATGGTCAATCTGCAACCTACCTGGTGGAAGGCGACCGGGTGCTCGCCGTATTTGCGATCGCGGATGCCATCCGTCCCGAATCGTTCGACGCGGTCAAGCGGCTGCACGACGAAGGACTGGAGGTTGTCCTGCTGACGGGTGATTCCACGGCGGTCGCAAACGCGGTCGCGAAGGAACTCAACATCGACACCGTCTTCGCCGAGGTATTGCCCGAGGACAAGGTGGCAAAGATCGAGGAGCTGCAGGCCCAGGGCAAGCGCGTCGCGATGGTGGGTGACGGTGTCAATGACGCTCCGGCGCTGCTCACGTCCGACGTCGGCATCGCCATCGGCACAGGGACGGACGTCGCGGTCGAGGCCGGCGACGTCGTACTCGTGCGCAGCGACCCGCGCGACGTGCCAGCGATCATCGAATTGAGCAAGGCCACCTATCGCAAGATGATCCAGAACCTGTGGTGGGCCGCCGGCTACAACATCGTCGCCATCCCTCTCGCCGCTGGCGTTCTCGCCGCATGGGGGATCCTGCTGCAACCTGCGCTTGGGGCAGTGCTCATGTCGCTGAGCACCGTCGTTGTGGCAATCAATGCGCAGTTGTTGCGCCGGGCGGTGCGGTCCCCATGAACATGATTCGGGGACACCTGTGACCACGCGCCGGCTTCTTGCACTCAACGTTGGCTCGTCCACCCTCAAGGGCGCGTCCTATCTGTTCAACACTGAGGGACACGGCGCGCAGTCTCGTCTGCTCGAGCGCTCCCGGGCCGAAATTCCAGTCGGCGTGGATGCGCAGGAGCGCCTTGCCACCCTGCTCGAGGCATTGTCGGAGCCGTCGCCCAGCCCCGACGTGGTGGTGCACCGAATCGTACATGGCGGTGACCTGCACGACGCCCGCGAGCTCGACGAAACCGTGCTCGCGAAACTGGATGCATTGGTGCCGTTCGCACCCTTGCACCAGCCGGTAGCCCTCGCTTTCGCGCGTGCCGCGCGCATGCGTTGGCCGCACGCGCGCCAAGGCGTGGCCTTCGACACCGACTTCCACGCGTCGCTCGCGCCCTGGAGCCGGCGCTTGCCTGTCCCTGAAGCATGGGATGCGCTGGGCATCCGCCGCTACGGTTTCCATGGACTCGCCTTTGCCTCCGCGCTCCGCATAGTGGCCAGCCACGACGCTGGAATCCTGAAGGGCCGCGCTGTCTTCGCGCATCTGGGGGGTGGCTGCAGCGTCTGCGCCGTCGAGGGCGGCCGCAGCCGCGACACCACCATGGCGCTCACTCCGCTGGGTGGAATCCCGAGCCCTACCCGCTCCGGAGATCTCGATCCCGGCGCGTTGCTGTATCTGCTGAGGCATGAACGCCTGGATGCGCAGGCGCTTGAAAACGGCCTGTACCGCAGTGCAGGCCTTGCCGGAATCGCCGGCCATGGCGACATGCGCGTGTTGCTGACGGATCCCGGCCCGCAGGCCCAGCTTGCCGTGGAGCTCTTTGCAGTCCGGATTGCGCAGTCCATCGCGGCCATGGCCACGGCAATTGGCGGTCTCGACCATGTCGTCTTTTCCGGCGGCATCGGCCATCGCGCGCCGGTTTTGCGGGCTCGCATCGTCGCGCGACTGGCCTGGCTCGGCCTGGCGCTGGCACCTGACGTCAACGATGCTGGAGCCACGCGGATCGACCGCGGGGGCGGGCCGAGCATATGGAACGTCGCGATCGATGAGGAGCGCGAACTGGCTGGATCGGCACTCGCCTGGCTGTAGCCACGACACGCCCCAAGGGTCGGCTCCGGTGGGGAATCACTCCTCGATCCGTGACGACGTGAGCACCGCTGCGAATCCACCACCGGGGGTGCGCATGTTCGTGGTCTGGCCCTGGTACAGCCTGGCCGCGAACAACAGGACACCCGCCTCGGACGCGAAGCAGCGCACATCCGCCTTGAGGGACTGGCCCCCATGCACGATCCGCATGCTCGGTGGCGCGAAGGCCTGTGCGATGTAGGTCGCCGACGCCATAGACGCCCAAGTCCGCCGGGTCAACTTGTCGCCCCGATAACTCCCACGGCTGCCAAACCCTGCTGCAGGCTTGAAGAAATATCCGTTGCGCACTGCCCACAACGCATCCCGGTTCGCGGGCACGAGTTCGACCGTGGGCGGGATCACCTGGCCCAGCAGTGCCGTCGAACCCGCATCGACCCCGAACCCGCCGAGCAGAGCCGGGTCCCCGAGCACCGCAAGGTTGCGCTTGTCGGCAAACAGCGCGTGTGCTCGGGGATGCGGCATCAGCGCGACGTCCCCTGCCAGGTAAGCCTCACGAATGTCTGCATGCGAGGCATCCTCGAGCGCGAAATCGGTCAACCGGTTGTAGACAGTGTCGATTCGACCGTGGGCATCCTCAAGCCCGTCCGAACCAAACGACAAATCCTCGGGAGCGCTGATCACGCAGTCCACGCCATGGTCCCGAAACGCGTTCGCGTACAGCTCAAACTCGGGGTAAAGGAACTGCGCTCGCGGAGTGCTGTCCACGATGGCCAGGCGCGACGGCGTGCGCCCGGATTGCTGCCGAGCATCCTCCATCCAGGCCGTGACGGCCGCATCACGCGCTTGGGCCGCGTTGGTCCAGGTGGCCCATGCTGGCGGCGCGCAAGACCGCACGGCATCGAGCAACAAGGCATTGAGGAGCAGACCGCCTGGATTGGTGTTGACCTCGATCAGCCGCGGCCCATCGACCGTCAGGTGAAAGTCCAGACCCAGGACGCCCCCCGCCGAACCCGGATCATGGGTTGCAATGTCAGGGGCCCATTGCAGGACCCGTTGGCTATATCCCGGGTTTCCTGCGACGTCGAAGACCGCCGCCGCGACTCGTCCCATGGCCTCCAACGCGGGCCGATCAACGAACAAGGCATAGGGTGAAAATAAGTGCGCGTGTACGGCGGGATCAGTCGTGAACTCCGGAAAGGCACCCCGGATCGACTCGTGCAGACGGAGGATGTCGACCACTTCGCATGCACACCGCTGGTTGAGCGGCGCGCTTTCCAGGGTGGCACAGTCGATCTCGCAGCCTGTCTGTCCAACTATTATCGGAGTCCGCGGTTCAATCACAACAGGTCGATGCCCAGGCCCTCGTAGCGTCTTCGCGGATCCGGCACGAAGAGAATGCGCCTCTCGCCTTCGGGCTTTGGCGTGATGTCGATCATTTCCCCTGCGGGGCTGACCCACACCGCATGGAATTCTGCTTCCACCAGCACGTGGGGCCATTCCCACAGCTGCCAACCGCACAGCATCTGGCCGCCATCCCGCGCGACCTTGGCCTGCACGTTGGGAAAGCACTCGTGCACGATCGCGTCAGCTTCCGGCTGTACATCGAGATAGACCGGTTCTGCGCCGCGCACGACCGAATCGATTAAGCGCCGCACCGCACGGGTGATTTCCGGGGGTGTGGTGGTGACTACGCTCATGGCAAAGCTCCTTGCGATCGTGGCGCCTGATGTTCTCTTCCTAGGCTATGACCCCGGCGTCTCTTCCGATGAGACCCGCTTGGCGCCCTTGCCTCCGGCACTGGCCGGCTGCAGCTGGGCCAACAGCGGCTCCAGGGTGCTCAGGCGCACGGTGGCGCGCAGAGTCTGCGCCTCGGCGTGCTCGCGTCGTTCGCGCTCTTGGACCAGCTCGGTCCGGGCTTGCACGAGCTCTTGTCGAGCCACTTCCAATGCCTGAGTGTCTTGGCCCCAGCGCACCTGCAGCGCCTGGTATTCGGCCGCCGTCAGGCGCAGCGTATCGAGCTCGCCCTGTTGCGCCTGGATGGTCTGGCGCAGCTGCGCCACCTCCTTTTCCAGTCGAGTGTGACGCTCCAGCCACTGGCCGTTTTCCCGGTTGAGCTGCACCAGATCATGGTTCTTGGCGGTCAATGCCTCGTTGGCCTGGCGCAAGGCGACCTGCAGTTCCTGCACCTGGTGCTCATGCCGACGCTGCTCCTGGTCGCGCTGGTCTTTGACCGAGGTGCGGTAGTGCTCAAGGGCTTCCCTGGCATGCTCGTGCTTCTGCTCCAGGGAGCGTGCGTGGCTTTCGTGCTCTGCCAGCCGCGCCGTGAGGCCCGCAATGCGTTCCTGCAGTTGTGCTACCTCGGCGGTGCGGCTGGCCACCTCGCCCTTGGCGGCTTCGCTCGCCTCGCGTTCTGTCTGCAGAGCTGTCTCGGTGCGCTGAAGCTGCACACTGAGGTTCCCGGCCTCTTGCCGGGCCTGTTCCAGGGCTTGGGTGCGCTCGTGCAGCTCGGCCTGGAACCGTTCCTGTGCCTGCGCCACCATCGTTTCGGCCTCGACATGCAGCCGTTCGGCCAGACGACCCACCAAGTCCTGCAGGGCGTCGCTGATCGCGATTTTGGCGCCTGGGCCTTGCCCTTCCTCCTCTTCCAGCTCCTTCAGGTAGCGGTGGATGGTGGTTTTGGACCCCGTGTTGCCCAGCGCCACGCGGACGGCGTCTACCGAGGGGTTCTTGCCTTCGGCCCGGAGGCTGTCCCGGGCACGCTGCACATCGCTTTTGTACAAGCCAGACCGAGCCATGCGTCCTCTCCGGTTATTTCGTAATGTATTACATACCATGTAATTACGTACTACTCAACGGGTGGATAGATCGGCATGTCGGTCCTAATTTCAGGCGGGATAATATTGAATTATCCCGCGTAATGCCCATTCCGGCCCTTCCCAGCCACCCAAACAGTACGAAACCGCCCAGGACCGACGATCGCTGGGTAGTATGGCCCAGAGCGGAAAGGAGGCCAGCCAGGTGCGGGTAGGCTCCGCCGCCGAGCTCGTTGGCCATCAAAGGACTGTGCATGCCGATCGAACGCATCGTCATCGACAACTTCAAGTCGTTTCGCCATCTGGACCTGCCCCTCAACGCTCACATGAACTTAGTGGTGGGCGACAACGAGGTTGGCAAGTCCACCCTGCTGGAGGCCATCCACGCGGTGGTCACCGGCCAGTTGCATGGGCGCAACCTCGCCTACGAGCTCACGCCCTACTTGTTCCATCAGCCGACGGTGCAGGAGTACTTGGCGGCGCTTGCAGCGGGCAAGCCGGCCTCGCCGCCGCGGATCTCCATCGAAGCGTATCTGGGAGGAGACGCCGCGCTGGCCTCGTTGCGCGGCACCAACAACTCGTTGCGCTTGGATACCGCTGGCATCCGGCTGCTGGTCGAGCTCAACGACGACTACCGCGAGGAGTTCAACGCCTACCTGCAGCAGCACCAGGGCGCGGTCAGCCTGCCGGTGGAGTACTACACGGTGCGCTGGTACTCCTTTGCCAACAATGGCGTTACCGCCCGCAGTATTCCGTTCGACTCGACCATCATCGACACGCACGGCATCAAGACCTTGTCCGGTGCCGATCGCTATATCGCCGGCATCATCGAGCAGGCACTGACGCCTGCGCAACGCGTCTCGCTGTCGCTGAGCTTCCGCCGCATGCGGCAGAGTTTTTCCGAAGAAGCCGATGTGGCGGCCATCAATGCCTATCTCACCGAGCATACCGGGGACATCAGCCACCGGGCGCTCACGGTGGGGGTGGACACATCGCCGCGCTCAACGTGGGAAACCAGCTTGTCACCGTACCTGGATGAGCTCCCCTTCACCCAGGCCGGCAAAGGTGAACAGAGCGCGGTGAAGATGAAGCTGGCCATGCACGCGGCCGGGGCCGCCCACGTGCTGCTGATTGAGGAGCCAGAGAACCATCTGTCCTTCTCCAGCATGACCCAGCTGATCGACAGGATTGCGGCCCTCTCAACCGCCCAGCAGGTAATCATCGCCACCCATAGCAGCTTCGTGTTGAACAAGCTGGGCGTGGACAACGTGATCCTGTTCAGTGCGCAGGGCCAGATGAAGCTGGACCAGCTGCCATCCGATACGCACGACTATTTCATGAAGCTGCCTGGCCACGACACGCTGCGGCTGATCCTGGCCAAACAGGCGATCCTGGTGGAAGGGCCGTCCGATGAGCTGATCGTGCAGCGTGCTTACAGCGACCACCACGGCGTGGCGCCGATGGCCCATGGCGTGGACATCATCTCGGTCAAATCGCTGGCATTCAAACGCTTCTTGCAGATTGCAGATCGGCTGAAAATTCAGGCCAAGGTGATCACCGACAACGATGGCGACATCGCCGTTGTGCAGGCTCGCTACGCCGAGCACCTTACCGCGATCTACTACGATTCCGACGAAAGTGCCCCATCGCTGGAAGAGCAGCTGATCAAAGCCAACTCGCTGGCTGAGCTCAACACCGTGCTGGGCAAGACCTTCGCCGATGAGGTAGCGTTGCTCAAGTACATGAAAGGTCACAAGACCGACACGGCCCTGGCAATCTTCAACAGCCCGCACTCGATCAGGTTCCCGGACTATGTCCAGCGTGCCATCACCTAACCGGGTCCTGCTCTCAGCGGCCGGATCGGGCAAGACCACGTTGCTGGTCCGGCAGGCCTTGGAGCGGCCCGAGCGTCGCATCGCGATTATTACCTATACGCTGGAGAATCTAGAAGAGATCCGGCGCTCGTTTGAGGTCCACGCCGGTGCGGTCCCCGCGCATGTCACCTTGCACAGCTGGTATGGCTTCCTGCTGCGCCAGTGCATCCGCCCGTACCAGGCGGCACTGTGCCCTGAGCCTCGTATCGAGACCATCCTGTTCGTAGAAGGTGTCACCAACAACCGGGCTCCACGCACCCAGGTGGCGCGCCACTACCTGGCAGGCAACCGGATGTATTCGGACCGGGCCGCCGACTTTGCTGTGCGCTGCGATGAGCTGACCCAAGGTCAGGTCATCGCACGCCTGGCGGCCATGTACGACGAGCTCTACATCGACGAAGTTCAGGACCTGGCCGGCTTTGATCTGGATCTGGTCGAGCGGCTGTTGAAGAGCGATATCGCCATCACGTTGGTGGGTGATACGCGCCAGGCGACGTATGCCACCAACTATGCGCAAAGGCATAGTCAATATCGCGGACCGAACTTGGCGGCGTTGTTCCAGATCTGGGAGTCGGACGGCTTATGCCAGCTCGACCACCGTCTCATCAGTCTGCGCTGCGTCCAGGCCCTGTGCGATATGGCTGACACGCTCTATCCGCAGATGCCCCGCACCGAATCAGGCAATGGCGAGGTCACCGGGCACGATGGCATCTTCCTCGTCGCTCCAGGGGATGTTGCCGCGTACATGCAGGAGTTTGCCCCTACCGTGCTCCGGCATGACCGGCGGCAAACCTGCGACGGAATGCCTGCGGTGAACTTCGGGCAGAGCAAGGGCCGCACCTACAGTCGGGTCCTTATCTTCCCCAATGGGCCGTTGACGCAGTACCTGCGCACGGCCGATGCGGCGCGCATCACCGCGCCACCGAAGTACTACGTAGCCTTCACCCGGGCGCGGCAAAGCGTGGCCTTTGTGTATGCCGGCGCGTGCGCTTTGCCGGGTCATCAGCTCTATGCGCCTGCCAGTGCAGACGCATAGAGCCGCCGGCAGTGATCACATCTTCTTCAAGGGTGCCGCGGTGGGTGGCGGCGGCACCGGTCCCGGGTCGTTGAAGCAAAGCATGACCTGATCGATGCCGAATTGGTCAGCCAGCACGCGGGCGGTCACCGCGTGCACCAGGTCCAGGTCGACCGAGGGCGCAGCGACCGTGATGGTGGCCGCGATCGCGCGGCCATGCTCTTTGGCGGGGACTAGGCGCAGGTCATCGACCGCCTTCACGCCGGGGTCGGTAAACATCGCCGCACGCACCTGTTCCAGGTTGATCTCGTTCATGGTGTCGAAGACTCCAAGGCGCTGCCACCGGCGCGGGGAGTTCGGTCGCGATGCAGCCAACGATAGAGCACCGGCAGCACCAGCAAGGTCAATGCGGTGGATGAGACGATGCCGCCGATGACCACGGTGGCCAGCGGCCGTTGCACCTCCGAGCCGGCACCGATATTCAAGGCCATGGGCAGGAACCCGAGCGAGGCCACCAGGGCGGTCATCAGCACCGGGCGCAGGCGTCCAAGGGCGCCGTCCCGGACAGCGTCGTCCAGAGCATCGCCCTGTTCGCGCAGGCGGCGGATGAAGGCGATCATGACCAGCCCGTTGAGCACAGCCACGCCCGACAGCGCGATGAAGCCCACGCCGGCGGAGATCGACAGCGGAATCCCCCGCAGGGCCAGCGCCAGCACCCCGCCCGTCAGCGCCAGTGGAACGCCACTGAACACGATGGCCGCATCCTTGGCCGAGCCGAAGGCCATGAACAGCAGGGCGAAGATCAACGCCAGTGTCACCGGAACCACCACCCCCAGGCGTTGGCTGGCCGAGATCAGCTGCTCGAAGGTGCCGCCGTAGTCGATCCAGTAGCCCTCCGGAAGCCTCACATCCTGGCCGATGCGCGTGCGCAACTCGCCGACGAACCCGCCCAGATCGCGCTCGCGCACGTTGGCGGTGATCACCACCCGCCGCTTGCCATTCTCGCGGTTGATCTGATTGGGCCCGCGCTCCACCTGGATCTTCGCCACTTCCCGCAGCGGCACCGTACGAGGCCCACCATTGGCGCCGGTGGCCAGGCGGCTGGACTCGTCCACGCTGGCGCTTTCCGGCAGTGGAATGGGCAGATCTGCCAGCACAGCCGGGTCTTGGCGCTGCGATTCGGGCAGGCGCACGACCAGGTCGAAGCGGCGGTCGCCCTCGATCAACTGGCCGGCGACACTGCCCCCAATGGCGGTGGCCACCGTTTCTTGCACGTCGCCCGGGTTCAGGCCATACCGAGCCAATGCCGCCGGATCTGGTGTGATGGTCAGCAGCGGCAGGCCGGTGACCTGCTCGGCCTTGACATCCTCGGCGCCGGGGACGCTGCGCATGATCCGCTCGACCCGGCTGGCCAGACGGGTCAGCTGGTCGAGGTTGTCACCGTAGACCTTGACCGCAACGTCAGAGCGGACGCCGGAGATCAGCTCGTTCGTGCGCATCTGGATAGGCTGGGTGAACTCGTAATTGCTGCCCGGAATTTCCTTGGCCGCTGCCTCCAGCTCTTCTACCAGCTCGGCCTTGGGCTTGCGCGGGTCGGGCCACTGGTCGCGGGGCTTGAGCATCAGGAAGGTGTCGGCCATCGACGGCGGCATCGGGTCGGTGGCCACCTCGGCGGTGCCGATCTTGGAGAAGATGTTGGCCACTTCCGGGAACTGGGCCAAGCGCTTCTCCAGGGTTTCCTGCATGGCCACCGACTGCTCCAGGCTGGTGCCGGGGATACGCATGGGCTGCAAAGTGATGTCGCCTTCATCCAGGCTCGGCACGAACTCCGAGCCCAGGCGGGTGGCCAACACGCCACACCCCACCACCAGCACGGCCGCGCCGGTCAGCACCACAACCCGCCGGCGCAGCGCCCAATCCAGCAGCGGCGTGTAGCGAGCGCGTGACCAGCGCATCAGGCGGTTGTCGTGCTCAGCCACACGACCGCGCAGGAAGGTGGCGATCGCCGCCGGCACGAAGGTCAGCGACAGCACCATGGCACCGGTCAGGGCCAGCACCACGGTGATGGCCATCGGGTGGAACATTTTCCCTTCCACCCCCGACAGCGCAAAGATCGGCAGGTAGACCGCCGCGATGATGCCCAGACCGAACAGGCTGGGACGGATCACCTCAGCGGTGGCCGAGGCGGTCAGGTCAAAACGCTCCTCATCGTTGAGCTGGCGGCCCAGCGCGTGCTGCGCCTCCCCGAATCGGCGCAGACAGTTCTCGATGATGATCACCGCCCCGTCCACGATCAGGCCGAAGTCCAGTGCGCCCAGGCTCATCAGGTTGCCCGACACGCCGCCACGGACCATGCCGATGATGGTGAACAGCATCGCCAGCGGAATCACTGCGGCGGTGATCAGCGAAGCGCGCACATTGCCCAGCAGCAGGAACAGCACCACCACGACCAGCAGCGCGCCCTCGATCAGGTTCTTGGACACGGTATTGATGGTGCGGTCCACCAGCGCGGTGCGGTCATACACGGCTTTGGCATGCACGCCCGGGGGCAAGCTGGCGTTGGCGGCGGCCAGCTTGGCCGCGGCCGCCTGGGAGACCTCCCGGCTGTTGGCGCCAAACAGCATGAAGGCGGTACCGACCACGACCTCATGGCCATTCTGGGTGGCCGCGCCCGTGCGCAGCTCCTTGCCTTCGCCGACGCTTGCGACATCGCGCACCCGAATGGGCACGCCATCGCGCCGGTCCAGCACGATGTTGCCGATCGCCTCCAGATTGGCCAACTGGCCGGGCACGCGCACCAGGAACTGCTGGCCGTTGCGTTCGATGTAGCCGGCGCCGATGTTCTGGTTGTTGCGCATGACCGCGGCGACTACGTCGTTCAACGTGAAGCCCAGCGCCACCAGCTGGGCCGGATCCGGGGTGATGTGGATCTGCCGCTCAAAGCCGCCGATGGTGTTGACCTCGGTGACGCCGGGCGTGGTGCGCAGCTGCGGCCGGATCACCCAATCCTGCAGGGTGCGCAGGTCCGTGGCCGTGTACGGGGTGCCGTCGGGCTTGCGGGCATTGGGCTCGGCCTCCACGGTGTACATGAAGATCTCGCCCAGGCCGGTGGAGATGGGGCCCATCTCCGGATCCAACCCGTCAGGCAGTTGGGAGGCGATCTGCTGCAGGCGCTCGGCGACCTGTTGGCGGGCAAAGTACAGGTCGGTGCCGTCCTTGAATACGACAGTGACCTGGGAGAGCCCGTAGCGTGACAGGGAGCGGCTGTAGTCCAGCTTGGGCAGGCCGGCCATGGCCGTTTCGATGGCGAAGGTCACCCGTTGTTCGGCCTCCAGCGGGGAGTAACCCGGGGCCTGGGTGTTGATCTGGACCTGGACATTGGTGATGTCCGGTGTGGCGTCGATGGAGAGGTGACGGTAGCTCCACACACCCAGCGCAATCAGCGCAGCGGTGAGCACCAGCGTCAGCCAGCGGTGGCGGATGGACAGCCCAATGAGGCGTTCGAGCATGGCGGGCCTCATTCTTCTTCCACGGTGGACTTTTCGATGTCGGCCTTGATCAGGAAGCTCTGGGCCACCACCACCTGTTCACCGGCCTTGAGCCCTTCCAGCACTTCGGCGCGCTCAGCGTCGCGGCGCCCCAGCTTGACTGGCCGGGTGTGGTAGGTCTCTCCCTGCTGCACGTAGACCACGTCCTGGTCTTCTGCGGTCTGCAGCGCGGTGATCGGCACCACCAGCGCCGCCGATTGGCGATCCACGGTGACCCGCGCCTTGACCGCCGAACCGGGCCGCCACAGGCCATCGGTGTTGGCCACGGTGGCGCGCGCAATGGTGCTTTGGCTGGCGGTGGCGGTGCCGGGCAGGACGCGCTCCAAGGTGGTCTGCGCGGTGACGCCATCGCTCAAGCGGGTGACCGTCACCGGCACGCCGGCACCGATGTGCTGGACGTCGGCGCCAAAGATGTGCAGGTCCACCCACAGGTTGGACAGGTCAGCGACCTCGAACAGTGGCGCGCCCTCCGCCGCCGCCATCCCCACGGCGGCCGTGCGCGCCATGATCACGCCGCTGATCGGCGCAGTGACGGTGTAGGTGGTCAGACTCAGGTTGCTCTCCACGGTGGCCAGTGCTTGGCCGGCACGCACCTGGTCACCCACGCCGGCTCGCACCGAGCGGACCGGTCCGGGGAAGCGTGCAGTGACCTTCGCGATGCGCCCATCGATCGGAGTGAGCAGACCTTGCACTTCATGCTCGTCAGCAATCTCGCCAGGTCCTGCCGGCGCGACCTGGATACCCGCCGCGTGCGCCGCCTTGGCGGCAATTTTGGTTTCCAGCGGCGCTTCCTCGTGCTCGCCGTGCTCTTCGCTCTCAGCGGCGGGGCCGCCCTCGGAGGCTTCGTTCGGGGCGGACGCATTGCAGGCGGTCAGCAACAGGGCCATGCCCAGTGCGGTCCAGGAAAAACGGCTCATGGGCTATCTCCAAGTGAAGCGGCCGCCGGCGGCGTGACAAGCGCCTGGCCGGTCAGTCGTTGAATTTCGATTAGGGCGCGCTGCGCATCTAAGGCGACGTCCAGCTGTTGCTGGGCCATGGCGGTGCGTTCGGACTGCAACTGTGCCCATTCCAGGTAGCTGATCGCCCCAGCACGATAGGCACGCTCAGCAGCCTGCTCGGCTCGGGCCAGCTTCGGCAACACGTCGCCGTGCAGGCGCGCTACCTCGGCCTGTGCCACGGTGTAGCGGCCATGGGCTTCGACCAGCGTGGAATACAGCGACAGGCCCTTGGCCTCGCGCTCGATCGTCAGGACCTCCAGCTCGGCTTCGCCGGCGCGGATCTCTGGCTGTGCGCGGCTGCGGCTGCCCAGCGGCATGGACAGGCTGGCCACCAGCGCGGTGTCGTCGGACTCCTGCAGGCGGCGCACACCGAGCTGCCAGGACAGGTCCGGTGAGGCCGCTGAATGCGCCAGCTGCAGTCGTGCCTGCGCGATCCGTCGAGCGTTGGCAAACTGCGCCAGTTCCGGCGTCCGCTCCAGCTCATCGGCCAGCGTCTGCATGGAGGCGATCGCCGGCAGGGCCATCGGATCGGCCGGGATCACCTCGAAGGTGGGAGTACGTTCGCCCCACAGCGCGGCCAGATGCTGACGGGCGGCCAGTCGCTGTTGCACGGCCCGATCACGCGTCAGCTCGGCCCGCGCCAGCGCTGCCTGCGCGGTGAGCAGCACCGACTCGGGTGAAGCGCCCGCCTGCAGGCGCTGCCTGGCGGCGGCCACGGTTCGCTGGCGCTGGCCAACATCCATGTCCGCTAGGCCGCGTTGTCGGTCGGCACCAACGACAGCCAAATAGCGCTGCGCCGTCTCGGCGAGCAAGTCCAGGCGCCCGGTCTCGCGCTGCACGGCCAGCGCATCAATCCGGCTTTGTGCCAAGGTACGGCGGGCGTCGAGCTTGCCGCCGCGCTCCAGCACCGAACTCAGGCTCAAGGTCAACTCGGCGCTGTCCAAGCCACGGTCCGCGCCGGTGCCCAGCGCATTTTCGACCTCGGCACCGAGCGTCCACGGCGGTCGCTGCACCGCCCGATCGCGCTCGGCAGCGAGGACAGTGGCTCGCGCATCAACCAGGCGCAGCTCGGGATGGGTTTGGGCCACACGCGCGAACGCGTCATCCAAGGTCATCACCTCGGCTGCCGCCGCCGGCGTTGCCGCCGCACTCAACAGCAGCCATGCGGCCAAGGCCGCCAATCGCACATGCATGGAAGTACTCCGAAGGGTTTCGATATCAACAAGCGATCACCGCCGCGCACAGCAGCAGATCGCTAGGCTGGCGCTGCCGGCGGACATCACCCTGCGATCGGGGGCCGGAACGGCGCGACCGGGTGCTCGTGCGGATACGTGCGCGCTTTGGCTTGCATCACCGGCAAATGCCGGCCGATGTCCGCAACGGTCAGCAGGATCTCAGGGGGCTGCGCGGCCTGGCTGCAGCACAACGCCAGCTGCTGAAGGCGGTGCAAGGCGGCGCCGATGCCGCGCTCAGGTGCCGGTGCGGCCACTGCCGGCCCATGGGCGGCAATGGTCGGATGGATGTGAACGTGCAGTTCGCTCGCCAGACCTAAGACCGGCTGGACCAGCAAACCCACCGCCAGCTGCGCCAGCAGCAGCCAGCGTAGGCCCGTCCGCAGCCGGCCAAGGGCGATCATGCAGGTGTCTTGCGCGCGTCGGCACGTGCCCGGCGGGCATCACCGAGAATCTCGAAGGCTTCCTTGATCACATACAGACCGATCAGGGCGCCGATCACGAAATCCGGGTAGGGGCTAGCCAACCACCACACCAACAGGCCGGCCAGGATCACCCCAACATTGGCCACCACATCGGCGCGGGTGAACAACCAGGTCGCCCGCAGATGCACTTCGCCGGACTTCAGCGGCGCCAGCATGCGCAGTACGGTCATATTGACCACCAGCGACAGCAGCGCCGTGCCGATCATCCAGCCACTGACCGGCTCGGCGCCGTACATCACGCGACGGCCGACCTCCACCAGCACACCCACGCCCAGCACCAGCAATACGCTGCCACTGACCCAGGCTGCGTTCGCCTTGAAGCGGGCCGTGCGCCCGATGGCGACCAGGCCAATGGCGTAGGCGGTGGCGTCAGACAGCATGTCCAGCGCGTCGGCCAATAGGCCTGTGGAATGGGCAACCCAGCCGGCGATGCCGCCGATCACGGCCATCGCCGCATTCAGGGCAAGGGCGATCCAGAGCACGCGCCGCTCCTGCGCGTTCTTGGCCTCGTGGTGGCAGCCGCAATCACTCATCGGAACATCTCCAGTCGCAGGGAAGCCAGGCCCAGGCGGACCGCTGGCATGGCACAGCCGGTGAGGGTAAAGTCCGTAGCTACTACGGAGTCAAGCGCACTACGAATGAAAATCAGTGAGGCTGCCGACGCCAGTGGGTGCCATCTGGAGACCATCCGCTATTACGAGCGGATCGGCCTGCTGCCGCGCCCGGGGCGCTCGGGCAATGGCTACCGGGTCTATGGCCCGGCCGACATCGAGCGACTGCGCTTCATTGCGCGCGGCCGGGACCTGGGCTTCAGCCTGGAGGAGGTCCGCAGCCTGCTGCAGTTGGCGGGCGATGAAGAGCTTTCGTGCGGGGACGTGGATCGGCTGGCCCGCAGCCATCTGACCGACGTGCGGGCGCGCATGGCCGACCTGCAGCGCATGGCCAGCGAGCTGGAACGGGTGATTGCCAGTTGCCACGGCGGGCAGCGGGCTGAATGCACCATCCTGTCAACGCTGCGGCAGCCGGCCTCGGTGGAGGCCACGCGCCAGTGACCGAACTGGACCGCTACCTCGATGCGGCCACGCGCCAGAACACGGTGCGCAGCTATGCGTCGGCGCTGCGGCACTTTGAAGTCGAGTGGCAAGGACACCTCCCAGCGACACCGGACAGCGTGGCCCGCTACCTGGCCGCGTATGCGCAGACCCTGGCCACCAGCACCCTTCGCCACCGGCTGGCCGCCATTGCCTCTTGGCACCGCGACCACGGCTTTGTCGACCCGACCCGGTCGCCGCTGGTGCGCAAGGTGCTCAAAGGCATCCAGACCCTGCACCCGGGCCAGGTCAAGCAAGCCGCGCCGCTCCAGATTCGGCGGCTGGTCGAGCTCGATGACTGGTTGGCTGCAGCGATCGCTGCGGCGCATGCCCGGGGCGATGGAGCGGCAGCGCTTCGCCACCAACGGGACCGAGCGCTGGTGCTGCTCGGATTCTGGCGTGGCTTTCGCGGCGATGAACTGCTGCGGCTGGAAGTGGCCCATCTCACGCTGGTGCCGGGACAGGGGATGACCTGCTTCCTGCCGCGCAGCAAGGGCGATAGGCAGGCCGCCGGCGTCACCTACAAAGTGCCAGCGTTGTCGCGGCTGTGTCCGGTGGAGGCGACCCAGACGTGGCTGCAGGCGGCTGGCGTGCAAGAAGGGCCGGTGTTTCGAGCGGTCAACCAGTGGGGCCAGATAAGCGCCGAAGGCCTCCATCCCAACAGTTTGGTGCGCTTGCTGCGCGAGTTGCTGGCCAGTGCCGGGTTTGCCGATGCTGGGCTCCACAGCAGCCACTCGCTGCGCCGCGGGTTTGCCAGCTGGGCCAACGACCAAGGCTGGGATATGAAGGCGCTGATGGAGTACGTGGGCTGGCGCGATGTGCACTCGGCCATGCGTTACCTGGACGGGCGTGACCCGTTCGCCCGGGATCGCATTGAAGCGAGCCTGCCCAGCCCAACCGCGCCAGCTCCGACGATGGTGCTGCCGGCGCCCGAGGGCAAATCTGCCCTGCAGCTGCGCCTACGCCTGGTGCTGACCCCGTTTGCCCGCGCCGGCCGCGGCGCGGCCAGAGCCCGGGGTCGGATCGAAGAGATCTGCTTGGCCCCGTTCAAGGCTATGCGCCTGAACACCGCCAGCAGCGAGTACCGGTTGACTGTTCCCACCGATCCCGACCGGGATCTGGATGAAATCCTGGCCACGTTGCTCGATGACATGCACCGCATGGCCGATACGCACCAGTGTTTCCTGGAAGCGTCACTCAGTACAGACGACGGCCGGCACTGGGACTGATTCCCCTCACAACCTCCGGATCCAATGGCTACCCTTCACGAGACCGCCTACCCGCGACTGAAGCCTGATCCCACCGCCAAGGAACTGGAGGAGGTCTATACCCCTACCGCAGCTGAAATCGCCTTTGCCAAGCAGCTGACTGCCCAGCCGGGTCCGCAGCTGGCGGTACTGATCCATCTCAAGCTCTTCCAACGCTTAGGCTACTTCACGCTGTTGGCGGAGGTGCCTGAGCGGATCCGGCAGCACATCGCCAAGGCCGCACGTCTCGGCCGCGTGCTGGCCTCCGACCAGCTCGAACGCTATGACGTCTCCGGCAGCAAGCGCCGGCATATGCCACAACTTCGGCAGTTCATTGGGGTACGTCCCTTGGACAAGTCGGGGCTGGCTTGGCTGGATACGGTGGCCACCGCCGCAGCCCAGACCAAGCACACCATCCCAGACATCGTGAACGTCCTGCTTGAAGAGCTGGTGCACCATCGCTACGAACTGCCTGGCTTCCGCACCCTGGAGCTGGCCGCCATCGGTGCCCGCGAGCGGGTCAATTTGGGGTACTACCGCAGCATCAGCCATGCACTGACGCCTGCCACGCGCACGCTCATTGATGAACTGCTGCGCGCACCGGAAGGGTCCAGGTTCACCGGCTGGCACTCGCTCAAGCGCGAGCCTGGCCGCCCGACCAACAAGGAGGTCCGGTTCTATCTGCAGCACACCCGCATGCTGCAGCAGTTGGCTGAGCAGCTGCCTCCCATCGATGTACCGGTCCCCAAGCTCAAGCAATTCCGTGCAATGGCGCGGGCCTATGACGCCAGTGAGTTGGCCGAATTGGCTGCGGACAAGCGCTATGCGCTGGCCACCATCTTCATCCGCGCCCAGCATGCCAAGACATTGGACGATGCGGCCGAGTTGTTCATCAAGCAGGTGCGTGGATTGGAAAACACCGCGCAACAGAAGCTACTGGCGTATCAGCTCGAACACGCCAAACGGGCCGACTTCCTCATCGGCCAGCTCAAAGAGATCCTGCAGGCCTATCAGCTCGATGGTAGCGATAGCCAGCGCGTGGACGCGATCGACAACAGCCTGGAAGCGGAAGTGTCGACCTTGCTGGCCGAATGCGAAGAACATATGGCCTACGCTGGGAAAAACTACCTGCCTTTCATGCTGCAACCCTACGGCGCGATCAGGCCGCTACTGTTCAACGGGCTGGAGCTGATGAACTTGCGGGCGACCAGCCACGATGCTGGAATGGAGCCGTTGATCGCAGCGGTGCTGTCGCTGCGCAACCAACGCCGTGAGCTGATCGAGGTGGCTTCCCTCGGTTTGGACCCGGAAAAGGACTTCGATTGGATGTCCAAGCTCTGGCGTCAGCACGTGTTTGGCAAGCGGGCCAGTGCGGCAGGCGCAGGCTGGATGCACCGCAAGTACTTCGAGCTGGCCGTGCTGGTGCAGGTCAAAGACGAGCTGAAGTCCGGAGATCTCTTCATTCCCAGCAGCGAGCGTTTTGACGACTACCGCGAGCAGCTGGTCGATGAAGCCACCTTGGCCCAGGAACTGGAAGCCTATGGGCAGGTGTCAGGCCTGCCCACCGACGCCGCGACTTTCGTGGCTGGGTTGCGCACACAACTGACCGCCCTGGCCGATGAGGTCGACGCGCGTTTCCCGGAGAACGTGCATGCGGACATCCTGGAAGGACGTCTGGTATTGCGGAAGGGGCAACGCGCCGAAGTCTCCAGTGCAATTGCTACCGTGGACGGCCTCATCACTGAACGGCTGCCCGAGTCCAGCATCGTCGATGTTCTGATCGATGCCAGCCAATGGCTGGATCTGCACCGCTTCTTCCGTCCGATCGCCGGCACCGAGAGCCAGGTTGAAGATCTTCCTCGGCGCGTGATCACCACGCTTTTTTGCTATGGCTGCAACCTGGGCCCGACGCAGACGGCGCGGTCGATCAAGGGCTTCAGCCGGCGCCAGGTCGCTTGGCTCAATCTCAAATACGTGACCGAAGATGTGCTTGAAAAGGCCATCGTAGAGGTCATCAATACCTACAATTAATTCGACCTGCCGGGCTATTGGGGCAGCGGGAAGAGCGCATCAGCAGATGGCACCAAGTGGAGCGTCTACGAAGACAACCTCCTGTCGGAGTACCACATCCGCTACGGTGGCTATGGCGGCATCGGCTACTACCACGTGTCCGACAAATACGTGGCGCTGTTCAGCCACTTCATTCCTTGTGGCGTGCACGAGGGCATCTACATCCTGGACGGCCTGTTGGCCAACACTTCCGACATCCAGCCTGAGATTGTCCATGGCGACACGCAGGCCCAAAGCTATCCGGTCTTCGGCTTGGCCCACATGCTGGGGATCCAACTGATGCCCAGGATCCGAAACATCAAGGACCTGACATTCTTCCGGCCGGAGCCGGGAAGGGCCTACAAGAACATCCAGGCACTGTTCGGCTTCGTCAAAGCAATGAACCAACTCTCTCAGGCCGTGATCGCTCTCAGCATTCCAAGTCATTTGGTAGCTGGTGTGGATGCTCTTCGTTTGAGCTGGACCACATTGCTCTTGTGATTTGACTTTCCTAAGGGTTCAGCCTTGACCCCACACAAAATGCACTCACCCTTCTCTTCGCTTTCTTTCTGCAGAATGGGCCGAATTAGAAGTTCCGCATCCAGCGAATGCTCGTGGAATCGCTTGTAGATGTCGATGTGGTGCGCCCTAAGGGCCGCAATTATCTTATCGCGGTCCGCGATCCGCTCCTTGAGGTAGGCGACCTGATCCCGCAGATGCTCCGCCGTGACCTCGCCAGTCGCCATACGCCGACGAGCATCAAGGTCCTGGAGAATACGGGCCACGATCTCACCATGTTTCGCCAAGGACTTACGCGTCGTGGGCACCATCCTGGCAGTCGCGCTCGCGTTGTATTCATACTTCACACCAGACTTCTTAGCGTTTGCAGCCAAGTCGCGGATGACCATTTCAATCCGATTCTGAAGCGCCTCACCACGAAGTTGCTGCTTTGTCTCAGATGGCGATAATTTCTTACTTGATCTAGCCATCCGGCTTCTCCTTGCTGCGGACCAAATTCACGTCTTCAAGCGTTATGGCAATGTTGCGGCGAATGCGTTTGAAGTGATCCATGGTGGGTGACTCATCCACACCCTGCGACTCGATCGCCGCGATCGTCAGCTGCGCCTCACGTTGTATCCGCTCCAGCTCCTCAATCGTCTCGGCGTGTGAGGGCTCGATGACCAGATGCTCACAGGACTCTTCTTCGTTTCCGCTAAAGCAACTCAGGTGATGCGGACAGGGCGTCGTGGCCCAATCCAAAGTACAGACGCCATGTGGCATCGGGTTGACCATCCTGAGCACGGCACGTAGGTAGTCCTCAGCGTCTTCGCGCGAGTACTCCACGATCCGGCTGTAGGTCTCTGCAACCTGTCCAACCGCGACCCTGTCACGGACAGCCTGTTTCAGTCGCTCCGTTCGCACCTTGCTGCTGGTTTGGTCGTAGGTAGCATTCTGCTTCCGGTACCTGCGGTTGAAGATCAGAGCGATCTGGTCTTCCGTCAGCCCGCCGTTCTGATAGAGCGTGTTGAGCCAGTGCCGAATATCGTGGGTGGTGAACTTGGCGACCTCACCACTACGCGGGTCCATGATGCACAGTCGATTAAAGACGCTGTCCTCGGAATTTCTAGTGCCTGCCGAGCGCGCCTCACCACTCAGCCAGCGACTGATATGGGAGTCCGTGATGGATGTGAAGTCCGCGTCTTTCGTACCTCGATGCTCGGACAG
Organism: Stenotrophomonas sp. UBA2302; assembly: GCA_002345545.1. GTDB lineage: Bacteria > Pseudomonadota > Gammaproteobacteria > Xanthomonadales > Xanthomonadaceae > Stenotrophomonas. The sequence goes on along the minus strand of DDVW01000066.1, from coordinate 1,161 downwards.
AGCATACTTCTGGACGATCAGCAGGGCCTCGTCTTGGTACAGCACGGCGCTGCCTTTCTTGTCCCTTATCAGGGGCTGAACTTTCCTCTGGAAGCGAGCCTCCAAGGCTTCATCGATCGGCGGCGCTGGATAAACCCTCCCATGGAGTTGGAGAGCCTGAGCCTCATCGAGAATATCCCTTACAAGATCGCTTTTTGATTTTCTCAATATCGTGCCGCAGTGTGTTTGTAGCTTGAATATTGAGATCACGCGCAGATCGGTGTCCCAACTGCTGCGTGTCTGGCCACGCGATTTTGCGTTGCGCACTTGCGGCAGCTCACCACGGCGCGCAGCTTCCTGCACATCGAGCAGATCAGAGAACGTCATTCGGCACACCCCGAGATTCTTGGCAGCCTGAGACTTGTTTCGCCCGGCTGCTTCGTACACGCCGACGGCATCGATGAAGCAGTTGTCTTTGTTGTACCAGGCTCCAGCCGGATTGATCATCAGATGGTCGGAACTGGCCGTCCATTCATGGGCCCACTTCGCCGTGAAATAGCGAAACGCCTCGCGATCAGCCAGGATGCGAGTCCAGTCGAGCTGAGGACAGGCGCGCAGCTGCTTTGCGAGCGCACGCGCTTCCCTGGTCTGTTCAAGCAGCCTGCCTACGGCATCTTCGACCGCCGCGGCCAGCAGCGGGTGAATGGGGCGCGGGACGGGCTTTCCACCCTTCTCGGGGTGGTGAAGCAGATGAAGCTTGCCGTCGATCTTCAACAGACACTGGGCCGGGAGCGTCGCCAGCTCGCCCACGCGAAAACCTGCGCCGACCATGATGACCAGGACCGAGAGGAAGAACTGATCCTTCGCAATTATATCCTCGCGGTGTTGCGCCTGAAAAAGGTCACGAATAATTTCGCTTGGAACGAGCTTGCCTTCCCGCCCCTCGTCGGTCCCGTAGCGACCATAGACGGCTGGGTTCGACAGCCGGTTGTTATAGTCCAACCTTTGGTTGAAGTTGAGAGACAACCAGGCTGATGCTTGCTGGAGATAGCCGGCCACGCGATAGGCGGACTGATAGTGCTTGGCCAGCCAATCCTCCGCCGCATGGAAGTCATCGGTCTTCAGGGTCTTGAATGCCCTCGCCCCGAGCACCTGCGACAGCGGGTTCTACCCCGACACCAC
>DDVW01000044.1 GCA_002345545.1 Stenotrophomonas sp. UBA2302 | reverse complement strand
GCCTGGAAGCAGTGGCTGCGCTGGCGCAGGACGCGGGCCCGGATACCCGCTTGTCCACCCAGATCTTCCTCAACGCCAGCCAGCTGGACCGTTCCGGTGTGGACACGGCTGACGAGGGGCTGGCGATCGACCTCAAGCGCACCTTCGTGACGCTCGATCACCGCTTCAACGAGCGCTGGTCGGCGCAGATCACCACCGACGTGCAGTGGAACCGCAACAGCGATCCGACCGATGTGTGGGTGCGCCATGCCTACCTGCAGCGCAGCTTCGGCAGGGGCAGCTGGCTGCGGCTGGGCAACGCGCCGACGCCGTGGATCGCACAGGAGTCGGCACGTGAAGGCTACCGCTATGTCGACCCGGGCCTGATCGCCCGCACCAAGATGGGCGCGCCGGCCGACTACGGTGTGCATGGCCAGTACCGCAATGGCGATTTCGTCTACACCGCCTCGGTGGTCACCGGTGGCGGCTTCCAGAAGCCGCGGCTGGGCAACCGTGCCGATGTGGAGGCGCGGGTGGGCTGGACGCCGGTGAAGGGCGTGGAGCTGGCCGCAGGTGGCTATCGCGGCACGCGCGCGCAGGATGCCGGCAGCAAGCCGCACGTGCATACCTCGCAGCGCTGGAACGCGATGGCCAGCTGGGTGGGCGAACGTGGTCGCGTCGGCGCGCAGTATTTCCGCGCCGAGGACTGGACCCGCATCACCAAGCCCGGCAGTGACGACCAGCGTGGCTGGTCGGCATGGAGCAGCTACCAGTTCACCCCGCAGTACGGCGTGTTCGCCCGCTATGACGAAACCCGCATGAGCCTGGATATCGATCCGATCACGCGCGAGCGCTATCACCAGCTGGGCGTGGAGTGGAAGCCGAACAGGCACCTGCGCCTGGCCGCGGTCGGCAAGCGGGTGGAGCAGCGCTCGGCGAAGAAGGCGATGGAAAGCAATGAAGTGGGCGTGTGGGCGCAGCTCGCGTTCTGAGTGCCTTCGCCAGTGATGCAACGCAAAAGGCCAGCGTCCGACGCTGGCCTTTTCTTCTTCCGGCGTTGCCGGATCATTCGCCCTGGTACTGCTTCTCTTCCACCAGCGCCGAACCGGCGACGCGGTTGATCTCGTTCTTCACCGTGATGCGCTCGCCGTTGGTGGCGTAGACGCCGCGCGCCAGGGTGATGAATTCCGCACCGAAGTCCTGTGCCGCTTCCTTCTCACGAAGCTGGTCCTGGATGTCCCACATGCGCTCGTTGATCGCCTTGAGCTGGTCCTTGAGCGGCGCCAATGCCGGGCGTGCGTCCTGCTGCTGCAGCCACAACGGCCACAGCCCCTCCAGCTCGGTGCGCACATTGGCCAGCTTGGCGGCATCGGCGATGCGCTCGGCCTTGATTTCGAGAATGGTGATCTTGTCGATCAGTTCACCGATCGATACCGGGGTCAGGATGGTCTGCACGTTGCCGCTGCCGTTTCAGGATTGGTCGCCATGATAGCGCCCCGCCGCGGCGTGACCGGGTGGCGACAGTTGCCGGTGTTCCCTTGTTGGCGCGACGTCGGGAGATCGGCTACGCAGAATGCAGCTCCGGTTCCTGCCGGCGGCCGCTATGAATTCCGCTACACGCTGCACGGCGATGTGTGGACGCTGGAGCGCTGGGAGGGCGAGCGCCGGGGCGAGCGCGAGGTGTGGCAACGCGTGCCACGCTGATCTATAGCGAGGGCGGCTGTCGCCGCCCTTCGCCGGGCCGGTCACTCCTGCAGCTGTGGCGGGAAGCCGGCTTCTTCCAGCGCCGTGATGAAACGTTCCACCGGCTGGCTGGACTGGATCTGCACGCGTTTGGCCGGAACATCGATCTCGACCGTGGCGGCCGGGTCCACGTCCTTGATGGTGGCGGTCACACTGCGGGCGCAGCCGCCGCAGGTCATGCTGTCGATATGCAGTTTCATCGGGGATCTCCGTGGAAAGGGGGGAGAATGGAGCTTGCCATGGTGGCAAGGTCAAGTAGTGCGAAGTGCTTGACCCTGCCATCGTGGGAAGCTTCAAGATGCGCTCGACAGTAGGCCAGTGGAGATGAGCCGATGATGAGTATGGCCAGTCCGGGTGCTGCGCACCCGGCACAGCAGTCCGAAGAACTGTTGATCGAAGGCATGACCTGCGCCTCGTGCGTGGGCCGGGTGGAGCGCGTGTTGAACGCGGTGCCCGGCGTGCGCTCGGCCAGCGTCAATCTGGCCACCGAACGCGCCCGCGTGCAGACCGACGGCAGCGTGCCGCGCGAGTCACTGGTGCAGGCGGTACGCAAGGCGGGCTTCGAGGTGACGGAGTCGGCTCCGGTGGAACTGGTGATCGAGGGCATGACCTGCGCTTCGTGTGTGGGCCGGGTGGAGCGCGTGTTGAATGCGGTTCCGGGTGTGCGCTCGGCCAGCGTCAATCTGGCCACCGAACGCGCGCAGGTGCAGGGCGAGGTGGCGGCCGGGGCGCTGCTGGCGGCGATCGCCAAGGCCGGCTACAGCGCCCGCGTGCTGGATCCGGCCGGCAGCAGCGAGGATGCGCAGGCGCAGCGTCATGCCGAGGAGCTGCGCGTGCTCAAGCGCGACCTATGGCTGGCCGCGGCACTGACCCTGCCGATGTTCGCACTGGAAATGGGCGGGCACCTGCTGCCGGCCTTCCATCATTTCATCGCCGCCACGCTGGGCACGCACAACAGCTGGCTGCTGCAGTGCGTGCTGACCACGCTGGTGCTGGTATTCCCCGGCCGCCGCTTCTACCTCAAGGGCATCCCGGCGCTGCTGCGTGCCGCGCCGGACATGAATTCGCTGGTCGCAGTGGGCACGCTGGCCGCCTATGGCTTCTCGCTGGTGGCCACGTTCGCGCCGGGTCTGCTGCCGACCGGCACGGTCAACGTGTATTACGAGGCGGCCGCGGTGATCGTGACGCTGATCCTGCTCGGCCGCATGCTCGAGGCCAAGGCCAAGGGCCGCACCTCCGAGGCGATCAAGCGCCTGCTCAAGCTGCAGGCCAGGACCGCGCGGGTGCGCCGTGACGGCGGCGTGGTCGAGTTGCCGCTGGAACAGATCGGCAATGGCGATGTGATCGACGTGCGTCCGGGCGAGCGCATCGCGGTGGATGGCGAAGTGATCGACGGCGACAGCTATGTCGATGAATCGATGATCAGCGGCGAGCCGGTGCCGGTGCAGAAGGCGCCGGGCAGCACGGTCATCGGCGGCACGGTCAACCAGACCGGCACGCTGGGTGTGCGCGCCACCGCGGTGGGCGGGGCCACGGTGCTGGCGCAGATCATCCGCTTGGTCGAACAGGCGCAGAGCGCCAAGCTGCCGATCCAGACGCTGGTGGACCGCATCACGCTGTGGTTCGTGCCGGCGGTGATGGCACTGGCGGCGTTGACTTTCGCGGTATGGCTGCTGTTCGGCCCGGAGCCGGCGCTGACCTTCGGCCTGGTCAACGCGGTGGCGGTGCTGATCATCGCCTGTCCGTGTGCGATGGGGCTGGCTACGCCGACCTCGATCATGGTCGGCACCGGTCGCGGCGCCGAGCTGGGCGTGCTGTTCCGCAAGGGCGAGGCGCTGCAGCTGCTCAAGCAGGCGCAGGTGGTGGCGGTGGACAAGACCGGCACGCTGACTGAAGGTCGCCCGCTGCTGACCGACCTGCAGCTGGCCGGAGGCTTCAAGCGCGCCGATGTGCTGGCCAAAGTGGCGGCGGTGGAAGACCGCTCCGAACACCCGATCGCGCGTGCCATCGTCAGCGCCGCGCAGCAGGACGGACTGGCACTGCCGCCGATCAGTGCGTTCGAATCGGTCACCGGTTTCGGCGTGCGCGCGCAGGTCGATGGGGTGCGCGTGGAAGTGGGTGCGGACCGCTTCATGCACAAGCTTGGTCTGGATGTGGCGCTGTTCGCCGATGCCGCGCGGCAGCTGGGCGAGGAGGGCAAGACCCCGCTGTATGCGGCCGTCGATGGCGCGCTGGCGGCGATCATCGCCGTGTCCGATCCGATCAAGCACGACACCCGTGCCGCCATTGCCGCGCTGCATGCGCTGGGGCTGAAGGTGGTGATGATCACCGGCGACAACCGTCGCACCGGCGAGGCCATCGCCCGCCAGCTCGGCATCGATGAGGTGGTGGCCGAAGTGCTGCCCGAGGGCAAGGTCGAGGCGGTGCAGCGGCTGAAGACCACGCATGGCCGGCTGGCCTATGTGGGTGACGGCATCAACGATGCGCCGGCACTGGCCGCGGCCGATGTCGGCATGGCCATCGGTACCGGCACCGACGTGGCGATCGAGGCAGCCGATGTGGTGCTGATGTCGGGCAGCCTGCAGGGTGTGCCCAACGCCATCGCGCTGAGCAAGGCGACGATGGGCAACATCCGCCAGAACCTGTTCTGGGCATTCGCCTACAACACCGCGTTGATTCCGGTGGCCGCCGGCGTGCTGTATCCGCTGTGGGGCGTGCTGCTGTCGCCGGTGTTCGCGGCCGGCGCGATGGCGCTGTCCTCCGTATTCGTGCTGGGCAACGCGCTGCGCCTGAAGCGCTTCCAGCCGCCGCAGGGCTGATCGGAGACGATGATGGAAGAGGGCATGAACATCGGCCAGGCGGCGAAGGCCACCGGCATCTCGGCCAAGATGATCCGCTACTACGAGGACAGCGGCCTGATCGGGCCGGTGGCACGCACCGCTGCCGGCTATCGCCTCTACAGCCCGCGTGACATCCATACGCTGGGCTTCATCAAGCGCTCGCGCGACATGGGCTTCAGCGTGGAGCGCATCGGCGAACTGCTGGCGCTATGGCAGGATCGCTCGCGGTACAGCGCCGATGGAGTTCCCAGGATTTAGTGGACACCTGACCGAGGGTGGCGATGCGCTGCCTCGAACTCGTCAGGACTGACCCCGCCTAGATGGCTGTGGCGGCGTGTTGGATTGTAAAACCCATCGATGTAGTTGGATATGTCCGAGGCCGCCACGTCACGATTCGCATAGATGCGCTTCTTGATCCGTTCCTTTTTCAAGCTGCTGAAGAAGGACTCAGCGACCGCGCTGTCCCAGCAGTTGGCACGTCTGCTCATGCTTGGCTCAAGGTGCTTGTCTTTGCAGAAACGTCGCCATGCATCACTTCCGTAC
>DDVW01000055.1:45609-57865 GCA_002345545.1 Stenotrophomonas sp. UBA2302 | reverse complement strand
CTGCTGCTGGTCGATGACGACCCCGATTCGCGGCTGGCGCTGACCCGCCTGCTGCAGGCCGACAACGTCGAGATCGACCAGGTCGCCTCGGGCGAGGAGGCGCTGGAACGCATCGCCACCCACAGCTACGACTGCATCGTGCTGGACCTGAACCTGGGCGGCATTTCCGGCGTGGAGTTCCTCGAAAAGGCCGCCACGCTGGTGGCGGTGCCGCCGGTGGTGATCTATTCCGGCCAGGACCTGAGCCGCGAGGAAAGCCTCAAGCTGCGCCAGTACACCGACAGCATCATCGTCAAGGGCCAGCGTTCGCCCGAGCGCCTGCTCGACGAGGTCAGCCTGTTCCTGCACAGCATCGGCTCGCGCGGTGCCCATGCCACCCCGTCCGACGACCAGAACCTGGCCGGACGCCAGGTGCTGCTGGTCGATGACGACATGCGCAACCTGTTCGCCCTGTCCAAGTCGCTGCGTGCGCGCGGCATGGCGGTGACGATGGCGCAGGACGGCTACAAGGCGTTGCAGCAGCTGCAGGAGAACCCGGCCATCGAGCTGGTGCTGATGGACATCATGATGCCGGGCATGGACGGCTACGAAACCACCCGCGAGATCCGCAAGCGCCCGGAATGGACCGAGCTGCCGATCATCGCCGTCACCGCCAAGGCGATGCACGGCGACCGTGACAAATGCCTGGAGGCCGGCGCCAACGACTACCTCACCAAACCGGTCGATCTGGACAAGCTGCTGTCGATGATGCGCGTATGGCTGCAGAAGTAGGCAGCGCCACGCCGCGGCCCAGCCGCGAGGAGATCGACGCCATCGAAGTGGATGCATTCGTGCAGGCGATGGCGCGCCGGCATGGCTACGACTTCAGCGGCTATGCGCCGTCGTCGCTGAAGCGGCGGGTGCTGCAGCTGGTGCAGACCCTGGACATGGCCCACGTCGGCGAGCTGACCGCACGCGTGCTGCGCGAGGACGCGCTGGTGCCGCAGGTGATTGCGCGGCTGTCGGTGCCGGTGTCGGAAATGTTCCGCAACCCGGCGGTGTTCCGCAAACTGCGCGACGAGGTGTTCCCGGTGCTGGCCTCGTACCCGCAGATCAACATCTGGCAGGCGGGCTGCGCGCATGGGCAGGAGGTCTATTCGCTGGCGATCCTGCTCAAGGAAGCCGGCCTGTACGACCGTTGCCAGATCTACGCCACCGACTTCAGCGACGAGGCCCTGGCCAAGGCGCAGGAAGGCATCTTCCCGATCCGCGATGCGCGGCTGTACTCGGAAAACTACCTGGCCGCCGGTGGCCGGCACACGCTGTCGGACTACTACCACGCCCGCTACGACTTCATGAAGTTCGACGAGCGGCTGAAGGAGCGGGTCACCTTCGCCAACCACAACCTGGTCTGTGACGGGGTGTTCTGCGAGGCGCAGCTGATCCTGTGCCGCAACGTGCTGATCTATTTCTCCGATGCGCTGCAGGACCGGGTGCTGGGCCTGTTCCGCAGCAGCCTGAGCCGGGGTGGGTTCCTGTGCCTGGGCAACCGCGAGTCGATCCGCTTCGCCCCGAGCGCGCGTGATTTCACCCCGCTCGACGCCGAGCTGCGGCTGTACCGCAATGCCGGGGGGCTGTCGTGAAAACCGCCTCCGGACTGCCGCCGCAGGCCGTGGTGGTGGGCTGTTCGGCCGGTGGCCTGGCCGCGCTGCATGTGTTGCTGGGCGGGCTGTCGCGGCCGTTGCCGGTGCCGATGGTGGTGGTCTGCCACAGTGGCTCGGAGGACATGCGCACCTTCTGCGAACTGCTGCAAAGCCGCAGCGGGCTGCCGGTGGGCGAAGCCGAGGAGCGCCAGCATGCCGGTCCGGGGCGCATCTATGTGGCGCCCTCGGGCTACCACCTGCTGGTCGAGAACGGCGGGCGGTTTGCCCTCAGCGTCGATCCGCGGGTGGCCTTTTCGCGGCCGTCGATCGATGTGCTGTTCGAATCGGCCGCCGAGGCCTGGCGTGGACACCTGGTGGCGGTGCTGTTGACCGGCGCCAACTCCGACGGTGCCCTGGGCTGCGTGCGGATCCGTCACTGCGGTGGCACGGTGATCGTGCAGGACCCGCAGACCGCGCAGGTGCCGATGATGCCGGCCGCCGCGCTGGAGCTGGCCGGTGCCGACCATTGCCTGCCGTTGCCTGAAATTCCTTCTTTGCTGGAAGCCTTATGTCTGTGAGCAAGCGTTCCGTGGCAACGCGACCGAAGATTCTTGCGGTCGATGACAACCCCGCCAACCTGCTGGTGATCCGCCGGGTGCTGGCCAGGCTAGACATCGATGTGATCGAGGCCGCCTCCGGCAACGAGGCGCTCAAGGCCACGCTGGACGACGAATTCGCGCTGGTGCTGCTGGATGTCTACATGCCCGACATCAACGGCTTCGAAGTGGCCGAAATCCTGTCGCAGGAGGAAACCACCCGGCAGACCCCGATCATCTTCGTTACCGCCACCTATGCCGATGACGTGCATCGCCTCAAGGGCTACGGCTTCGGCGCGGTCGACTACATGGCCAAGCCGGTGGAGCCGACCATCCTGCTGTCCAAGGTGCAGGTGTTCCTGGAGCTGTACCGGCACCGGGTGGCCTTGCGCGATGCGCTGGACGAATTGTCCGAGCGCAACCGACAGCTGGAGCTGGAGGTCGAACAGCGCAAGCTGATGGAGCAGGAAATGCGCCATCTGGCCATGCACGACATGCTTACCGGCCTGCCCAACCGCGGGCTGTTCATGGACCGGCTGGAAAACGCGCACCATCGCGCGGTACGCCATGGCGACCGGTTCGCGCTGGTGTACGTGGACGTGGACCGCTTCAAGGAGATCAACGACACCTGGGGCCATGCCGCCGGCGACGCGGTACTGGTCGAGATCGCGCAGCGCCTGCGCGGTACGCTGCGCGAGAACGACACGGTGGCGCGGCTGGGGGGCGACGAGTTCGCGCTGGTGCTGGAAAAGCTCGACGACCTGCAGGGGGAGCAGCAGCTGATAGAGCGCCTGGGGGCGTCGTTGTGCATGCCGATGCGCTACCGGCATGGTGACGACGAAGTGCTGCTGCCGATTGCCGCCAGCATCGGCATGGCTGCCTATCCGGCCGACGGTTCGGAAGTGGATGCCTTGCTGCACGCGGCCGACCAGGCCATGTACCTGGTCAAGCGCAGCCGCGACACCCCCTGAGCCAGCGTCCGGCGGTGGCCCCGAGGGTGCCGGGGATCAGAGCTCGATGACGTGGCCGTGCAGCGGCGGCGGTGCGGTGCCGGCATCGACCGGCGCCAGCATCTGCTTCCACGCCGCATAGACGGTGCCGGCGAAGACCGGCATCAACACCGCCAGCAGCAGCAACTGGGCCACGGCCATGGCCGCGGTCTGGCCGGCCACCAGGCCGATCACCAGCGCCACGATCGTCACCGCGAAATAGATCGCGAAGATCGCGATGAACGCCAGCACGAAGAACACCAGCATCGCCGGCAGGTTGTGGATGCTGGCACGCAGGCTCCGGCGCAGCGCGTGCATGCCGGTGGCGTTGTCGAACATCACCTGCGGCGGCATCACGAACAGCGCCATCGTCAGCGCGGCGAAGGTGCCCAGCAACAGCAGCAGCCACAGCAGGATGCGCCCGGCCGGCAGGGTCGCCACCAGCGCCTCGATCTGCGCCGGGTCCGGCTGCGCGCCGGACTGGCTGATCTCGTTGAGCTTGAGCATCACCTCCGACAGCTGCTGCAGGCCGGTGGTGCCGACCAGCACCAGCAGCAGCGTGCCCAGCAGCAGGGCGGCCACCAGCTGCGGCAGCAGGGCGACCAGCAGATGCGGGGCGCGGCCCTGCTGGATGCCTTGCAGCAGGTGCGAGGGCCGGGCGACGCGGCCCTGGTCGACCTCGCGGATCGCCCACAGCAGGCCACCCATGAACAGCGGGCCGCCCAGCAGCAACAGGAATTGCAGCGCGGTACCCAGGACCGGCACCAGCATCGACAGCGACATCACCAGCGAGGTGACGATTCCCCACAGGATGCCCAGCGAGCCCAGTGCCAGCGGCGCGCGCTTGAACAGGCCAAAGCCGGTCAACAGCCATTCCGCGCCGGCAGACGCCGGCACCTTGCGAATCTCGCTCATTGCAGTTCCGAAACAGGGGGGGCGCCGGTCGGGCCGGCGTGGGCGGATTATCGCCTGAAACCCTCCGGCCCGTTATGAGGCGTTGGTAATGGGCCCGCCCCGGCTTGCCTTGTGTCTTTTGGGCTCCAGCACCCATGGCAGGGGCGGGAGGCGTGGCCTCAGTGGCCCGCGCCGTGGCGGACGTGGCGCACGAAGCGGCGCAGCAGCTGGCGGGCCAGCGGTGCGGCGCTGACCTCGCGGGCGACGCTGCGCGCGCAGCCACCGTGGCGGGCGATGCAGTCCGCCCGCGCCTGCACATAGCCGCGCATGTGGTGGGTGGCGAATTCGGGATGGAACTGCAGGCCCCAGGCCTGCCCGCCCCAGCGGAAGGCGTGGCAGTTGTCCTGCACCGAGCGGGCCAGCACGGTGGCCCCCTCCGGCGCGCGCAGCACCGTCTGCAGATGGGTGGCATGGGCCGGGAAGCTGGCTGGCAGGCCGGCGAACAGCGGGTCGGCCGCAGCCGGTGCTTCCAGCTCCAGACGGATCGTGCCCGATTCGCGCCCGGCCGGGTTGTAGGCGACTTCGCCGCCCAGCGCGTGGGCGAGCAACTGGTGGCCGTAGCAGATGCCCAGCAGCGGCATGTCGGCATGGGCGGCGTCGCGCAGCCAGTCGGCACTGCGCTCGCTCCAGTCGGCGCGGTCGGTGACGAACGCGGCCGAGCCGGTGACGATGGTGGCGGCAAAATTGCCGCGGTCCGGCAGCGGCTCGCCGCGCTCGACATTGACCACCACCGTTTCGGCTTCTTCCAGCCCGGCGGCGACGCGGATCCAGTGCGGGAAACGGCCGTAGCGGCGCAGGGTCGGGAACGGCTGCCCGGTTTCGATGATCAAAAACGGCTGGGATTTCATTCCGGGGGAGGCAGGACCGACAGGACTTCCTCGATTGTAGTCAGCCCCTGTGCCACCTTTTCAAGCCCGGTACGGCGCAGCGTGCGCAGCCCTTCGGCACGGGCCGCCTTGCTGAATCCGGCCAGATCCATGTCGCGGGTGATCAGTGCGCGCAGCCGCGAACCCAATGGCAGCAGCTCATACAGGCCGACGCGGCCCATGTAGCCGGTGCGCCGGCACTCCAGGCAACCGACCGGTGCACATGCCGCGACCGTATCTGGTAATGCCTCATTGCCATCACGCAGTGGCGCCCAATCGGCGTCTGTCAGCGTGTCCGGCGCCTTGCAGTGCGGGCACAGGGTGCGCACCAGCCGCTGCGCCAGCACGCCGTTGACGGTGGAGGCGATCAGGTAATGCGGCACGCCCAGGTCGAGCAGGCGGGTGATCGCCGAAGGCGCGTCGTTGGTGTGCAGGGTGGACAGCACCAGGTGCCCGGTCAGCGAGGCCTGCACCGCCATCTGTGCGGTATCCAGGTCGCGGATCTCGCCGATCATGATGATGTCCGGGTCCTGCCGCAGCAGCGTGCGCACACCGGTGGCGAAGTCCAGGTCGATGTTGGTCTGCACCTGCATCTGGTTGAATTCCGGCGCGATCATCTCGATCGGGTCTTCCACCGTGCACACGTTCACGTCCGGCGTGGCCAGCCGCTTGAGCGTGGAATACAGCGTGGTGGTCTTGCCCGAACCGGTCGGGCCGGTGACCAGCACGATGCCATGCGGGCGCGCCACCAGCTCGGTCCAGCCGGCTGCTTCCTCCGGGCTGAAACCCAGCTGCTCGATGCTCTTGAACGCCGAATCCGGGTCGAAGATGCGCATCACGCACTTCTCGCCGAACGCGGTGGGCATGGTCGACAGGCGCATCTCGACCTCGCGCCCGCCCGGCGAGCGGGTCTTGATGCGGCCGTCCTGCGGCCGCCGGCGCTCGGCCAGATCCATGCGCCCGAGCACCTTGATGCGGCTGACCACCGCGGTCATCACCGACGGCGGCACCTCGAACACCTTGTGCAGCACACCGTCGATGCGGAACCGCACCCGGCCCATGTCGCGGCGCGGTTCCAGATGGATGTCGCTGGCCCGCTGCTCGTAGGCGTACTGCAGCAGCCAGTCGACGATGGAGACGATGTGGTGGTCATCGGCGTTGACGTCGCCGGCGCGGCCCAGTTCCACCAGCTGCTCGAAACTGGGCACCGCGCTGCTGTTGCCGCCATCGCGGGCATCGCTGCGGGCACCGCGCACCGAGCGGGTGACGCCGAAGAACTCCATCGAGTAGCGGTGCAGGTCCAGCGGATTGACCAGCACTATCTCGATGCGGCGCCGGCTCAGGTGTTGCAGGTCGGGCACCCAGTCGCGCGCCATCGGTTCGGAAGTGGCCACCAGCACGCGCTCGCTGTCCACCGCCAGCGGCAGGATGCGGTGGCGGCGGGCGTAGGCGTGCGAGACCACATCGGCCACCGCGGCCACGTCCACCCGGGTCGGGTCGATGCGCAGGTAACGGGTGCCGGTGCGCGCGGCCAGCCATTCGGTCAGCCGTTCCAGTCCCAGCTCGCCGCTCGCCGGTGGCGTGGCGGCCAGTTTCAGGTTGGCCAGCAGCACCAGCGGATGCACCTCGCTGGCATTGCGTGCGCCCTGTGCGGAGAAGCGGATGCGCTCGAGGTCGTGCGCGGCCACCAGGCCATCGTCCAGCAGCGCCGCGGCGACGTTGGAGAACTGCAACCGTCCGGGGGCGATCGGCACCGTCGCCGGTGGTATCTGCGCGCTGCGCGCGACCTGCTGCTCCACGTCCCACCCCATGCTTGCCCGGCCACCGTGCGGTCGGCCGCTATACTAGCGCACCCCTCCGTACGGCAATCCGCAGCATGTCCGCGACCCCGACAGTTCCGATCACCTTCCAGGGCCTGATCCAGACCCTCAACGACTTCTGGGCGAAGCAGGGCTGCGTGCTGATCCAGCCGCTGGACCTGGAAGTCGGTGCCGGCACCTTCCATCCGGCCACCTTCCTGCGCTCGATCGGCCCGGAAAGCTGGAATGCCGCCTACGTGCAGCCCTCGCGCCGTCCCACCGACGGCCGCTACGGCGAAAACCCCAACCGCCTGCAGCGCTACTACCAGTACCAGGTGGCGATGAAGCCGAGCCCGGACAACATCCAGCAGCTGTACCTGGATTCGCTCAAGGCACTGGGCATCGATCCGCTGGTGCACGACCTGCGCTTTGTCGAGGACAACTGGGAATCGCCGACCCTCGGCGCCTGGGGGCTGGGCTGGGAAGTCTGGCTCAACGGCATGGAAGTCACCCAGTTCACCTACTTCCAGCAGGCCGGCGGCCTGGAGTGCAAGCCGGTGCTGGGCGAGATCACCTACGGCCTGGAGCGACTGTGCATGTACCTGCAGAGCTGCGACAACGTCTATGACCTGGTCTGGACCTACGGACCGGACGGCGCGCCGGTCACCTATGGCGATGTCTACCACCAGAACGAGGTGGAGCAGAGCACCTACAACTTCGAATACGCCGACGTGGCCGAAATGTTCCACCGCTTCGACGCCTGCGAGAAAGAGGCGCAGACGCTGATCGAAGCCGGCCTGCCGCTGCCGGCCTACGAGCAGGTCACCAAGGCCAGCCACAGTTTCAACCTGCTGGACGCGCGCCGCGCGATCTCGGTCACCGAGCGCCAGCGCTACATCCTGCGCGTGCGCACGCTGGCGATGGCCGTGGCCAAGCTGTACGAGGCCAAGCGCCTCGAAGCCGTGGCCGCCAGGGAGGTGCAGGCATGAGCATGCAACCGCTGCTGATCGAACTGGGCGTGGAAGAGCTGCCGGTCAAGGCGCTGCCGGGCCTGGCGCAGGCCTTCTTCGACGGCGTGATCGACGGGTTGGGCAAACGTGGCATCACCTTCGACCGCGAAGGCGCCAAGCCGCTGTCGACCCCGCGCCGTCTGGCCGTGCTGCTGCCGGGCGTGGAAACCGAACAGCCCGAGCAGCACTCGGAAGTGTTCGGCCCGTATCTGAACATCGCGCTGGACGCCAATGGCGAGCCGACCAAGGCGCTGCAGGGTTTCGCCGCCAAGGCCGGCATCGACTGGACCGCGCTGGAGCGCACCACCGATGCCAAGGGCGAGCGTTTCGTGCTGCGCTCGGTGACCCCGGGCGCGCAGACCGCCGGGCTGTTGCCGGAGATCCTGCGCGAGGCCATCGCCGCGATGCCGATCCCCAAGCCGATGCGCTGGGGCAACCACGAATACGCCTTCGCCCGTCCGGTGCACTGGCTGGTGCTGCTGCATGGCAACAACGTGGTCGATGCCGAACTGCTGGGGCTGAAGTCCGACCGCATGAGCCGCGGCCACCGTTTTATGGCCGACAAGCAGGTGTGGCTGAGCAACCCGGCCGATTACGTCGAGTCGCTGAAGGCCGCCAACGTGCTGGTCGATGCCGACGCGCGCCGCGAACGCATCGTGCATGAGGTCAATGCCGCAGCCGCTCAGGCCGGCGGTGTGGCCCGCATCACCGAGGACAACCTCGAGCAGGTGGTCAATCTGGTCGAGTGGCCGGCGGCGGTGCTGTGCAGCTTCGAGCGCGAGTTCCTGGCGGTGCCGCAGGAAGCGCTGATCGAGACGATGGAGATCAACCAGAAGTTCTTCCCGGTGCTCGATGACGGCGGCAAGCTGACCGAGAAGTTCATCGGTATCGCCAACATCGAATCCAGGGACGTGGCCGAAGTGGCCAAGGGCTACGAGCGCGTGATCCGTCCACGTTTCTCCGATGCCAAGTTCTTCTTCGACGAAGACCTGAAGCAGGGGCTGGTGGCGATGGGCGAGGGCCTCGCCAGCGTTACCTACCAGGCCAGGCTGGGCACGGTGGCTGACAAGGTGGCCCGCGTCAGCGCGCTGGCGCAGGCGATCGCGCCGCAGGTCGGTACCGATCCGGTGCAGGCCAAGCGTGCCGCCGAGCTGGCCAAGAACGACCTGCAGTCGCGCATGGTCAACGAGTTCCCGGAGCTGCAGGGCATTGCCGGTCGCCATTACGCGCTGGCCGGTGGCGAGTCGCCGGCCGTGGCGCTGGCCATCGACGAGAGCTACCAGCCGCGCTTCGCCGCCGATGACATCGCGCTGTCGCCGCTGGGCAAGGTGCTGGCGATTGCCGAACGTGCCGACACGCTGGCCGGCGGTTTCGCCGCGGGCCTGAAGCCTACCGGCAACAAGGACCCGTTCGCGCTGCGCCGCAATGCACTGGGTCTGGCGCGCAGCATCATCGAGTCGGGCTTTGATATCGACGTGCGCGGCCTCCTGTCGCTGGCCCGCAATGCTGCGTTGAACGCCTGCGTGGTGGTTGCCGGGAAGGCCGTGGCGGACGCCAAGAGCGACAAGGAACGTGCGCTTGCGAGCAAATCCCATGATGAAGCCATTGCGGTGCGTGATGGTGATGCAGCCATGGGCATCGACGAGCTGTACGACTTCATCCTCGACCGCCTGAAGGGCTACTACGCCGACAAGGGCGTACCCACCAGCCACTTCAACGCGGTGGCCGAGCTCAAGCCGGCCTCGCTGTACGACTTCGACCGCCGCTTGGATGCGATCGGCACCTTCGCCCAGTTGCCCGAGGCCGAGGCGCTGGCCGCGGCCAACAAGCGCATCCGCAACATCCTGCGCAAGGCCGAGGGCGATATTCCGGGCAGCATCGATCCGGCGCTGCTGCGCGAGCCGGCCGAGAGCGAGCTGGCCGAAGCGGTGACCGCCGCCATCGACGACACCGGTACCGCGCTGGCGCAGAAGGACTACGTGGCCGTGCTCGGCCGCCTGGCCCGGCTGCGCCCGCAGGTGGACGCGTTCTTCGACCAGGTGATGGTCAATGCCGATGACCTCGCCCTGCGTGGCAACCGGCTGGCGCTGCTGCGCACGCTGGGCGACCGCCTCGGCAGTGTCGCCGCGATCGAGCACCTGTCCAGCTGATCCGGCTGCGCGGATGCATGACAGCGAAGGCCCGCCGATGCGGGCCTTCGCTTGTGCGGCGGTTGTGCAGTGGCGAACGGCGCCGGAACAGCTGCAGCGATGAACCGGATAACCCGTGCGTGATTTTGCCGGTCATCCTGAGCCCGGTATCCTCCCCGCCATGCAGCCCTACCGAATCGCCCGACGCGTCCTGCTCGCCTGCTCCCTGCTGGCAGCCTCCTCCGCCCACGCCCGCGGCACCATCGAGAAGGTACAGATCAACGGCCTGGACAAGGGCGATGACGCCGAGATCATCGAGAACATCGAAGTCTCGCTGTCGCTGTACGAGACCATCGGCAAGGTCCAGGGCGAGTCGCGGCTGGAATACCTGCTGTCGCAGGCCGAGCGGCAGACCCGGCAGGCGCTGGAGCCGTTCGGCTTCTACAACCCGGTCATCACCGTGGAAGCACCACGCCAGGGCGACACCCTGCAGGTGGTGATCCACGTGGACAAGGGCGAGCCGGTGCGGGTGCGGCAGTCGGAAGTGGTGATCACCGGCCCGGCCGCGCGTGACCGCTACCTGCAGCGCGACCTGCAGGACTTCAACCCGCGCGAAGGCGAGCCCTTCGACCACACCACCTACGAGGCCAGCAAGGTCACCATCACCCGGCGCCTGGCCGAGCGTGGCTACTTCGATTCGGATTTCACCCAGCGCCGGGTCGAGGTGACCCGCGCCGAGAATGCCGCCGACATCTTCCTGAGCTGGGACAGCGGCCGCCGCTACAACATGGGCCGCATCGATTTCGAACAGGACTACTTCCGCGCCGGGCTGTTCGAGCCGCTGGTGTACTGGGAGGAAGGCAGCTACTGGCACGAAGGCAAGCTCGACCGCCTGCGTGAATCGCTGACCAAGCTGGACTACTTCAGCACCATCGACATCCAGCCGCATCCGGAAGACGCCTATGGCGATGGCGAGGTGCCGGTGGATGTGACCCTCACCCTGGCCAAGCGCACCATCTACACCGCCGGTCTGAGCTATGGCAGCGAAAGCGGCGCGGGTGTGCGCGGCGGCGTCGAGCGGCGTTACGTCAACCGCCGCGGGCACAAGCTCAACACCCAGCTGGACTACGCGCAGAAGCGCAAGAGCGCGGTCACCAGCTACCGCATCCCGGCGTTCCGCTGGCTCGATGGCTGGTACACCTTCGCAATCAGTGCCTACGACGAGCAGACGCGCTACATCGACATGCGCAACTTCAAGCTGATCGGCAGCCGCAGCGGCGAGATCAACGAGCACTGGACCGCGGTGGCCTCGGTCAACCTGCTGCGCGAGCGCTGGCGCTACAGTTCCGGCGACCAGTTCAACGACGCCCTGTACCAGTATTCGACGCTGTTCTATCCGCAGCTGACCGGCGACTACGTCAACGTCGATGACCGCACCTTCCCGCGCAGCGGCTTCAGCGGCAACGCCACCCTGCGCGGCGGGCTGGAGGGCGCCGGTTCGGACACCAGTTTCATCCAGGCCGATGCGACGCTGCGCTGGTTCCTGCCGCTGGGCGAGGCCGACCGCCTGATCCTGCGTGGTCAGGCCGGCACCACCTGGACCGGTGATCTGGTGGCGATGCCGCCGAGCCTGCGCTATTTCGCCGGCGGCGACCGCTCGATCCGCGGCTATGCCTGGCGCGAGGTCGGGCCGCGCACGCCGCCGCCGGACAAGTACGCGCTCGGTGCCAAGCACCTGGTGGTCGGTTCGGCCGAATACGAGCACTACTTCAGCGGTGGTCCGTGGGGTGTGGCGGCGTTTGTCGATACCGGCAGCGCCTTCGACAACACCATCGACCTGCATACCGGCGTCGGTTTCGGCGTGCGCTGGAAGTCGCCGGTGGGCCCGGTGCGGATCGATATCGCCCGTGGCCTGAACAGCCCGGATTCGGCGTTCCAGCTGTATCTCAACATCGGGGCCGACCTGTGAGCCGGCGTCCTGCTCCCGCGCCTGACGACATCACCCCCGAGCAGCGCGAGGCGCGCATCGCCGAGCTGCGCGCGCTGCGCAAGGCGCGGTTGCGCACGCTGGCGATCCGCAGTGGCATCACCGCCACCGCGCTGCTGCTGCTGGCGGCGTTCGCGCTGTACTGGCTGCTGCAGACCGTGGCCGGGCGCGAGGTGCTGATGGCGCAGGTGGTGGCACGGTTGCCGGCCGGCTCCTCGCTGGCCTGGAGCAAGGTCGAAGGGCCGCTGGCCGGGCCGCTGATCCTGCATGACCTGGACTTCCGGTACCAGGACCTGCATTTCAC
>DDVW01000055.1:0-45564 GCA_002345545.1 Stenotrophomonas sp. UBA2302 | reverse complement strand
CACCGCGGCCCAGGCCTACCTGGACCCGGATATCCGCCCGCTGCTGGGCCGCAAGCTGCGGCTGGACGCGCTGCGGCTGAGCGATGCCGTGCTGGAGCTGGGGCCGTCGGAAGACACCCCGTTCGAGCTGCCGCGCTGGCCGGACGTGCTGCCGGCCATCGAGCTGCCGCTGGCGCTGCAGGCCGACCGGCTCGAGGTCGATGGCCTGCGCATCCTGCAGCAGGACGCCCCGGCGATCGCCATCAGCCGCATCCGCGGCGGCATCGAGGCCGCCAACGGCGAGTTCCGGGCCCGCGCGATCGCGGTCGACAGCAATCTGGGCGATTTCCATATCGATGGCCACTACCTGCCCGGCCGTGACTACCGCACCGATCTGACCGTACGGGCGCGGCTGCCGGCACGCCCGGGGCAGCGGCCGGCATCGCTGGGGCTGGTCGCGCGCGGGGATCTGGCGCACATGGAAGTGGCGCTGGCCGGGCATGCGCCGGCGCCGCTGCAGGCCCGGCTGGTGCTGGACGGCCGCAGCGATCCGGTATGGCAGGCCAGTGTGCGCGGCGAGCAGCTCGACCTCGGGCAGCTGGTGCCGGCGCAGTACCTGGCCGTGGCACCGGCGCCGCTGGCGCTGGACTTCAACGCCCGCGGGCGTGGCGGCAAGGCACAGCTGCAGGGCCGCCTGCGCCAGGGTGACAACGAACTGGTGCTGGCGCCGTCCAATATCGCCATCGAACAGCAGGTGCTGACGGTTGCGCCGCTGGCGCTGGAAGCGCTGGGCGGCGGCCTGCAGCTGCGGGGCAAGGCCGATTTCAGCGATGCGCGCAATCCGGGCTTCCATCTGGCGGTGGCGGCACGGCAACTGACCTGGACGCCGGCCTCCGATCCGGCCAGTCCCGGTGATGTGCCGGAGCCGATGCACCTGAAGGAGGCGTGGCTGGGCGTGGCCGGCAACCTGAAGAACTGGGCGGCGCTGGGCCGGGCGGAAGTGGCGCGTGAGGCGCAGGCGGCCCAGCTCGATTTCGACCTGCGTGGCAGCGACCGCCAGGTACGGATCGAGCAGCTCACCGCGACCACGCCGGGCGGCTCGACGGAGCTAAGCGGCTCGGTCACCTGGCAGCCGGCGCTGGCCTGGGATGTCGATGCCCGGCTGGCCGGTTTCGACCCCGGCTATTTCCTGCCGGGCTGGGATGGCAACCTGTCCGGCACGCTGGCCTCCACCGGCCAGCAGCTGCCGGTGACCGATCCGGAGGCGGCGCCGCGCTTCGATGCCCATCTGGACCTGCCGCAACTGCGCGGCCAGCTGCGCGGGCGCAGTGTCGATGCACGCGCCAAGGTGACGCTGCACGACACCCGCGGCGAAGGCGATGTGCGGCTGGTGCTGGGCGGCAGCCGGATCGAGGCCAAGGGCACGCTCGGCGACCACCTGGAGGTGGACGCGCGGCTGGAGCCGCTGCACCTGTCCGACCTGCTGCCCACGGCCAGTGGCAGCGTGGCCGGCACCGTGCAGGTCCGTGGCACCCCGGAACAGCCGGATATCCGCGCCGACCTGCAGGGCACCGGCCTGCAGTGGGACGACTGGAAGGCGCAGCAGCTGAGCATCAACGGGCGCCTGCCGTGGCGCGGTGACAACGGTGCGCTGGAGATCCGCGGCAGTGCGGTGCAGGTCGGCATGCTGCTGGAGCGGCTGCACATCAGCACCCGCGGCAACCTGCAGGACCTGCAACTGGACGCCGAGGCCGGCAACGACCTCGGCGCGCTGGCGCTGTCCGGCAGCCTGCGCCAGCACGGGCAGGGATGGCAGGGGGCGTTGGCGGCGCTGCGGGTCACGCCGGCCAAGGGAGCGCCGTGGCAGCTGCGCCAGCCGGCCGCCTTCAGCGTGCAGGGCGACAATTTCACCCTGGCCGCCACCTGCCTGGGTGCCAATACCGGCGGTGCGCTGTGCGTGGACGCCGACTGGCCGCGCGAGGGCCTGCGCCTGTCCGGCGACGCCCTGCCGCTTGCGCTGGTGCAGCCGTGGCTGCCGCCCAATTCCGGCCGCCAGATCCATCTGCGTGGCGATGTCACCCTCGACGGCCGGCTGCGGCCGCGTGGCAACACCTGGGAGGGTGGCTTCAAGATCGCCTCGCTGGAGGGCGGCATCCGCCTGGGCGACAACGCCCGCGGCGAGCTGGTGCGTTACGACCACTTCTCGCTGAACCTGGACCTGCAACCCGGCGCCATCAACGGCTATCTCGGCGTCGGTTTCCAGGGCGATGGCTTCATCGACGCCAAGGTGCAGACCGGCTGGGAGCCGGGTGCACCGCTGCATGGCGAGCTGTACCTGAACATGTCGCGGCTGTACTGGCTGGAGCTGTTCTCGCCGGATCTGGTGCGGCCCAAGGGCCTGATCGAAGGCCACGTCAGCCTGCGCGGCGTGCGCGGACAGCCTTCGCTGGGGGGTGAGGCCAAGCTGAGCGACTTCACCGGCGAACTGCCGGCGCTCGGCCTGACCCTGAGCGAGGGCAAGGGCAACTTCATCGCCCAGCCCGACGGCTCGGCGCGGATCAGTGCCTCGGCCAAGACCGGTGGCGAGGGTGCGCTGCAGGTCGAGGGCGGGCTGTCCTGGTTCGGCGACGCGCAGCCGTTGCAGCTGCACATCCATGGCGACAACGTGCTGGTCTCCAACACCAGCGAGCTGCGCGTGGTCGCCAACCCGGACCTGCAGTTCACCCTGGCCGCGGCGGCAATGGAGCTGCGTGGCAGCGTGCACGTGCCCGAGGCGGACATCGACCTGGAGCGGCTGGACCGCGGCACCTCGGTGTCCGAGGACGTGGTGGTGCTGGACCCGGTCGATCCGGAGGAGTCACGCACCTCGCCGCTGGACATGGACCTGGTGGTCAGTCTCGGCGACAAGGTCCGGATGAACGGCTTCGGCCTGAAGGGCGGGCTGACCGGCAAGATGCAGGTGCGGGCGATTCCCGGCCGCGAGATGAGCGCCAATGGCGGGCTGGAAGTGAGCGGCCGCTACAAGGCCTATGGCCAGGACCTGACCATCACCGACGGCCAGCTGCTGTGGAACCACGGCATCGTCTCCGACCCGCGCATCAATATCCGCGCGCAGCGCGCCATCGGCGATGTCACCGCCGGCATCCACGTCACCGGCCGCGCCCAGCAGCCGCGCGTGGACGTGTGGTCCGATCCGGCGATGTCGCAGTCCGAGGCGCTGTCCTACCTGGTGCTCGGCCGCAGCCTGAGCCTGGCCAGTTCCGACCAGGCGCAGCAGGTCAACGCGGCCTCGGCGGCGCTGTCGGCAGGCAGCGGGCTGCTGGCCGCGCAGATCGGCGCCAAGCTGGGGCTGGACGATGCCGGTGTCAGCCAGTCGCGCGCGCTGGGTGGGGCGGTGATCGGTGTCGGCAAGTTCATCACGCCCAAGCTCTACATCGGCTATGGCGTGTCGCTGATCGGCAGCGGCTCGGTGCTCACCCTCAAGTACCTGCTGCGTCGCGGTTTCGACATCGAGATCGAATCGTCCACGGTGGAAAACCGCGGCTCGGTGAACTGGAGCAAGGAGAAGTAGGCCGGCACGTCGCACATGCAGGAGTGACGTAGCCCGGGTAAGCGCAGCGCACCCGGGAGCCGGGTGGAATGTCCGGCCGCCGGAGGCGCGCGCGCTGCCGGTTTACGGTGTGTCCGTGGTTGGCAACGCGGAGACGAGTGCGCCGCGCAGCTGCGGCTTGCCATCGACCACATCGGTCCATACCAGCCGCGCGCTGCCGTCGTCGGCGAGCAGGCGCGGAAAGCCGGTACCGCGGCCGCGCCCCTGCAGGACCGCCACCTGCAGGCGGCCGAGCTCGCGTTCCAGCGTCGGGCTGTAGCGCGCAAGCCACAGCGATTGCGCGTGGCCGTCCTCGCGCAGCCAGGCCAGCCACAGGCCGCCGGCATCGGCGGCGATCTGCACGCGGCCCTGCACTTCCATGCCGCGATCCGGCTCGCGCGGTGTGCCGAACGTGGCGCCCCCATCGCTGCTGTGGGCCAGCCGCAACAACGGCTCGCCCTGTGGCGCGGTGTACCACGCCACCCACACCTCGCTGCCGCGTGTGGTCACCGAAGGGCCGTTGACCGGGCAGGCCGGCATCATCCAGTGGTCGGCATGCACGCGCTGCACCGGCTGCCAGCCAGCGGCGGTCTGCCGGCGCAGCTGGATGTCACGGATTTCGCCGGTATCGCGGCCGCGATACACCAGCACCGCGCCCTCGGCGGCGACACTGGCGCCGGTCTGGCAGCAGTCGCAGGTCATCGCGTCCAGTTCGACCTCCTCGTGCTTGCGCAGCCCGGCATCGAAGCGGGCGCTGCGCAGGGTCATCGCACCGCTGCCGTGGGAGTGATCGGTGCTGCTGGCGGTGTTGCGCCCGTCCAGCCAGGCGATGCCGATGCCATCGCTGCCGTGCGGCCACAGCGACACGAAACCGTGCTCGCTGGCGCTGCCGTCATCGTGCACGGTGAGTGGCGTCGACCACTGCACGCCGTCGGCCGAACGCGCCAGCTGCACGTCGTAGGCGTATGGGGTGCCGGCGGACTTGCGCAGCCATTGCGCCCACAGCGCACCGTCGGCGCTGGCGAGCAGGTGCGGGGTGTCGGCCCAGTTCACGAACCAGTCGTCACCGCGGGCGATCTGCCGCGGTGCCTGCCACTGGTTGCCGGCAAAACGCGCGTAACGCAGCCGATGGCCCTGCGCATCGGGTGACAGCCACGCCAGCAGCAGGCTGCCATCGGGCGTGGCGACCAGATCCGGCTGTGCGGCGACCGGATCGGCCGGCAATGCCCACGGCACGGCCTGCAGCTGCAAATAGGGCCGGGGCTCCGCGACGGCGGCGACCGTGCCTGAGGAGTCAGCGCCGGAGCAGGCACCGAGCAGCACGCACACCACGGCGATGGAAGTGGGGAACAGGCGCATGCGGGCAGGATAGCGGCATCGTGACCGTTGGCGGTTGCCGGGCCACCGGGGCGCGGCTACTGTCGGCACCTGTTCTGGATCTGCTGGAGTTTTCGATGATGCGCAAACCGCTTGCCGCCGCCTTGGCGCTGGGCATGGGCCTGGCTGCCGCCGCCCAGGCCAACGAGGGTATGTGGATGCCCACGCAACTGCCGGAACTGGCCAGGACCTTGAAGGACGCCGGTTTCAAGGGCGATCCGCGGCAACTGGCCGATGTCACCGCGCCGCCGCTGAGCGCGGTGGTGCGGGTGGGCGGTGGCACCGGTGCGTTCGTGTCCGGTGACGGCCTGCTGCTGACCAACCACCACGTCGCCTATGGCGTGATCCAGTACAACGCCAGCAAGGAGCTTGACACCATCAACGACGGCTTCATCGCCAGGGACCGCAGCGATGAGCGCGCGGCCAACCCGGATTACCGGGTGCTGGTGACGGTGGGCTTCGACAAGGTCACCGACGAGGTGCTCAAGGACGCGCGCGGCAAGACCGGTCGTGGCTACTTCGACGCGGTGGAGAACGCGCGCAAGCGCATCGTCGCCGACTGCGAGGCCGAGGGCGGCGTGCGCTGCTCGGTGGCCAACATGTACTACGGCAGCGACTTCTACCGCATCCGCCAGCTGGAGCTGACCGACATCCGTCTGGTCTACGCGCCGCCGCGCGCGATCGGCAACTACGGCGACGAGATCGACAACTTCATGTGGCCGCGCCACACCGGCGACTTCACCCTGCTGCGCGCCTATGTCGGCAAGGACGGCAAGCCGGCGCCGTACCACAAGGACAACGTGCCCTACCAGGCGCCGGCGCACCTGAAGATGGCGCTGGACGGCCCGAAGGAAGGCGACTACGCGATGCTGGCCGGCTACCCCGGCATCACCTACCGGCTGCGCACCGCCGCCGAGTTCGCCAACCAGATCGATGACGTGCTGCCACGCCGGGTGGAGGTGTTTCAGCAGCTGATCGATACCGTCGAGGCGGCCGGCAAGGACAATGCCGAGGCGCGCACCCGCTACGCCTCGCAGCTGCAGTCGCTGAAGAACAACCGCAAGCGCGCCGCCGGCGAGCTGGAGGGCCTGCTGCGCAGCGATGCCAAGGCGCGGCGCGCTGCCGACGAGCAGGCGATGCTGGCGGCCACCGACCGCAAGTACAGCGCCGACATCGACGCGCTGTTCGCCTCGCTGGACGCCGAGCGTGCGGTGGGCGAGCGCGAACTGCTGGTCGGGCTGCTGTCCAGCCAGACCCAGCTGCTGCGCTCGGCGCTGTTGCTGGAACGGCTGCGCATCGAGTCGGCCAAGCCCGATGCCGAGCGCGAGAGCGGCTACCAGCAGCGCGACCAGGCACTGATCGAAGGCGTGCTCAGGCAGGTGCAGCGCCGCTACGACCCGGTGGTGGAGAAGGCCATCCTCACCGCGCTGCTGACCCGTTACCAGCAGTTGCCGGACGGCCAGCGTGACGCGCGTTACGACACCGTGTTCGGCCGTACCCCGGCGCAGCTGGCCAAGGCGCTGGATGCGCTGTACGCGGGGACGCAGCTGGGCGAGGAGGCGCAGCGGCTGGCGCGCTTCGAGGCGGCACGCACGGGCGCGGCCATCGCCGCCGATCCGCTGATGACCGCCGCCGCGGCGCTGGTGCAGGCGCAGCTCGCTGCCGAAGGGGAAAGCAAGGCGCGCGCCGGCGAACAACTGCGCCTGCGCCCGTCCTACATGCAGGCGCTGTTCGACTGGCGGGCAAAGCAGGGCCGGGCGGTCTACCCGGATGCCAACGGCACCCTGCGCATCAGCTACGGCAAGGTCGAGGCGCTGCACCCGCGCGATGCGGTCAGCTACGTGCCGGTGACCACGGTGGCCGGCATCGTCGAGAAGAACACCGGCACGGTGCCGTTCGATGCGCCCAAGCCGCTGCTGGCGGCCATTGCCAAGGGTGACTTCGGCAACACCGCCGATCCGGTGCTGAAGACGCAGACGGTCAATTTCCTCACCAACCTGGACACCACCGGCGGCAATTCCGGCTCTCCGGTGCTCAACGCCCGCGGCGAGCTGATCGGCCTGAACTTCGATTCCAACTGGGAATCGGTCAGCGCCAGCTGGTGGTTCGACCCTCGCTACAAGCGCGCCGTGCACGTGGACATGCGCTACCTGCGCTGGCTGCTGGCCAAGGTCTACCCGGCACCGGAACTGCTCAAGGAAATGGGCGTACCGGCCGAGTGAACAGAGAGAAGGGGAGCGGCGACGCTCCCCTTTTTCGTGCAGGCCCGCCGTCTACCAGACCAAAGAATGTGAATAGGCCGGGCCGGGTTCGTTAGAATCCTGTAAATGCGCAGGCACCCCCCTTGCCGGCTTCAGGAGTGGATGATCATGGATCCCCAACAACAGGCGGCATGGAGCGAGATCGACCAGCCACTTGCAGCGCTGCGGATATGGATCGTCGGCGACATCGAGATCGCCCGGCCGCTGGTGTCATACGGCGCGCAGGTGCAGGCGGTGGGCAGCATCACCGACCTGTACCGTGAATTGGCCATCGGTCCGTGTGACATCGTGCTGATCGATACCGCCCTGCTCGCCGGGACGTTGGCCGAGACCGTGGCGCACCTGCAGCGGCGCGACGACCTGGGGATCGTATTGCTGGCGAACCCGGCCACACCACAGGCGCTGGCCGAGGGATTGTGGGCCGGTGCCGACTCCTGTCTTCCCTTCCCGCCCGAGCCGGAGGTGCTGGCCGCGCGCCTGTTCAGCCTGCGCCGCCGCTTGCCGGGGGAGCCGGCACAGGTTATCCAAAGGGCGCCGGCCGAACCGGTCGCCGAATGGCAGTTGCAGACCGACGGCTGGGATCTGCTGCATACACCGAGCGGACAGGTATTGGCTTTGACCGAAGCCGAGCGCACCTTTCTTTCCATCCTGTTTGCCGCGACCGGGCAGACGGTTGGGCGTGCGCAACTGATCGCCGGTTTGACCGACCAGCCGTGGAATTTCGACCCGCATCGGATCGAAGTGCTGGTCCACCGCCTGCGCAACCGGGTCCGCACGGCGACGCAACATGCGCTGCCGTTGCGCGCAATCCGTGGTGCCGGCTACCGCTTGACGCTCTGAATCACAGGAATATTTCCGCCGATCGGCTTCACGTTTTTGATGTGATGTCCGTTAGATTTCATCAGCCTGTTCACGAAAATCATAAGAAAATCAAACAGATGTTAATTTCCTGGAAATTTTGACCAGGCCGCAGTGTGAGTAAGTGAGATTTTATGTCAGGGAAAGGGACTGCATACGGCGATGCTGAACGTAAGAATCCCCGTCACAAGCACCTCACGGTGCTGAACTGGTGGTCTGTTTTGGGGCAGGCCACCTCCAAACCAACACGACAGCGTCTGGATGGCCGGGGTACCCGGCGGTCCGGCCGAGAGCGTTTTGCAGGGGTCGCCCGGTGAGTAGCCAGCCAGAGCAGTGCATTGCCAATGAGGACGCCATGGACAGGGGTGCGCTTGAGCGCGACCTCAGTGGCAGTACCACCGGGAACCACGATTTGCCGAACGGCGGCACGCCGCGCAGCAGCAACACAGGAAAAAATGCCGTGCAGCAGACTTTTGTCCAGGTTGATCGTGCGCAATGTGTGCGCAAACACGGATTCATCGCCAAGGCAGCAAGGCGTTGTGGCCTGCTGGTCGCCGTTGCGCTGGCGGCACCTGCCGCGCAGGCCGCCATCGAGGCGGGGCAGGTAACGCTTCCGACCAGCATCGGCATGGGCATGGAAGCCGATGTGCAGGTTGACTGGGTGCGGGTGCCCGGCGCGGGCGACGACGTGGTGCGCATCCTGGTCGGGCCGGCTCCGGCAATGCTGGATTTCCCGCTGCCGCAGGCCGGTTGCGTCCACAACGCGCCGTACCTGGACTGCAACGTCAGCGGAAACAGCGGCGTGCTCACCTTCAAGGTGGCCGGTGCGCAGACCGGCGGCTTCAACATCACCGCATGGGGTCGCGGCAACGCTGCCAACGAGGCCACCCCTGCGTCGCAGTCGAGTTTCGTCTTCAACAGCGGCGACCTCACCGTGGGCAAGGTGCTGGCGGTGCCGGCGGCGGGCAACCCGCTGAGTGGCGAGCAGATGCGCTTCGACCTGACGCCGCGCATCGCCGTGCTGGACGGGATGGACCTGCCTGCCGGTGCCAGCATCGTCGTGACCGATACCCTGCCGGGCAATGCCACCCAGGGTTTCCTCATCAACACGACGGGCAGCGACGTGGTGTTCAACACCACGGTCCCGGGCGGCCAGCGCAGTTGCAACACGGTGGCAAATGCCAACAGCACGCGCACGCTGACCTGTACCTTCACCGGGCCGTTGACGCTCGCGCAGATCAACAGCACCACGATCCAGATCCACGGCACCAGCCGCAGTAGCGGCAATTTCTTCAACAACGCCAGCATCGGTGCGGCTGGCGAGTACGTGGATTCCAACTCGGCCAACAACACGGTCTCGCTGCCCTACGACGTCGATGCGGCCAGCGACCTGACCATCCGCGCCAGCGCGGACAGCGCCCTGGGCACCAACGCCTCGCCGATGGGCGGCAACAGCAGCCGCACCTTCAACCTGCGCACCAGCAACAATGGTCCGCTGGACGCGCCGGCCGGCACGGTGGTGAAGACCGTGCTGCCCGCGGACTGGACCCTGGATTCGTACCCGGGCTACTGCACCGTCACGCCGGCGCCGGGTGGCAGCCTGACGCTGGATGCCGGCAACTCCGGCAGCGGTTACAGCAACGGGCAGCACAGCAGCGCCCAGAGTGGTGTTTACACAGGCACCCTGCTCACCTGCACCCTGCCGGCGCAGGTCCAGGGCAACTGGCCCGACATCCCGATCGGGGTCACGCTGCCCAATCCGGCCGTGCTCACGAACGGCTACCTGCCGATGGTGGTGGAGCCGCCCGCCGCCCTGCGCGATTTCGCGCCGACCAACAATGGCACCACCCTGCGCTGGTGGCTCGCCCCCGAGGCGGCCGACCTGCAGATGTGGAAGATCAAGTACCCGGCGCTGGTGCAGCTTGGCGACACCCGTACCAGCAGCATGACCGTGTACAACGCCGGGCCGGCAGTGGCGCAGTACACCCCCGCCAATCCGGTTCGGGTGGTGGATTGGCTGGACCCACGCGAAATCGACCCTGCCTTCGGCACCGATGGCATCGACAATGTGACGGCGGGCTGGAGTTGCACGGTGACGCCCGGTGCGCCGCGGCCAGGCAATCCGCTCCAGAGCACGCGCGTGGAGTGCCAGACCACCGGCAGCGGTTCGATTGCGGTCAGCACCGGCACGAACAACGGGTTGAACCTGCAGTTCCAGCACCGGGTTACCAGCAATGCCGCCGACCTGGGCGGGGCTTCGACGTCCCTCCAGAATCAGGCCTGTACCGGCAGCACGGCGCAGAGCCTGTGGAGCACTGCGCCGGGCGTGACCGGCCCGACGCCGGCCGACCCGGACGGCACGGACAAGCTCGATACCGACAGCAACAGCAACGCCGGCCGTGGCGACTGCGACGTTGCCAACGGCACGGTCACTTCCGTGCAGACCGGCAATGCCCAGGTCGCGTTCCGCAAGGAAGTGGCGGTATCCAACGCGGCGGGCGTCATGGGTGCCTTCCAGCTCGCGCGAAACCAGGACGGCACCGCACCCCTGCTGGTGGCCGAAGCCGACAAGGTGCAGTGGAAGATGGTCATCACCACGCCCTCCGCCGTGGACAACGCGGGGCAGATGACGATTCCCACTCTGGAGCTGAGGGATACGTTCCAGCACCTGGCCAATCTCACGGGCCAGGCACCGAATTACCAGAAGGCCAATCCGGTCGCCACGCGCATCAGCGTCACCGGCGCAGCGGCCGCTTCCTGCCCGGCCAGCCTGAACCGGAGCAGCAGCAACAACTACAGCAACCAATTGCTCTGCACGTTCGCCGACGTGGCGCCGGGCACCACGATTGAGGTGGTTTACGAGATCACGCGCCCGCTGCTGCAGTCTGGCTCCGGTTTCATCGAGAACACCGCCGAGCTTTCCTCGCCCAACGCCATGCTCAGTGCCGCGGCCGGCAATGGCGCCACTGTCAATGACCGGGTGTTCAGCGACACCGCCCACGCCCGGGTCACCCCGCGCGCGGACGTGGCGATGACCACCAAGACCATCACCACCGACCCCAGCAATGGCCCCAGCAGCAATGGCCGGCCGCTGGCGCGCGTGGGCGAAATCGTCACCTTCACCCTCAGCGCCAGAAACAACGGCATCGACACCATCGAAGACAGCAACTTCCTTATCACCGACAGCTTTCCGCTGAATGACACGGCGCTGACGCCGGGCTATGAGGTGATTTCGGCAACCCCGGCCAACCCGCTGCAGATGAGTTGCAGCATGACGCAGGATGCGACCAACACCGTGGTGGAGTGCCGGAACCTCCAGCCGATTCCGCGCTGGCAGACCCAGAGCATCGAGGTGAAGGCGCGCATCGTGCGCCCGACGGCGGCCGCCTACCCGCCGGGCGGGAGCTACATGTACGAGAACGTGGTCAATACCGCGACCGTGTCCCTGCTGAACATGTGCGAATTCCGCAGCGAGGGCAACAGTGGTTTCGGCGGCGATGTCAACGACTCCACCGGTTGCGGCGATGGTGCCTTGGGTACCAACGGCGCAGGCGCGCTTGGCAACAACCAGCGGAGCGTGGCCTTCGACGTCGCCCTGCCCAGTTTCGACCTGCAACAGGCCAAGCTGCGCCTGCAGGGCAATGCGGGCGACCCGCCGGTGCTGGCCGGGCAGACGCTGAAGTACCGCTTCGGCGTGTTCAACCGCGGTCCTTCGCGTTCACAGGAAGTGGAAATCGTCGATGTGCTGACGATGCCTGCCGGTTTCGACATGGCGCTGGTGGGTGGCGTACAGGACGTGAATCTCGTCAACATGTCCCCCGGCAGCATGCTTGCCAGCCGTTTCAACGCCACGGTGACCTGTGCGTTCGACGGCCCACCGACGGCGTCCAGCCAGCCCGGCGTCGATTACAAACTGATGCGCTGCAAGCTGCACGGCACGCCGGAGCAGAACTATCTGGATGGCGGCGAGTCGGTCAGCTTCGTGCTGGAATTCCAGCCCACGCCGCCGGCCGGCCAGAGCTGGGGCGATTTCTCCAGCGCGTTGTCCTTCGCCAACACCGCCTATGTCTGCGGTGACGAGACCAACAGCTACGAAAGCGACGGCAAGTGCATCCACACCCGTCCGGGTTTCCCCAATCTTTCCCCGGCCGACCTCGCCGATGCGGCCAACAACCGTGCCGGTGTTTCCAACACCCTGCTGCCGGTGACCGACCTGGAAGTGGTCAGCAAGACCGCCCAGGTCAACCCGGCCGACGTGGGCCAGGCGGTGCCATGGACCATCGTGTTGCGCAACAACGGCGCCTCGGCCGCCACCGCGATGCGGGTGGTGGACACGCTGCCGGCCGGCTTCGAGTGGATCCCCGGCAATGGTGGCACCGCGCCCTGGCCGCATGTCGGCTCGCCCAATGGCGGTGCCAGCCTGGATGCCGTTGGCGGCAACCTCGCCGTGCTGGCCGGCCCGCCGGCCCCGGATGCGGCTGACGTGTGCTACGTCTCCAATGGCGTCGCCAGCGTCACCACGGCCACGCCCGTGCAGCAGGTCACCTGCCATGTCAACGGCAACTTCCCGGCTAACAGCGGCTACACCCTGACCCTGCACGCACGGCCAAAGCCCGGCGTGTATGCCGGCCCGTGGCTCACCAATGTCAACAACCACGTCGAGGTGGAGCCGGGCCAGGACGACCTGGGCAATCCGTTGTCCGGTGACAACGTCCCGACCAACAACGACGAGGATGGCCCGGTGCAGGTGCGCAATGCCTCCATCGGTGGCCGCGTGTTCGTCGACCTGAACAACAACGGCGACCAGGATGGCACGGGCGTGGGCCAGGATGTCGGCCTGCAAAACGTGACCGTGCGTTTGACCGGTATCGACATCAATGGCGAGACGGTGAGCCTCGTCACGGTTACCGATGCCAATGGCGACTACCGCTTCGACGGCCTGGCGCCGTCGGATGCCCAGGGCTACACCGTGACCCAGGACCAGAGCACGGTGGCCGGTGGCTACAACAACGGCATTCCGCAGGCCAACGACGAAACCCGCCCCAACCGCAACGTGGACAGCACCGGCGTGGCCGACAAGGGCAGCGCCAGCATTGCTGCCGGCGGTGGCGTCATCAGCGGCATCATGCTGGGCAGTGGCGCAGAGGGCGTGCAGTTCGACTTCCCGGAAATCACCTTGCACACGCTGTCCGGCTACGTATTCGTGGACCTGAATGCCAATGACGTGCGTGACGTCGGTGAAACTCCGATTACCGGTGCGAGGTTGGAACTTCTGGAGCTGGTGGGCGGCAACTATGTGCCGGTGACCGGTGCGGCGGGCGAGGCTGTCACCGATGCCAATGGGTTCTACAAATTTGTCGGGCTGGACGCCAACAAAACCTATGCGGTGCGCGAGACTCTGCCTGCCGGTTACGTCAACCGCCCGAGCGCTGTGGCGCCCGGCACCTGTGGCGCTCCGGGTTGCATTGCAGGCGATGCGGAAACCGGCGTGGGCGGCGATGCGGACAGCACCGACCGGATCAGCGGCATCAAGCTGAGCGGCAACGGCGAGAACTACAACTTCGGCGAGCAGCTGGGCGCGGAGATCTCCGGCACGGTGTTCCTGGACTACGACAACGACGGCCAGCAGAACGGCAGCGACACCGGTATCGGTGGACAGACCATGCAGCTGATCGACAGCGTCACCAATACAGTGTTCCGGACCACGACCACGGCGCCCGATGGCAGCTGGTCGTTCACGGACCTGCCGCCGGGTACCTACCACGTGCACCAGCCGGCGCAGCCGGCGGATACCGTCAATGGCATAACCACCGAGGGTACCCTTGGTGGTACGCCAACACCGGTGGCGACGACCCCGTCGCAGATCAGCGGGATCACGATCAAGGCGGGCGAGAAGTCGGAGACCAACCTGTTTGCCGAAATCCCGCTCAAGAGCAGCATCGCCGGCCGTGTCTGGTTGGACAACAACGACAACGGTGTGGTGGATGCGGGCGAGCAGGGTATCGGTGGTGTCACCGTTGAGCTGAATGGCGTCGACATCAACAACAACCCCGTCACCCGCACGACCACGACCGGCGCGGACGGACGCTATGTATTCACCGGCCTGGCGCCGGGCACCTATACCGTGACCGAGCCGACCCAGCCGCCGCATACGTTGAACGGGCAGACGGTGGCCGGAACCATCAATGGCGCCGCCATGCCGGGCGCGACGGTGACTGGCAAGGCCGTCACGCCGTCGGAAATCGGCAACATCGTGCTGGGCGCGGACGAGCACTCGCTGGAAAACAATTTCGGTGAAATCGCGATGAACGGCTCCATTGCCGGTCGTGTGTGGCTGGATCGCAACAACGATGGTGTGATTGACGGTGATGAGTCTGGTATTGCCGGGGTGACCGTGCGCCTGACCGGCACGGACAGTCTGGGCACTGTGGTGGACGTGGAAATCCAGACCGACGCGCAGGGCAATTACCTGTTCGATGGCTTGGCGCCGGGCACCTACACGGTGACCGAACCGACCCAGCCGGGCGGCACCTTGAACGGCAAGACCGTGCCAGGCAGCCTTGGCGGCAGCGCCACCTCTCCGACCACTGTGCCCTCGGCGATCAGCGGTATCGTGCTGGGCCCGAATGAGAACTCGGTAGCCAACAACTTCGGCGAGATTCCACTGGCCTCGATTTCCGGCCAGGTGTGGTACGACGACAACGACAACGGCAAGGTGGATGCGGGTGAGACCGGCATCCCCGGGCAGGAGGTTGTGCTTGAAGGCACCGACGATCTGGGCAATCCGGTACGGGTGACCACCACCACCGATGGTGACGGCAAGTACGAGTTCCCGAACCTGCGTCCGGGTCGCTACAAGGTGATCCAGCCGAACCAGCCGGCGCAGACCGAAAACGGCCAGACCGTGCCGGGCTCAACTGGCGGTACCGGTACGCCCAAGAGCGAGCCGGTCTCGGTCATCGACGAGCTGGTGCTGGAATCGGGTACGAATTCGAAGGACAACAACTTCGGCGAGCTCAACAATGATCTGCCGGACCTGCGGGTCAGCAAGTCGCTGACCCCGGATACCTTGTTCACCGGTGCCAAGGCCACTTACAGCATTGTGGTACGCAACGCCGGCCTGAGTGAGACCCGTGGCGAGTACGAGGTGGTCGATCGTCTGCCGGCGGGTGTGAGCCTGGCGGATGTGCCGACCGGTGAGGGCTGGACCTGTACCGGTGCGGTGGACGAGGTGCGTTTCAGCTGCCGCAGCTCCGCTGTGCTGGCCGCCGGCCAGACCTCGGTAGCGCTCATCAGCGTGCCGGTGAAGGTTGCCGCTGACGCCACTGCAGAAACCGTCAACAACGCAGTGCTGGTGTCCGGTGGTGGCGAGCCGGGCTCGCGTGGCCCGACGCCGGAAGAGAACAAGGCGCTGGAAGATGGCGATGTCGGCATCCTGCCGGTATGTGAGGCGGACGTTGTGCATAACGCCTGTCGTCTGCCGAGCGAGCTGGTGAAGGCGTGGCCGGATCTGGTGGTCAGCAAGGCCGCCGACACCGAGGTGTTCACTGTCGGCCAGCAGGCCAACTATGAAATCCGTGTGCGCAATATCGGTGAGCGTGCCACTGATGCCGAGTACGTGGTGACCGACCACCTGCCGGTTGGCCTTGTGCTGGCGAGCGTGCCCACCGGAGATGGCTGGACCTGTACGGGGGCCATCGGTGAAAGCCGTTTCCTCTGCGCCAGCTCGCGCGAGTTGGCGGTGGATACGATT
The DNA here is from genome assembly GCA_002345545.1 of Stenotrophomonas sp. UBA2302. Lineage (GTDB taxonomy): Bacteria > Pseudomonadota > Gammaproteobacteria > Xanthomonadales > Xanthomonadaceae > Stenotrophomonas. The sequence goes on along the minus strand of DDVW01000055.1, from coordinate 29,747 downwards.
CACCCGGGTACGATCAAGGTGCCAGTTGACGTACTGCCGGAGGCGCTGGAGCAGGGCACCGTGAACAATGCGGTGGTCGTCGCCGGTGGTGGCGAGGATCCGGAGCGTAAGCCGACCGACGAGGAATGGAAGCAGTTCGAAGAGACGCCGGGCGAACTGGAACTGTGTGATCCGCAGATCAGCCAGAACCTGTGCCGGGTGCCGAACGAGGTGCAGGCATCGCTGGAAGACACGCAACTGGTCATCAGCAAGCGTGGTGACCGCTCGACCGCTGAAATCGGCGACATGGTGCAGTACAGCATCGAAGTGCGGCATGTTTCCGGCAGTCCCCTGCGGACGGTCAACATCGTCGACACGCTGCCGCGGGGCTTCACCTACATCGACGGCACCGCGCGTGTCGGTGGGCGCACACTGGAAGATCCGCTGGGTCGTCCGGGGCCGCGGCTGGGCTTCGACCTGGGCGCGATCGATGTCGGCCAGCAGCTGGTGCTGACCTACCGCGTGCGGGTCGGCGTCGGTGCGCAGCAGGGCGATGGCGTCAACCGCGCGCAGGCCCATGGTTGCTCGATCGCCGGTGGCTGTATCGATCCGGACAGCCTGGTGCCGCTGCCGGGTTCGATCCCGTCCAACCGTGCCGAGTACCGCGTGCGCGTCACCGGTGGCGTGTTCACCGAGGAGGCGTGCGTGCTGGGCAAGGTGTTCGTGGACTGCAACAACAACCACGTGCAGGACCACGAAGAGCTGGGCATCCCGGGCGTGCGCCTGTACTTCTCCAACGGTACCTGGATGATTTCCGACTCCGAGGGCAAGTACAGCTACTGCGGCCTGCCGCCGCAGAGCCACACGCTGAAGGTGGATCCGTCCACCCTGCCGGCCGGTGCGCGCCTGACCACCAGCAGCAACCGCAACCTGGGTGACGCCGACAGCCTGTTCCTTGACCTGAAGAACGGCGAGCTGCATCGCGCCGACTTCGTCGAAGGCAGCTGCTCCAACCCGCTGCTGGAGCAGGTCAAGGCCCGTCGTACCCAGGGCGAGGTGCGTGCGCCGGAAACCGAAATCGGCCAGTCGCAGCTGCGCTTTGACAGCAAGCCCGTCCGTGCGCCGCAGCAGGCCACGGATTCGGCCAACCAGAGACCGATCGTGCATCCGCGACCCAATCCGCCCCCGGCCGGTGCCGCGCAGGAGGTGCAGCCATGAGCCGCTCCTTCCCGTGCAAGGTGCCGCGCCTGAGCCTGCTGGCCTGTGCGCTGGCCACGGCCGCACTGCCGGCCATGGCCCAGAACGTGGGCAGCAGCACCCGCTTCACTCCGGTGATGGGGGATGCCAGCACGCTGTATCCGCGCTCGCTGGTCACCACCGATGCGGCGCCGGAAGTGGTCGATGCCCGTTCGGGTGAGGCCGACTACAGCGTCAATGCCGGTGTCGACCGCGTGTCGGTGGAAGTGGACCGTGACGGTGTGCCGGCCGACGGCCAGACGCCGGTGCACATCACCGTGCGCCTGCTCGGTGCCGACGGCAAGCCGCTGTCGGGCACCGCCTACGCCACCATCGAGCACAGCGGTGGCCGCATCCGCCTGCCGGGCTCGCGTACCGACGAGTTCGGTCCGGGCGCGGCCGACGCCGACAAGGTGATGCCGGGCATCCAGGTCGAGGTGGAAAACGGCGTGGCCGAATTCGACCTCATCGCCCCGCATGATCCGCAGGACGTGCTGCTGCGTGTCACCGCCGGCGGCCAGACCGCCGAGGGCATGCTCGGCTTCCTGCCGGAAATGCGCGAGCTGCTGGCGACCGGCCTGATCGAGGGCATCGTCAACTTCCGCAACAAGTCCAATGCCAGCCTGATCTCGCCGGTGCAGCATCACGATGCCTTCGACCGCGACATCCGCCGCTGGGAAAAGCAGTTCAACAACGGCAAGGCCAATGCGAGCGCGCGCACCGCGTTCTTCGTCAAGGGCCGGATCAAGGGCGAGTACCTGCTCACCGCCGCCTACGACTCGGACAAGGACGTGCGCGGCCGCCTGCTGCGTGACATCCAGCCGGAGGAGTTCTATCCGGTGTACGGCGATTCGTCGCTGCGCGGCTTCGATGCGCGCTCGGCCGAACGCCTGTACGTGCGTATCGACAACAAGCGCAGCTACCTGCTGTACGGCGATTTCCAGACCGGCGACGGGCTGGCCACCAGCACCGGTGTCGGTGGCAGCGGGCCGATCCCGCAGCGCAGCCTGAGCACCTACAACCGCACCGCCACCGGCCTGGGCTGGCACTTTGAAAGCGAGCGCGTGCGTTCCAACGTGTTCGCCATTGAGGATTCGCTGCGGCAGATCATCGAGGAATTCCGCAGCCAGGGCAGTGGCCCGTATGCGCTGCGCAACAACGCGGTGCTGGAAGGCAGCGAGCGTGTCGAGCTGATCGTGCGCGACCGCAACCAGCCCACCCGCATCGTCTCGGTGAAGCCGCTGGCGCGACTGGTGGACTACAGCTTCGAGCCGTTCTCCGGGCGCATCCTGCTCAACCAGTTCCTGCCGTCCTTCGACAGCGACCTGAACCCGGTATCGCTGCGCATCACCTACGAGCTGGACCAGCAGACCGAGAAGTTCTGGGTGGTCGGTGCCGACGCCCAGGTCAAGCTGACCGACAAGCTCGAGGTGGGCGCTTCGGCGGTGGAAGACCGCAACCCGTATGCCGAATTCCGTATGGGCAGCGTCAACGCCGGCTACCGGTTTGGCCAGAACACGATGCTGGTGGCCGAGTTCGCCCGCACCCAGAGCGAGGTCAACACCAACTCGCTCAACCAGGTGACCTCGCAGGGGTTGAAGGATGTCACCGGTGAAGTGGAAGGCGACGCCTGGCGCGTCGAGTTCGCCCACGACGGTGCGAAGTTCGACGCCCGCCTGTTCGCCGCACGCACCGATCCGGCCTTCAACAACGCCGCCTCGCCGCTGTATGGCGGCCGTGGCGAGTACAACGCGCGGGTGGCCTATGCGGTCGGCCCGCGCCTGGAGCTGTATGTCGAAGGCCTGCGCAGCGAGGATCGCAATCCCGATGGCGGCGAGCGTGATGCCGGCGGTGCCGGTGTGCGTATCGGCGCCACCGGGCGCCTGACCCTGGACTTCGGCCTGCGCAGCATCCGCGAAACCATCGGCGTGACCTCGCCGTGGTCCTCCGGTGCGCCGTTCGGGCAGATGGGTGGCCTGACCGGCGGCTTTGCCACCGGCGGTGGCGGCGGTGCGCTGGGCTACGGCCAGCAGGCACTGGACCCGGCCACCGGGCTGATGGTCATCAACGGTTTCTCCAGCGGCAGCCCGATCACCAGTGATCTGCCGGTCGGCACCAAGCTGGAATCGGACAGCGCCCGCTTCGGCCTGGGTTACCGCTTCAGCGACAAGTTCAGCGGCGGTGCCGAGTACGAGCACAGTGTCAGTGGCGAGGACCGCAACCGTGTCGCCGCCGGCGTGGACTACCAGCTGTTCGAGCGCAGCCGCGTGTACGGCCGCTACGAGAAGCAGACCGGCCTGACGAGCGCCTACGGCATCACCACCACCGACCGCGAGGCCGATGCGCTGGTGTTCGGTATCGACAGCAGCTACATCCGCGACACCCAGGCGTTCTCCGAGTACCGCCTGCGTGACTCGATCAGTGGCCGCGATGTGCAGGCCGCTTCGGGCATCCGCAACAACTGGGACATCGCCCAGGGCCTGCGCCTGAGCAGCTCGATCGAGCGCGTGAATGTGGTCGATGGCGATACCGGCGACAGCACCGGCCTGGCGCTGGCACTGGATTACAGCGCCAACCCGCTGTGGCGCGGTGCGATCCGCGCCGAGCACCGCATCTCCGAGGACGTACCGGGCACCGTCGACAGCAACGAGGCGTTCGACACCACGCTGCTGCAGTTCATGGTGGCGCGCAAGCTCAGCCGCGACTGGACGCTGCTGGGCCGCAACTACCTGCTGGCGACCAACTACAAGGATCGCGGCGACGTGCTGCAGGACCGCTTCCAGCTGGGCCTGGCCTACCGCGACACCGACCGCAACCGGGTCAACGCGCTGATGCGCTACGAGTACAAGCTCGAGCGCGACGAGAGCGGCCTGACCCTGCTCGACGGCAACGTGGTCGATGGCACCAGCCAGGACGTGCGCACCCGCGCGCACATCGTTTCCACCCATGCCGACTGGCATCCGTCGCGGCCGTGGTGGCTGACCGGGCGCATTGCCGGCAAGTGGCAGCGTGACCAGTTCGCCTATGGCGACGGTGCCCGCGTCAACAGCAGCTTCAATGCCGTGCTGGTGTCCGGCCGCATCGTCTATGACATCACCGAGAACTGGGACATCGGCGTGCTCGGCTCCACCTTCCGTGGCCAGCATGGCGCCAACCAGTACGCCTACGGCATGGAAGTGGGTCGCCTGCTGCGACAGAACCTGTGGCTGTCGGCCGGCTACAACTGGACCGGCTTCGAGGGCGACCGCGACCTCAATGGCTACGAGTACACGCAGCAGGGCTTCTTCCTGCGCCTGCGCTTCAAGTTCGACGAAGACCTTTTCCGCCGGGATCCGGCCCGCTACCGCACTCCGGCCCGCTGAGGACGACACCACCATGACTCTCACGCACTCCAAACTCCGTCCGCTGCACGCCGTGCTGGCCGTCGCCGTGCTTGCCGCCAGCGGCAGCGCCGTCGCCCAGCAGACCCGGCTGCACCCGCAGGCCCAGCGCATCAGCGACGAGGCCATCCATGCCGATCTGCAGGGCTACGAAGCCACCCAGGGCCGTATCCAGGCCTTGAACGATGGCGGTCGCCCGATCCGCGACTACCACCTGTCCAAGGCGCAGTGCTGGCTGGACGTGTCGTTCCACGAATACACCCGCAACGACCGCAGCGCGTTCCCGCAGGAAGCGCTGACCGAGTCGGAAAAGCTGATCGTGGACATGGAAAACGGTGTCTCGCCGATTCCCACCGACACCGCCCTGGTCAACAACGCCAAGTACCTGCGCGACGACCTGTGGCAGCGCCTGAAGGTGATCCACGGCACGCCGGGCTTCAGCTGCGCGCAGCAGAAGGTGGCCTGCGGCGAAGTGGAGCTGGTGCATGCCGGCAACGAGTTCAACCAGCAGCAGTGGCGCCATTCCAAGCCGTACATCCAGATCGCCGAGGACCTGGTCAACGAGGCCGAGGCGCTGGCGCGCCAGTGCGACATCGGCCCGGCCGCGCCCGCCGCACCGGTGGGTCCGCTGATCGCCAACGTGCTGTTCGAGTTCGACCGTGACCGCTACAAGGACATCCGTACCTACTCGCTGGAAAGCGTGGACCGCGCACTGGCCACCATCGCCAGCGAGCAGCGCGAACTGGCCGGGGTGGCGCTGATCGGCCATGCCGACCGCATGCAGGGCAAGGGCTTCGATTACAACCAGGGCCTGTCGCAGCGCCGTGCGCAGACCGTGCGCGAACTGCTGATCGGACGCGGCGTCGACCCGGAGCTGATCCGCTACGAGTACCGCGGCGACACCCAGCAGGTGCAGCAGTGCGATGGCGTCAAGCCGCGCGCGGCCTTGCTGGAATGCCTGCTGCCCAACCGCCGGGTGGAAGTGCAGTTCGAACTGAAGCCGTAAGGCGCAGCCTCCGGCTGTTGAAAAGGCCCCGGCACTGCCGGGGCCTTTGCGTGGTGCCTGCGCCGGTCCGGTACGGTGCAGGCGGTGCCGCGTTTGCGCTGGCGGCCCCCCGCATGACAGGGGGCCACCTGCCTGACATCCGGGTCGGAGCGGCGGCTACACTGGGCGCGTTTCGTCGCCCGGGATGTGCCTTTGGTCTCCAGCTGGACCCTGCTGTTGGTGTCCCTCGCCTATGCCGCGCTGCTGTTCGGCGTGGCGTGGTGGGGTGACCGCCGTCCGCTGTACCCGGACCGCCCGTGGCTGCGGCCGGTGATCTACAGCCTGGCGCTGGCGGTGTACTGCTCGTCATGGACCTTCTATGGCGCGGTCGGCACCGCGGTGCGCTATGGCATCGGCTACCTGCCGATCTATCTGGGGCCGCTGCTGCTGCTGCTGTTCGGCTGGCGCATCATCGAGCGGCTGGCGCTGATCGCGCGCAGCGAGAACGTGGTCTCCATCGCCGATTTCATCTCCTCGCGTTTCGGCCGTTCGCGGCGGCTGGCCGCACTGGTGGCGCTGATCGCGCTGGTCGGGGTGGTGCCGTATCTGGCGCTGCAGTACAAGGCGGTGGCGATGAGCGTGCAGGTGCTCACCGGCGATGCCGCCGGCACCGGCCCATTGACCGATCCGGCGCTGTATGTGGCCTTGCTGATGGCGCTGTTCGCGATCCTGTTCGGCACCCGCCAGGTCGATGCCACCGAGCACCACTACGGCATGATGCTGGCCATCGCGCTGGAGTCGATGGTCAAACTGGTGGCGATCGTTGCGGTCGGGGTGTTCGCCTATGCCTGGCTCGGCGACCGCACCGATTCGGTGGTGCAGTCGGCACGCACGCTGTTCGAAGGCATGCCGCCGGTCGGCTTCGTCTCGCAGACGCTGCTGAGTTTCCTGGCGCTGGTGTGCCTGCCGCGGCAGTTCCATGTGGCGGTGGTGGAGTGTGGCGATGCCGGCGACGTGCGCCGTGCGCGCTGGCTGTTCGGCGGCTATCTGGTGGTGATCTCGCTGATGATCGTGCCGATCGCCACCGCCGGTGCGGCGCTGTTCGGCAGCGGCCTGGCCTCCGATGACACCCTGGTGCTGGCGCTGCCGATGGGCAGCGGCAACGCCGCGCTGGCGCTGGTGGCCTATGTCGGTGGTTTTTCCGCGGCCACCGGCATGGTGATCGTGTCCTCCATCGCGCTGGCGACGATGATCAGCAACGACCTGGTCATGCCGCTGCTGCTGCGCCGCAGTGGCGACCACCGCGAAGCGGCCAGCGTCGCCTCGCGCGTGCTGTGGATCCGCCGGCTGGCGATCCTGCTGCTGGCGCTGGTGGCCTACGGCTATTACCGCGGCAGCAGCAACGACACCATGCTCGCCACCTACGGGCTGATGGCGTTCGCGGCGGTGGCGCAGTTCGCGCCGGGCCTGATCGGCGGGCTGTACTGGCGTGGTGCCAGCCGCCGCGGGGTCGAGGCCGGCATGCTGGTCGGCTTCAGCGTGTGGATCTACACGCTGCTGGTGCCAGCGTTGACCCAAGGCGGCTGGCTGAACGAATCGCTGCTGCGTGCCGGGCCGTTCGGCATCGAGTGGCTGCGGCCGCAACAGCTGTTCGGCCTGAGTGGCTGGGATCCGCTGACCCATGGCACGTTCTGGTCGCTGCTGCTCAACACAGCCACGATGCTGCTGGTGTCGATGCGCTGGCGTCCGGGCGTGGCCGAACGTCTGCGTGCGGCGCCGTTCCTGGACCCGTATGTCGAACGCCCGGTGGTGTCCGGCAACTGGCCCGCGCACGTGCAGGTGCGTGACCTGCTGGCGCTGGCCAAGCGGGTGGTCGGCGACAACCGTGCGCGGCGCGCCTTCACCGAGCAGGCGCAGACACTGGGCCGCGACCTGCAACCGGCCGCCGCCGCCGACCGCGTCTGGGTGCAGTTCACCGAACGCCTGCTGGCCGCCGCCATCGGTGCGGCGTCCGCGCGCCTGTTGCTGACCAGCCTTCTGCGCGGCTCGGGCATGGACCTGGACGAAGTGGTGGCGGTGCTGGACGAGGCCGGGCAGGAGCTGCGCTTCAACCGCGAGATCCTGTCCACCACGCTGGAGAACATCAGCGCCGGGGTCAGCGTGGTCGATCCGGACATGCGCCTGACGGCATGGAACCGCCGCTATCAGCAGATGTTCGACTATCCCGACGGCATGCTCTACGTCGGCCGTCCGGTCGCCGACCTGATCCGCTACAACGCCGAGCGCGGCGAGCTGGGCGAGGGTGACATCGAGGTGCAGATCAACCGCCGCATCGGCTACATGCGCGCCGGCTCGCCGCATGTGTTCGAGCGCACCGGCGCCGACGGCAAGGTGATCGAACTGCGCGGGCAGGCGCTGCCCGGTGGCGGCTACGTCACCAGCTACAACGACATCACCGATTTCAAGCAGGCCGAGCAGGCGTTGCGCGAGGCCAACGAAACCCTGGAGCAGCGCGTGGCCGAGCGCTCGCAGGTGGCCGAAGCGGCGCAGCAGTCCAAGACGCGGTTTCTGGCGGCGATCAGCCACGACGTGTTGCAACCGTTGAATGCCGCGCGGCTGTTCGCCTCGGCGCTGCGCGACAGCCTTCCCGAGACCGACGAGCAGCGGCATCTGGCCGAACGCGTGGATGCCTCGCTGCGCGCGGCCGAGGAACTGCTCGATGGCCTGCTGGATGTGTCGCGGCTGGACGCCGGCGGCCTGCACCCGACCATCACCGAGTTCGATGCCAGCGTGCTGGTGCGTGAGCTGGCCGCGCAGTACACGCCCATTGCCGCCGGGCGCGGCCTGCGCCTGCATGTGTTCGCGCGCCAGGCCTGGGTACGCAGTGACCGCCGCCTGCTGCGCCGGGTGCTGCAGAACTTCATGGCCAATGCGCTGCGCTATACCCGCAGCGGCCGCATCGTGCTGGCATTGCGGGTGCGCGGTGAGCAGATCGAACTGCAGGTGTGGGATACCGGGCCGGGCATTCCCGAGCACCACATGCGGCAGATTTTCAATGAATTCCACCGCTTCCAGCAGCCGTTCGACTGGGGCGAGCAGGGCCTGGGGCTGGGCCTGTCGATCTGCCAGCGCATCTCGCGGCTGCTCGACCACGCGCTCAACGCGCGCAGCCAGCCCGGTCACGGCAGCATGTTCTCCATCACCCTGCCACGGGTACCGACGCCGGCGACCCTGCCGGCCCCGCGGCCGCCGGCCTTCGGTGCCGACAGCGCGTTGACCGGCATGCGCGTGCTGTGCGTGGACAACGACCAGGAAATCCTCGACGGCATGCGCGCGTTGCTGGGCCGCTGGAAGGTGCAGGTGATTGCCGCCAGCACCGTCGACATGGCGCTGGAAAAGCTCGCCGAGCAGCCCGACGTGATGCTGGTGGACTACCACCTGCACGACCGCCTGGATGGTCTGGATACGCTGGTCGCGCTGCGTGAGGCCGCCGGCCGGCCGCTGCCCGGCGCGCTGCTCACTGCCGACGGCCGCGACGAGCTGAAGCGGATGGCGCGCGAGCGTGGCTACCGGGTGCTGACCAAACCGGTGAAGCCGGCCTCGCTGCGCGCGTTCCTGACCGCCCTGTACGACCTGCGCAAACGCTAGCAGGCGAGCCGGTAGCACTCTGGGCCATGCCCGGCGGAGGCTCACCGGCAGTGCCCCGGTGCAGCATGGTCGCGCTCTACTGGGGAGGCGCCGGTTTTGCGGCTTACCCCGCACCTGCAACGGCGGTTGCCGGCTGCAGGTGCTGGTAGAGGATGGTGCTGCCGATAAGGATCAGAATCACGCCGCCGACGATCTCGGCACGCTTGCCGACCAGCGCGCCCAGGGCGCGACCTAGCATGATGCCGAGGGTCACCATCGTCAGCGTGCACAGGCCGATCACCACCGCCACCACCGCGATCGGCGCATCGAACAGCGCCAGTCCCACACCGATGGCCATCGCATCGATGCTGGTGGCAAAGCCGGTCGCGGCCAGTGCCCAGAAGCCATGTCGTGAGCCGCTGCCTTCGCCGCCGGCGTCGTCATCATCGGGCTTGAGCCCGGCCACGATCATGTGCAGGCCCAGTGCACCGAGCAGGCCGAAGGCGATCCAGTGGTCGTAGGCTTCCACGTACCGGGAGGCGGCGCGGCCCAGCCACCAGCCGATGACCGGGGTGATGGCCTCGATCACACCGAAGATCAGGCCGGCACGCAGGGCGTCAGGCAGGCGCGGGTTGCGCATCGCCGCGCCCTTGCCGATCGCCGCGGCGAAGGCGTCGGTGGACATGGCGAAGCCGACCAGAAGAATCGAAAGAGGGGACATCGGGATTACCTGGTCGGGCGGACGCGGACGGCATGCGGCACGCCCAACCTCGAGTTGTGCACGCAAACCGCTGGTCTCGCCAACCGTATCTGGCTGCCCGCGCCACGGCGCACTGGCCGAGCATGTTGACGTGGGCGCTTCCATGAGTGGAAGCAGGCTACTCCCCAAGGGAGCGCGGATTGTAGCAGCAAGCCGGCGCAGCGGCTCCCGCTGTTGCGCAGCGTGAGTCGCAAAGCCGGTGGATCGTGGTTTGCCGGACACAACGCCATTCGGGGACCGGATTGATCGACGGATGCGGAAAAATCCACACGTCTGCTATCTACAGGTCCGGTAGTTTCGCGGCTTACGCCGCTCCTGCAAAAGCGGATTGCCTCTGCGGCGGCTCAGTCTTCTTCCGGCGGCAGCACGATGCTGTCGTCATCGATCGCCAGCTTGCCGGCCATCAGCACCGCCTGGGTGCGGTTGGTGACGCCGAGCTTGCGCAGGATCGCGGTGACGTGGGCCTTGATGGTCGCTTCGGACACACCCAGGTCGTAGGCGATCTGCTTGTTCAGGCTGCCGGCACCGAGCATCTGCAGCACGCGGAACTGCTGTGGCGTCAGTTCGCGCAGGCGCTGGCCGACCTCACGCTCCTCGTTCGGCGTGGGCGGCACGTTGAAGGCCTCGGCCGGTGCCCAGCGCTCGCCATCGAGGATGGTGGTCAGCGCATGGCCGATGGTGTCCGAATCGGCGGACTTGGGAATGAAGCCGAAGGCGTCGTGATCCAGCGCGCGGCGCATCACCGTCGGTTCCTCGCGCGCGGACACCACCACGATCGGCAGCTGCGGATGCAGCGAACGCAGGTGCACCAGTGCGTTGAAGCCCTGCGCGCCGGGCATGTTCAGGTCCATCAGCACCAGATCGGCATCGGGATGCTGTTCGGCCAGCGTGTACAGCGCCTCCACGTTGTCGGCCTCCAGCAGCCGCACGCCGGGAATGACACGCTGCACCGCGCCCTTGAGGGCTTCGCGGAACAGGGGGTGGTCATCGGCGATCAGCAGGGTAGGCATGGGAGCAGGAGTGAGAAGTGAGAAGTGAGGAGTGAGGAAAAACCAGGCAAAGGCCTGCGGTTTTCCCGGCCGAAACAGTGATGGGGAGAGGAATGGAGGAGGGTGATGCCAGCAACAGGACAACCGAAGTTGCCTGTGCTTCTCTCACTCCTCACTCCTGTTCACTCATTCATCGCTTCACCGCACCTTGCGCTCTTCCACCAGCGAGGCCACGACCGAGGGGTCGGCCAGGGTGGAGGTGTCACCGAGCTGGTCGGGTGCATTCTCGGCGATCTTGCGCAGGATGCGGCGCATGATCTTGCCCGAGCGGGTCTTGGGCAGGCCCGGCGCCCACTGCAGGTGGTCCGGGGTGGCGGTGGGGCCGATGACCTTGCGCACCCAGGCGACCAGTTCCTTCTGCAGCTCGTCGGTCTGCGCTTCGCCGGCCACCAGGGTGACATAGGCGTAGATGCCCTGGCCCTTGATGTCGTGCGGGAAGCCGACCACCGCGGCCTCGGCCACCTTCGGGTGACCCACTAGCGCGCTTTCCACCTCGGCGGTGCCGATGCGGTGGCCGGAGACGTTGATCACGTCATCGACGCGGCCGGTGATCCAGTAATAGCCGTCGGCGTCGCGGCGGCAGCCGTCACCGGTGAAGTAGCTGCCCGGATAGGTGCGGAAATAGGTGTCGATGAAACGCTGGTGGTCGCCATACACGGTGCGCATCTGCCCCGGCCACGAGTTGAGGATGACCAGGTTGCCTTCGCCCTCGCCTTCGATGAATTCGCCGTTGGCATCGACGATCGCCGGTTGCACGCCGAAGAACGGCTGGGTTGCCGAACCGGGCTTGAGGTCGGTGGCACCGGGCAGCGGTGAAATCAGGATGCCGCCGTTCTCGGTCTGCCACCAGGTGTCCACGATCGGGCAGCGGCTGTCGCCGACCACCTCGTAGTACCAGCGCCAGGCTTCCGGATTGATCGGCTCGCCGACGCTGCCGAGCAGGCGCAGGCTCTTGCGCGAGGTGCGCTTGACCGGCTCGGCGCCTTCGCGCATCAGTGCGCGGATGGCGGTCGGTGCGGTGTAGAAGATGGTGACGTTGTGGCGGTCGATCACCTCCCAGAAGCGCGAGATGCTGGGGTAGTTCGGCACGCCTTCGAACATCAGCGAGGTGGCGCCGTTGGCCAGCGGCCCGTAGACGATGTAGCTGTGGCCGGTCACCCAGCCCACATCGGCGGTGCACCAGTAGATGTCGTCCTCGCGCAGGTCGAACACCGACTCATGCGTGTACGCCGCATACAGCAGGTAGCCGCCGGTGGTGTGCAGCACGCCCTTGGGTTTGCCGGTGGAGCCGGAGGTGTAGAGGATGAACAGCGGATCTTCGGCGTTCATGCGCTCGGGTTCGCACTCGGCCGGCTGGGTGTCGACCACGTCGTGGAACCAGCGGTCGCGCGGCGCCTGCATGTCCACCGCGCCACCGGTGTGGCGTACCACCAGCACGGTTTCCACGGTGTTGGTGCCCGGCAGCTTCAGCGCGGCATCGACGTTGGCCTTCAGCGGCACCTTCTTGCCGCCGCGCAGGCCCTCATCGGCGGTGATGATCAGCTTGCTGCCGCAGTCACCGACGCGGTCGGCGATGGAGTTGGCGGCAAAGCCGCCGAACACCACCGAGTGCACGGCGCCGACACGGGCGCAGGCCAGCATCGCCACCGCGGCATCGACGATCATCGGCAGGTAGATGGTGACGCGGTCGCCCTTCCTGATGCCCAGCGCGCGCAGTGCGTTGCCGAGCTTGCATACGCGTTCGTGCAGCTGCCGGTAGGTGACGTGCTGCGCCGGTGCATCCGGGCTGTCCGGTTCGAACAGCAGCGCGGTCTTGTCGCCACGCGTGGCCAGCTGCCGGTCCAGGCAGTTGACGCTGACGTTGAGCACGCCGTCCTCGAACCACTTGATGCGGAAATCATCCAGCTGGTAGCTGACGTCCTTGACCTTGGTCGGTTTGACGTACCAGTCCAGCCGTTCGGCGGCCTTGCCCCAGAACGCATCGGGATTCTCCAGCGACTCGCGGTACAGCCGCTGGTACGTGGCCTTGTCGATCCGCGCCTTGGCGGCGAATGCGGCATCAACGGGATAAACATCAGTCATGGCAACCCTCACCTTTGCACTTGTAACCAATGGGGGAGCTGTGTATGGCACAGCCGGAACTTCCCAAGTGTGCCGCATCCATCAGCTTCCGCGCTGCCCCCCGGATTAGACGATGGTCGAATGGGGGTCCGGATTCGACTAATGGCGAATAGCCCCGCGTCGTGGAAGCCGCGCACGCTGGCCGCGACTGTGCAGACCGCCAGCCGGGAGAGAGGCCGTTCCAATGAATCGACAGAGGTTGAAGACCGCCCGCAAACCCCTCGTTGCCGCACTGGTTGTGGCACTGGTCGCGCCGGGCATGGCGTTCGCGCAGACCGCCAGGGAGCAGGCGCTTGAAGCGCGCGTGCTGGAGCTGGAGCGCCAGGTGCAGTTGCTGCTTTCCACCCAGCAGCAACTGCAGGGGGCGATCACGCAGGCGCACAGCGACGTGCAGCAGGTGCGCACCGTGCAGGCCGAACGCGCGACCACGCCGGCAGTACCGGCCGGCAAGCAGCCGGTGCAGGTCACCAGCATCACGCCGGGCGCGGCGCCGGGCACCACGTTCAAGTTCGGCGGTTTCATCAAGGCCGACTTCCTCGCCACCCAGACCGGTGACGGCCAGTTGGCCGACGATGCCACCGGCCGTGCGCTGTACCTGCCCGGGCAGACGCCGGTGCATGGCGCGGGCGGCTCGGGCGAGCGTTCCAGCGTGGACTACAACGCCCATGCCAAGTTCTCGCGTTTCAACCTCGGCGTGGACCACGTCACCGACAGCGGTGACAAGGCCGGCGCACTGGTGGAGATGGATTTCTTCGGCAATTCGCTGGGCAACCAGAGCGCGACCAATACCTACGGCGTGACCTTGCGCCATGCCTACATGTACTGGAACAACTGGCTGGCCGGCCAGACCTGGTCCAACTTCATGGACGCGGCCTCGATTCCGGAAGCGGTGGATTTCGTCGGCCCGACCGATGGCGTGGTGTTCGTGCGCCAGGCGCAGGTGCGCTACACCAAGGGCGGCCTGAGTGTGGCGCTGGAAAACCCGGAGACCACACTGGTCGGCGCCGCCAACTCCGACCGCGGCAGCCTGCCTGATCTGACCGTGCGCTACGGCTGGAAGGGCGACTGGGGCACCTTCGGCATGGCCGGCCTGCTGCGCCAGCTGAAGGTGGACAACCACACCACCGGTGCGGACGCCAGCAAGATGGCCGGCGGCCTGACCCTGGGGGGCAAGTGGGTGATGGGCGACAGCGATTCGCTGCACTACCAGCTCACCGGCGGCGAGGGCATCTCGCGTTACATCGGTCTGGGCATCACCGGCGACAGTGCCTACGACGCGATCCGCGATGAGCTGGACCCGACCGGGGTGGTGGCGGCGTATGTCGGCTGGCGCCATGCGTTCTCGCCGAAGCTGCGCACCAACCTGATCTACGCACGCAGCGACTACGACAACGATGCATCGATCACCGGCCCGCTGGTGACCAGGAGCGTGCAGTCGATCCGCGGCAACGTGTTCTACACACCGATGCCCAAGGTCGATGTCGGCGCCGAGCTGATGTACGGCGTGCGCGAGATCGAGGATGGCCGCAAGGGCGATATCAGCCGCCTGCAGTTCACCACCAAGTACAGCTTCTGACCGCTGTCTGCCGGCGCCTGATGGCGCCGGTACGTGTTCCATCTCCCTACCCCACGGGGAGCACTCATGTTGCTGCTGGACACCGGCCTGGTGCCGGTGTCCAGCAGCCGCCTTCCCCAGATCTGGAGAATCCTGATGAATGCTTCCAACGATCCCCGTATCGAGCGGATCGCCTCACACCCGGCCTATCAGCGCCTGCGACAGACGCGCAACCGGCTCGGCTGGACCCTGACCGCGTTGATGCTGCTGGCCTATTACGGCTATATCGGACTGATCGCCTTCGACAAGGAGTTCCTGGCGCGGCCGATCAACGGCGGGGTGTCCACGATCGGCATCCCGATTGCGATGGGGCTGATGGTTTTCACCATCGCCATCACCGGCTTCTATGTGCGCCGCGCCAACAAGGAATTCGACCGGCTGACCCGCCAGATCGTGGAGGAGGTGCAATGAGCCGTTCCCTGCTTCGCATCGGCAGCGCGATGGCGCTGATGGCGGTGGCCGGCAGCGTGCTGGCGGCCGGTGGCGACATCGGCCAGACCGTGCGCCAGCCCACCAACTGGACGGCGATCATCATGTTCGCGGTGTTCGTGGTCGCCACCCTGGGTATCACCAAATGGGCGGCCGGGCGTACCAAGTCGGCGTCGGACTTCTACACCGCCGGTGGCGGCATCACCGGTTTCCAGAACGGCCTGGCGATTGCCGGCGACTACATGTCGGCGGCCTCGTTCCTGGGCATTACCGCGGCGGTGATGATCAACGGCTATGACGGCCTGATCTACGCCATCGGCTTTCTCGTCGGCTGGCCGATCCTGACCTTCCTGATGGCCGAACGGCTGCGCAACCTCGGCCGCTTCACCTTCGCCGACGTGGCCGGCTACCGCTTCCAGCAGAAGCCGATCCGCCTGTTCGCCGCCTCCGGCACACTGGTGGTGGTGCTGTTCTACCTGATCGCGCAGATGGTCGGCGCCGGTGCGCTGATCAAGCTGCTGTTCGGTCTGGATTACTGGATCGCGGTGATGCTGGTCGGCGTGCTGATGATGGTCTACGTGCTGTTCGGCGGCATGACCGCCACCACCTGGGTGCAGATCATCAAGGCCTGTCTGCTGCTGTTCGGCGTCACCTTCATGGCGCTGATGGTGATGTGGCACTTCAACTTCAGCTTCGAGGCGCTGTTTTCCGAAGCGGTGCGGGTCAAGACCCAGATCGCCGCCAACAGCGGCAAGAGCGCGGAGGAGGCGGCCGCCACCGGTCTGTCGATCATGGGCCCGGGCGGCTTCGTCAAGGATCCGATCTCGGCGATCTCCTTCGGCATGGCGCTGATGTTCGGCACCGCCGGCCTGCCGCACATCCTGATGCGCTTCTTCACCGTTCCCGATGCCAAGCAGGCACGCAAGTCGGTGCTGTGGGCGACCACCTGGATCGGCTATTTCTACATCCTGATCTTCATCATCGGCTTCGGTGCGATCGCACTGGTGCTGACCAACCCGGAGTACGCCGATCCGCTCACCGGTACCATCCAGGGCGGGCCGAACATGGCCGCGGTGCTGGTCGGCAAGGCGGTGGGTGGCAACCTGTTCATGGGCTTCATCTCGGCGGTGGCGTTCGCCACCATCCTCGCGGTGGTGGCCGGCCTGACCCTGTCCGGTGCCTCGGCGGTGTCGCACGACCTGTATGCCACCGTGTTCAAGAAGGGCAATCCGCCGCCGGGCGTTGAGCTGAAGGTGTCGCGCATCACCACCCTGGTGCTGGGCGTGATCGCGGTGCTGCTGGGTATCGCCTTCGAAAAGCAGAACGTGGCGTTCATGGTGTCGCTGGCCTTCGCCATCGCCGCCTCGGCCAACTTCCCCGTGTTGTTCCTGTCACTGCTGTGGAAGGACTGCACCACCCGCGGCGCGGTGATCGGCGGCTTCGCCGGGCTGATCTCCTCGCTGGTGCTGACCTTGCTGTCACCGTCGGTGTGGGTGGATACGCTGGGTAATCCGGCCGGCTCGGCGCCGTTCCCGTACACCTCGCCGGCGCTGTTCTCGGTGACCCTGGCGTTCTTCTGCATCTGGCTGTTCTCGGTGCTGGACAAGAGCAAGAACGCACAGGCCGAACGGGCCGCGTATCCGGCACAGCAGGTGCGTGCGGAAACCGGACTGGGGGCAAGCCAGGCATCTTCGCACTGAGGCCAGTGTGGTTGAGCTGATGACAACGGCCGGCGAAAGCCGGCCGTTGTCGTTTGCACATGTTGTGACGCTGCGGCGAATACGGAGGTGTACCGGCTGGGAGCGGCAGGTGTTCCATCCGGCTACGGTTGCCCGGCCGGCTGCGGTACGGTTGCACTCTGCTTCTGGAGGAACCTGCCGCATGCATCACGCCCGTACCGCTGTCCGCACCGCCCGCCGCCGTCCACGCTTCATCGCCCCGCTGCTGCTGTCCTGCCTGCTGCTGCCGGGTATCGCCCTGGCCAGGCCCGCCGCCACGCCGGTGGCGCTGCAGCAGGAAGCCACACGTCTGGCGGCGCTGCTGCCCGGCGACCTCGGCGCGATGATCGTGCACCTGGAAAGCGGCCGCAGTGTCCAGGTCAACGCCGACCGCGCGTTTCCGATGGCCAGCACGATGAAGGTGCCGGTGGCGGTGCACATCCTCAAGCTGGTGGATGAGGGCAAGCTGACGTTGCAGCAGCAGGTGACGCTGGGCGCGGAGGATGTCTATCCGGAAATGGGTGGGCCGATGGACACCCACCTGAGCGCCGGCTCGGCCATCACCGTGCGCGACCTGCTGCACATGATGATCACCGTCAGCGACAACAACGCCACCGACATCCTGATCCGCCTCGGCGGTGGCACCGATGCGGTGACCGCCCGCATGCGCGCGCTGGGCATCGACGGCCTGCGCGTGGACCGTTACATCTGGGAGCTGCTGGCCAACTACCGCGGCAATGACGCCTCGCAGGCCCGGCCGCTGGGCCCGGCCGAATACGGCGAGCTGTCGCGCAGTCCGCGTGGCGAGGAACTGCGTCGCAGCCACACCAATACCTGGAATGCGGATCCACGCGACACCAGCAGCGCCCGCGCGATGGCGCTGCTGCTGCAGAAGGTGTGGAAGGGCGAGGTGCTGGCGGCGCCGACCACCGCCGTGCTGCAGGACATCATGGGCGCTACCCGCACGGGCAGTGCGCGCCTGCGCGGCATGCTGCCCAAGGCCACCCCGGTGGCGCACAAGACCGGCACCGTCGGCGATGTCATCAATGATGTCGGCGTGATCACCCTGCCGGACGGCCGCGGCCATGCCATCGTCGCGGTGTTCGTGCAGTCGCGCGCCAGTAGCGACGAGCGTGATGCGGCGATCGCGCAGCTGGCGCGGGCGGCGCACGACTACTTCCTGTTCGTGCCCTGAGCGTTGCCGGAAAACCCGCTCCGCGCCGCCGGCTGCCCACCACGCCGGGGATGGTGGCCGTGCGGTTGACGGCGGCAGGCGCCGGTGCCTATGTTCACGCGGTAAAGCGTCGGCCTGCGGGGATCGGCCGGCGTGGTGAGGGTCATGCCGCACCGCCTCGCGTCCATCCACCGTGCCGGTGGGGCACATCTTGCTCTGGGGAGGGCAGCCTGTGACGATGTCCGAAACGCCAGCCGCCGGGCTGGATCAAGCGCACAATGCACGCATGCGACAGCATTGCGACGCTGCGCAGCCAGAAGCTGACCTGGCTGCAACACTGGACCAGGTGCGTGCGGCCTGGATGCGGCAGCGGCCCGGTTATGCGCAGCGGCGCGATGACCTGCGTCGCCTGCGGGCGGCGTTCAAGGCCCGCATCGGCGAGATGAGTGCGGCCATCGCCGCCGATTTCGGCCATCGCTCGCAGCATGAATCGGTGATTGCCGATGGCATGACCGTCACCGGCGAGATCGACCACCTGCTGGCAAACCTGCGCCGATGGATGAAGCCGGAGCGGGTCGGGGTGGGCTGGCGCTTCTGGCCGGCGCGGGCCCAGGTGCGGCCGCTGCCGGTGGGCGTGGTCGGAGTGATCTCGCCGTGGAACTATCCGGTCAACCTGGCGCTGGTGCCGCTGGCCACCGCGATCGCCGCCGGCAACCATGTGCTGCTCAAGCCGTCCGAACACACGCCGCGCACCTCCGCGTTCCTGCAATCCTTGCTGGCTGAAGTGTTTCCCGCCGAACGCGTCAGCGTGGTGCAGGGCGATGCCGGCGTGGCGGCGGCCTTTTCGGCGCTGCCGCTGGACCATCTGGTGTTCACCGGCTCCACCGCGGTCGGTCGCAAGGTGATGGCCGCCGCGGCGCAGCATCTCACTCCGCTGACCCTGGAGCTGGGTGGCAAGTCGCCGGCGCTGATCGCCGCCGACTACCCGGTGGAGGCGGCCGCCGCGCGGCTGGCCACCGGCAAGTGGTTCAATGCCGGGCAGACCTGCATCGCCCCGGATTACGTGCTCATCGACCAGTCGCGGGTGGCCGCGCTGGTGGCGGCGCTGCGCGCGCAGGTGCGGCAGCGTTATGGCGATTTCAGCGATGCCGGCGATTACAGCCGCATCATCAACGCGGCCCAGTTCGAGCGGCTGCAAGGCTATGTGCGGGATGCGCGCGAACGTGGCCTGCAGGTGGTCGAGCTGGCGATGATCGATGGCGAACGCGCGCGCCGTGAACGGCTGTTTCCACCGACGCTGATCCTGCAGCCGGATGATGACGCCACGGTGATGCAGGAGGAGATTTTCGGCCCGATCCTGCCGATCCGCGGCTATCGCACGCTGGACGAGGCCATCGCCACCATCAACGGCCGCGACCGGCCGCTGGCGCTGTATCCGTTCAGCCATGACCGGGCGACGGTGGAGACGATCCTCGGCCAGACCGTGGCCGGCGGCGTCACCGTCAATGACACGCTGCTGCACTTCGCGATCAATGGCCTGCCATTCGGCGGCATCGGTGCCAGCGGCATGGGCGCCTATCACGGCCGCGCCGGTTTCGATGCGATGAGCAAGCGCCTGCCGGTGCTGTGGCAGACGCGCCGCGCCGGCAGCGACCTGCTCAAGCCGCCGTACTCCAGGGTGGCGCGCTTCATCGATCTGATCTCACGCTGAGGCGGGCGCAACGGCGGGGGTAGAATCGGCCCATGAAAATCGCTTCGTGGAACGTCAATTCGCTCAACGTCCGCCTGCCGCATCTGGAACAGTGGCTGGCCGACTTTGTCCCCGACGTGGTCGGCCTGCAGGAAACCAAGCAGGAAGACCACAAGTTCCCGGATACCCGGCTGCTGGAGCTGGGCTACCGCAACGTGTTCGCCGGGCAGAAGACCTACAACGGCGTGGCGCTGCTGGCGCGCAGCCCCATCGAGGACGTGCAGATCGGCATTCCCGGCTTCGAGGACGAGCAGAAGCGGGTGATCGCCGGCACCGTCGACGGGGTGCGCATCATCAACCTGTATGTGGTCAACGGCCAGGACGTGGGCACCGACAAATACGCCTACAAGCTGCGCTGGCTCGAGGCGGTGCATGAATGGGTTGCCGCCGAGCTGCAGAAGTATCCGCAGCTGGTGGTGATGGGGGATTTCAACATCGCCCCGGATGCGCGCGACGTGCACGATCCGGTGGTGTGGAACGAGGACCACATCCTCACCTCCACCGCCGAACGCGCCGCGTTGCAGAAGCTGCTCGACCTGGGCCTGCACGATGCCTTCCGCCTGCACAGCGAGGAAGGGGGCATCTTCAGCTGGTGGGATTACCGTGCCGCCGGTTTCCGTCGCGACCTGGGCCTGCGTATCGACCTGACCCTGGTGTCCGACGCACTCAAGCCGCGTGCGGTGGCCTCGGGTATCGACCGCGAACCCCGTACCTGGGAGCGGCCCAGCGATCATGCGCCGGCCTGGGTGCAGCTGGGCTGAGCGGGCCTGGCGGAGCACGGCAACGATGTGTGCTCTGCCGGCAGAAACGGACAAGGCCCGACGGAATCCGCCGGGCCTTGTCGATCAGCACGCCGCAGCGGGGTCAGCGCACGCTCTTGCGGGTGAACAGGTTGACGATGGCCAGCAGTACGACGGCACCGACCAGTGACAGCAGGAACGAGCGCAGGGTGATGGCCGCGTTGATGCTGCCACCACTGAACAGGAAGCCGGCGATCATGGCGCCGATAATGCCGACCACGATGTTGAGAATGATGCCCTGCTGCGCGTCACGTCGCATGATGAGACTGGCCAGCCAGCCGACGACGCCTCCGACGATCA
This sequence comes from Stenotrophomonas sp. UBA2302, assembly GCA_002345545.1. Taxonomy (GTDB): domain Bacteria; phylum Pseudomonadota; class Gammaproteobacteria; order Xanthomonadales; family Xanthomonadaceae; genus Stenotrophomonas. The sequence continues at coordinate 8,824 of DDVW01000055.1, read as the reverse complement.
ACCAGATGATGATGCCCATATCGCAATCTCCCTGCCAAAAAGCACCGCTGCCGGTGCGACTGCTGCAGTCAACACGCAGCCTTGTGAAAGCACTGTCGACTCGGCCCCGGCCAGGTCTGGCCTGATGACTGCGCAGGTGCCGTGCTGGCGCTTTGATCCGGTGCGGGTGTGGCTGCTGCCGCACACGCCGGGCGCGCGCGGCGAACCGCAGGCGCGCGAGCTGCTGGCGGAAGAGCTGGGCTACACGCCGCAGGCACTGCCGTTGACCCGCGATGAGCGCAACCGGCCCTGGCTGATCGGTGCGCTGGACCATTACGGCACCGGCTGGAGCCACAGCAAGGGTCATCTGCTGGTGGCGCTGGGCGAGGGTGCGCGGCTGGGCGTGGATCTGGAGCAGCAGCGCCCACGCCGGCAGATGCGCGAGGTGGTCCGCCGGTTTTTCCATGCCGATGAAGTCCGTTGGCTGGATGCGCTGGACGATGCCGCCTGCGAAGCCTGGTTTTTCCGCGTCTGGTGCGCGAAGGAGGCGCTGCTGAAGGCACACGGCCACGGTATTTCCTTCGGCCTGGAGAAGCTGTGCTTCGCCCCGGATGCGGCCGGTGTGCTGCGGCTGGTGTGGTGCGATCCGGGGCTGGGCGAGGCGTCGCGCTGGCAACTGCACGAGTGGCAGGCCGCGCCGGGATTCCGCGCCGCGCTGGCGTGGTACCCGTTTTGAGCCGTGAGTGAAGCGGAGTGCGACGTGGGTAAAAGCCACGCGCTCCCGCGTCTTCCCGCGCATCACTCCGCTTCACCCAATTCCGCCCTTTGCGATAATCCCGCCATGAACGACACCTCCCTTCCGCCCGACGTGGCGTCCGAGTTGCAGCACGGGTTGCAGGCCATGGGCCTGGACGCCGCCCTGGCCCCGCCGCTGCTGGCCTATCTGGCGCTGCTGGTGCGCTGGAACCGCACCTACAACCTCACCGCCATCCGCGATCCGCGCGAAATGGTCACCCGCCACCTGCTCGACTCGCTGGCCATGGCCGCGCATGTGGATTCGGGGCGGCTGGCCGACCTGGGCACCGGCCCCGGCCTGCCCGGCATTCCACTGGCCATCGCCCATCCGCAGCTGCAGGTCACGCTGGTGGAAAGCAACGGCAAGAAGGCCCGCTTCCTGCGCGAAGCCGTGCGCCAGCTGGGGCTGGACAATGCACGGGTGGCCGAATCGCGGGCTGAGGCGCTGGACGAGCCGGGAGCGTTCGACAACCTGACCGCGCGCGCGATGGACACGCTGGCCGGCATCATCCGCGTCGGTGGACATCTGCTGCGCCCGGGCGGGCAGCTGCTGGCGATGAAGGGCGTGCATCCGCATGAGGAAATCGCCCAGCTGCCCCCGGACTGGGAGGTCCGCGAGGTACGCCCACTGCAGGTGCCCGGGCTGGTGGGCGACCGCCATCTGGTGGTGGTCGGGCGCCGCGCCTGAGGTTTACCGCGGTTTTACCCGGGCGCGAGCCGCTTCCCGTCACCGGTTTTCCGTTTCCCGCACGGTCCGCGCCGCGCCGCCGATTTCCGCCCGCGCGCCGCTGCCCCCATAATGCCCAGTCCCACTCCGCCAACGAGGCTCTCCTGCATGGCTCGCATCATCGCCATCGCCAACCAGAAAGGCGGCGTCGGCAAGACCACTACGGCTGTCAACCTGGCGGCGTCCCTTGCCGCCGCTCCCAAGCGCGTGCTGCTGGTCGATCTTGACGCGCAGGGCAACGCGACCATGGGCAGCGGCGTGGACAAGCGTGAGGTCGCCGCCTCCACCTGTGACCTGCTGCTCGGCGAGAACAGCGCCGTCGAGGTGCGGGTGCGTGCGCCGGAAGGCTATGACCTGCTGCCCGGCAACATCGACCTGACCGCCGCCGAGATCCAGCTGATGGAGCAGGAGGGTCGCGAGCAGCGCCTCAAGCGCGCGCTGGCGCCGATCCGCGACGAATACGACTACATCCTGATCGACTGTCCGCCGGCGTTGTCGCTGCTCACCCTCAACGCGCTGGCCGCCGCCGATTCGGTGATCGTGCCGATGCAGTGCGAGTACTACGCGCTGGAAGGCCTGAGCGCGCTGGTGGAGACCATCGACGCGCTGAAGGTCAACCTGAATCCGGCGCTGGAGATCGAAGGCGTGCTGCGCACCATGTTCGACGTGCGCAACAACCTGGCCAACGCGGTATCGGCGCAGCTGACCGAATACTTCGGTGACCGCGTGTTCCGCACCATCGTGCCGCGCAATGTGCGCCTGGCCGAGGCCCCCAGCCACGGCCAGAGCATCCTCGGCTATGACCGCAACTCGCGTGGTGGCGTGGCCTATCTGGGGTTGGCGGGCGAGATCATCCGCCGCCACAACGAACGCAAGCAGGCCGTGCGGGCCGTGGAGGCGATTTGATGGCAACGGCGAAGAAGCGCGGGCTGGGCCGCGGCCTGGATGCATTGCTGGGCCCGAAGGGCGCGATGTCGCCGGTCTCCGTGGCCGCGGTGGCCGAGCCGCAACCCGGCGAAGTGCTGCGCAAGCTGCCCATCGATGCGTTGCAGCCGGGCAAGTACCAGCCGCGCCGCGACATGGACGAGGCCAAGCTGGCCGAGCTGGCCGATTCGATCCGCGCGCAAGGCGTCATCCAGCCGATCCTGGTGCGCCAGGTCGAGGGCGGCAACTACGAGATCATCGCCGGTGAACGCCGCTGGCGCGCCTCGCGCCTGGCCGGGCTGGACGAAGTGCCGGCGGTGGTGCGCGAGCTGGAAGACCGCACCGTCATCGCGATGGCGCTGATCGAGAACATCCAGCGCGAAGACCTCAATCCGCTGGAAGAAGCCGAAGCACTGGCGCGGCTGGTCAGCGAGTTCTCGCTGACCCACGCCGAGGCGGCGCAGGCGGTCGGCCGCTCGCGCGCCTCGGTGTCCAACCTGCTGCGGCTGATCGACCTGCCCATCGGCGTGCGCGTGCTGCTGGAAAGCCGCCGGCTGGAAATGGGCCATGCCCGCGCGCTGCTGACGCTGGCGCCGGAACTGGCCACCAAGCTGGCGCAGGAAGCGGCCGATGAGGGCTGGTCGGTGCGCGAGGTGGAGTATCGCGCGCAGCAGTTCGCCGCCGGCAAGGTGCCCGGTGCGCGCAAGGCCAAGCCGGCCGCGGCCACGCCGCAGGCCGATATCGCCTCGCTGGAAACCGAACTGTCCGAATCCCTCGGCACCAAGGTGGCGATCAGCCACGGCCGCGGCGGCAAGGGCAAGCTGGTGATCCACTACACCGATCTGGACACGCTCGAGGGCGTGCTGGAACGGCTGCGCAGTCGTCAGCAGGGCTGAGTCCTTGTGTGACCGCGCCATGCCCGTTGCCCCGGATTCCAGCGTGGCCGGGCAGCGCCCGCGCCTTCGGGAAGCGGGCGCGATGCCTGCCAGCAGTATGTCGGCCGCCTTCGTGGCAGCGTCCGCGCGAACGGCAATGCGGCCGGATTGCCGCACTGGACCAAAGGCCTTCCGGGCCGGGGAATGCGTGAGCCCATGACGATTCTGGTCACCGGCGCGGCCGGTTTCATCGGTGCCTACACCTGCCAGGCGCTGGCCGCGCGTGGCGAGCGGGTGGTCGGGCTGGACAACTTCAACGACTACTACGACCCGCAGCTCAAGCACGATCGCGTCAAGGCGCTGTGCCCGCAGGTCGATATCCGCGTGCTCGACCTCACCGACCGCGACGGACTGGCCGCGCTGTTCGATGAAGTGCAGCCCAGCCGGGTGATCCACCTGGCCGCGCAGGCCGGGGTGCGCTATTCGCTGGAGAATCCGCACGCCTACGTGCAGAGCAACCTGGTCGGCTTCGTCAACCTGCTGGAACTGTGCCGCCACCGTGGCGTGCAGCATCTCGTCTACGCCTCCAGCAGCTCGGTCTATGGCGATTCGGCCACGCCGCCGTTCTCCGAGGACCAGCGCGTGGACCAGCCGCGCTCGCTGTATGCGGCGACCAAGGCCGCCAACGAGCTGATGGCCCATACCTACGCGCAGCTGTACGGCCTGCGTGCCACCGGCCTGCGGTTTTTCACCGTGTACGGGCCGTGGGGCCGACCGGACATGGCACCGCTGCTGTTCGCCCGCGCGGTGCTGGCCGGGCGCAGCATCGATGTCTTCCACCATGGCCGGATGCGGCGCGACTTCACCCATGTTTCCGACATCGTCGCCGGGATTCTCGGCGCGCTGTCGCACCCCGCAGCCGGGACAACGCCGCACCAGCTGTTCAATCTCGGCAACCACACGCCGGTGGAGCTGGAGCACTTCATCGACGTGATCGCCGCGGCGGCCGGGCGTCCGGCGCAGAAGGTCTACAAACCGATGCAGCCCGGCGACATGGTGCAGACCATGGCCGATACCTCGCGGGCCAGGGCCGCCTTCGGCTACGAGCCGGTCACGCCCATCGAGGTGGGCCTGCCCCCGGTGGTGGCGTGGTGCCGGGACTATTTCGGCCCCACCGGCTGAACCCTCCGGCACTGCGGCGGCTGGCAATCGCGGCGGCCCGGTGGCAGATTTCGGACATGTTTCCGACATCGGCGTCGCTATCGTGCGCGTCCGCCGTTTCCGCCTTGTGTCATCGGCCAGCACACGTATGCCGATGGTCGCTCCGGGGAGCGGCAGGCCGGTGACGGGGGTGAATGGGCGCGGGCAGCCGGGCGTACTGCGGCAAAAACCGGCAGCAGCGGTTCGCGCGCCTGATTTCACGCTCCAGTAAGCGGGGACACGGAAAATGCCTATTGTGTTTCCTTAATACGCACCACTGAACGGACCCTGCGATGAGCCAACCCATGCTTTCAGTGGTTGTTCCCGTCTTCAATGAACGCGACAACGTCGCCCCGCTGGTCGCCGAGATCACCGCCGCACTGCGCGGGCAGCTGCCCTTCGAGATCATCTACGTCGACGACCATTCGCGCGACGACACCCTGCCGGTGCTGCAGGCGCTGAAGGCGGCCACCCCGGAACTCCGGGTGCTGCACCATGTCAGCCAGAGCGGGCAGAGCACGGCGGTACGCACCGGCGCCAAGGCCGCGCGCGCGCCGTGGATCGCCACGCTGGATGGTGACGGCCAGAACGACCCGGCCGACATCCCCAAACTGCTGGCCGCACGTGCCGCCGCCGCGCCCGGGGTGAAGCTGTTCGCCGGCTGGCGCGTGAACCGCCAGGATTCCGGCTCCAAGCGCTGGGCCAGCAAGTGGGCCAATGCCATCCGCGCGCGGCTGCTGCGCGATGACACGCCCGACACCGGCTGCGGCATCAAGCTGTTCGAGCGCGAGGCGTTCCTCGACCTGCCGTATTTCGACCACATGCACCGCTACCTGCCGGCACTGATGCAGCGCGCCGGCTGGCAGACGCAGAGCGTGCCGGTCAACCACCGCCACCGTACCGCCGGTGTGTCCAAGTACAACAACCTCGGCCGCGCGCTGGTCGGTATCCGTGACCTGCGCGGCGTGGCGTGGCTGATCACCCGCTCCCGGCGCACGGCGGTGGAGGAGGTCTGAGCATGGATTTCATGAACCAGCCGCTGCCCTGGTTGGAGTGGACCGGCGTGCACATGTCGCCGTGGAAGCTGATCGGCCTGACCGGCACCCTGATGTTCGGCGGCCGCTGGCTGGTGCAGTTCATCGCCAGCAAGCGCCAGGGCAAGCCGGTGATCCCGCGCCTGTTCTGGTACATGAGCATCTTCGGCAGCCTGATGACGCTGAGCTACTTCATCTTCGGCAAGAACGACGCGGTGGGCATCTTGGGCAACCTGTTCCCCACCTTCACCGCGCTCTACAGCCTGCGCCTGGATATCCGCCACCGCGGCTGGAAGCGCGACAAGGCCGGCGACTGACGCGGACAGGACTTTCGAACCATGCCGGAGCCGGACCGGCGATGCGATGATCGGGGCTCGCAATCGCCGGAACCGCTGCCCGTGAAAACCTCGCTCTCCCTCGCCCTGCTGTTGGCCCTGACCCTGCCCGCCGGCACCGTTGCGGCCGCCCCGGCCAAGTCCGCGGTACCGGCCAGCCTGGCCGCGCACAGTGCCGATGACCGGTTCAAGGCGATCTATGAAAAGGAATGGGCGTGGCGCCAGGCCGGTGGCGGCGAGGCCAGCGAGGACGCCGACGCGCCGGCCAGTGCCACGCGCCTGCCGGATGTCGGCGCGGCCGCGCAGCAGGCACGGCTGAAGGTGTGGGAAGACGTGCTGGCACAGCTGGAGGCGATCGACCCGGCCACGCTGTCGGCCGAGAACCGCATCAACTACGCCATCTACGAATACCAGGTCCAGAACCTCGCCGACGAGGTGCGCCTGCGCGCCTATGAGATGCCGTTCAATTCGGACTCCTCGTTCTGGTCGAATCTGGGCTTCATGGCCCGGCGCGAGATGAAGACCGTGCAGGACTACCGCAACTACATCGCGCGGCTGAACGATGTGCCGCGCTACTTCGGCCAGCAGACCGAGAACATGCGCGCCGGGCTGGCACGCGGTTTCAGCGTGCCGCGTGCGGTGCTGGAAGGCCGCGACGGTTCGATCGCCGCGGTGGCCGGGCTGCAGGATCCGACCGCCTCGCCGCTGTACGCGCCGCTGAAGAAGATGCCGGCCGGCATCCCCGCCGAGGAACAGCAGAAGCTGCAGGCCGAGGCGCGCCAGGCGATCAGCGACAGCGTGATCCCGGCCTTCGCCACACTGCTGGAGTTCTTCCACGAGGAATACGTGCCGCAGGCGCGCACCACGCTGGCCGCGGAGAAAATGCCCGGCGGCAAGGCGTTCTACCGCCAGCAGATCCGCCAATACACCACCCTGGACATGAGCCCGCAGCAGATCCACGCGGTGGGGTTGAGCGAGGTCAAGCGCATCCAGCAGGAAATGAACACGATCATCGACACGCTCGGTTTCGAGGGCAACAGCGCCGAAACCCGCTTCGCCGATTTCCTCGAATTCCTGCGCACCGACCCGCAGTTCTACGCCAAGACCCCGGAGGAGCTGCTGTGGCGGGCGGCGTGGATCTCCAAGCGGGTGGATGCGGTGATCGGCAAGTTCGTGACCCTGCCACGCGCACGTTTCACCATCGTGCCGGTGCCGGACGACATCGCCCCGTTCTGGACTGCCGGTCGTGGCGGCATGGGCACCTACTGGGTCAACACCTACAACCTGCCGGCGCGGCCGCTGTACAACCTGCCGGCGCTGACCCTGCATGAATCCGATCCGGGCCACGCGCTGCAGGGCGCACTGGCCGCCGAGCAGGGCGAGCAGCCCGAATTCCGCCGCAACAACTACATCTCCGCCTATGGCGAGGGCTGGGGCCTGTATACCGAGAAGCTCGGCGTCGACATGGGTATCTATGAAACCCCGTACGAGGATTTCGGCCGCCTCACCTATGAGATGTGGCGCGCCGCGCGGCTGGTCATCGACACCGGCGTGCACCACTACGGCTGGAGCCGCGAGCGCGCCATCGCCTATCTGCGCGACCACACCGCGCTGAGCGAGCACGAGGTGACCACCGAGGTCGACCGCTACATCTCCTGGCCGGCGCAGGCGCTGAGCTACAAGCTTGGCGAGATCACCATCGTCAAGCTGCGCGCACTGGCCGAGAAGGAGCTGGGCGGGAAGTTCGACCTGAAGGCCTTCAACGACGCGGTGCTCAGGCAGGGCTCGGTGCCGCTGCCGGTGCTGGAGCAGCAGATCCACGCCTTCATCGCCGAGCGCAAGCAGGCCGGCTGACGGCACCGGCATGGCGCACCGTGGCGGATGCAGCCCATCCGCGGCGGTGCGGCCTGCTCTGCCGCTTTTATGACTGCACGTTCAGCGCAGCGATTGTGTAACAGCTGCGGCCACGGCTAGGCTGCGCCGATGCCCTGCGCCCGCCGCCACCGTCGCCTGCACCTGTTGCGCCTGCTGATGCTGGTGCTGGTCGGCCTGGGGACGTTCGGCACCTCGCTGGCATCGGCGCTGACCGACATCCATATGCTCGGTCATGCCGATATCCGTGGCGATGTGCACGCGCACGATGACGCGACGCTGGAAATCCCGCCTTCGGACGAAGACAGCGCCAATGCCCTGCTGCATGCGCTGGTGCACAGCGTCGACTGCCATGGCCACGGCAGCATGCTGCCGCTGGTCGCAGCGCCGTGGGTTCTGCCACTGCCGCCGTCGCCACCGCGACCGCTGGCGATGACGCCGCAGCTGCCGGTACAGCCGGCCAACAGCCTGTTCCGCCCTCCGATAGCCGCCTGACGTCCCGGCCCGTGGCCCCATTGGCCGCGCCTGACCTGCTATCTGGAGAATCCCATGTGGATGCGCCTGGCGGCGATTGCCGCCTTCGCGCTGGTGCCGCGCGTGCATGCGCAGCAGCCGGCGCCGGTTGTTCTGACGCTGGACGAGGCCATCGCCCGCGTCGCCCTTGATCACCCCGAACTGCGCCTGATCGACGCCCGACGGCCGGTGCTGGAGGCGCGCCGTGACGCTGCCGGACTGCGCCCGCCCGTGCAATTGGGCGTGGAGCTGGAAAACCTGCTCGGCAACGGCGCCGCGCGCGGTGTGCGTGAAGCCGAGGCCACGGTCAGCCTGTCCGGCGTGCTGGAGCGTGGCGACAAGCTCGATGCGCGGCGGCTGCTGGCACAGGCCAATATCGATGCACTGGCGCCGCAACGCGCCACCGCGCGGCTGGACCTGCTGGCCGAAACCGCGCGCCGCTATCTTGCGGTGGCGCAGGCGCAGGCGGCGTTGCAGATCGCGCTGGCCGATATCGAGCAGCGCCAGCGGGCGGTGGCTGCCGCGCGGCTGCGGCTGCAGGCCGGGGCCTCGCCGGAATCGGTGCTGTTC
>DDVW01000011.1:2766-3180 GCA_002345545.1 Stenotrophomonas sp. UBA2302 | reverse complement strand
CGGCGGCGGCGAAGCGACGGCCATCGCTATCGAGCTGATTTGACTGGAAAATTCAAGATTTTTCGAAATATGAATGCGTAGTCGCTTGACAGTCGAAATGGGATTGTCATCATGTTCCCGGCGCGCAATGGCGCGTTGCCCAATTTCCACGACGAGGATTCACCAATGAGCATCAACAAGCTGCTGATCGCTATGACCCTGGGCCTGGCCCTGGCCGCCTGCTCGCAGCAGGAAGCTGCCCAGGACGCCGCTGCTTCGGCCAACGAAGCCGCTGCTGACGCGCAGGTCGCTGCCGACCAGGCCGCTGCTGCTGGCGAGGCCACCGCTGACGCTGCCCAGGCTGCTGCCGACACCGCCGCCACCGCTGCCGACACCGCCGGTGCCGCTGCTGCTGACGCCGCTGGCGCCGCCACC
>DDVW01000011.1:0-2428 GCA_002345545.1 Stenotrophomonas sp. UBA2302 | reverse complement strand
GGCCAAACGCGATGCGGCGGCCGCCGCCGACCATGCCGCCGAAGCCGCGCGCCATGCCGGTGACTCGGCCGCGGAAAATGCGCGCGATGCCGCCGACCGGGCCGCCGAAGCCACCCGTGCAGCCGCCGACGACTCCAGGCAGGCGCTGGAACGGGCCGCCGATGCGACCGGCAAGGCTGCCGAGGACGCCGGCGTGGCGATCAAGGATGCCGCCGCCGATGCCAGCGCCGCAACCGCAGAAGCGGCCCGCAAAGCCGCCGACGAGGCCGAGGCGATGGCCCGGAAAGCACGCGAGGAAGCCCACGACGCCAAGCATTGATAGACTGGCCGTGCGCCATTCAGTGATGGATGCCGCACGGCCATACGGGCCGGAACATCGCCGCTCCGGGCACGGATAGCGGCGCGCAGGTGGACTCCTCGATTCCCACTTTCCCGGTCAAGGTAGCGATGCAGCAGCGTAAAGGCAGCAAGGTTGCACTGGCATTTTCGGCACTCGTCTTCATCGGCATTGGCATCGGCGTCTTCATTGGTGCCCGCCACTTCATCGACGATGCGCAGCAGGTCGCCAGTACCCACGAGGTGATCGGCCGCATCGATGAAATCCAGGCCAGGATGCTGGATGCCGAGTCCGCCGAGCGCGGCTACCTGCTCACCGGCAGCGAGGCCTATCTGCTGGACTACCAGATGAGCGTGGAGCGCGTGCCGGTGCTGCTGTCCAACCTGACCAGGGCACTGCACGACAACCCCCAGCAGGTACGCAACGCCCAGAAGCTGGAGGCGCTGGCACAACGCCGGTTGTCGCAGATCCAGCACGTGGTCGACATCTACGACCGGCAGGGACTGGAGCCGGCACGCGCGGCGATCAGCCAGAACGCCTTCCGCACCACCAGCGCGATCCGCGAACAGGCGCTGACCATGGTGAGCCTGGAACAGGAACTGCTGGTCCAGCGCGCAGCCAGTTCGCGCCGCAGTGCCGACCTGCTGCTGGGACTGGCACTGGCCGGTATTCCGTTCGGGCTGATCGTGCTGATCTCGGGCTACGGCATCCTGCTTTCGGAACTCAACCGGCGCAGCCGTGCGGAGAAACGCGCCGCCAGTGCCAGCCAGCAATTGAGCGCCAGCCTGGAACAGATGGAGCGGGCCAGCGCGGACCTGCACACGCTGGGCCGCTACACCGGCCTGCTGCAGAGTTGTGCCAATCCGGAAGAGGCGCTGGAGATCACCGCGCGTACGCTGGAAGCGCTGCTTCCCGGCACCGCCGGCACGGTCTACCTGCTGCGCGCGTCCAATGACCACGCCGAGAGCCTCGTCAGCTGGGGCACGCCACTGGTGGAAACGGCAACCTTCCTCGCGCCAGGCGACTGCTGGGCGATCCGTCGCAGTCAGCCGCATGTGATCGACGACCTGCGCCACGATGCCAGCTGCCCGCACATCGCCGCACCGGCCGCGGATGCGTGCATCACCACTGCCTGCATCCCGATGTCGGCACAGGGCACCCAGATCGGCTTCCTGTTCCTGTGCGGGCAAGGTCCCGGCCCGCTGCCGCGACTGGCCATTGCCGAATCGGCGATGGAGCAGCTGTCACTGGCGCTGAGCAATCTGCGGCTGCGCGAATCGCTGCGCTGCAGTCCATCCGCGATCCGCTGACCGGGCTGTACAACCGCCGCTATCTGGAAGAGTCGCTGACCCGCGAACTGGCCCGCTGCGGACGCCGCAGGCTGCCGCTGTCGGTGCTGATGCNNCTGGCGGCGCTGGGGGAACTGCTCTCCTCGCGCGTTCGCGGCGAGGACATCGCCTGCCGTTACGGCGGCGAGGAATTCACCCTGATCCTGCCCGAGACCGATGGTCCGGCCGCCGAGCGCTATGCCGAGGAGCTGCGGCTGGCGGTGTCACAGCTGTCGGTGACGTTCAATGGCAAGCCCCTGCCACCGGTCACCGTGTCGCTGGGCGTGGCCACCTACCCGGATGATGGCGTGGCCGGCCTGACCTTGTTGCGCAAGGCCGATACGGCGCTGTACCGGGCCAAGCGCACCGGCCGCAACCGGGTGGTGCGCTTTGACAGCCACCTCGACGGCAACGGCTGATCAGTCCGTCGGCAACGCGCGTTCAAACAGCCTGGCAAACGGCAGGCTCGCCGGCAGCATGCCGTAGCACGGCCCTGGTGCGGATTCCGCCAGCCGCGCGGCAATGAAGGGCATCGCGGACGGGCTGTCCGCACGCAGCAGTGCCGCGGCCTGCAGCAGGGTCGCCAATGCCGCTGCGATCTGCCGTGCCGCACCTTCATCGGGTCGTGGATCGGCCAGCATCCGTTGGCCTCGTTGCAATGCCGCGTCATAGCCGGGATACCGGCCCTGCGCGTGCTCCAGCTCGCGCAGCAACGCCGTGCGGGTTGCCGGCTCCCGCTGCAACGCCCGCAACACGTCCAGGC